>JAJVIH010000013.1:0-33308 GCA_022072125.1 Myxococcota bacterium | reverse complement strand
GGATCCCGTGATGGCGTATCCTTATCCAGCAACTGGAGGGGATTTCCTTCACGCGCAACACCACAACCATGAGCGCGATATCGCCTCAGGAGAGAAACACATGAAGCTCAGCAAGAAAATCAACATCGGAGCCCTCGCCGCGGCCCTCTCGCTCGGAAGCCTGGCCGTGAGCGCCCCCATGCTCGCCAGCGCCGACGACCATGAAAAGGGCGGAGAAAAGAAGTGCGGCGGCGACAAAAAGTGCGGCAAGGACAAGGAGTGCGGCAAGGACAAGGAGTGCGGCGGCGACAAAAAGTGCGGGAAAGACAAGAAAGAGGAAAAGAAAGAAGATAAGAAGGAGTAGCCCTTCTCCTTCCGCCATCACCAGCAGGGTGATCACTTACTCCCCGCCTCATCAGGGCGGGGAGTGTTTTTTTTCGCTCCGGCTGTTGCCTTCACCCCATGAAACGCCTGAGAATCCCGGCATGAAATTCGGTATCGGCCTGCGCCGCGAACATTTTGGGGAGATCATGGATATCCGCCGCAACCGGCTGGATTTCCTGGAAATCCTATCGGACAATTACATGTTTCGCGGCGGCCGTCCCCGGACCGTGCTCCGGCAGGTTCTCCAGCGTTGGCCGGTCGCCGCCCATGGCGTCGGTCTGAACATCGGCGGGCTGGATGATCTGGACAGGGAATACCTGGATCTGCTGCGCGAACTCTTCCGCGAGGTTCAGCCGCCCTGGTTTTCCGATCATTTGTGCTACTCGGGCGCCCACGGCGAACAGTATTTCGACCTGATTCCCATGCCATTCACCCGGGAAGCGGCGCGGCGCGTGGCGGAGCGGGCGCGGCAGGCGCAGGACCACGTGGGGCTGCCGCTGTTGCTGGAAAACCCGAGCTACTATTTCGTCATGCCCGGCGCGGAGATGACCGAGGCGGAGTTTATCCGTGAAGTGCTGGAGCAAAGCGGCTGCGGCCTGCTGCTCGACATCAACAATGTCTACGTCAACGCCGTGAACCATGGCTACGGCGCACGGGAATTCATCCTGTCCATGCCGCTGGAGCGGGTCAAGCAGGTTCATGTCGCGGGCCATGACGCCAGCGGCCCCTTCATTGTGGACACCCACGGCGACCATGCCGTTGACGCGGTATACGATCTGCTGGCCTGGACCGCCCCAAAAATCCCGGACGCCTGGGTGTTGTATGAATGGGACAACAGCGTGCCCCCGCTGGATGTGCTCCTGAAGGAAGCGGACAAGATGCGGAAGGCGGCGGAGTCCGGCCTGTGCGCAAACCCCGGGGAGGCGGCATGAATCTGCGGGAAGCCGTGGATCGGATGCACGCCTTTCTGCGCGGGGAGGCGGAAGCGGAAAATCTTCCGGAACAATGGAATATTCCCCGCGAACGGATGGAATATTACCGTGATGCGGTGCGCGGGCATGTCGCCGGAGCGCTGGAGTCCAATTTCGCCCTCACCCGCGCCGTCCTGCCTGGAGACCTGTGGGATGAACTGACGGCGGATTACATCCGGCGGTTCCCGCCCAGGCAGCCGGAACTGAACCACAGCGCGGAGCCGTTTCCGGATTTCCTGGCTGATCGGATATCCGCCAGTCAGGAAATTCCCGGCCCCGCCCTTGTGGAATTAAGCCGGATTGAATGGCTGGAATGGGTGGCGTTGAGCAACCGGGAAGAAATCCCGCCCAGACATGATCTCACGGAGCCCGTGCTGAATCCGACGCTGGAGATCCATCAATGCCGGTACGCCACCGCCTCGTTCATTGGGGAAATGCGTTCATGGATGCATGACGAGGAGAGGGCGAAACCCGCCTGGCCGCCGCCGGAAACCGGGGAAATCGCCTTTGTCTTCCGCCGCCCGGATACCGGTTTTGTCCGGACCATCCCGGCGCGGGACGGGCATCTGTTCGTGCTCAAAATGCTTCACGAGGGATTGACCGTCCGCAACGCCGCGGAAGAGGCGGGCTGCTCCGGGCCGCTGGTCAAGCAGTTTTTGAAGGCCGCGGCGGCGGAGGGCTTCGCCATCCTGCCGCTGAAATAGCCTCACATATTCTTGAGCAGGAAGCTGGTGAGGGCGGCGATATCGTCCTCGGGCTTTGCGGCGGGAGTGGATGCGTTGGCGGCTGGCGGAGCGGCGGGAACGGAAGCCTGCGCCACGGAAGCCGGTTGCTGGGGCGCTATCGCCACCGCCTGGTTGGTGTCGGGACGGGTGGGTTCTGGCGCGGGAGTGTCTCCGCCGGCCAGCAATCCCAGAAAACCTTCTTCCACCTCATAGGCGATTTCACCCAGCAGCACGGAGTCCATGTAGTGTTCGCCATTGAGCGCCTTGATCTGCTCGGGAGTGCGGATTTTTCCAATCAGGCCGTGGGGATCGCCCTCTCCCGACACGACCTTGATGAAGCGGACGGCGGGCACCAGATCATACGCCTTGTTCTGCGCGGGAATGGTCAGATGCGTACCCGTCAGAATCACCTTTCCCTGGCTGACCCATTTGTCCAGCAGGGGTTGGGTGATATAAATGGGGCGTTCAGCGGACATTACAACCAGCCTGAAAATGCCCAGCATCCACAGCGAGGGCATGCTGGACGCTACCATGACAACCGGGGGCCCGCAATTTATCCCTCCACATCCCGCGCCGCCGCGTTCAACGGGCAGGCGGCTGGAACGCCCGCGTGAAAATCATTCCGCCGCGTCACGCGCCGGAGCAATTGCATTCTCGCGCGGGATGAATTCATAATGCTTCCGGAACCATTCAGAGATGGAAACTATCAACGCCGAAAAAAAAGCCGCGCTGCTGGAACTGATGGAGATGGGGTTGACCATGATCCATCTCGATGCGCGCCGCGATGACGTGCTGGTCCCCAGCCATCTGAAAATCAACCCCTGCCTGCGTCTGAACCTCAGTTACAAATTCCATATTCCCGATCTCACCATCGGGGATGATGGGCTGGGAGCAACCCTGTCGTTCAATCGCCAGCCGTTTTATTGCCGCCTGCCCTGGGATTCCATCTACGGCATGACCAGCGAGACGGCGGACGGCGGATTTATCTGGGAGGAGTCCATCCCCCAGGACCTGCGCGAGCATATGAAGAGGGTGCTGGCCGCCCAGGTGGAACAGGCTCAGCAGCAGAACGGGTCCGGACCGGCGGAAGAAGCCGGTGAAGAGGCTCCTCCCAGGCCGCGGCTCCAGGTGGTCAACGGTGGGGCGCAGTCCGGCGGCGAGGAAGCGCCCCAGCCCGCGGCGCCGCGGCGCGGACACCTGCGCCTGGTGAAGTAAGTGCGTGAGAGATCCGGAATCTCCGGACGGAGAACCATCCATGATTCGTGATCGCACCCTTGCAATGGTGTTGGCGGGCGGAGAAGGCAAACGCCTGCTGCCTCTCACCCTGGACCGCGCCAAGCCGGCCGTGCCTTTCGGCGGACGCTACCGCATCATTGATTTCGTGCTGTCGAATTTCGTGAACAGCCAGATTCACAAGATCAAGGTGCTGACCCAGTACAAGTCCAACAGCCTGAATCAGCACATCGTGCGCGGCTGGAACCTGTCCACCATGCTGGGCCATTATATCGAGGCGGTGCCGCCGCAAATGAATATCGGCAAGGAATGGTACCGCGGCAGCGCCGACGCCATCTACCACAACCTCAACATCCTGACCGATGAAATGCCGGATATCACCTGTGTGTTCGGCGGCGACCATATCTACAAGATGGATGTGCGGCAGATGATCCAGTTTCACCGCGACACCCGCGCGGACATCACCGTGGCGGCGGTTCCGGCGCCCGCCGCGATGTCCATTCATTTCGGGGTGATCGAGGCGGACCACAACCACCGCATGATCGGTTTCGAGGAAAAGCCCGCGGCTCCCAAAACCATGCCGGGCGACCCCACCCGCATCCTCGCATCCATGGGCAATTACGTGTTCAGCACCGGGCCGCTGATGGCCCTGCTCAAGGACGACGCCGCCCGGCCCGGCTCCAGCCACGACTTCGGCAAGGATATCCTGACGCGGGTCTACAAGGAGTTGCAGGTCTACGTGTACGACTTCGCCACCAACCGCATCCCCGGGGTGGACGCCCGCGAGCAGGCCTATTGGAAGGACGTGGGAACCATCGAAAGTTATTACGAGGCCAGCATGGACCTGATCCAGCCCATGCCGGTGTTCTCGCTCTATAACCCGGACTGGCCCATCTACAGCAGTTACCTGCCCCATCCCCCGGCCAAACTGGTCCATGGCGGCGGCGAAAACGGAAAGCGCGCCGAGGCCACCGATTCCCTGATCGCGGAAGGCGCCATCATCGCCGGCGGCAGCGTTCACCGCGGCATCCTGTTCCCGCGCGTGCGCGTGCATCCCCACGCGGAGGTGACGGATTCCATCCTCTTCGAGAATGTGCATGTGGGGCCAGGCGCCCGGGTCAAGCGGGCGATCATAGACAAAAACGTGAGCATCCCCGCCGGCGCCACGGTGGGCCATGATCACGAACTGGACCGCAAACGGGGCTTTGTCATTGACTCCGCCGGAATTGTCGTGGCGCCCAAGGGCTACCGTTTCCCCGAAGCCTGATTCCAATCCATGAGCGGCAAACTGCACGTCGCGTTTCTCTGGCATATGCACCAGCCGCATTACGAAGACCCCGCCACGGGGGACTTCGCCCTGCCCTGGGTGCGCCTGCACGGCGCCGCCGGATACGCGGACATGCTCGACATGGCGCTGGCGTTTCCGCAGATGAAACTGGGTTTCAATCTGGTTCCATCGCTGATGGATCAGGTGGACGATATCCTGGACCGGGGCAAACGCGATCTGTGTTTCCGGTTGACGGAAATCCCCGCACGGGAGCTGACACACCAGGATCGCGAGCAGATCGTCCGCTATTTTTTCATGGCCAACCGGCGGACCATGATCGAACCGCTGCCCCGTTACCGCAAACTGGATGATCAACGCGCGGCCGCCGGAAAACAAGGCGCCAGCCTGGCCCGGCAGTTGAGCGACGCCGATTTTCTTGACCTTCAGACCCTGTTCAACCTGGCGTGGACGGGTTTCAGCGCGCGGCGGGAATATCCGGAACTGCGCGAATTGATCGCCAAGGGGCGGGGATTCACCGAGGAAGACAAGCGCACGGTGCTGGACCTTCACCTGCGGATGATGGCGCGCACCCGGGACCGCTATATCGCGGCGGCCAAAGGCGGCCTGCCGGAATTCACCACCTCGCCGTATTACCACCCCATTCTGCCATTGCTGGCGGATACGGATGCGGCCGCGCGCTGCCAGCCGGAGTCGCCCCGGCCGCGCCGCATGCGGGCGCCAGAGGAAGCGCGCTGGCATCTGCGCGAGGCCCAGCGGCGTTTTCAGGAGATCTCCGGCTCGCCCGCCCGCGGACTGTGGCCCAGCGAAGGCGCGGTTTCTCCCGAAGTCATCCCGCTGGCGCGCGAGGCGGGTTTCGAGTGGCTGGCGACCGATGAAAACAATATTGCCCGCTCGCGGATCGAAGGCGCGTTTGAACCCAACCGGCCGTGGCTCTGCGAGGCGGATGGCCGTGAAATGACCCTCATCGGACGCCACCATGCGCTGTCCGACGCCTTCGGGTTCCAGTACCACCGCACGGCCGGTCCCAGCGCCATCGCCCATTTCATGGAAACCCTCCGGCGCATTCCCCGCGGCGATACTGGAGACCCCGCTCTCGTGGCGATCATCCTCGACGGTGAAAACCCCTGGGAGCATTACGAAGGGCGCGGCGAGCCCTTCCTGCGCGAACTGTACCAGACCCTCTCCAGCACGCCTTGGATCGCCACCACCACCATCTCCGGGTTCCTGCGGGAATACCCGGCCAAACGGCGCATCCGCCAGTTGCATTCAGGCTCGTGGGTGGACAGCAATTTCCGTATCTGGATCGGCGGCGGCGAGGAAAATACCGCCTGGGAAGCCCTTGGAGCCGCCCATGCGCGCCTGAGTGAATGGAGCCAGGAGCACGGCGGCGAACGCGGCGAGCTGGCCTGGCGGCGGCTGCGCATCGCCGAGGGCAGCGACTGGTTCTGGTGGTACGGCGACAAATTCGACAGCGGAACCGACAGCATCTACGACCGGCTCTTCCGCGCCAACCTGGCGGAGGTTTACCGGCTGATCGGCGAGGAGATTCCGGAAACGCTGTACCGCCCCATCCGTCAGCCGGGCAGGCTCGCCCGCGTCGAACCGCCCTTCGCCGCCATCGCCCCGGATTTCAGCAGCCCCCATGACAGCTATTTTTCCTGGCATGGCGCGGGCAAATACCTGCCCGGCCCGGGCGGCGCCATGGCCCAGCCAGGTCTTCTGCGGCTGATTCTGTACGGCGCCAGCGACCGGGATATGTATTTGCGCATCACCCTGGGTGAACACGCCAACGACGGCCAAATGTTGCGCATCCGCGCCGCCGCCGGGACCAGCGCGGATATCCTGATCGCCCTGGAGCGCGGCGGCGATGGCGAAGTGCGGGCCGTTGCGCCGGCGGATGGCGGCGTCCGCGCGCAGGCGCTTCCGTACGGGGTTGTGCGCGCCGCGATTCCCTTGAGCCTGCTCAATCTGGATGGACAGCGGCGCGTGAGGTTGACAGTGGAACTCATGCGGGATGGTCTGGTGATCGAACAACACCCTCCGGACGCGCCATTGGAGATTGACATGGAAAGCAACCTCGCTCCGTCGCGACGCTGGCTGGTGTAAACCCGCGAGACCCCCATGCCGCCCATCACCCTATTGATTGGCATTCACAACCACCAGCCGGTGGGCAATTTCGACGATGTTTTCGAAATGGCCTTCCGGAAATGTTACCAGCCGGTGCTCGACACCCTGGCTGAGTACCCGCCGGTGCGTTTCTCCATTCACCATTCCGGGCCGCTGCTCGACTGGATGGAGCAGAGGCAGCCGCGATACCTGGATCTTCTCGCGGAACTGGTGAAACGCGGCCAGGCGGAAATCCTCGGCGGGGGGTATTACGAGCCCATTCTGACCGCGATCCCCCGGCGCGACGCCATCCAGCAGCTTGAGATGATGAATAGCGCCTGCGAACGGCGTTTTGGCGTTCGTCCGCGCGGGTTCTGGCTCGCCGAACGGGTGTGGGATCCCGCCGTTCCGGAGTTGGCCGCGGCCGCTGGGCTGACCTACACCATCCTGGACGACACGCATTTCATCGCCTCGGGTCTCGATCCGGCCCGGCTTGACGGCCATTACATCACCGACAAGGCGGGCAGCCCGCTCGCGGTTTTTCCCATCTCCAAAAACCTGCGTTACCGCATCCCCTTCTGGCGCGCCGGCGAGGTCATGGATTATCTGGCGGCGGAGGCGGAGCGCGGGGTTCCCGCCGCCATCTACGCCGACGACGGCGAAAAATTCGGCCTGTGGCCCGACACCTTCGAGTGGGTGCAGGAAAAGGGCTGGCTCCGTCAGTTCTGCGAGGCGCTGTGCCGGAACACGGACACCGTCCGCACGGGCTCCTTCGGCGACTGGTTCGCCAGTCATGCGCCGCGCGGGCGCGCCTACCTGCCAACCGCCAGCTACATGGAGATGATGGAATGGGCGCTGCCCACGCCGGCGGCTCGCGCTTTCGCCACACGCCGCCATGAACTGGAGGAACTGGGCGAGGCGGGCGAGACCGATCTCCGGTTCATGCGCGGAGGTGTTTGGGAGAATTTCCTCGCGCGTTATCCGGAATCCAATCGCATCCACAAGCTGATGGTGCTGGTCAGCGAAAAGCTGGATGACGCGGAACGCAACCTGAAAAGCGGCGTCTGGCGTCCGGACGGCGCGCAAAACACCACGCGGATTCTCGACGAGGCGCGCGCGCACCTGTTCCGCGGTCAGTGCAACTGCGCCTACTGGCACGGCATGTTCGGCGGACTCTACCTGGTTCACCTGCGGCACGCCCTGATTCACCATATCCTCCGCGCATGGGAGTTGCTGGACAGCCTGCATTCATCCCAGCAGCCCCGTTGTTATCCCATTGATCTGCGGCGCGATTTCCAGCAGCAGATCGCGCTGGAATCCGATCGGCTGTTCATCGCCGCCGATCCGGCCGATGGCGGCGCGGTCCACGACATCCTGCACAAACACTGGCGCCACAACCTGGCCAACGTGCTGACCCGGCGCGAGGAGGCCTATCATCATCTCGTGGCCTCCGCCGTGGTGACGGATCGCGGCAAAGCCCGGCGGAATGGAGAAGACCCCGCCATCGCCACCATCCATGAGCGCGTGCGCGCCCGCGAAGCCGGTCTGGAAAACCTGCTGACCTACGATCCGGTGATGCGCGCCAGCTTCCGCGACTGGCTGGTCCCGGAGAAATCCTCCCCAGCGGCGCTGGAACGCTACGAAGGCCTCGACGCCGGTCACGCCAGCGCGAAGATGGAAGTCCGTTGGCTCCACGGCGAGGCCGGGGCGATCCTCACCCACCCCGAAGGCGGATTCACGAAGACTTTCGTCCTGTCCGATCCCGGGCGCCTGCAGGCGCGCTACGAAGACAGCCGCTCTCCGCCGGATGGTTTCCTGCGCGCGGTCGAGTTCAACCTCACCCTGTTGTCCAGCGCCGATCCCAGGCGTCAGATGATCCTCCCCGGTGACTCGCGTCACGATATGAACCAGCGCCTGGATACGCCGGCGGCGCCGTTTGTCCTTCTGCGCGATGAATACGAAGGCTATCAGGCGCGCCTGAGTTTTGATCCGCCGCCGCGCCTGGTGGTTTATCCCATTGAAACCGTCGCGCAATCGGAGGATGGCTTCGAGCGCTCGTATCAGGGCGCCTGTTTGATGGCGATCTTCCCGGCGGGGCCCTCCGTTCACACCCGGCTGATCACCCTTGATATCGAGCCGCTGGGACAACACCCATGAGCATGGCCGCTCCAGACCCCTCCGGGAGCGCGCTGGAGCGCGCCGGACCGCTGACCTGGTGGATGGGTCCGCCGCCGGCGCGGGAGTTTTCCTCCATCGTCTCGCTGGCGCCCAGCCTGACCGCGGCGGTGGCGGCGCTTGGCGCGCTGGACCGGCTGATCGCCTGCACCCGCTATTGCACCAGCCCCCGGGAATCCCTCACAAGGATTGAGCGCATCGGCGGCACCAAAAATCCCGATGTGGAGCGAATCGCGGAACTCCGCCCCTCGCTGGTGCTCGCCAACAAGGAAGAGAATCGCAAGGACGATGTGACCGCCATCGCCCGCCATGCGCCGGTCTTCATCAACGATGTGCGGACCGTGCCGGACGCGGCGCAACTGCTGCGCGAACTGGGCGCGCTGCTCGGACAATCCGCCGCCGGAGAAACCATGGCGGCGGAGATCGAGAGCGAATGGCGGCGGGTGCGGGCCGCCTCGCCAGGGCCGCCGGGGCTGCGTTGCCTCTACCTGATCTGGCGCAAGCCCTATATGAGCGTGGGCGGGGACACCTTCATTCACGCCATGCTGGATGCGTGCGGGTTTGGGAACGTGCTGGCGGATGCGGCCCGCTACCCGGAAATCAACGCGGATACCGTGGCCCGCCTGAGACCGCGGGTGGTCATGTTGTCCAGCGAACCCTACAGCTTCGGCGAGCGGCATGTCGCCCGGGTGCGCGAGGAGTTGCAGTTGTCCCCGGAGTGCGCGGTGGAATTGGTGGACGGCGAGTTGTGCTCCTGGTGGGGCCCCAGCACGGCCCGCGGCCTGCGCTACCTGGAAGACCTCCGCCGCCGGCTGGAATCCATCCCCGCTCCCGTTGCGGGGCAGGTGTTGTCCAGACGGAGATGATTGGGCGGGCCAGGCGCCCCACACATACTGCGGAATCACAACGGAAAAGCGCTTCCCGCCGCCACGGGACATGCAAGAATCGAACAGATGATTGATCGGAGTCCGGCTCACTCCCGGATGGTGATTTCGGCCTCGATCTTCACCGGAAAGTTGATCGAGTTGGCGATGAAGCAGTTGGCGTGCGCCTTGTCATGCAGGCTGTTGGCGCGATCCAGGTTGCTTCCCGCCGCCACCACCACGCGCGGACGCAGCGTCGCGCCGGTGAACCTGAAGTTGCGCTCCACCTTTTCCAGCACGCCTTCCGCATGGTCCTCGTAGGCAAGCACCTGCACGCCCGATCCGGCGCAGACCGCGAGGTAGGTCAGGGCGTGGCACATGGACAGCGCGCTCAACAACAGGTCCTCCGGATTATGCGCCTTGGGATCGCCGCGAAAACCGGGAGCCGACGAACCGGCGATGTCCGGCTTTCCTTCGATGCTCACTTTCATATCCCGGGAGAAATCCGGAGTGGCGGTGGGGCCTTTGGCGGCGCCGGTCCAGGTCAGGTGGGCGTTGAACAAATGGCTGTTGGCTGGGGCGGACATGATGGCCTCCTGGTTCAAGCGAAAGTGTAACCCCTCCCCCGCGTCCGGCAACCTTCGCCGCGCGAGGGGGGATAACCTCGCCTGTCAGAGCCGCCGGGAATACAAATGGATTCAGCCGGCCCAGCGAACGCAGGCGGCCATCATGCCTGTCATCCGCTTCCAGGCCGGGGCAAGCCTGAACGGCGGCCCGCATCCCCCCATCATTCCACCGGAATGGGGTAGGCGCCGCTGAAGCAGGCGTCGCAGAAGGACTTGCGATCGCTGCCCACGGCCCTGTGCAGGCCTTCCATGCTCAGGTACGCCAGCGTATCGGAACCCAGATAGCGGTTGATCTCCGGCGTGCCCATGTTGGCGCCGATCAATTCCTCGCGGGTGGGCGTGTCAATGCCGTAAAAACACGGATGGGTGGTCGGCGGCGAACTGATGCGCATATGCACCTCCTTCGCTCCCGCCGCGCGGATCATGTTGACAATCTTGCGGCTGGTGGTGCCGCGCACGATGGAGTCATCAATGACGACCACCCGCCTGCCCTGCAACAGATCGCGGTTGGGTGACAGCTTCAGGCGAACGCCGAAATGGCGGATGCTCTGGCGCGGTTCGATGAAGGTGCGCCCGACATAATGGGAGCGCACCAATCCCATTTCATAGGGGATTTTCGCTTCTCCGGCGTATCCCAGGGCGGCGGGAACACCGGAGTCCGGCACGGGAATCACCACGTCCGCGGGGACATGGGATTCGCGGGCGAGCTGACGTCCCAGTTCCTTGCGGGTTTCGTATACGCCGCGGCCAAAGAGGTGGGAGTCCGGACGCGCGAAATAGACGTGCTCGAAGATGCATTTCGCCAGCCGCGGGGCGGGCTCCAGATGTTCACTGTGCATGCCCTTCGAGTCCACGACCAGAATTTCTCCCGGTTCGATCTCGCGGACATATTCTCCGTCAATCAACTCCAGCGCGCAGGTTTCCGAGGCGATGACGGGCGACCCCTGCACGCTTCCCAGCACCAGCGGGCGGAATCCATACGGGTCGCGTACCGCGATCAATTGCTTGTCGGTGAGAATGGCCAGCGAATAGGCTCCGTTGACCTGCGACAGCGCGTCGCGGATGCGGTCCACCACCGTGGGCTTGCGCGAAGTCGCGATCAGGTGGACCAGAATCTCCGTGTCTATTTCCGACGTGAAGATGGAGCCGTGCTCCACCAGTTCGCGGCGCTTTTTGTCAATATTCACCAGGTTGCCGTTGTGCCCCACCGCGAGTTTGCCCAGGCTGTATTCGATGGCGATGGGCTGGGCGTTCTTGAGGGTGGATTTGCCCGAGGTGGAATAGCGCACGTGACCAATGGCGCTTCGCCCCTTGAGGTCCTTGATGTCCTCCGGACGGAAGACATCGCCCACGCGGCCCATGCCCTTGTGCTGGAAAAACGAGGTTCCGTCGGTGGCGACAATGCCCGCGGACTCCTGGCCCCGGTGTTGCAGCGAATGCAGTCCCAGGTAGGTGAAGTTGGCCGCCTCGGGGTGGTCATATACCCCGAAAACGCCGCATTCATCATGAAAACCCATGCGGAAATCCCCGGCTTCAGGCCGCTCCGGCGCGGCTGTGTTCGAGCACCTTCTTCAGGCCGTTTTCATGGGCGTCGCGGAGGTGATCCAGCGGCGCGTCAATCAGACCTTCAATCACCAGCTTGGCGCCGCCGGTCATGCCCAGCGGCACGAACAGGACATCCGCGCTGGAAGCGGCGGCGCGCACGGCGGCCTCCATCTCGGGCGCGAAGGCGATGAGAATGCTGGATTGGGTTTCGCCGAAAAGCAGCACATCGGGCCGGCTGGCGGCGGGTCCGGGAAGCCGTACGGTCACGCCCATGGGCTGGCCGGGACGCAGGCACATCTCCGCCAGCGCCACCGCCACGCCGCCATCGGAAACATCCTGCGCGGCCTTGAGGAGTCCGTCGCCGGCCAGTTTGCGGACAAGCGACTGCACGCGCGCCTCCGCCGCCAGGTCCAGGGCGGGGGGCGTTCCCGCGGTCTTGCCGTGGATGGCGGCCAGGTATTCGCTGCCGCCGGCCTGCGGACGGAACTGGCCGATCAGGGCGACGCGCATGCCGGCCTGGGAGAAACCAATCCCGATGGCGCGGGTCACATCCTCCATCACGCCCACCATGCCGATGGCGGGGGTGGGGAAGACCGCCGAACCGCTGGTTTCGTTGTAGAAGCTGACATTGCCGCTGACGACTGGAATATCCAGCTTTTCCGAGGCTTCGGAGACGCCCTCGATGGCCTCGACGAAGGTCCACAACACTTCGGGATTCTCCGGGCTGCCGAAGTTCAGGCAATCCGTCAGGGCGATGGGCGTGGCGCCAGTGCAGGAGATATTGCGCGCGCATTCCGCCACCGCGATGCAGCCGCCCAGCCGGGGGTCGAGGAAGACATAACGGCTGTTGCAGCCCGCCGTCAGCGCGACGCCGGTTCCCGTCTGCGGAAGACGCACCACCGCCGCGCCGCCGCCTGGTCCTTCCACCGTGCCCACCATGACCTGGTGATCGTACTGCCGCCACACCCAGCGCCGGGAACACAGGTTGGGGGAACCCAACAGGCGGACCAGCGTGGCGTTGAGATCGGATGGAACGGGGATGCTGCTTTCATCCAGCTTCGCGGTTTCGTCCAGGTAACGCGGACGGGAGCGCGGACGTTCGTATTCCGGGGCCTGATCGCTGATTTCCCGCGCCGGAATTTCCGCCACCACTTCGCCATGCCAACGCGCGCGCAGCATGCCGTCGCTGGTCACCCGGCCCACCACTTCGGCGTCCAGGTCCCATTTCTGGAAAACCGCCCGGGCTTCCTCCTCGCCGCCCTGTTTGACGACCATCAGCATGCGTTCCTGCGATTCGGAAAGCATCAATTCGTAGGGGGTCATGCCGGTTTCACGCATGGGCACGCGCTCCAGGTTCAGTTCGACGCCGGTGCCCGCCCGGCCCGCCATCTCGCAGGAGGAGGAAGTCAGGCCCGCCGCCCCCATGTCCTGAATGCCGATGATGATGTCCTTCTCCATCAGTTCCAGGCAGGCCTCCAGCAACAGCTTTTCCGTGAAGGGATCGCCCACCTGCACGGTCGGGCGCTTCTCTTCGGAACCTTCGCCGAAGGCCTCCGAGGCCATGGTGGCGCCGTGAATGCCGTCCCGGCCGGTTTTGCTGCCGACGTAGAGCACGGCGTTGCCCGGGCCGCTGGCGTTGCCCCGGAAAATGCGATCCGCGCGCAACAGCCCCACGGTCATGGCGTTGACCAGGCAGTTGCTGTCGTAGGAACCGTCGAAGAAGAGTTCGCCGCCAACCGTGGGCACGCCCATGCAGTTGCCATAGCCCGCGATGCCCGCGACCACGCGATCCAGCAGATACGGCGTCTTGGGGTGCTCCGGACGGCCGAAGCGCAACAGGTTCAGGTTGGCGATGGGCCGCGCGCCCATGGTGAAGACATCGCGCATGATGCCGCCCACGCCGGTCGCGGCGCCCTGATAGGGCTCGATATACGAGGGGTGATTGTGGCTTTCCATTTTGAAGGCCAGCGCCCAGCCATGGCCGATATCCACCACCCCGGCGTTTTCCCCCGGTCCCTGCAGCACGCGGGGGCCCCGCGTGGGGAATCTTCCCAAAAACGCCCGGGAGCTTTTGTATGAGCAATGCTCGCTCCACATGACGCTGAAAACACCCAGTTCAGTGTAGGTGGGCGTACGCCCCAGAATGGCCAGGACGCGCTGGTATTCGTCCGGCGTCAGGCCGTGTTCTTTCACCAGTTCAGGGGTGATGGCGGGTTCGTTGCGCACGCTCATGTCATTTCACCAGGGATTCGAAAAACCGGCGGCCGTCCGTCGAGCCGAGAATGGTCTCCGCGCAGCGCTCCGGGTGGGGCATCAACCCGGCGACGTTGCCGCGATCATTCAGGACGCCCGCTATGTTGTGGAGCGAACCATTGGGATTGCCGCGCTCGCTGGGCTCGCCTGCTTCATCCACATAGCGGAAGAGCACCCGCCCTTCGCCTTCCAGCCGTTTCAGGGTCTCCTCGCCGGCCTGGTAACAGCCATCCGCATGGGCGATAGGCATGCGGATGCGCTCGCCAGCCCTGTAGGCGCGGGTGACGATGGAACCGGCGTTTTCCACCCGCAGGCCCACCGGCGCGCAGATGAATTTGAGATCACGGTTGCGGCAGAGCGCGCCCGGCAACAGCCCGGATTCGGTCAGAATCTGGAATCCGTTGCATACGCCGATGACCGCGCCGCCGCGATCCGCATGGGATTTGACGGCGGACATGATGGCGGAAAAACGGGCGATGGCGCCGGAACGCAGATAATCGCCGTAGGAGAATCCGCCCGGCAGGATGACCAGATCGGTTCCCGCCGGGAGCGTGGTCTCCTTGTGCCAGACGAACTCCGTGGACCAGCGCATGACGTGCCGGCACACATGATAGATGTCCCGGTCGCAGTTGGAGCCGGGAAAAACCACCACCGCCGTTTTCATTCGATTTCGTACCGGTAATTTTCGATGATCGTATTGGCCAGCAGTTGTTCGCACATCTGCCGGACCCGCTCCGCCGCCGCAGCCCTGTCGGTTCCGGAGAGTTGCACCTCGATGAACTTGCCCAGCCGGACCTCGCCGGCTTCGCTGAAGCCCAGCGAATGCAAGGCGTGCTCCACGGCCTTGCCCTGGGGGTCCAGGACGCCGTTTTTGAGGGTGACGTACACTTTGGCTTTCATCGTATCCGCCCGGGAAAAAAGAAGAACCGGCGGACCGCCCGCCGGGGACGCGAGACTTACCCCATTTCCCCGGGAAGGAAAAGCCCGGCGGAGGGTCCTGCTCGCGGAACCCCGGTATCCGGGGGCGGACAGGCCGCGGAGGTCACAGGCCCGGCGGCGTTCAAACCGGTTCAAGTCCCGCCTTGACCTCGTACGCCAAACGAAGCGAACCGGGATGGCCCATGCCCGCATGAAAGCCCTCACCCGCGCCCCACGGTCCCTGTTCCTGCCCGCGCCAGGCAGGCTTCCAGCCGGGGGAGGCGGGACACCGGAGACCGCGATTGTAATGATGGAGATGGGTTTCGCGAACCAAGCTCTGGCGCCGCAAGCCCCGCTCTTCCAAGACGAGGTCCGCCCCTATAACAATACAATGGCTTGATGGCGGAACCGGATGGTTCTGCTCCGTCCGCCGGTATCCGCCGCCGGGAAAAACACAGGGCCGGGCCGTCCGCCCCGTCAATCCGGAACGGCGCCGCCTTGAAGGGCGTGATCGCCGCGTGTTAGGTTCCGGCCCCATGAAGGTCGCCGTGTTTTTCCGGACCCTTGCGGTATTGCTCGCGTTGGCCCCCGGAGCCGTTCTCGCCCAAAACGCATCCAGCAAGGAAATCGAGGATCTGTTCAAGGAATCCGAGGACAGGATGCTGGCGGGGGATCTGGATGGATCCAACAAGATTCTGGAAAAAGTCTACGCGCTCAACAAGCAGGAGCCGGGGTTTTACTGGCGGATGGCCCGGAATTACTGGCTCAAGGGCGAGTCCTCCCCTTTTGACAAGAAAGACTTCCGTCTGGAGCAGTTCGACAAGGCCCAGATACTGACCCGGAAAGCGCTCAAATTCGCTCCGCATGTCGCTGAACTGCATTTCTGGTACGCGGCGTCCACGGGCCGCAAGGCGACCACCATGGGCGTGGCCAAGGCGTTCGTTCAGGGGGTGTTCAAACCCAGGGAAATCCTCGCTCATCTGGAAAAGGTGCATGAACTCAAGCCCACTTACCGCCTGCCCACCGGACAGAGCAACACGCTGGGCGACTCCTACCTGATTCTGGCGACCATGTATCGCCAGGCCCCGCGCGGCGTGCTGGCCAAAATGGTCACCGGCATGTCGGGCGACCCTGAAAAATCGCTCGAATTCATGCGCAAGGCTGTCCAACTCGAACCCAACAGCATCAACTACAACAAGGAACTGGGCGTGGCGGCGCTGTGCGTATCCAACGAGAACAACGACCAAAAAATCCGGGAGGAAGGATTAGAGGCGTTAAAGAAGATTCCGAAGCTCAAGATCCGCACCAAACTGGATGAAGTGGACGTGCAACATTCCAAATGGCTGGTGCGCGAGCCCCAGATCGCCTGCAAGTACAACCGCGACGGGCTGCAGGAAATCAACAGCGAGTTTGAAAAGAAATACGGAAAGGCGGAAAAATGAACGCAGTCCGGATGGTTCTGGGCGCCTGGTTGCTGGTGATGCTGTCCGCGCCGGCGCGGGCCGATTCCACCTCGCTGGCCGCGTTTTTCCCCCGGGAGACGGTGATGTACGCCAGCGCCGGAAACTGGGGCGAACTGGAGCAGCGGATCGCGAAGCTGTATCAGCCGCTCTGGAAGGAATCCGCTGTCCAGGCGTTCCTCAAGCCGGGGCTGGATGAATGGAAAAAGACCTGGGGCGCCTTGCCCAAACCCATGTCCGAGGCCGGAGAGAAGCTTTATGAAATGACCAAAAAGGGCGTGGCCCTGGGCGTTCATGAGTTTCCGAAGAAGAAGGGCGATGAATTTGGCGTGGTGCTGATCGCCGAAGCGGGCGACAAGGCGCCGGATGCGTTCAAGCACCTCAACACGATCCTGTCTTCGCCATACTGGAACGGAAAATTCCGTTTCAAACAGGAAAAGCTCAATGGCTCCGACGTGTTGATCTTCACCGAGATCATTGACCCCGCCCGCATCCAGTTGGCGGAGCGCTCCAAGCTGCCTCCTCCAAAACCCATGGTGGTCGCGGCCGGCGTGGAAGGCGGCCATATGGTGGTGGCCCTGACCCAAAAGGCTTTCGCGGCCACCCAGCGGTTGATCAAAAACCCCGGCGCTGGGGGCTTGAAGGGCAATCCGGATTTCCAGGCGGCCTTCAACAAGGTGCGGAAACATGCCGCCAGCTTTGGTTACTTCAGCATGGTGGAACTGGTGAAATTTCTCGGCTCCGATCCGTCGCTCAAGGAAATCGCGGAGTATATCAAGGTATCCAGAATATCCTCCGGGCGCGCCATCGGCGGGGGATTGGACATCGCCGAAAAGGACTCTACCGTG
This sequence comes from Myxococcota bacterium, assembly GCA_022072125.1. GTDB lineage: Bacteria > Myxococcota > JAJVIH01 > JAJVIH01 > JAJVIH01 > JAJVIH01. The sequence goes on along the minus strand of JAJVIH010000013.1, from coordinate 15,934 downwards.
CAGGTGTTTGTGTTGATGCCGGGCGCGCGCGCCGGTCTGCTCCGGGCGATTCCGGCGGAAAACAAGCCGGTGTCCATGGCGCGCCTGGCCCCGGCGAACGCCGCGTCGTTCGTGGAGTTCCATCTGGACCCGGTGGCGCTGTGGAATGAAGGATGGGAGTGGTTCAAACAGACCCAGCGGGTCAAATACTATGCCGCCAGGGCATGGGTCGCCGAGCAGGAGGAAAAGCTCAAGATCAACATCGAAAAGGATGTGATGGGCAATTTCACCGGTTCCTTCGCCTGGTTCACCACCTATACCCAGCCCTATTCCTGGGATGGCCAGTCCATCGCCATGGTGGCGCGGGTCTCGGACGCCAAGCGCCTGGAAGAAATCATGCGGCAACTGGTGGACAAATCAGAAAAGTTTGATCTCAAGTCCCGGGAATATCTGAACGCCAATATCGTTGAACTGGTGCAAAAAGGATTTCCACCGGGGGGGCAAACGCCGCACTACGCCTTCGTCGGCGACGTGATGGTGCTGTCCGGCGGACCGGATGGCGTCGAGCAGGTGATCCGCCTGATCGGCAAGGAAGGAAAAAGCTTCGACGGAACTCCGGATTTCAAACAGGGCGGCGGGCTGGTGGGATCCTCCGGGGTGCTCTACCAGTTTGAAAGCGGTCTGGAAAAACTCAAATACTATTACGGCCTCGCCAAGACCCCCAACTTCAAACAACAGTTGTACCGGCTGGGCTTGATGGCGCGGTTCGTGGACTGGAGCCGCCTCCCCCCATACAAACTGGTCAGCAAATACGCCGTGAACAATTACGGCCTGGTTGAGAACCAGCCCGATGGACTTCTTTGGACGACACGCGCCCCCCTCCCGTGAGCCGGAATGGCGGATTCAGGACCGTCCGCTGGTCTCCGCCGCCCTGCCCGCGGAGGTCTCGCACTGGTTGCAGGGCGCTCCCTCCTTCTTCCATGAGGGAGCGGGCCGCCGGATTTTTCTGGGGCGCGGCGGACTCGATGGCCTGCCCGTCTACATTACCGGCGCCGGGGCGGGGGATTCCCAACGGTCGCTCGAACGCCTGCTGAAGACTTTCCGTCCACCCTGCGTGGTGACAGTCGCCCCGGTGGCAGGCCTTGCGGCGCCGCTGAAAGAAGGCGATCTCCTCGCTGTTGAAACCGTCCGCGACGCCGCGCGGATGCAGGATGCGCCGCTGGACTCCGGCCCGGAATTGTTGCAGGCGCTGGTTTCCCAATGCATCGCCCGGGATGTTCCAATCCGCCGCGCCTCCGTGACCACCCGCCCGGGAACAGGGCAGGAAACCGGGCCCGCCGGCCTGTGGGACCTGGATTTCGCCGGCGCCGCGCGGGCTTGCGCCGGGATCGGGATTCCCTGGCTGGGGGTGGGGGTGGCGGTGGATTCGCCAGAGGCCATCCTGATGCGGCGCTATCTGGATCGCCCGGGCCGGTGGGTGGAACGGCTGTCCTGGGAGCGGCTGGCCCGGCTGGTTTCGCATCAACTTGAAATTATCGCCTGGCCCCTGCGCGAATCGCTGATCAAATACAATTGCAGTATGGCAATCTGAACCATCTGTGGTTATCCTCCGTTGCGTTTGCTGCGACACGGAGGATTAGACCGCGTTCAGGCAGTTTACGTGCGGCGGTTCGAGGGCAAGGGCATGCCGTCCATCATTGTCACCAAGGGCAGGGATATCCTGTACCGGTACATTTTTCCCGACGATACGGAGTTTATCGCCGTCGGCAGGCATCCGCACGCCCATATTCTGATTCCCGATCCCATCGTGTCGCGCCGGCACCTCCTGCTCAAACCCCATGGCAAGCACTGGCGCCTCACCACCTTTGGACCGCGCGCCAAGGTGGTCATCGCGGATATTGATGTCCGCGATTATTACCTTTCCCCCGGAGAAAGTTTCGATATCGGCCCCTATTCCTTTTTTCTGATGCGCAACCAGGATGTACAGCGCGTGAGCGAGGAGGCCCGGGCCGAGAACTCCACGGACGGAGTCATGCTGGAAGAAGACCGTGACCGCTTCCTGAAATCGAATGTGCCGCCTGGCGATCCCATTCTGGCCGAGCCGACAAAAGTGATTGATATCGAAGCCCTGCTCAAACAGAGCCAGGCATCCGCCTTCCGCCGGAAGGGCGCGCTCCAGGTGATGGACAAATCAGGCGCCGTGCTGCAAAGGGTCCTGCTGGACAAGCCCCGGGTCATCATCGGCAAGACGGATGATTGCGACATCCGGTACAAGGGGCTGTTCGCTCCGAAACTCGCCGCCGCGGTGGAATGGCTGGGGGATTGCCACTGGATTCGCATCGAGCCGGAAGTGGACTGCGTCATCAACGGCGTGAAGGCGGTGGGATTCCTCAAGTTGCCCGATGGCTGCCGCATCGAGGTGGCGGGGCTGCGCATCGAGTTTTCCGCTCCGTATCAATTGCTGGCGGAACTGCGCAAAACCCTGGACCGCGAATTCAAGCAGATGCGCCGCGAACAGGAACAAACCCTTGGCGATGTGGAGGCGGCGGAGATATGAGCCGTCCGCCCAGACCTTCCGCCGCGGTGGTGCTCACGCGCAACCGCCTGGCCAATCGCCAGGTCTTCTGGGTGCGGCGCTCCAGCCGTGTGGCGTTCATGCCCGGTCATTACTCCTTTCCCGGCGGCGGCGTGGAGCCGGCGGACCACGAAGCCGCCCGTTATTTTCATGGCCCGGAAGAACTGCGTCCCTCTCTCGCGGCGGCGGTGCGCGAGACGTTTGAAGAAACAGGCGTGCTGCTGGGCGCGGCCCGGCTCGATGACTTGCCCGCCACCCGCAAGGCCCTGCTGGCGAAGGAAATCCCCTTCATCGAAGCACTGGAAAGGCACCAGGCCCAACCGGCCGGCGTCGTCTTTCATGAAGCGGCCCGCTGGGTGACGCCGCCGTTTTCCCCCATGCGCTTTTCCGCCCGCTTCTTCGTGGCCGATTGTCCTGAAGATCAGCATCCGGAGGTGTGGGAGGGCGAACTGGCCATGGGTGAATGGATCGCCCCCGCCGCCGCTGTTGATCTGTGGCGGCGCGGACTTGCGCTTGTCCCGCCGCCGGCCCTGCATATTCTCCGCTCCCTGGAAAGGGAGTGGGATCACGCCATCGAATTGCTGCGCAATCCCGGATTTCTCAATGCAGACAGCATTCCCACCAAAATGGAGGTCACGCCGGGCATCCATGTGGTTCCACTGCGCACCCCCACCCTGCCGCCCGCCACCCACACCAACCTCTATATCGCGGGGCATGGCGAACTGGTGCTGATCGAACCGGCGAGCGGCGAGGCGGCGGAACTGGCCGTGCTGGACACCTGCCTCGACACCCTGCGGCGCGAAGGCAAGGGCCCCATCCGGGAAATCCTGATCACCCACCACCATGGCGATCATGTGGGCGGCCTGGAGGCGATGCGACAGAAATATGGCGTTCCGGTGCGCGGCCATGCCCTCAACCGCGACAAGCTGGGGGCTGGAGCGCTGGATGGTTTCATCGCCAGCGGCGAACTGATCGTGATCCCGGGAGACCCGCCGCTGCGCCTGCGCGCCCTGCACACGCCGGGGCACGCCCAGGGACACCTGATCTTCTGGGAGGAGGACGCCCGCGCCATCATCGCCGGCGACATGATGGCCGGCGTGGGAACCATCCTCATCGATCCGCCTGAAGGACATATGGGGACCTACCTCCAGTCGCTGGAACTCATGCTCGATTTGCACCCCCATGTCATCCTGCCCGCCCATGGGCCGGCCATTGGAGATGCGCGGGACGCCATCCGCTTCTATATCCAGCACCGGCTCAAGCGGGAGGAAAAAATTTTCTCCGCTGTCGCCGCCGGCGCTGGAACCGTGGAGGAAATCGTCCCCATCGCCTATGACGACACCCCGCCCGCGGCCTGGCCATTGGCGGAGCGTTCCACCCTGGCCCACCTGGAACACCTGGCCGGGTTGGGCCGGGTGGTGGAAAATCAGGGCCGTTACTTGACGGCGGACCGCGTCCGGTGAATACCCCCCGCATGGCTGAACCGGATTTCGCCGCCCACCCGTTGATTCCCGCCATCGCGCAAGACGCCCGCGACGGGCGCGTGCTCATGCTGGCCTGGGTCAATCAGGAAGCCTTTCGCACCACCCGGGAGACCGGATTCGCCCATTATTTCAGCCGCTCCCGCAACCGCTTGTGGAAGAAGGGGGAGGAGAGCGGCCACGTCCAGAAGATTGTGGATATTTTCGTGGACTGTGACGCCGACGCCATCCTGTACCTGGTGGAGCAGACCGGTCCCGCCTGCCATACCGGGCGGGACACCTGTTTTTTCCGCCGTTCCGGCGGCGCGGACGGGTTGAATCCCGCCTTTGGTCCGCGCCAGCCTGAGTGAGCCTTTCCCTTCGTGAGCAGTTCCGCACCGGTATCGCCCGCGTCTCCCGGCCGTCCGGTTGGCGCTCCGCTGGTATACCTGTTGTCGCCGGTGGCCTTCGCGGTCATGACCATCGCCGCGAAGACGCTGGGCGCCCGCATGCCAGGCGGCGAAGTGGCCTTTGTGCGGTTCGTGGGCGGGGCCCTGCTGTTGCTGCCGTTGCTGTTGTGGGGACGCCCGCGCTGGCGGGTGGCGGAGTGGCCTCCCGTATTGCTGCGCGGGATCGCGGGCGGCCTGGCGGTGATTCTCTACTTCGAGGCGATCGCGCGCATTCCGGTGTCCCAGGCGGTTCTGCTCAACAACATCTATCCGGTGTTCACCGCCATGTTCTCGGCGATATTTCTCGGCGAGCGCATCCGCGCGGCGGGATGGCTGGCTTTTCCGCTGGTGTTGGGCGGCGCGGCGCTGACCATGGGCGTGGGCGGGGACTGGTCGCCCAGCATGGGCGTGGTGATGGGGTTCGCCTCGTCCATCTTCAGCGGTTCCGCCGTCACCGCGCTCAAGTGGGCGCGCCGCACCGAGGGGCCGCTGGCCATCCTGATGGTCTTCAACCTGATCGGCGGCGTTTGCTGCCTGCTGACAAATCCCTTGTCCTGGCAGGTCCCGGATCTCCGGGAAAGCATGCTGCTGTGGATCATCGCCGCCGCGGCGATGGCGGGCCAGCTTGGCATGAGCTACGTGGTGCGCTTCATCACCGCGGCGCAAATGGGCGTGCTCAACCAGCTCACGATCGTGCTGACCTATATCTGGGGCGTGATGTTTTTTGGCGAACCGCTGACGGTTTCCGGGGTGACTGGCGGCGCGATGATCATCGCCGGCGTCTGGTGGCTGACTTCGCACGAATCCATCCTGAAGAAAGCAGACGGCAGACCCGGTCTCCGGCCCTGAAATTTGGTTTCAATCCTGCTTGAGGAACGCACGCTGTCCCCGCCCCTTCGCTCCAGCCTTTCCCGGCCCGGCGGCGTCCATTCCGCTCCATACGCCTCCCCCGCCGGCGCGGCGGATTTCGATGGGGCGGTATGACCGCCATCACCCTCGACCAGGCGGCGGATTGACAGAACACAGCGGTGATTCAAGAATGCCCCATCCCGCAGTTGGGGGGAGAACACATGATCCGTTCCCTGCAATCCCTGCTTGCCGCCGCCAGCCTGCTGGCCCTGGTGATCGTTCCCGCGCAATCCCATGCCGTGACCGGCGTCATTTGTATTGATCCCGGGCATGGCGGCACGGATCCGGGCGGCACCGGCTTCTCCCTGCGGGAAAGCGACGTGGTGCTGGACACCTCCCTGCGCTTCCGCGACTACCTCAACGCGGACACCGCCAACAAATCCGGCGGCGGCGACTGGACCGTCCACCTGACCCGTGACACGGATGTGTATATCGCCCTTTCCGGACGCACCAACTACTGCAACTCCAAAAACGCCACCCGCTTCATGAGCATTCATTCGAATGCCTTCAGCGATCCCTCGGCGAACGGCACGGAAACCTTCAGCTATCAGAACGGAACGACGGGCGCGAATCTGCGCGACCGGGTTCAGGAAGAAATGATCAAGGCGTGGGGGCTGCGCAACCGCGGCAGCAAAACGGCGGGATTCTACGTCATCGCCAATTCCGCGGCGCCCGCCATTCTGTCGGAGTTGGCGTTCATCACCAACGCCGCTGAAAACGCCATTCTCAAGGATCCGGTCAAGCGCAAGCGCGCGGCGCTGGCCCATCTCTATGGATTGCAGCGCCATATGGGGCTCTCCGCTTTCGACCCCGGCTCTTCCGGCGGCGGGACAACGGACGCGGGCGTGGCGGACTCCGGCGGCGGAACCACCGACGCCGGCGCGGCCGATACGGGCGGCGGCGTCAAGACCGGCGTCCTGACGGGCGTGGTGTACACCGACGGCGACACCAACAAACGGGTCGCGGGCGCCACCGTCAAGCTGAACACCGGACAGTCCACCGTGAGCACGGAAGGCGCATGGAAATTTGATCTTCCGCCGGGAACCTACACAGTCACCGTGGAGAAACCCGGCTACCAGACGGGGAGCGTCACCCGCACGGTCACGGCCGGGCAAACCACCTGGGGAAGCGTGGAAATCAAGCGGGTGGTCACCCCAACCGGGGGCCGCTTGAAGGGGCTGGTCTTCAACGCCGTGGTGGGAGAATCCGCGCGCATTCCTGGCGCGTCCGTGCTCATCAAGGAAACCGGCGACACCCAGAATGCGACCGCCGATGGCGTATTTGATTTCGGGCTTCCCGCTGGAACCTACACCATCCGCGCGGAAGCCGCGGGATACCAGCCGCTGGAGCGCAGCGCCGCCGTGGTGGCGGGAACGGACAAATGGGCCAACATGGGGCTGAATCCCATTCCTCCCGCCGACACCACGCCGCCGAAGATCACCATCACCAATCCGAAAGACGGCTCGACGGTCAAGGACCCGAGCATGAACATCACCGGGGAAGTGGATGACCCCACGGTCACGGAAGTAGAGGTCAACGGACGGGTGGTTCCGGTCAGTGGAAAGAAATTCGCCATCACCCTGGTGCTGAACGAAGGCGGCAACACCATCAACGTGACCGCCAGGGACGCGGCAGGCAATGAAGGCAAGGCGTCGGTTTCCGTCACCTATGAAAAACCGGTGGTTGATCGCAAGGGAACGATTGACGGCCTGGTCTACGATGGCAAGGAAGGCAAGGGAAAACCGCTGGGCGGCGTGCCCGTGCTGATCGCCGGCGGGGTGAGCACCACCACGGATCCGCAGGGCCGCTTCAGCTTCCGCGTGGACCCGGGCGATTACCTCGTGCGCACGCAGCCGGTGGGCTATCTGGAAGCTGAGGAGCAAATCACCGTGCCGCCGCAGCAGAGCGTTTTTGTGGAACTGGCCCCGGAACCGCGCGGCGGCGGCGCGGACACCGAGCCGCCCACCGTGAAGATTGAATTTCCCATTGACGGTCAGACCCTGCCCAATGGCCAGTTCACCGTTTCTGGCGTGGTCAACGACAACAACGCCGTCACCGGCGTGGAGGTCAACGGTATTCCCGCCACGGTTTCCGGGATCAAATTCACGGTGGAAATGGACCTTCCTCCTGGCAGCACCAATCTGACCGCCACCGCCGCCGACCTCGCCGGAAATACCGGCACCGACGCCGTGCAAATCAATATCGAAGCGCCGCCGGCGCCGGAACCGGACGCCGGCGTGACGCTCGACGCCGAGGTTCCGGAAAAGGATTCAGGTCCCGCCACCTTTGCCGATGGCGGTTCCAAGGACGTCCAATCCAATCCGGGCGAAGAAGAAGACCTGGACGGCGTCCTGCAGGACGGCAAGAACGGCGGGAAACGCGCATCCCCGGGCAAGGAGCAGAATTTCGTCTCGGGCGACCCGGGCGGCTGCGGATGCGATATCAAGCCGAACCGCCGGCCGGCAGCCGGCATGTGGTGGATCGCGGGCTTGGCCGCGGCAGCGATTGTGCTGAGGCGGCGCATCCGGCAAGGCTGCTGAAAAGCCGCATCCCCTTGCAAACCCGGGTTTGCGATCCTTCATTTCACGTGATGTAACCCGTGAGGAACGGATCACCGGCAGCCCCATGAAAACGGTATGGATTCTCTGTATCTCCCTGCTCGCCGCCGCGTGCTCGAAAGAGCCGGGGGCGGAGCAACCTTCGTCCGCAATCCCACCGGCGGCGCCAGCGCCCGCGAATCCGGGTGAAAAACCGGCTCCGGCGCCGCCGGGGAACCGGGTGGTCCACAGCAGCCCGTATTCCGCGGTCCGCGTCAACGAATCTCCCGCGCAACCGGGGGCGCCGGCTCAACTGCCCGTGCGCATCATTCCCGCCGCCGGTTACAAGATGAACGCGGATTATCCCCTCCGTCTGGAAGTGGCCGGGCATGATGCGGTGAACTTCGCCAACCTCAAACTCACCGCATCGGATATCCGCGACAAGTCCGCCGCGGAGTGGGAAATTCCCATCACTTACACGCCCAAAACCCCCGGCGAACACAAAACCCGCGCGAAACTGAAATATTCCGTCTGCAATCCGGAATCGTGCATTCCCGAGACGGCGGAGTTTGACGTGATCCTCGCCGCCCGTTAGGTTGCGCTCCGCTTTTTCCTGGAGGAAATGACCATGGCATCGTCAGGAAACGCGGCTCCAGTGCTGCTGCTGGTGGCCCCCAACCGTTTCAATCCAAAGGCGGCGGAACGCGCGCTGGATGTCGCCAAATCCGCGGCGGCCTCCCTGCCAGTGGTGGTGGCGGGCGCCGCCAGCGCCGGACTGGAACAGCAAATCCGCAATCTGGCCGGCGCGCGCGGCGTGCCGGTAACCATCGAATCCAGCAGCCGCGGTTACGAGGACGCCTTCTGGGACGTGGTCAATGGCTGGAAGGCCGAATCCGTGGTGGCCGTGCGCGATCCCGCCGCCAAGGAGCGCAACTCGCCACTGGATATCGCCGCCGCGGAGGCGACCATCGGGGTGGAAATTTTCCCCGCCGCCTGACTTCCTTTCCCGGGGAATGAAACTTTTCCGCCCCTGACCGGTCTATAGAGATGAACGGGCCGCATGGCCCGGCATTCTCCATGAACCGGACCCGGACCCATATCATGTCATGGACCCGCTGGAGCACGCCGGCGGATGAAGCGGACGCCTGGCTGGAGCGCCTGAGGGCGCGCGACGAAACCGCCTTTGAACTGCTGGTCCGCCGCCACCAGAACCGGGTTTATTCCTACTGCCTGCGCATGCTGAACTCTCCGGCGGACGCGGAAGAAATCGCCCAGGAGTGCTTCATCAAGGCCTGGCAGGCGCTTCCGGGATTTCGCGGCGACGCGGAAATTTCGACCTGGCTGCTGCGCATCGCCCGCAACCTGTCGCTGAACCGCATCCAGCACCACCGGCGGCGCGGCGCGGGGAAACACGATCCGCTGGATGAAACGGCGGGCGGAGACCTGGCCTCGCTGGAACGTCCGCCCGCGACGCCGGAACAACAGGCGGCCGGCGGACGCCTCCGCGCGCTGGTGGAAGAAGCGTTGGGCGTCCTGCCGCCAGACTCGCGTGAGTTGATCATCCTGCGGGACATCGAAGGCATGGAATACGAGGAAATCACCCGGGTGACCGGACTGTGTCTGGGAACCCTGAAATCACGCCTGCACCGGGCGCGCTCGCATCTGGCGGACGCCCTGCGCGCCCGCGGCGTGCATGGATCGGGAGGTTGAGCCATGGGCCATCTGCCTGTTCCCACGGACCAACTGGAAGCCTGGATTGAAGGCCGCCTGCCGGAGGAGGAATCTTCCCGGATCAAGCAGCGGGTGTCCACGGATCCGCAACTCGACGGCCATCTCCAGGATGTGGCTGATGCGGTGCGGCTGGTCCGGTCTCTATCCGGGGAGAAAGCGCCTCCCGAACTGCTGGCGCATGTGAAAACCCGCGTGCGGGCGCGCCGTTTCCGGCAACGTCTGCGCGACCTGCTCAATGCGCCGCGCCTGCATCAATCCTCCCTGGAGACCGCCGCCATGGTGGGCATGCTGTTGATGGCTTTCGCCCTCCTCGTCAGCAGCCTGTAGCCAAACCGCCGGACTGGCCTGGCCAGCCCGCTGGGAGGAAAGAAAACGTCCGCATCCGTCACTGGGGTTTGGGCAGGTTTTCCGGCTTGAAGGCTTCCGGACGGGGCAGCCGCTGGCAGATGGCCGCACCCTCGCGGAACTTCATCAACTCGCGGTGGACCTGGTTGTTCTCCGGCCGCAGCCACAACGCCCGGCACAGGTAATCCAGGGCGTTTTTGGTGTCGCCCAGGGAAAGGTACAGTTGCCCCAGATTGAGCAGCATCACCGCGTCGTAGGGGTATTTCTCCAGCCCGCGCTGCAGGAAGGGAATCGCCTCCTCGCTTTTGCCGCGCTTGCGGAGCACCGTGCCGATGTTGTTGTACAGCCCCGGCCACTGCTCGCCCAGTTCGTACGCCCGCATGTAGGACTCGTAGGCTTCGTCGTACATCGAATAGTTGAGTTGCAGATCGCCCTTCTTCATCTGGGTGGTGCCCAGCGAATACCAGGCGCGCGTGAAATTGGGCGCGATATCCAGGGCTTTTTTCAACTCCGCCAGCGGAACATCAAATCCCCTGGGATCGTTCTCCAGCGCCTTCATGGCGTTGTCGAAATGCTGCCTGGCCCGCGGCGGAACGCCCGCGAAGTCGTCCCCGGAATCGGCGCGGGGACGCGCCATGGCGGCGCGGCTCGATGGCGCGGCGGCGCGCGCGCCGGTGGCCGCCTGCGGGACAAAACGCCTGACCTGGGTGGCGGCGCCCAGGTCTTTTTCGGCCTCGCGGATCAGCGCATCCTGGGTATCGGCGCAGGCGCTCAGGGCGAGCGCGGACGCCGCCGCCGCAACCTGGACCCAAAAAGCTGGAGAATGCCCGCCGGGGATTTTGTTCATGTGAGTTTTCCAGTAGAAAGGCGGAGAGTTCTTTCCTCTATATGTAAGCCGCTTTGGCCGCTCATGGCCAGACGGGCAGGAGAAATTCCCATGGCGATCCTCATTGACGGCAAGGCGGCGGCGGAACGCCTGCGCGCGGAAATCCGCGCCGCGACCAGCGATTTAACCCCCCGGCTGGGCCGGCCGCCCGGATTGGCCGCCGTGCTGGTGGGCGATAACGCCGCCTCGCGCGTGTACGTGCGCAACAAGGTGCGGGCATGTGAAGAATGCGGCATCCTCTCGCGCAAAATCGAACTCCCGGCTTCCGCCAGCCAGCAGGAACTGGAACAACTGGTGGACAGCCTCAACGAGGATAACGCCGTGGACGGCGTTCTTGTCCAACTGCCGCTCCCCCCGCACCTCAACGAACAGGCCATCCTGCGGCGGATTTCACCCGCGAAGGACGTGGACGGCTTTCATCCCCTCAACGCGGGAAAATTGCTGCTGGGCGAAGACTGCTTCGAGCCCTGCACGCCCGCCGGCGTGATGGTCCTGATGGATCGTTATGGCATTGAAATCAAGGGACGCCACGCCGTGGTGCTGGGCCGCTCCAATATCGTCGGCAAGCCCATGGCCATGATGCTGCTGCGGCGCAGCGCCACGGTGACCATCTGCCATTCCGCCACCAACAACCTGCCCGGCGTGGTGCGTTTGGGAGATATCGTGGTGGCGGCGGTGGGACGCGCCCGCCTGGTGCAGGGCGACTGGCTGAAGCCGGGGGCGGCCGTGATTGACGTGGGCATCAACCGCCTGCCGGATGGGGCCCTGTGCGGCGACGTGGATTTCGACTCCGCGAAGGAGATCGCGGGCGCCATCACCCCGGTGCCCGGCGGCGTGGGCCCCATGACCATCGCCATGCTGCTGTCGAATACGTTGAAATCAGCCCGCCTGCGCGGCGGCCAGTGATCCGGCGCCCCGCCCGTATTCATTTTTCACGCGGGCGCGGGCGGCGGCCATTCATGGTTGAACAGGCTGATTCAACTGGTTTTCCAGCGCGCGCATGGCGCGCTCTCCGGTGTCTTCGATGATGCGCATCTGATGCCGCGCGCCGCTGACGCTGGCGACAACCGGAACCAGCCGCCTCACCACGGGAATCCGCCGCGCGCCAAACCCGGCGATAAAAAACGAATCCCATATGCGGCGGGCCATTTCGCGGCGGGCGTGGCGGCGCAGGCGAAGGGGCGAACCGGCGAGACCGGCGGCCCACTCATCCTCGAGTCCCAGCACCAGCATCATCACGAAGGCGGCGAAGCCTTCCTCATCTTCCAGCAGGGCAGGCGTCAGGCAGGCCGCCACCCCCGCCGCAACCCGCCATTGCAGGCGGAACGACCACAGGCTGTTGGCCATGCGCAGGCCGCCGCCCAGCCAAGTCGCGCCAGGCAGCCCCGCCACCGCGCCGCCGGCGCCCGCCTGCCAGGATATGCGCTCGATCAGTCGCTCCGCCAGTTCGCGCCGGGATTCACCGGGATGGGAACCCTCCAGCGCTTTCACCGCCGCCTCGATATCCGCGCGATCCTGCCGGGCGAAACGGACCATCGCCCGGTAGATGCGCTCATCGAGGGTGTCAGGGAAGGCTGGCATTCAACTCGTCGAGGGCCTTTTCAAGGGTAGGCCAGGCGTCCGGCCCCACGCTGACGGTTTCCTCGTAATGCTCGCCCGGCGCCTCGTCGAGGTAGGGCAACGATTCGCTGAGTTTGTAGTCGTAGGCCGGAACCAGATAGCCCAGTTCATCCTGCGCCAGTCCGAGCAACAGCTTGTATTTGCCGCCCAGGCGTTGCGACAGGTACGGGCCCTTCGGCGCCTTGTCGAGCGCCGGCGGGTTCTTGTGCCCCGGCTCGATGATGATGGTCTTGCAATCGGGCCCGGTATTCTTGCCGCAGCGCCAGCTTCCATCGTAGCCGCCCACCCACAGTTCCGGAAACAGTTCTCCCGGCACGGTGTAGAATGACAACAGATCGCCCACGCGGACAATGGTCATCTCGGTCACCACGCGCGGCAGATCTTTTGGATCAATGGTGCTGGCGGAGTACAGCTTGCCATCGGCGCCCACCACTTGGCGGCGCGGGAAGATGCCGCCGAAGAAGGCGATATGGAAGCCCGTGTTGGGCAGTTCCAGGAACATGCGGCGCGTGGTCATGCGCAGGTTGGACTTGGCCGCCGGTTCCGCCTTCGCCGCGATCTCCAGGGCGTGGCGGCCCAGTTCGGTTCCGTAGGCCGACAACATGGCGAAGGATCTCGCTTCCAGTTCGCGTCCGTCCTGGGTCATGGTTTTGGACGGCGGAGCCATCATGCCGCCGACGGTTCCCTGCAGGTACACAGTCATGCCGCCGAGCCCGGGCATGGCCGCTTTGGTCCCCGTCGCCGGAATGCCTTTTTCGACGGTCTCACGCAGCATCCAGGCATGGTCGGAGGTGATATAATTGGAGCGCTCGTACAGGGTCTCCGGATGGTTGCCCCAATGCACCAGGGTTCCGATGGTCGAGCCGTCGCTGACGCGCTCACCCTTGATGACGATCATCTCATCGTTGATCACCTGCGGATCGCGGAAGTCGCGCATCAGGTTCTTGTCGCCGGTGAAGCCGTTGCCCACCTTCAGGCGGGCCTTCTCCATTTTGACCACCGCTTCGATGACCGCGTCGGCGGCAAGTTCCAGCGCCTTGTCCATCCACGGCAGATTGATGCCATGGCCAATGGGCACGCCTGCTTCCGGATCGGTCGGACCCCAGCGGCCCATGGTGTCGGGACCAAAGTGGACATGGGTGGCCTGGCCGATCACCATGTCAATCTTCAGGTTGGGCGCCTTGGCCTGGATGATCTTCCGGATGCGCACGGTGTCATCGTAGAACAGCCCGATGATGTCCAGCACCACCATGGCGACGGTCTTGTCGCCCTGCCGCATGGCCCACGCCCGCGCATAAACGGGATCATGCACGCCGATGGCGGGCTTGTTTTCTCCCAGACCCGCCAGCCAGATGCCGTCAAACAGCTTGTTGCCTTCGGTGCCGTCCGGATCGGGACCAGCATATCCCGGATCGCCCTTGCACAGGTTGTCGCTGCCGCAGTCGCGGAAGAAATCAAAGACCCCGTCCTTTTCGGTGCCATCGGCATCGGGCGCTGTATATCCCTTATCGCCCTTGCACAGACGATCGGTTCCGCAGTCGCGCCGCCAGTCTTTCATCAGGTTGTCGCAGCGGGCCTGCTCGGGGATGCAATCCTTGTCGCGGCGCAGGTATTCCATTTTGGGAACTTCAAAGCCCTTGGGAGAGATATCCCGGCTGGCCACACCGAAGCACAGATCATTTTCTCCCGGGGCTTCGCAACCGGCCTTGAGCGCGGGATCGGCGGTGTAAGAAGGAATCGCTGGATCCCATTCCGCGCCGCTGTCTGGTTGTCCGGCGTCGCCGGTATCCGCTGATCCGGTGTCCGTTGTCCCGGCGTCGCCCGCACCGGAGCCGGTATCCGCGGGCGCGGCGTCAGTGACAGCCGAGTCCGCCGGAGCGGTATCGGGAACGGAGACGTCCGCGCCCGTATCCGTCACGCCCGCATCCGTTCCAGATTCGCTGGAAGAACAGGCGGCAAGAAAAACGAAGACAAGAAAAGCGGGAAGAAATGGCGGTTTTCGCATGGTGCAATCCTGAAATATGGGCAGCCGGAGTCCGATGGCGGAAGTTATACGCTCTGGCGTCAACAAGGTAAAGTCGAATGAGTGATGGAGGCGGAATTTCGTTGACGCGGATGGGCCGTCCCGTTCCGCTGATCAAACCGCGGGGCGCCCGGACAAGGCGCCATCCCCGCCGCTCCGCCATTCGCGGCGTTATTTGGAGCCATGGCTGCGTGGCGGGGAATGAGAAAAATCTGGAAAAAAAGGAACCCCCGGTCTTGTGGACCGGGGGTATAAAAGCGGCGACACCTACTTTCCCACACACTGACGCGTGCAGTATCATTGGCGACAGAGAGCTTAACTTCCGAGTTCGGGATGGGATCGGGTGTTTCCTCTCTGCTATCGTCACCGCAAACTTGCGAACGCATGGCCCGGAACGCGCCGGGCTGTCATCAACCTCGGCCTCGACCCAGATGCCCATATGGGTAGTCTGGTTTTCCGGTGAAAAACAAAGTCAAGCCGCACGACCGGTTAGTACTGGTAAGCTCCACAGGTCGCCCTGTGTCCACACCCAGCCTATCAGCCTCGTAGTCTACGAGGGGTCTTTAGCTCTTGCGAGGGGAGTTCTTATCTCGAGGGGGGCTTCCCACTTAGATGCTTTCAGTGGTTATCCCGTCCGAACATGGCTACCCGGCGATGCTCCTGTAGGAACAACCGGCACACCAGGGGTTCGTCCATCCCGGTCCTCTCGTACTAGGGACAGCTCCTCTCAAAACTCCTGCGCCCACGGCAGATAGGGACCAAACTGTCTCACGACGTTTTGAACCCAACTCACGTACCACTTTAATTGGCGAACAGCCAAACCCTTGGGACCGACTTCAGCCCCAGGATGTGATGAGTCGACATCGAGGTGCCAAACCTCCTCGTCGATGTGAACTCTTGGAGGAGATCAGCCTGTTATCCCCGGAGTACCTTTTATCCTATGAGCGATGGCCCTTCCATGCGGAACCACCGGATCACTTAGACCTGCTTTCGCACCTGCTCGAACCGTCGTTCTCGCAGTCAAGCTCCCTTATGCCTATACACTCGACGGCTGGTTTCCAATCAGCCTGAGGGAACCTTTGTGAGCCTCCGTTACACTTTAGGAGGCGACCGCCCCAGTCAAACTACCCACCAGGCAGTGTCCCCGCCCTGGATCACAGGGCAAGGTTAGAATCCTAAACCTATCAGGGTGGTATTTCACCGATGACTCGACCGATCCTAGCGGACCGGCTTCAACGTCTCCCACCTATCCTACACAAACAGATCCAGAATTCACTGCCAAGTTGTAGTAAAGGTTCACGGGGTCTTTCCGTCTTGCCGCGGGTACTCGGCATCTTCACCGAGAATTCAATTTCGCTGAGTCCGTCCCCGAGACAGTGGGGATATCGTTATGCCTTTCGTGCAGGTCGGAACTTACCCG
>JAJVIH010000001.1:30953-120310 GCA_022072125.1 Myxococcota bacterium | reverse complement strand
AGGTCATCGCCGCGCCGGAATACCTCGATGAATCCCTCGTCGCCGGAGGCCTCCGCCAGAATGCGCAATTCACAGGCGTTGTAGTCGGCGGTGATGATCTTCCTGCCCGGCGGCGCACGGAAACATGAACGGTAACCACCGTCCTTGATCATGCTTTGCAGGTTGGGCTCCACGCAGGCCATGCGCCCGGTCTGCGCGCCAATGGAGACAAAGGTGGGGTGGATGCGCCCGGTCGCCGGTTCGATGTGGGCGAGAAACCCCTCTCCATAGGAAATCAGAATGCGGCTGTGGCGGCGATAATGGGCCAGCGCCTGGGCGAGCGGGTGATCAATTTCGTCCAGTTCCCAGCGCCGCAGCGAGTGGACATGAACGCCCTGCTTTTCCAGCAGCCCCCGCACCACCTGGTCTGAATCGTAATCGGGGCTGACGGCGCCGAAGAGATCGGCCCCCTGCTCCGCCGGACACAGGCGATCCAGTTCGGAGCGCCAGCGTTCGCGTTCTTTCGTTTCCTGTTCCAGCAACAAGCGCCAGCGCGCCGCATCCAGCGCCATGCCGTTGTATTCCATGTCCGCCAGGGCGGGCGCGGCCTGCCCTTCGATGCGGGCGACCAAGGCCATGTCCTCTTCCTTGAGGCGGCGGGTCCAGTCCTGAAAGCGCTGGGCCAGGCGATTCAGCCAGTCCGCCCAGGCCGTTTCATCGCCGGGGGGCGGCTGGGCGCCCAAATCCGGCGGCGGACCGCGCCCGTTGGACAGCAGCATGCCCATCAGCGACAGATCCACCGTGCGCTGGATGAAAATCCCCGCGGATCGCAGTTGTTTGGCCAGCGGCTTGATATCCGGCGCCGCCACCGGCTGGCCGCCGCCGGTCAGAAACTCGATCGTTTTCCTGTCCTGCTCGATGGAGAGACGCCGGACCTGGCCATCCTGCCAATGCCAGAAAAAAGAAGGGGATGGCCGTGGTTTGCGGCCATCCCGTTCCGGAACCAGCAGCGCCCATGCGGCGCGGGACGATCCCGCTCGGGCGCGGCCGTTCATTTGGTGCAGCGGCAGGTGGTTCCGCTCCAGCGCTGGCGCGTGCCTTCCGGGCAGGGCGAGGTCGAACGCTCGCACAGGATGGCGCAAACGCCTCCGCCGCCCTGGTTGGAGAGGCAATCGCTGTCGTCAATTTCATTGGCGAGACCGCAGCCGTTTTCCGTGGCCGGGGTATTGCCCGGCGTGCAGGCGCGGCCGGTCTGGGCGTCGCGGATGCCCGCGCAGGTGGCGTGCCGGTTGGGATAACCTGGCACGCACAGGTTGTTCTGGCAGGTTAGTCCGCCGCCGCAACGTCCATTGGAACAGGGCAGCGCGCAGCCCTTGTCCACGGAGTTGCTGATGGTGCGCGACAGGCATTTGCCGCCGCTTCCACACTCGGCGTCGGAATTGCAGGGCGAGCAGTTCTTCGCCGCCGCCGGGGCGGTGCAGGTATTGTTCAGCTTGTTGCAGGTTCCGCCGTTGGGGCAATGCTTGTCCTCGACGCACTGCACGCATTTGCGATCGTTGCCGAGCACGCGGCAGGCCGGCGTGCTGGCTGGACAATCCTTGTCGTCGCGGCACTGCACGCACACCTTGTCGAGGCAGACGCCCTTGCCGGCGCACTGGGAATCGCTCAGGCATTCGACGCAACGGAACGCGGCGGCGTCGCAGACGGGGGTGCTGCCGGAGCATTTGCTGTTGTCACGGCACTGCAGGCATTTTCCACCCTCGCAAACCCCCGAGGAGCAATCGCCATCCTTCGAACACGACGTGCATTTGTTGGTGGCGGGATCGCAACGCTCGCCGAACTGACAACCCACCACAATGCCTCCAGCCCCTGTGGCGCAATCCACGCAAATACCCTTGCCGGTGTCGCAGACCAGGTTGAGCGGACAGATATTGGCGCTTCCGCAGGCGTCATAGCAGGAGCCGTTGTTGCACTTGCGCCCGGAGCCGCAGTCCGCATCCGCCACGCAGGCTCCGCCGCACTGGTTCTTGACGCATTTGACGCCCGGATCACAGTCGCTATCGCCTTCGCAGCCGGGCACGCAGGCGTTGGTCACGCAGCGCTTGCCTTTGCCGCAGTCCGCCTTGGTGAGACAGCCCACGCATTTGCCGCTGCCTTTGTCGCAAACCCCCTGGGCGCAGCCGCTGGTGACGCAGCTTGTAGCGCAGCTTCCCTGCTTGCATACGGAACCAGCGGGGCAATCCGCATCGGCGACGCACTGCACGCATTGCCCAATGGCGGATGTTCCACGCGCGCATTTTTCGCCGGATGCGCAGTCGCGGTCGGTGCGGCATCCCACCTGGCATTTGCCGGCTTCGCAGACCTGCCCGAGGTCGCAATCGCTATTGAGCTGGCAGGATTGCGGCGGCGGCGCCTCGCATGATCCAAGCACGCATTGCTGACCGGGAGGACATTGGGAATTTTGCAGGCAGCGGACGCAGTTATTCTGCGTGGCGTCGCAGAATTTGCCGTCGGTGCAGTCGCGATCGGCCTTGCACGGCTCGGACTGCTCCTTCACGCATTCCCCCGCCTTGCATTCCTCGTTGTCGGCGCAATCCGACTTGGCGAGGCAGCCTGCGCACAGCCCCGTGGACACATCGCATTTCCGGCCGTTGCAGTCGCTGTCGGTGGAGCATTTGGTCGAGACATCGCCTGGATCGGCGTCCCCGCCATCGCCCGTGTCTTCCTCGCCGGTGTCGCCGATTCCGGAGTCGGATTCCGCATCCGGCCCGCTGGCGTCCGGGCTGACGGCGCCGTCCGTGGAAGCATCGGTTCCGGCGTCGCCGGGAATGGCTCCATCGGTTTCCGTGGCTGAACCATCACCCGGTTCAGAACCGTCCGTGGCCGTGGCGGGGGTATCTGTTGGAACGCCATCCGGCGCGATGGTGTTGGAACCACAACCAGAGGCCAGCATCCATAGCCCGCAACACAAGGCAAAAATGATTCCGGTGGAAATGGATCCGCGCATCAGTTCCGTCTCTCCTGCACCCTGTTAAACCATGCATGATAGAGTCTGCGCCCGGCTTCGGCAAATGGAAAATATCATTATTTTGAATGGAAACCGGTTTTGGCCGCGGAAACCTGTTCCGGCGTATCTCCAGATGGCGGCCTGCCCGCGGAAAAGCAGTACCACAAGACGCCCTGGAACATTGTCAACCAACCAAGAAAACGGAAGACGCCCGCCACCTGCTGATCCCGGTGCAGCAATCCCCAGCGCGGCAGAATCCAGCCCCAGTCATGGATACCACCGCCCACCAGCGGAAGGGATTGCGACCGGGCGTCGGCGGCGTAGTGGGCGATATTCACCAGGTTCTGTCCGAACCATACAATCCCAAAAGCGGTTTCGAGGGGATGACGGCGTATCCAGCCCCGGATGATCAGCACCATCGGAAAGCTCAACTGACCGAAGGTTCCGCCATACATGCCTATGGTTGTACCCAGCATGCCGTAAAACACATGGCCCGCCTCATGGAAGGCGAGGTTGGCGTGGTCCAGCAGAAAAACCCAGTTGTTGGCCGAGGAGATCATCACCAGCCACAGAATCCCGGCGCATAGCGCGAATCCAATACGCGCCGCCCGCGGCGGCGTCCGCCCCATGAAACGGGAAACTGGAAACAACTCCTGTAAACGCAAATTGCTCACCATGGCTTCATGCGGATTCCGGTGGGCGCGGCAGGACGGGATGAACAACCGGCGCGCGGTGTCTCCACATCCAGCCTGGCTTTCACGCCACTGGAGCGGGCGGGACGCGAGATGCCCCCTTTCCTGCCTTCCGGCTCATCATCACGCCATGGAAAGGACCGCTTCATCCGTTTCACTCAAGAAAAACCCGCTGGGCGTCAGTAGATTTTCAATACCTGAACCCCGCTATAATAGTGCTGGAGGATGGTTTTGTAATCCTGACCGCGTTCCGCCCGGCCTACCGCGCCCATCTGGCACATGCCCACGCCATGCCCCCATCCCGCGCCGCGAAAATCGAAGCGGACGGGTTTGCCGTTGGCGTCGCGGACAATATCCACGACAAACAGACCGGAATTGAGGTTGTTGAACAACCGCCGCACCGGCAATTCGTATTGCACATCCACGGTTTTGTGTTCTCCAGTCAAACGGACTCCCGTCACCCGGCCAGAAACCCCCCGCCCCAGAATCTGGATATCGTTCACGGAACCCGCTTCCGGATAGACCGCCTGAACCATGGCGTTCACATCCGCCGCCGGAAAACTCACCGACCAGCGGAACCGCCCCTTGGGCGCCAGCGAGGAAACCGAACACCAGGATTGCGGCGCTTCCTCGATGAACGCCCGGACATTGCCGTCATGCACGATGTCGAAGCGGGAGCCGTCCGCCACCAGATCGGGCTTGCCCCGCGTGGCCCCGTCCGGTTGCTGGGCCCAGACAATGTCATTGTGTTCGGTATGCCCGCCGCAGGTGGAGGAATAGAAGGCGTCCGCCACCCGGTTGTCCCGGAACATGACCTCGCCGCGGGTGGCGTCCACGGCGGCATTGGTCCGGGGATGTTCATGGCCCGCGCCAGAGTACACTTGGCAATGCTGTTCCGAGCACAAATGCCATGGATGCGCCAGATGCCGGTTGCCAATCTTGGCGAGCACTTCTCCGCGGGCCGTCACCGCCTGGGCCTTCAGCGCCCCGGGATGGGCGGAGGACTGAATCTCCGATGGCACAAGGCCGTACAGAACCTGCTCCAGCGGCGCCCGGTTCACCACCGCCAGGGTGCCATCCGGATCAACCACCACCACGATTTCCCCATGGAAACGCCGTGTCTGCCGCGAATGCCACTTGTACCCGCGGCCATATTCGACCTCTTTCACCGTGATGGCCGCGCCAGGCCCCGCGCGGAACGACACCAGATGACGGCCCCGCTCTTCCAGGGAGCCGTCCAGCCGGGAAACCCGCATGGCGGCCCCCGGCAAACGCTCCAGTTCCTCGTGGATGGCCGCGCGTTTGGCGAAACGCCGGAACAGGTCATCCGCCAGCACCTGGGCGGATTCCTTCGAACCATCCTCGCTGTCGGCGAGCAACAGAACCCGGCGGTTATCCATCACCCGGCCGGAGATGCCAAAGATCATGCCCAGGATGCTTTCCCGGACACGGAATCCCCGCGAGGTCCAATATTCGCGCTGCCCTTCGATCACGCTTCGCTCGGTGATGGAGATATCCTCCAGAACCGGAGAATGCCGGACCTTCGCCGGTTTCCCGACCTCCAGTTGCACCCGCCACTGGGAATCCTTCACCGAGGTCATCCGGGTTTCTCCGTCATTGTAAACGGTGACCACCAGAGCCGCGGTGGCGGAAATATCCACGCGCCCCTGGCCATCCATCAGACCTATCGAAACAACGGGAGGGCTGCCGGGATCAATCCGCATGTTGGTGGCGTACATTTGCTTCAGCGCTTCTTCCGCCGCGCCCGCGGCGCCGTCATCCGCCCATACGCCGCCAATCAGGGCGAACAGCAATGCCGCCGTTGCGAAACAAGCGAGGAAACGCCCCGCGTGAAACACCGCGAATGAAAAGGAAGGGCGGCCAACTGGCCGCCCGTTTCCTGCATCTGACGCCGGAAGAGGGATCAAGCGAGCAGCACCCGGCCCTCGAAAACCGCTTCCGCGGGGCCGCGCATATACACGGCGGACAAATCCCGGACCACTTCGATGAACAGGCTTCCGCCCGGCAGATTGACCTTGATCTCCCGGCCGGAGGGGACCTTGCCGTCAATCACGGAAGCGACCGTGGCCGCGCAGGCCCCGGTGCCGCAAGCCTGGGTGATGCCGCATCCGCGCTCGAACACCACCAGGTCAAACTTTCCCTGGCTTTGGAAGGTCACGAATTCCCCATTGGTCTTGCGCGGAAACAGTTCATGCCGCTCCAGCGCCGGACCCGCCGACTGGGCGCGCTCCACTGTCGCCCGATCGTAAATGACCATGTGCGGATTGCCCATGCTGACGCCGCGGATGGTCAGGGTTTCATCGCCCAGCCGGATGGTTTCGCGGGTGTCCGCGCCGGCGCCCAGCATGGGAATGCGTTCGCGATCCAGCACCGGCCTGCCCATGTGAACCCGCACGGTCTCCACCACGCCGGAAGCGTTTTTGAAGACCTGGCAATTGAGCACGCCGTTGCCGGTTTCAATGTCCACGGCCCCGCCGCGGGCGAGGTCCCGGTCAAAAAGGTATTTGGCGACACAGCGAATGCCGTTGCCGCACATTTCCGCTTCCGATCCGTCGCTGTTGAAAATATGCATCCGGAAAGGCGCCTTGCTTCCCGGGAGGATGCTCAGCACGCCATCCGCCCCCACGCCCTTGAAACGGTCGCACCAGCGAATGGCCGTGGCCGCGTCAATGGGAGCCTCGCCCGACTTCACATCGAGGATAATGAAGTCATTGCCCAGCCCGTGGTATTTGAAGATGCGGCGGCTCGCCTGCGCACTCATTTCCATCCCTTGATCTGCTCGGGGTCAATCTCCACCCCGGCCTGACGCCCATTCACGTAGGTCTCCCGGCGATCATACCCGTTGTCATTGTTGGTGTCGCGCAGAATGAGCACCAGTTGCCCATTCTGGTAACGCTTGACGATTTCCGGAAACTCATCCCGGTCAATGGAGATTTCCTTCTGGGATATCTGGTTCATGACAAAACTGTTGCGCACCTCAATGGCGGTCGGATCGCCATCCAGATCATATAACTCTTTTTCCAGCACGCCATTGATATAGAACTTCCAGCAGTCGGTTTTGCCATCGAAGTTCAGATCCAGTTCCTTGACGAAGGGATAGGTGATCTGCCCGCCCGGCGCGGTGGGGGCTGGTTCGGTGCGGTAATAAACCTTCACGTCAGGACGCAGATCGCCATTCAGGTCGAATACCTGCGGTTGCCCCATGGCGGCGAGTTTGGTTTCCAGTCCGCTCACATCCACGAGGCCGGAATCGTTGCGGATTTCCTGCCGGGGACCGCCGCAGGCCGCGAA
Source organism: Myxococcota bacterium (assembly GCA_022072125.1). Classification (GTDB taxonomy): domain Bacteria; phylum Myxococcota; class JAJVIH01; order JAJVIH01; family JAJVIH01; genus JAJVIH01. Next base: position 113,320 of record JAJVIH010000001.1, on the reverse strand, counting down.
AGCAGCGGCGAGGCCGGTGACCAGCAGCACGGAGTTCACATTTTTGATCATGGCGTGCGGGCCTTTCTATTGAGCGTGGGGATTTACAACGGAAACTCTCTCCGGGCAAGTGGAAATCCGTCTTGGCGCCCGCCGCTTCCCGGTTTAGGGGGGTGGGGGACGCCGACAGGGCCACATTGGCCTCCCGCCTGATTCCGTAAACCTTCCTCCGGCGTGTTGCGCCAGCCCCATCCCCCCCATTCCAATTTTGAATCTCCCCTACCTGCCGCGCCCGGCCGGCCAGGCCGGAATCCAATACGGACGCGCGGACGGACAAACCCCGTCCGCTCCCGCCAGCCGGAGTGCAAGAGGTAAGCCTCTCCACCACCAAGATTGACTGGCGGAAAAAGCCCCCGGCAGGAGCCCGCCGGAAAGGCGCCAATTCCTGTCCCCAATTGACATGCTTCACCTTGACCGCTGTTGAAAATCCCCGTACTTTGGCGGCCACGCTGCAAAGCGAATGGAACCATGAGGATGCATATGCGTAATTCCGCCCGCTGGTTATTGACCCTGCTCGCCCTCGCCGTCATCACCGCCTGCGCCGGCAAACAGGAACAGGTCGAAAAAGCCGACCAGGAAATGAAGATCGAACGTGTTGACGCCCCCCGCAAGGCCAACCTGGGCTCGGGCATGAACGATCCCACCCGCACGAGCACCAGCGGCTTGATAGTCAAGACCTTCGATCTGAACCGCGACAAGAAACCGGACGTGTGGAAGTACCTGTCCCCAAGCTCCGGCGACCGCGAGCGCGTCGCCCGCAAGGAACTGGACATCAACTTCGATGGCAAGGTGGATGTCTGGCGCTTCTACAATGACGAAGGCGATGTCCTGCGCGAAAATCTCGACCTGGATTTCGACGGCCGGGTGGATGTCACCAGCTTCTTCGAGAAGGGCAAGGTCGTGAAGAAGGAGTACGACTCCAACTTCGACGGCAAACCTGAAATGTTCAAGACCTACGACGCCCAGGAGAAGGTCACCAAGCTGGAACGCGATTCCAACAACGACGGCAAGGTGGACTACTGGGAATACTATGACCGCGGCCAGCTCAACCGCATCCTGATTGATGAGAACAACGACGGCGAGGCCGACCGCTGGGAAACTGTCTCCGCCGACGCGCCCAAGGAGGAAATGAAGGAGAAGGACGACGCGCCGCCTCCACCGCCGGGTGGTTCCGCTCCCTCCGCCGCTCCCGGACCAAAAGAAGCGGCCCCGGCCGCGCCGGCCGGCCCCTCGGGCGGCAAGGACATCGCCCCTGCCGGCAATTCAACCCTTCCTCCGGCCAAGGAAGCCAAGGAAGCGAAGCCGGCCAAAAAGAAGGGCAAGGGCAAAAAGGGCAAGTAGCCGCCCTTTCCTCCAGAGGAGATGCGATGGACGACGCGCCCCACGACGCTCTGGAGGATCAGGTCAGGAAGCTGTTGGACGAATTTGGCGCATCCCTGACCTCTGACACCACCCACGATATCCGGGCGTTGCGGCGGGAGTTTCTGCATTTGCGCAGCAGCGTGCTGCGCGCGGTCAGGGGTGATCGCGCGGAAGAAGAAAAGAACCGCGCCAAGGTGACGGAACTGGCCGAGGAACTGCGCGTCCTCCTGCAGACCATGCGGCTGGATACCCGCAGCGCGGCATCTCAATTGCTTAAAAAATACAAGGTGACGCGCCTCCCGCTGGATCAGGCCCTGGACGAAATTTGACCAGAAAGCGCGGGGCCGCTCAGCCTTCCCCTTTGCCCCGGCCGTTTCCCGATTAGTATATGAAGAAATTCCTTCACCCCGGGGGTGGAACTCAATGAATCTCCTGATGCGATTTCTGGTGTTCGGCTTGGTGGCGGGCGCGGTGACCGGGGTGGTCTATTTCTATATGGGCATGCGGGTCATCGAGCCCATGCGCCTGCCTCCCCCCTGGCGCGCCGTGGCGTGGGGAACACTGACGTTTTTCTGGATTCTCCACCCCCTGGCCTTCGGACTCATGGCCATCTTCCGTCATCGCGCCGGATATATGGACGCCGTGCAATGGGTTTCCTACACCGCCATGGGATTCTTCTGCATGCTGCTGGTGGTCGTGGTGCTGAAGGACGTTGCGGGTCTGGGACTGAAAGCAGCGGAAATGGCCCGCAACATTTTCAATCCCGCGGCGCATGCCTCGGTTCGCGCCATTCCGGATGTGGACCAGGACAAGCGTTTGACCGTTTCCCGCATGGTGAGCGCCGGGGCCCTGATGGCGGCGTTCGTATTGACTGGGGCGGGATTCGTGGCCGCCCACGGCATCGCCGGCGTCAAGCCGGTGCGGGTGCGCCTGCGGCGGATGGCGGCGGGAAAATCCCCCTTGCGGGTAGTTCAGATTTCCGACATTCACGTCGGTCCCACCATCAAACGTGATTTTCTTCAAGGCATCGTGGAGAAGGTCAACAGCCTGAATCCGGATATCATCGCGGTCACCGGTGATTTGGTGGACGGCACGGTCGAACAACTCCGCCTTCATGTCGAGCCGTTGGGGCTGCTGAAAGCCCGGTTGGGGGTCTATTTCGTCACCGGAAACCATGAATATTATTCCGGCGCCGAGGAGTGGATCGCCGAGGTGCGCCGCCTTGGCCTGACCGTGCTGATGAACGAGCACGTGGTGGTGGAGCACGAAGGACAACCAATCGTGATGGCGGGTGTTACGGATTACGAAGGCGGACGCTTCTTCCCCGGCCACCAGAGCGATCCCCGGCGAGCCATCGCCGGCGCGCCGGAAGGCGCGGTGAAAATCCTGCTGGCTCACCAGCCGCGCACGGCCTTTCAGGCCTCGGAAGCGGATTATGATCTGCAACTATCCGGCCATACCCACGGCGGACAGTTTATCCCATGGAATCTCGCCGTGCGGTTGCAGCAGCCGGTGAACGCCGGGCTTCATCTGTTTAACCAGATGTGGATTTACGTCAGCCGCGGAACCGGATACTGGGGACCGCCGCTGCGGCTGGGCGCACCCTCGGAAATCACCCTGCTGGAAATCGCGCCCGGAGAATCACCGGCGGCGGAGGCGTAATCCGGACATCGCCAGACCGTCCGGATGGCCCCATGCGGAGTTTCCCGTCCCGGGGACCTGACAATCAATTGGTCTTGCGCGAGGGGGCCGATTCCTTGCGGAGGGTCTCCAGGCGGGATTTCATTTTGGAGATCAGGCTGGCCCACCCGTCCTTTTTGATGATGCGGCCGAATTGTTGCTTGTACTGGCGCACCAGACTGACATCCTCGATGATCAGATCGTAGACGCGCCAACGGTGGTTTTCACCCTTGCGCAGCAGGTAGTTGGTCCGGACCGTGGTTTTTTTGGTTCCGCCCGCGACAGGGACTTGGATGGTGCTCTTGACCAACACGCTGTTGTCCGGAGCGGCCTCCGGGGCGCCCCAGGTCTCCTCGTAATTGGCGTGTTCGCCCATGCGGTTGGTGTAACTGGTCTCGATGATCTCCCGCAGCACCAAGAGGTAATCCTTGCGCTCGGTGTCGCTGCGCTCGTCCCAGTATTTGTCGAGGGCGAGGCGGCCCAACCAGTCAATATCCAGAAAACCGTTGACCGCGGCAGTCAGGTCCTGTTTCTGCTTGTCATGCTCCCTGGTTCCGGGAACGGCCTTGCGCCGCAAAATGGATTTCACTTTGGCGCTGGTGTCCTTGACCAACTTGAGGGCCTCATTTTCGCCGCCCTGCGTGGGCGCGCCTCCCGCGGCCCAGACCGTGGAAGAGAACAGGATAACGCAGACAGCCAGCAGATGGATGATTGGTTTCACGGCTTACCCCTGATAATCCCCCTGCCAATACAGACGGATGTCAGTCCCGAAAGTTTATGAACTGGAGCGGAACATCAAATTCCATGGCCTTGAGGTGGCCGATGACCTCTTGCAGATCATCTTTCTTCTTGCCGGTGATACGGACGGCGTCGCCCTGGATTTGGCTTTGAACCTTCAGGTTCAGGTCCTTGATGTATTTGTTGAGCTTCTTCGCCCGGTCCTGGTCAATGCCTTCCCGGAGGAGGATCATCTGTTTGGCGGTCCCCCCTCCGGCAGGCTCGATTTTCTGCGCCTCCACGCTTTTGAGGTTGACGCCCCGGCGCACCAGCCGGGTGGTCAGCACCTCGTGGGCCGCACGGACGCGGTCCTCGGTGGCGGAATGGATCATGATGCCCTTCTCCACCAGTTCGTAACGGGTGTTGGTGTCCTTGAAATCAAAGCGTTGGGCGACTTCTTTTTCCGCCTGGTTGATGGCGTTCTTGATTTCGTTGTGATCAATTTTCGAGACAACATCAAAACTTGGCATGGGACCCACCTCAAATGAAACGCCGGGAGGTTACCCTCCCGGCGCAAGAATTTCCACTTGGTTCCAGAATTAACCGCCGGCGCCCCCCGTATTGCCTCCGGCACCACCAGTACCGCCGGTTCCGGTCGCGCCGTCTTGGGAGAAGGTTTTGCCCCGTTCCGTACCAACAATGTTGGGATTGTTCACGCCAGTGTTGGTATTATTATTGGCATTGTTGTTTTGCTGGGTGGTCGAGTTGTTGCCGGCGCCGGTATTGGCCACGTTGGATCCGCCCCCGGCGGTTTGCTGGCCCTGGCTGCCCGCTCCAGATGAGTCCACATTGGTGTTATTCGCGTTGTTATTGGAACCCACTCCGAAGGGGTTGTTGTCTGGCGTTGCGCCTCCTGGGCCACCTTGAGCATTATCGCCTAGCGTTTCGTCGCCCGCCTGAGTTTGTTTGCTGCTGCTTCCACCCGTATCCGTGATACCATCCCCGCCGGAAGTATCGGCGGGAGCGTCGCCGCCAACCGCCTTGCCGCCCTTTGCCTTGGTGACGGTGGACCCACCGTCGCCGACGGTGGGTTCAGCGGTCTTGGCGAAAGCGCTGGCGTCGCCGCTCTGAATGGCGTTGCTTTCCTTGCCAGAGAGGTTCAGGTCGGGGGCCGCGACATCCACATTCTCCCCGCCCGAGAAATTGCCATGGGAGTTGTTGGCTTCCGACGAATCCATCTTCTTGGTTTCAACGGACCCGCCAGAGGCGCCAGCGAGCATATTGCCATAAATCGAAACCGGCGACTGACCCTCCAGGGCGAAACCAACTTCGCCGGAGTAGACGACCAGCTTGACCTTGCCATCTTCATTTTCCAAATCCAATTCGGTTCCGCGGATGCCTGCGACCGCGGTGCCCGCCTTGATTTCAAATTTGGAATCCGAACTGAAGCCCTTGCTGACCATGGCGCGCAGCTTGCCGCCCATCAGATCAAAGCTTCCCGTACGGGTATTCCCCGATTTGGTGACGGTCAGCACCTTGAACCGGGTCTTGGCGCCCAGCGCGATGCGGGAGTCATCCGCGAAGGTCATCACCACGATGGAATCGGCGCCGGACATCACCGTGTCGCCTTCCATCACCGCGGCTCCCTGCACCAGGACCACCGGAACCTCGGAACCAACCCTCTGGGCCGAAGCGGCGCCTTTCAGCTTTTTCACCACGCCGACTGGTTTGGCCTGAGCATAAGCCATTCCCTGCGTCAGCACCGCCATGCATAAAAATGTGGCGGCCCCGCCCAGAATTTGATGGATAGACTTTTTCACGGTGATCCCCTCATTCGCACAGAGTTGGTATCAATAATACCATCCGTACCTGCTTGGGTCAAGACAATGACCCGGCGTTGATCGTGGATTATCAGGATTTATCTGGACGATCCGTGTCCGGTGTCACACCGGAAGAATTTATTACCTGTCAAACGGATCGGCGTCCGAACTTCGTAACAGACTCAGCCAGTCCACCATGCCCGCGATTTCTCCGCGATCCCGCACGGGCAACGCCTTGATCCCCTCGGCTTTCATTCGTCCGATCGCCATGTCAATCGTATCAGTCAACTCCAGGGGGGAGTTTTTCAGCAACGACAGGGAAGCCACCCGGCCGGGAATGGCGACGGACTGTTCATCCAACCCCTGGTTCCACGGAACCGACTGGGTATTGACCTGACGGGGAAGCAACCCCAGGAACTGATCGCCATCAAACACAGGGAGGTAATCGCATTCCGGATGATTGCGGAAAATCTTCTTGGCCTCGGTGGGGGTTGAGGCGGATTCCAGCCGCGCCGGAAATTTTCGCAGGCATTCGCGGACCAGGCGCTTCCCGGCGGCGGGACGTTGAGCCGGGGGCGCCTGAACCGATTGCGCCAGCCCAAAAAATACATTGCTGATTCGCCGGATTGTCTGAAAAAGAGACATATTGTCGCCTTGGTCATCCAAACATCTTCACCATCATACCGTTCCCGCAGCCGATCACAACCCATCTTTTCAAAATGGAACACCCCTGGATTGGACCAGCCTCGGCCAGATGTAGGGGTGGGTCATTCCTTGCGGCGCAGCAGGGCGAAGACTTCCCGGTTTCCATCGGCGCCGGGAAGGACGCTGTCCGCTACCCCCAACAATTGATCGCCATGGACCAGGAGAGCGCCCAGAACTTCCTGAATGACCTCCTGGCGGATGGTCTCATCGCGAATGACCCCGCCCTTTCCCACCCGTTTGGGGCCCGCCTCAAACTGCGGCTTGATGAGCGCAAGAATTTTTCCTCCGGGCTTCAGAAAAACACGGACCGGCGGAATCACCAAACGAAGGGAGATGAAGGAAACATCCGCCACGATCAAATCAACCAGTTCTGGCAAATCTCCGGGCTGGAGATGACGGGCGTTGACCTTTTCCCGGGACACCACGCGGGGGTCGGCCCGAAGACGGGCGTCGAGTTGGCCCCGGCCTGTGTCAATGGCGTAAACCCGGGCCGCTCCATGCTGCAGCAGACAATCGGTGAAACCGCCGGTGGACGCCCCGACATCCAGGCACGTCAACCCGGTCACATCCAGATGAAACTGATTCAAGGCGCCTTCCAGCTTGTCGCCGCCGCGGCTGACGTAACGCGACCGTTCTCCGCGGATTTCAAGCGTTTGATCCTCCCGGATGGGCGTCCCGGGTTTGTCCGCGCGCTGGCCATTGGCGAATACGGCGCCGGACATGATCAACGCCTGGGCCTTTTCCCGGGACGGCGCCAACCCCCGTTCGACCAGGACAATATCCAGCCGTTTCCGGGACATGACTAGCGTCCGGCGCCCCGTCTCCGGCGGATGGCGGGACCGATCAGGGAGCGCTGGCCTTGCACGGGGTCAGGCAGGCGTCAAAGGCGCCGCTGGGATGGCTGATGCAAACAAGTCCCGCGCTGCATTTCTTCACATCACAGACGGCGTTTTTGGTCCCCGGGGTTTTGCCGCGGGTGAAGCTGGCGTCATCATAAGGCTGCCCATCGGGTTTGAGCGGGACACAATGGGTCGTGGTCCCTGTGCTAATGCAGGTCTCACCGGTCGCGCAATCCTTTGAAGGACCTTCTCCGCCGCCGCCGGGCGCCTCGCTGGAGGGACAGGCGGCGAAACAAACGCCCTGGCGGGTTTTGGGGTCCGCCGCGCAGAAGGTTCCCGCCTCGCATCTGGGACCATCCAGACTGCACATCCCGCCCGCGGAACCGGGAGGAAATTGCTCCATGGATTCCGGAGACCATCCCGGCGGCACGCATACCCCAAACGGGATCTCCGCCGCCGGCTTGCTGCATATGGTTGGCGCGGCGCACGAGGCGATGCGTTCCGGCAGACCGGGAATCTGGCCAAAACAGGCGCCCAGTTCATCCGGGCAATGCTGGAGAGCGCAGACAAAATCGGGCTGGTTGGCCGCGTTCAGACATTTCTTCTCCTGCATGCAGGCATAAGCCTTCTGGATGCAGCCGCCGCACAGAAGGTCTATCTTCTTCTCGCACTCGCGGTTGCAGGGCGGAGAATTCTGCGGGCAGCAGACATTGCACGACAGGTAGCCTTCGCAAGGGGTTCCCTTTTTGACATCCTTCGCGCAGTCCGCCGGCGGCGGGGGCGGAGCGACATCCGGAGGCGGATCACCCGTGTCTGTTCCGGTCCCCGCATCGGTGGAAGCATCCGTGGAGACAGCCCCCGTGTCCACGGCTCCGCCGGAAGAAGCGTCCGGGAGAACGCCCGTTCCGCCTCCGGAACTGTTGTCCGGAAAGTCCGGCGCCGCGGGCGTGCTGGATCCGCAACCAGCCAGTACGGGGCCGGCCAGCATCGCCGCCAGAATGAGCAAACGCATCACGGTTCCCCCCCTCGTCATCAGTTGGACGTACAGAGGTTGGCCACGCATTTCTGGCCCGCCGCGCACTGGAAGTCGCCCAGACATTCGGTTCCGCGCATGCATCGCCCGCGCACGCAGACGCCGCCATCGCGGCAATCCTGGTTGACCTGACACTCCACCTCGCTTCCCGGGGGACGGCGATCACAGTACCCCAGGTTGCACACCAGACCCCGCCCGCAGTCGGCGTCGCGCTTGCAGTTGGGGGCGGGCAGCGTGAAGCACATGCCCGACACGCATTCCTGATTGGGGGGGCACTGGCTGTTCGAGGTGCATCCGCCCGGGTTCTGGCAGGTGTAGTTCACACACTGCATTTTCGGCTGCGGGCATTGCTGGTCGGGGTCCTGGTTGGGATCACAGTAGAACGGCGGGAAGCAGCGGTTGCTCACGCAACTCCAGCCATGCCCGCAGTCGTCTTTCACCTTGCAGACGAAGGGCTGGCAATAACCGAACTCGCAGCGCTGATCGGCGGGGCACGCCGAGTCATCCCGGCATTCCGGCGTGGCGAGGCAGACATCGCCCGTGCAGTAGGTCCCCACCGGACATTTGGATTGCAGGCCGCCGCAGCCGATTAGTTCGGTACAGGCGTTGCCGACGCAGATTTTTCCGGAAGAGCAATCCGAATCCTTGGCGCAGGTGGGCGCGCCCGCCTGGCAGCGGCCCAGGAAGACGTCACAGGTCTGGCCGCTAGGGCAGTCGGAGTTGCGGGCGCAGGTTCCCGCCGGGCGGCAGGACCCGTTGATGCAAACGCCGTTGTCCTTGCAATCGGTATTGGCCTTGCAAGTGTTGCTGGTGGCGAAGCAGATGCCCTGCCGGCAGACCAGGTTCGCGCCACAGTCGGCGTCTTTCGCGCACTGGGCGGTGGTCACGCACTTGCCCTCGCGGCATTCCTGGCCAGCCTTGCATTCGTTGCCAAAGACACATTCGGGTTTGTCGTTGCACACCCCGAAGGTGCAGATTTTGCCCGCCCCGCAATCCACATCCCTGGCGCATTGGGCCGGCGGTAGTTCGTGGCATACCTTGGCCAGACAGACCTTGTTGGCGCCGCAATCGGCGTCGGCCTTGCATTCCGGCTGTTTGGCCACGCATTCGCGCGCCACGCAGACCAGGCGCGGGTCCTCGCAGGGGTTTTCAGGCCCGCAACCCGGAACTGGCACGCAACGGTTTCCTGCACATTGCCAGCCCAGACGGCAATCCGTGGAAGAAACACATTTGATCGGCTGGCAGAAGCCAAATTCGCATTGTTGATCGTCGGGGCATTCGTTGTCGCCGGCGCAATCGGGGATACGGAAGCAAACGCTGTTCTGGCAAATCATGCCTGGATCACAATCCACCGCGGACTCGCAGAAATCCACCGTATTGCATTTGCCCCGGTAGCAAAAACGCGACTGAGAACGGCAATCGCGATCACTGGCGCATTCGACCGCCGCCTCGCATTTGCCCGCGAAGTTGCAGATTTGACCAGAGCCGCAATCCGTCGCCTTGCTGCACTGCGCCTTGGGCAGGCAGGAGCCATTGAAACAACTGTATCCGGTGGCGCAATCGGACTCCTGCGCACAACCCTTGGCGCCGGAGCATTTGCCATCCGTGCATTTGAAGCCCGCCCCGCAATCGGCGTCGCCGGCGCAGCCCGTGGTGACGATACATTCACGGGAAATCGGGTTGCATTTCCGTCCGCCCACGCAATCGGAGTCGCTCTGGCAACCCACCACGGGGGTGGGCTCCACATCGGCCACGCCGCCGTCCTGTCCCGGGAAATTCACATCGTCCGCGCCGCCATCGGGAACCGCGGCGTCCGTGGAGGAAGCCTGCGCATCCGGATCACCGGACGACGCATCCACGCCCGGGGCGATGGGATCAGGAGTTTCCGTCTGCCGATCAAAATTGCTGCACGCCGCCAACAGGCAAACTGCAACGGCCGGGAAAAGAAAATGAATCAACCCGCCACGCGAAGACATTATGTCCGCTCCTTATGCACCCCGTTTGAGGGCGGAGTGTACCAAACCGTTAAAGAAATTCAACCGCAATTCTCCTGCAATCGGGGGACACCGCGGCGGATACCGGGGTTAAAAGCCGCGTCCACCTGTCATATTCGCGAAAAAATCACCGGTAGATCATTGATTCTCTCCGCGGGGACAGGCATTTTCCCGGCGAATCACACCCGGAGCCGCCGCCATGCCACACCCGAACTTCGCATCCCTGTTGTTGATGTTCACCGCCGTTTTCACATCGTCCGCCTGTGGCGATCCGGGCGGGGCCGATGGCGGAGCGAAAAATGACTCCCCTGGCGGCGGGACCGTGGTCTGCGTGACCAATGCAGGAAAGGAACGCTGTTACAAGGCTGGCGACAATACCGGGTCATCGGGCGGGGACGCCTCCGTGTCATCCAAACCCGATGGCTCGACAACCGGCGCAAGCAAGGATGCAGGTATCCCTGACACGGGCGCCAGCGCCGGAATCACCGTGACCGGCGTGGTGAGCGACGGTCTGAAGGGCGATCCCATCAAAGGCGCCAAGGTCTGCGTCAACGCCGGAGGAGTGAAAAACTGTTCGGATTCAGGTGATGACGGCGCGTTCGGAATAACCGGCGTCCCCACAAAGACTGAACTGGATATCACGGCTGAGTCTCCGGACTATATGATCGCCCTGCTGTCCCAGGTGGGGGTGAACGAAAACCTGACCCAATCCATTGTGCTGGTCCCGCGCGCGATTCTGGAGGTCTACGCCGATCTGGTGAAAACCACGCTGGATTCCACGAAAGGGCATATTCTGATTCAACTCCGCACCCCGTCCGGCGGTTTTGTCAAAGGCGCCAAGGCTTCGCTGGAGCCCAAAGGCGGCGAGGGGCCTTTTTACACCTCCACGCAGAATATTCCAGATCTCAAACTGACTGAATCCGCTGGCGGAGTGATCTTCTTCGCCAACCTCGCGGAGGGTGTTCAGGCGGCTAGCGTCTTCCACCCCTCCCTCAAATGCACGCCATCGGAAAAATACCGCCCCGGCCCGGCGCCCGGTTCGGTTTCCGCCCCTACCCGGCCCGGCCATGTCACCAACGTGACCGTCGAATGCAAATAGGAGACCGCGGAGCCTGGGCTTCCAGGCGGCGGGAATATCCATCGGCCGCCCCAAACGGGACGGTTCCCGTGGAAGCGGGCCATGGCCGGCTTTGTCCGCCGCCCGTTCTCCCCGCGTCAACAAAAATAGCTTGAACCATTCTCCCGCCGTGATAGGCATGGGACCGCCATGGATATGTTGACGCTCATCGGGGTGGGACTGGTCGCGCGCTTGCGGGAGTGGTTTGCGTCTGAATCCCATCACCGGCGGGTGCAGGACAAAAAGCTGCGCGCTTTGTTGCGCCACGCCCGCGAGAACGTCCCGCTCTACCAGCGCATGCTCCGGAATATTGACGTGGACAAATGCGCGCTGGAGGAGATTCCGCCCATCAGCAAGCGCATGCTGATGGAGAATCTGGAAGACAGCCTGGCGGTGCGCGGGGTCTCGCGCGCGGAGATAGAAGATTTCGCCCGCGGCAAGGAAAACGCCGGGAAGCTGTTCAAGGGCAAATACATCCTCTGCACCACCAGCGGCACCACGGGTTTTGTCGGCTATTTCATGTACGACAAAAAAGCCTGGTCGGCCATGCGGGCGGTGGAGTTTGTGCGCATGCTCCGGCACCGCCTCGGCCCCTGGCATATCGCCCGGTTTTCGTTTGGGCGGCGCCTGCGGTGGGCCATGGTCATCGCCATGGGCGGTCATTATGTCACCCATCTGCTGGCCACCATCGTGCCCAAAGCCTCTGTCCTGCTGGCGAATGTCCGTCAGATATCCATCATGTCGCCGATGAAGCAGATTGTGGACCAGCTCAATGGCTTCAAACCCCATCTGATGCACGGCTACCCCACCTTTCTGGAGGCGCTGGCCCACGAACAACTGGCGGGCCGCCTCGATATTGACCCCGAATTCATTTCATCGGGCAGCGAACCCTTCACCCGGGGCGCCCGCCAACGCATTTCCCAGGCGTGGAAACGGGCGGTGCTCTCGGAAACCTATGGAACCACTGAATTTGTCGCCCTCGCCAACCAGTGCAAGCACGGCAGCCTGCACGCCAATATTGATTACTGCATCATTGAAGCGGTGGATGACCTGTACAATCCGGTCCGGCCGGGGCAGCGCGGCTCGCGCATCCTGTTGACCAACCTGCTCAACTACACCCAGCCCATCATCCGCTATGAAATCACCGACAGCGTGGTCTATACGGGCGAAACCTGCCCCTGCGGCAGCAAACTGCCCGTGATTCAGGTGCATGGCCGCACCGACGACACCTTCTTTCTCAAGGAAGCAGACGGAGTGTTCCGGGCTCATCCGCCCATCCCGTTTGAAGTGCTGTTCCTGCGGGTGGATGGGCTGCGCCAGTTTCAGCTTGTGCATGAAGAGCAAAACTGGCTGCGGGTGCGCTTCGCCTGCGCGGACGACATCAGGCCGGAAGTGGTGCGGGAACGCATTCACCATGAATTTCAGCAGTATTTCGCCCAGCACAACTTGGAGGGTCAGATCAAGCTGACCTTTGAAGAGATCAACCAGGTCACCCGCAACCCCACTTCGCAAAAGATGCGGCAGATTTATTCCAAGGTCTCGCCGCCGCCCGCCAATGCATCGCGCGCGGATGGCGCATGAACCCTGCAACGCTGTCCGGACCGCCGCCCGTCACGATCTCCAACGCCCAATGACGGACTACACGCTGCGCGCGCGGGCGATTTTCAATCCTTCATCGTAATCCTCCAGCACGGTCACACCCTCCTGGCTTTCCACCAAACCCGCCTTGCGAAACACCTGCATGGGCTGGTCGCACACTCCGGCGATCACCACATGCACGTTGCGGGATTTGAGCCGCGCCAGGGCGGATTCCAGGTTGACCAGCCCGGTGGCGTCCATCACCGGGACGGCGCTGAGATCCATCAACACCGTATGTATCTCCGCCTCGATGTTTTCCAGTTCGCTCATGGCTTTCTGCGCCGCGCCAAAGAACAGCGGACCCGCGACGCGGTAGATCAACAGGCCATGGCCGCCCGGATCGGAATGTCCCGCCTCGCGGCCGGTCATCATCTCCACATCCACAATCGAGGCCATGCGGCGGATGAACAACAGCGCGGCGAGCAGCAAGCCCGCCGCCACGGCGACCACCATGTCAAAGACAACCGTCAGCAGACAGCAGGTGACCAGCACGAAGACATCGCTGCGCGGCGCGGTTTTCACCGTATGGATGAAATGTTTCGCCTCGCTCATGTTCCACGCGACGATGATCAACAGCGCAGAGAGGGCGGCCATCGGCAAGTACCCCAGCCAGGGAGCAAACACCACCACGGCGCCAAGGATGAACAGGGCGTGGACGATGGACGCGATGGGAGATTGCGCGCCAGAGCGGATATTTGTGGCTGTCCGCGCGATGGCGCCGGTGGCGGCGAATCCGCCAAAGAACGGGGCGATCATATTTCCCAGGCCCTGGCCGATCAGTTCGCCGTCGGGATCGTGCTTTCTGCCCGTCATGCCATCGGCGATGGTGGCGGAAAGCAGCGACTCGATGCCGCCCAGCATGGCGATGGCGAAGGCGGAAGGCCCCAGATCCTGTATCAGCCCCAACCCCATCTCCAGATCGCCGCCGTTGGGACCGCCATGCTCCCACGGAAAACCGGGGACCGGCGGCATGCGGGGGATTCCGGGAACCGGGCCATTGTCCGTCATATAGGAAAAACGGGACTGGATGGTGGCGGCGGAAAACCCATCCCAGGCGCCTTGCAACGCCAGGGACAGCGCCGCGCCGCCGCCAAGCGCGGCCAGCGGCGCGGGAATACTTTTGTTCAACCGGGGCCAGATCAGCAGGATCGCCAGCGTCACAGCGCCGATGACGAAATCATCCATGCGGAAAGAAGGCAGCGCGGAAACCAGCGCGGCGATCTTCTGCGGAAAATGATCGGGCAGCCTGCCCGTTTGCAAACCAAGGAAATCCTTGATCTGCAACGTGGCGATCACAATGCCGATGCCCGTAGTGAAACCGATGGTCACCGGGTAGGGGACAAACTGGATGAGCCTGCCCATGCGGGTGACCCCCAGGGCGAACAGCATCATGCCCGCCATGACGGTGGCGATCATCAGGCCGCCCAGACCAAACCGCCCGGTGATGGGCGCCAGGATGACCACGAACGCGGCGGTGGGTCCCGAAACCTGGGTGCGCGAACCGCCGGTGAGGGCGATAATCCCCCCGGCGACAATCGCGGTGTACAGACCGTGCTGCGGCGGCGCTCCGGAGGCGATCGCCAGCGCCATGGATAACGGCAAGGCGACAATGCCCACCACCAGACCGGCCAGCACATCGGATTTCAGTTGGGCGAAGCCATAGCCCTCGCGAATGGCCTCGCGCAGCGCCATGGCGAAGGGAAACGGCAGGCGGGAAGACAGAACTCCTCCGCCAGCGCGAGATACTTCTTCAGCCATTCAATATAACCCCGGATACGAACAGGCCCGAAAATAGTCCCTGAAGGGCCGATTGACAATGAATCCCCTCTCTTCCACCGGCGGGTCCGCCTTGCGCCTGGCCGTGACAGCCCGCGGGCGCCGTGTTTGTATCCCCGGCATGTCCCGCACCGCTCCCCTGCTTTCCATGCCGCCCACGAGTACACGTTTCCTCGTCTTCATACTGGTTCTGCTCTGCGGATGCTCCTCCACCAATGACCCGGCGGACGCGAACACCGGCAGTGGCGGGCCCTCCGCCGACGCCGCGCCGGCGGCGGACGCTTCGTTCACTCCCGCTGAAACCGCCGAACCGTTGCGGCTGTGGGAAAATCCGGCGGTTGATCCCCCACGGGGAGAATGGTTCAACAAACTGCCCTGGCTCTCCAACATCAGTTCATGGATTTCTCCGGGGTGCGGACGCGGCCAGCCGCGCGAGGCCGGAGAAATGGGCGATATGGCGGTTGGCAACGGGCGGGTCTTCGCCTTGACCGGATACGCCTGTCCGCTCAATACGCTGCACAACATCACCGGCCCGGAATACCAGAAGGAGAAAGGGTTTTTCCCGGACTGGTCCCTGCGTTTGACCCTGGATGGCGCCGCGGTCCGCGTCAGCGCGGGTCATCTCTTCCGGGTGCGCGGAACAGGCGTCCTGATTTCCCGTGAACAGGCGGAAAATATCGAATTGCAGACGATCACCTTCGCCCCCTGGACAGGCGACGCCCTGAGCGAACGGATGATCGTGCGCATCGTGACCGTTCGCAATACCGGAACCGCCGCCGTGAAGACGGAAGTCATGGCCGCGCTTCCAGAATCCCGGGAAAACCGCACGGCGTTTCTGCTGGTCTGGGGACCCGGCGGCGTGGGCGCGGAGCCCAACGGGCCGATCATCGGCCAAACCCTGGCGCCGGGAAGCGAATATTCCATCGCCATCGCATACCTGCTTCAACAGAGGAGCGATCCGCCGCCGGATCGCGACGCGCTCGCCAAACTGGACCCGGCGGCGCTGCTGGAAGAAACCCGGCGGCGCTGGCAGTCGGAATTGCAGGACGCCGTCCGGCTGGAATCCCCCGACCCGCGCGTTGCGGATTTGCTGGAAACCCAACTGGTCACCCAACTCACCCAGCGCGATCGCAGGGGCGGCGTTTCTCCGATGTCCCAATACACCAAGCTGTGGACGCGGGACTCCATCGGCCCGGTGCGCTTCCTGCTGGCGGCCGGCATGCACCGCCATGCGCGGGATGTGCTGAATCACTATTGGCGCGCGATGCTGCACGAAGGCGATGTCAGCAATTCCTACCGGCTGGACACTCCCGAAGGCGATTTCCCGCAGTCCAATTGGGATCAACTACCACCCCTGAAGGGCCGTGAAGCCGCGGAAGGCCCCAGCTACGCCGTACTCATGCACCTGTGGGCGCTCGACGCCGCCGGAGACCGCCCGCTGTTTGACAGCCGGTATGGTTTTCTCAAGCGGATGATCATGAAACAGCAAATCAACGGGCGCGGACTGCTTCCCTTCAGCAACGACGAAACCTACCGGACCGCCATGAGCATCGCCGCCGGGCAACCGCTGGCCTTTGATTTCACCGCGTGCTGCGATTCCGCCAATTCGTCCTTTCTGTATGCGGCGGCGGCGGAGGGCTTCGCCATGCGCGCGGAGGCGTCGAATCCCCAGGATGCGGCGGCGGCGCGTGAGTTGGCGAAACGGGTGCGTGACGCCGCCGAACAGACCTATTGGACCAGCGATAACTACTATGCGCCCTGGGCGGACCGGGACCCATCCAAACCGCCGCCCGCTCCG
Source organism: Myxococcota bacterium (assembly GCA_022072125.1). Taxonomy (GTDB): domain Bacteria; phylum Myxococcota; class JAJVIH01; order JAJVIH01; family JAJVIH01; genus JAJVIH01. Next base: position 96,802 of record JAJVIH010000001.1, on the reverse strand, counting down.
TTTGAGGATGTCTCCAGCCAGCCCATCTGGTCAGGTTATCTCCAGCCGGACAATCCGCGGGCGCGCGCCAACCTGGACGCCGTCTGGAAACGGTTGGGCAATGACGAAGGCTTCCTCCAAAGTCCGATGCCCCCTCAATACAAGAATTTTCTGGGCATGAAGGTCGAGAAAGGCGTGTACACGGGGATGAGCCCCGGATACACGCTGCGCCATCTCACGGCGATGGAGCACCCCGCAGCGAACAAGGCGTTCAATTCGCTGAACCTGGCGGCGTCAGGTTCCGGCAACTATGGCGAATACCAGATCGCCGATCGGCATGCGGTCCTGCAAATCACCTACGACGCGCGCGGCGATCAGGGAGATTATACGGCGCGCTATCGCCCATGGGAGGGAGGCGTCAATATCGAAGCGATGCTGCACCACCTCACCGGATTCACCCCTCACGCGCTGGAGAACCGCGCTGGATTCTCTCCCCATCTGCCGAACGGCTGGCCGCGCATGAAGGTGTCCGGGCTCCGCATGGGCGCCCGGCTGTACGATGTGGAAATAACGGGATCGGCGAACCGCCGGAGCATCATCCTCACACAAACCGCCGGCGAACCAGCGGAGGCGGCGCTTGAAATCCCCATCCTGGCGGACCGGCCTGCCTTGCTCATGGTCAATGGATCGGCGGCGGAGCCGGCGGGAATGTTCAATCCATTCGCTGGCGCGGCGCGCATTCGCCTGCCCGCGCATCATCTGTCCGCCGGACAGAGCCTGCGAGCGGAAGCACGCTGGTGAAACACCGGTTTGACAGCAGGAGCCGGGAGCCGTTTGATTTCCTCATGCCCGCATACGGCTTGCGGGCGCCGCAGGCATGACCACCACACTGGCGAACAGAGACTCCATCACGTTTGGCGGCGGCCGCTACCAGGTCATCGAAGAGGTTGGCCAGGGCGGAATGGCCAGCGTTTACCGCGCGCACGACGCCACCCTGGGCCGCGAAGTCGCCATCAAGGTGATGCACAAACACCTGGCCTCGCGCGAGGAGTTCCGCGAGCGCTTCCGCCGGGAGGCTCAGGCGGTCGCCAGGCTGGATCATCCGAATATCCCGCGCATCTTTGATTATTCGCCGAGCGGCGAAGGCGGCGAATTTTACCTGGTCACGGAATTTGTTCATGGACTGACCCTGGCCGCGGAAATCCACGCGCGGCCGCTGCCCCAGCCTGAACTGGCGGCGGCGATCATGATTCCCGTGCTGCGCGCGCTGGATCACGCCCATGGCGCGGGAATCGTTCACCGCGACCTCAAACCGGAAAATATCATGCTGTCGCCGGGCGGCGCGGTGAAGCTGATGGATTTCGGCATCGCCCAGATCGTCAACAGCCAGAAGATGACCATGACCGGCAGCCTGGTGGGTTCGGCGGGGTACATGTCTCCAGAACTGATTCACGGCCAGCGCGGCGACCACCGATCTGATCTGTTCGCCGCCGGATCGTTGCTCTACATGCTGGCGGCGGGCGTCCACCCCTTCGAGGCGGGCAACGCCATGGCGACCATGAAACGCATCGCCGATGGCGTATACGAGCCCGCGCACCTGACTTCGGGTCAAATTGACCACCAATTGAGCGCCATCATCTCCGCCCTGTTGGCGCCGGACCCGGAATCCCGCCCTGCCAGCGCGGCGCAGGCCGCCGCCATGCTGGAAAGCTGGTTGCGCGACAGCGGCCTCAAACCCGATGGACCCTGGTTATCCGATTATCTGGGCGATCCGCGATCAGGAACGGAAAAGCTGCGGGCGGCGCTGACCACGGGGTTGCTGAAGTCGGCGCGGGAATTGTCCGCGCGCGGGCGCCTGACCGAAGCGCTGGACGGACTCAACCGCATCCTGGCGTTTGATCCCGATCACGCGGAAGCGCGGGCGCTGATGGGCGCCCTGAACCGCCAGCGCCAGTCCGAAACCGGCGCGCCCAACCGCAAACAGATTTGGACAGCCGCCATGGTCCTCACCGGCCTGGCGGGCGCTGTGATTTTATGGTGGGGCAGTTCCTCACCCTCTCCACAACCACCGGCGCCGGCGGCCAGTCTCTCTCCTCCGGAAGAGCCGGCTTCCAGGGTCCCGCCTCCCCCGGCTGTCGAAGCACCCGCGTCACCTTCCGCCATGATGGAGCCGGTTCCCGTGGATCCCTCCCCCGCGAAGACGGCCCTCACGCCGCCCGCCGCCCCGCCCCGGATCAGACCGGAACCGCGCAAGGCCGCCGCCGCTCCAGCGGCCGCGCCGGAAGACACGGCCGGCCCGCTAGAACCGGAAACCGCCACCCGCCTGCCCATGACCATCCGCGTGCTGGACGCCTACGCCTCGCTTTCCGTGGACGGCCAGGATGCGGGTACGGGCGCATTGCCGGTTCACCGCCTGATGTTGACGCCAGGCAAACATCGCATTGAACTGCGTCACCCGAATTTTGAACTCTTCAGCCGCGAGGTGTTGATCCCCAACGATCCCGCGTTTGTGATCCCCACGCTGGACGCCCGCCTGACCCCGCTGCCCGCGCGCATCCGCGTCAACGCCGCGCCGGGTCAGAACCCCATGATCAGCATTGACGGACGTCCCTTCGGCGCGGCGGCGTCTTCCCTGAAATTGCCCTTCCTGCTGCCCATGACCTCGGGACGTAAACCCATCACCCTGCGCATCGAACAGGTGGGGTTCGCGCCGCGCGAAATCAGCCGGGAAGTCATCGCCGGGGAACTGGTGGAAGTGGACGCGCGGCTGGAAAAACTTGATTCGCCGGAGTGATGGATCCGGAGGATCGCCCCGCATCAAACGTTTGCAGGAATGGCGGCCCATGGGTCCATCCCCATTTGCATGACAAGGCGCGCTGAAATTGAGTCCACCGCGCGCGTGGGCCATACTGCAGCCAATGAAGCGGATATTTCCGCCATCCCCCTCATGGAGCAAACGCCTGAGCCGGATATATTCTCCGGTGGTGCTGGCGTTGCTCTTGGCTTTTTCCATTCCCGCCCGTGCGGACACCCAGGACGCCTGGCTGGAAGCGGTGGCCTACTACGACGCAGGCCAGTACAAGAGCGCCGTGGGGGCGCTGGAGAACCTGTTGCAATCGGGATCGCTGGCCGATCCCGCCCGCATCAAGGAAGCGCTGGAACTGCTGGGCGCCGCCTATTTTTATCTGGATGATCGCGAGGCCGCCCGGGAGCCGTTCACCCGTTTGTTGATCCAGAATCCCGATCACGAACTGGACCCGGTGCGCTATCCGCCGCCCATGCGCGCGTTCTACGCCCGCATCCGCGAGGAGAAAAAAGCCGAACTGGATAGCCTGATCGAGGAGCGCAAGCGGCAGGATGAAATCAAACGCAAAATGCTGGAAGCAGAACGCGCGCGGCAGGCTGAGCGCCGCAAGGTGTATATTGATCGCGTGTACCGGGAGAACCTTTATGCGTTGAATTTTTTCCCTTTTGGCGTGGGGCAATTCCAGAACCAGCAACCGGCCAAGGGCTGGATTTTCCTGTCCATCCAGACGGCGGGGCTGGCCGCCAATATCAGCGGTTACGCCGTCGCCGAGGCGCTCCGGAACAAACGCGGTTTCTACAACACGGCGCCGCCCCCGGGCGCGAATCCAGCCTCCTTCACCCCGGACCATGACAAAGCCAAATTGGCGCGTGGATTCCAGTGGGGCGGGCTGGTGGTGTTTTTGGCCGGATACGCCGCCGGCGTGACGGATTCCCTGTTGAATTACCAGAGCACCATCAAACTGCAGGAGCGTAATCTGGGCGGCGGGGACCAGACTGCTCCTTCCCCGGCGCGGCCAGGTCCCGCGGCTCCAGCGCCGCCCGCCTCGCCGGCGTCCAAACCCGATCCATCCTCCCCGGCTGGAGAAAGCCCGTCATCCGGCATACAGTGGAAGTTGACGCCCGGGGTGGGAGACATTTTCGGCGCGTCGCTGGAACTGAAATTCTGAGTGCGCCGGATATATGTCTACCACACGGTTGTTTCTCAATCTGCTGGATGCAACGGGGCTGCCCATCCGATCGATACCGCTGACCCGCCCGGTTTCGACCATCGGATCGGGTCCGGGAAATGATCTGTCCATATCAGGTGAAGGGATCAGCGCCTGCCACCTGCGCATGGAGCGGCGGGGAGAACAGATTCTGTGCGAAGGCGTGGATCGCGGCGCGGAGTTCCTGCACAACGGGAAAAAGATCCGCAAGGCCGTGATCGCTCCGGGCGAACAACTTCGTGCGGGCGGGTATATCCTGCAGCCGGGACCGCGGCTGGACGCGCCTTCCAGCGACGCCAGCGAACTGCAGCATTACCGCAAGCTGCATGAATTCTGCCGCGAACTCTCCACGGACAGCGGGCTTGCGCCCCTGCTCGACAAACTGCTGGAGAAGGTGCTGGAAGTCACCAAGGCTGATCGGGGTTTTCTGGTGCTGATGGAGGAAGGCAGGCCCCGGGTGGTTTCCGCGCGGGTTAGCGAGTCCCGCAACATCGTGGACACCGATGGCCAGATCTCCGATTCCATCGTGCGGAAGGTGATCGAAACCCGGGAGCCGCTCATCGTTTCCGACGCGCTGAACGACTCGCTGTTCCAGTCCGCGGATTCGGTGGTGAACCTGAAACTGGCCTCGGTGATGTGCGCGCCGCTGATCGACCGGGGAAAGCTGTTGGGCGTGCTCTTCGCCGGAAACAACCGCGTCGCCAACCTGTTCACCCAGGTCAATCTTGACGTGCTGACAGTCTTCGCGGCCCAGGCGGCGATGATCCTGAGCAGCGCCATCCTGGTGGGCGAACTCAAGGACGCCAACACCCGCCTGCGCGAACGCCTGGAGACGCAGGCGTTCGGATCGCTGGTGGGCGACAGCCCCTCCATGCGGGAAATCTACCGCAAAGTGGAAAAAATCGCGGGCGCGGATGTCACCGTGCTGATCACTGGGGAAACCGGCGTTGGAAAGGAACTGATCGCCCGCGAGATTCACCGGCGCTCGCCGCGCAGCAAGGGTCCGTTTGTCGGCATCAACTGCGGCGCCATCCCGGAAAACCTGTTGGAGAGCGAACTGTTCGGCCACGTGCGCGGCGCGTTCACGGGGGCCGTCGCCACCCGGCCGGGAAAATTCATGGCGGCGCACGGTGGTTCGCTCTTCCTGGATGAAATCGGCGAAATGCCGCTCCAGCTTCAGGTCAAACTGCTGCGGGTCCTTCAGGATCGCACCGTCGTCAAGGTCGGCGATACGCGGCCCGAGGCGGTGGATATCCGTGTCATCGCCGCCACCAACCAGGATCTGGAAGAAATGATCCGCGAAGGCCGGTTCCGCGAGGACCTGTATTTCCGGCTGAACGTCATCACCCTTCGCCTGCCGCCCCTGCGCGAGCGCGACCGGGATATCCTGCTGATCGCCAATTACCTGCTGCGAAAAATCGGCGAGGAGTACCGGCGTCCGAATCTGCGCTTCGACGCCGCCGCCGAGGCCGCCATGTTGCGCCATGGCTGGCCGGGAAATATCCGCGAACTGGAAAACCGCATCCGCAAGGCGGCGGTGCTGTCGGGCCAGGTCATTCTAACCCAGGCGGATCTGGAACTGGACAACCGCGACGAGTCCCCGGTGCTGCCGCTGGCCGAGGCGCGCGAACGCTTTGAAGCCCGTTATATTGACGAGGTGCTCAACCGCAACGGCGGCAACCGCACCAAGACGGCGCGCGACCTTGGCGTGGATCCGCGCACCATCTTCCGCTACCTCGAAAAGAAGGCCGGACGTTGAAACGAACGTCCAACACTCCGCGGCTGGCTGTTCTTGGACTGCTGTTGCTTCAAGCCGCGTGCGTGATTCCTCCACCCATCGAGCCACAACCAGTGGAGGCCCCGCCGCAACCCGTCAACCGTCCGCCCAGGCTGGTGGCGGAGAGCGCGGCTCCAGCCCGCGGCTATGTCGAAATCGCCGCCAACTGCCCGGCCTACCGCTTCTCCATTGGCGAAGTCCGCGATGACAACCTGGATGACATCATCGAGGTCCGCTGGTTCCTGGATTATTCCCGCAACGCCAGTTCCATCGCCAAGGTGACGAGTCTGCGTCCCACTGGCGACGAACGGCGCGCGACGATTGACCTCGTCATCGGTCCCGAAGGGCTCAACATCAACGATGACGCCATTCATACGCTGGAAGTCTGGGTCGCGGACCGGAAATTTTCCACAGACCCGCTGCGGGAACCCGCCAACAGGGCCTTTGAACCCGAACAGCAGGAAGGCCTGACCGACGCCTGGGCCTGGACATTCCGCCGCACCGCCAACGGCGGCTGCAACACCACGCAACCATGACCTGACGCACAGCGGTTTTCCCGGAGACGCCGCTTGAATGACCGCGTTTTGATCCGGAAAAACCATCTGTCCGTTACAAATACATATTTTCACCCTTGATTTAGACTGACATGTCAGTCTATTTTTCGCCCATGGAACAATCCGCCGCTCCATCGCTGGTTTATTCCGGAACTCCTTCCGCCCCTGTCCAGCCTGTGCGTTTGGCCATCTTCCGGGTCGAGGGCGTGTTGTTGCGCCGGGGGGTGTTGTCCGCTTCGGCGTATTTCGCCGCCAATAGCGCCGGGTTCCGGGAGCGCTTGCTGCGCCTTGGCGGAGTGGCGCTGACGGCGCCCATGGCTGTCCTGACCGCGCAGAATGATCGGACGATGTCGAACCGCGCGGCATGGGCTTCATTGCGGGGCATGAGCGAAGACCGCCTCCGGGTGCTTGGCGAGGAATACGCCGGCGGCGTTCTCCCCAATGCGGTGTTGCCGGGGGGGCTTGACTGGCTGCGCAAGGCCCGCGCGGACGGATTCACCGTCATCGCCATCAGCGAAAATATCTCCCACGCCGTGGGTCCCTGGCTCTCCAGCCTGCGGGACGTTGACGAATGGCGCTGCAATCATCTGGAAATCCGCCATGGCGAGGCCACGGGCCGTTTGAAGGACCCCGTGGTTGGCGGGCATGAATCCGGCGAGTGGATTCGCATCCTCGCCCGGGAGAAAAACGCGGACCTTTCGCGGAGCCGTGTATACGCTTCCGCGGGACCGGATTTGCTGCTGATGTCCCGTGTGGGATTTCCCTGCGCTGTCAATCCGGATTTCACCTTGCGCCGCGCCGCCACGGAGTCGGGATGGCCGATCATGGACTACAACAGTTGATTGCGCCGCTCAGCGTTCGCCGCGCCCTCTCCGGGAAGAATATCCTGATCACCGGAGCGTCGGGATTTCTCGCCAAGGTCTGGCTGGCGATGATCCTGCATCAACTGCCGGAAACCGGCCGCATTTACGTGTTGATGCGGCGTCAGGGCTTCGCCAGCGCCGCCGCCCGCCTGAATCATCTCCTCAATACTTCTCCAGTCTTTGGCCCGCTGCATGAAAGCGGAAAGCTGGCGGGAGTCATCAAGGGCCGCCTGTTCGCGGTGGAAGGAGACGTGGAGGCCGGCTGTCTCGGCATGGATCCGCTGACCTGCAATCAACTGCTGGGGGAGATCGATCTCTTCATCCACTGCGCGGGAGTGGTGTCCTTCGACGCGGATATCCGCCAGGCCCTGGGGGTGAATGTCGAAGGCGCCAGGCAGGTGGGCGAATTCGTGCGGGCGAGCAAACGCGCGAAGCTGCTGCATGTCAGCACCTGTTTTGTCGCCGGAATGACGGACGGGGAAATTCCGGAATCGCTGGAAATCAACCAGTCTCCTTCCGGCGCTCCCTTCGACGCCCTGGACGAGATCCGGCATTTGCGCAACGAAATCACTTCGGTGATGGAGCGCCACAATGAACCGTGGATGATCGAACGCGCACAATCCCGCGCCGAACGGGCGATGGCGCGCGGCGCTCACCATGATCGCTCGCTTGAGGAACAGACCGCGCACGAGCAGCGGCGCCTCCTCGAACAGGATATGACCAGCGTGGGAATGACGCGCGCCCAGATTCTGGGCTGGCCCAACAGTTACACCCTCAGCAAGGGCATGGCTGAGCGCGTGCTGGCGCGAATGCTGCCGCGGGAACGCCTGTTGATCTTCCGTCCGGCGATTGTGGAGAGCGCGTTGCGGTTTCCGTTTCCCGGATGGAACGAGGGATTCAACACTTCAGGCCCCCTGATCTGGTTGCTGGGGTCCTGGTTCCGGTTTTTTCCGGGGGGCGCGACCGTTCCCTTCGACATCTCGCCGGTGGACGAAGTATGCAGAGGCATGGGGATCGCGGCCGCCGCGTTGCTGCGGGGGGAGCATCCCCTGGTGGCGCAATGCGGATCGTACCATGCAAACCCCCTGTCAGTCGGCCGCACCGTTGAACTGACCGCGCTGGGCCACCGGAAATACTACCGCCAGCACGGCGAGAACTGGGTCGAACGCTGGGTTCTCTCCCGCTGGGACGCCGCGGGCGCGGATGAAGACCACGCGCTCTCCGTCCCCAGGCTGAGGCTTTATTCCCACGCCGCCGCCGGATCGCTGAAAGGCCTGTCCAAATCCGGCCCCGGGTGGCTGCGCGCCCCGGCCTCCTCCCTGGCGAAATCGCTGGAAAGCGGCGAGCGCAACCTGGCGAAGATTGATCGCATGCTCAATCTCTACAAGCCGTTCATCAACGACCACCGGCAGATATTCCGCACGGATTTCCTGCTCAACACCGCGGTGGAAGAACCGGAATGGCGCTTTGATCCCATGTCCATTGACTGGGCCCATTTCTGGATGGACGTTCACATGCCGGGCGTGCGGCGCTGGTGTTATCCCGAATTGCTGGGCGGCAAACTTGAAACCATCGCGCCGGCGCAACCAGTCTCCGTGCGCGAGTGGAGCATTGCTGCTGGCGAAGCGGCGGAGGCGGCGCAATGAACGTGTTTCTGACCGGCGCCACCGGATATATCGGGTCGTATATCGCCCATGGTCTGTGGAAGACCGGCGCGGAACGCCTGACCTTGCTGGTGCGCGCCAAATCCCGCGAGGAAGCGGCCCGCCGGTTGTGGGGTTCGATGCAACTCCATATGCCTTTTGAAGAGTTTCATGAATTTCTGAATACGCGGACGGATATCCTGCGCGGCGATCTGACGGACCGGGATTTCGGCGCGCCAGCGGAGGATGTAAAAGCCGCGGCCCGCCGGATCACCAGCGTGATCCATTGCGCCGCCTCGCTCAACCGCAAGTCCAACAAGGCATGCTTCAACGTCAATCTGCGGGGCACGCTGGAAGTCCTCAAGCTGGCGCGCGCGGCGGCGGATCACCACGGATTGCGGCGCTTCAGCGATATCTCCACGGTGGCGGTGGCGGGCGAACGGCAAAACGAATGCGTAAGCGAGGACAACACGATTGACTGGAACCGCAGCGACTATGACCCCTACGCGCGCACCAAGAAATTCTGCGAGCATATGGTGCATGAACTGCTGCCGGATTCGCCCATCACCATCTTCCGGCCCGCAACCGTGCTGGGCGACAGCCGCTTCCCGGAAACGACTCAATTCGACATGGTGCGCGCCTTCGTTTTTCTGGCGAGTCTGCCCGTGCTGCCCTTCGACGAGAATTGGCGCATGGATATCGTTCCGGCCGATTACGTGGGGCGGGCCATCGTGACCATTCACCAGCAGGACAAACCCGCCCACGGCGCGTACAACCTGAGCGCGGGCGAGGGGTCGCCCGCCTACCGGCAAATCATGGACCGCATGATCGAAGCGGGTTTTGAACGGCGGCCGCGCTTCATCCCCTCGTCGTTGCCATTGTTCCGCCGCACGGTGGAGGGGCTTTCCAGCAGCCCGCGAGCATGGGGCGTGGCGCCGATGGCCTCGCTGCTCAAGGTTTTCCTGCCCTACCTGAGCTACAACACCGTTTTTGACAACCAGCGCGTGTCCCGGGAACTGGGAGGTTCCCCCAGACCCTTTCAGGATTACGCCTATCCGCTCTTCCGTTTTGCGCGCGAGGGCGGTTTCAAATACCCCTACAAACCGTGGCCCGAAGGGGTCCGGGAGTTTGGCGGACGCTGATGCACCCCCTGCTGGAGAAAACCGCCTCCCTGCTGGACGCCGATCGCCTGCTGATCGCGGCGTGCGACGCCATGATCGAAACCGCGGGACAATCGTGGGCGCGCGCGGAGAACCCGGTCCGCCGCAAGCCAGGGGATCCGCTGCAGTTGCTGCTGGCCGGATACGCCGGCGCCCGCAACACCGGCGCCGACGTGCGCGTCGAGGAAATGATCCGCCAGTTCCGCCGCATCCTGGGCGATGACCGGGCTTCCCTGACCATCATGACCAATGAGCCGCTGCTGACCCGCGGCTATTTCCGCGCGGTGCGGCAGATTCACATGCCGACGGTTTTCCCCAATTTCCTCCGCCAGGAATGCCCGCAACACCATGGCGTGGTCGCTTGCGAAGGCTCGATGTTCAAATCCCGGTTCTCGAACGCACTGTCCATCATGATGACCATGGCCCTGGGCATCGCCAACGCGGAGGGAAAACTTTCCGTGGGTTACGGCGCCGAAGCCGGGGAGATGACGCCGGAACTCCGGCGTTTTGTACAGCGCCGCTGCCGCCACTCGCTGGTCATCTGCCGCAACGAACCATCACGGCGGGTGCTGGAACAGTTGGGTATCCGCACCCGCGGCGGAACCGACACCGCCTGGACCTTTGAACCTTCGCCGCCCGGAACCGCGAAGCAGATATTGGCCGCGCTGGGCTGGGATGAAAAACTTCCCGTGCTGGCCGTATGCCCCATCAATCCGTTCTGGTGGCCGGTCAAGCCCAATCTCGTCAAGGCGCTGGCCCATTTCTCCGCGGGGGAGTTCGGGGAAGATCATTACCGCTCCATCTATTTTCACGAACAGACCCGGCGCTCGCGCAACGCCTACCGCAAATACCTGGAAGGCCTCGCGGGAGCCATCAACCGCTTCGCCAGCGAGCACGGCGTATTCACCGTGCTGGTGGGCATGGAAGCCCTGGACCGCCGCGCCTGCGAAGACCTGGCGTCTCTCCTGCACAGGCCCGCGCCGCTTGTGATCAGCGATCAATACGACATGTTCGATATGGTGGCGGTGTTGCACCAGTGTTCGATGGTGCTGAGTTCGCGTTTCCACGCCATCGTCACCTCCATGTCCAATCTGGTTCCCTCGGCGGGCGTGACCATGGATGAACGCATCCGCAACCTGATGACCGATCGCCGGCAACCGGAACTGTTCTGCGAGGCGGACGATCCGGACCTGGAAGAAAAATCCCTCGCCATGCTGCGCGCGCTCTGGAACGAACCGGATCGGGCGCGCCATTTCATCGCCCGCGCGCTTCCAGCGAACCTGCGTCTGATGGCGCAAATGGGCCGTGACTTCGCCGGAGAGTTGCGGCAGGTTGATCCGGACTTTGAGCCTGCGGTCACATCCGGACCCGATGAAGCCTGGCTCCCCGGACTTTCCCCCCGTTTCCAAAATATCCTGGAGGCCGCCGCGTGAACTTCATCTCCGCCATTCTGGCCAATCTGCAGCGCAACGCCGCGGCGCCGGTGTTTTTTGAATTTCACGGCCAGCGCAGCGAGCCTTACGGCGGCCAGCAAATCCTCGACTGGATAGCGCGGGCCCGGCAGGGTTTCGCCGGGCGCAAACTGCACCCCGGCGACCGCATCGCGTTGCTGGCGCCCAATTCCGCCATGTGGGCCGCGGCCGATCTGGCGATCATGGCCTCCGGACATATTTGCGTGCCGCTCTATTCCCGCCAGGCTCCCGCGGAACTGGCCGCCATGCTGCGCGACTGCGAGCCCAGGCTGCTCATCTGCGCCGGCAGGAACGAGGAAGACGCCATCCGCGATCACTGGGATGGATGCGAGATCATCCGTTTCAGCGATCTCTTCGCATCGCAGCCCTGCGACGCCCCGCCATTTCAGCATGCTCCGGAAACCGTGGTCACGCTGATCTACACCTCCGGAACCAGCGGCGAAGCCAAGGGTGTTCCCTATACCTGCGCCAACGTGGATTTCATGTTGCCGCGCGTCACCAAAGCCATCCAGGAAACCGCGGGAACCAGCGGCGAAAATGACCGCATGTTCCATTACCTGCCCTTCTGTTTCGCCGGTTCCCGGATCGTATTGTGGATGCAGCTTTATCGCCGCAGCCCGCTCTGTCTCTCAACCGATCTCAATAACCTCGTTCAGGAGATTGGAGCCGCGCAACCCCAGTATTTCCTGAATGTGCCGGCTCTGCTGGAGCGCGTGCGCAACGGCGTGGAAAACAAGTTGAGCGAACGGGGCGGCGCAGTCTGGTATCTCTACCGCCGGGCGCGCGGCGCATGGTTCCGCGAGCGCCGGCCGCCGGAAAACGGGTTCGACGGCGTCCTATGGAAAATCGTGGAGCGGATCGTGCTGCCCAAAATCCGCGCGGGGATCAGCCCCAATCTCCGGTTTCTGATTTGCGGTTCGGCGCCGCTCAGCGAAGACACCCAGCACTGGTTTTCCATGATTGGCGTACCGGTGCTGCAGGTCTACGGACTGACTGAAACCACCGCGATCGTCACCATGGACAAAATGGGCGCGGTCGAACCCGGCAAGGTGGGCCGGGCGATGGATGGCGTGCAGATGCGCACCGACGAGCAGGGCGAATTGCTGGTGCGGGGGCCGAATATTTTTGAAGGCTACTGGAAAAAACCGGACGCCACCCGCGCGGCCATTGAAGATGGCTGGTTCCGCACTGGCGACCAGGCGGAGATTGACGCGGCGGGCAACCTGAAAATCATTGGACGGCTCAAGAATCTGGTGATTCCCGAATCCGGCCACAATATCGCCCCCGAGCCGCTGGAGCAGCGCCTGAAGGAACTGTGCCCGGAGATCGAACATGCGGTGATCGTGGGCCACGGAAAACCATTTCTCGCGGCGATTTACACCAAGGCCGATCCCGCGCAGGCGGACCTGGCGGTGGAGCGCCTCAATAGCGAACTTCCGCATTACAAACGCATCCGCAAAGCCGTGCGGGTTGATGAAGCCTTCACGCCGGACAATGGCCTGCTCACCGCCAACCAGAAGCTGAAACGGCGGGCCATCGAACAACGGTTCGCCAATGAGATCGCGGAGATTTACCGGTGATCGCCTGGACCATCCGCGATGGGATCATGGATGTGACGCTCGGCCGCGAGCCCTGCAACGAAATCGGCGCGGATATGCTCACGGCGCTGGAGGGCTTGGTGCGCGCCGCGGATGATTTGCGTCCGCGCGTCATGATCCTGCGCAGCACGGCGGCGCGGGGATTCTGCGCCGGCGCGGACCTCCGCGAATTGCATCGTGGCTTGCAAAATGTATCCCGCCTGCGCGCGGCGCCGCGGCTGGCGTCGTTTATCTGGCGCATTCACCGGGTGATGGACTGGCTGGACATGGCGCCCTTCCCCACCATCGCGGTGATTCATGGCGTGTGTTTTGGCGGCGGGCTGGAACTGGCGCTGACCTGCGATCTGCGCATCGCGGAAAAACAGGCGCGCTTCGCCTTTCCCGAACTGCGGCTGGGAATCGTTCCGGGCTTTGGCGGCATTCCGCGGCTGGAACGCGATTGCGGCGCCAGCATCGCGCGGGATCTGCTGCTCACGGGGCGCAGCATCTCCGCCGCCCGCGCGGTGGAAACCGGACTTGCGCACCAGCTTGTTCCCGCTGGCGAAGGACTCAACGCCGCGCTTTCCACCGCGGAGCAACTCATGAAGTACAACCCCTGGGCCAGCGCGCAGGCCAAAGCGTTCGCCAAAAAACTTCCCGCGTTGCGGCTGGCGGAGGAAAAGGCCCTGTTTCTGCTCATGGCCTCGCGCCCCGGAATGCGCGAAGCGCTGGAGCATTTCGTCAACAATTCCAGCGCAATGCCATACCTGGGTTAGACCATGGATCGTATTCTTCACCGCCTGCTCGACCTGGCCGCCGCCCGTTTTGGCGCCGATCGCCTCGCCCTGAAGCCCCAGGACGACATGTATGAGGCCTTGCGCATTGACAGCATGCGCGCGCTCGAACTGCTCACCGAACTGGAAAATGAATTCGGGGTGGAGATTCCAGACTACGAACTTCAGCGCGTACGCACCTTCGAGGAACTCGCCGCCGTGATCGCGAGGCGCTGCTGATCATGCCCGGCCTTGCCCGCATACCCAACCTGGGACACGCGCTGCGCGACGCGCTGATCATGCACAAACCGCGCGTGGCGCTGATCGAAGCCAATCGCCACCAGGAAACGGCGCGATTGACCTTCCAGGAGGTCTGGCGCGAATCAGGTCGGCTGACGGGTCTGCTGCGGGAACATGGCGTTGCCCCGGGAGATCGCGTGGCGATTCTGATGACCAACCAGTGGCGCTGGCCGGTCAGCGCCATCGCCGTGATCTGGAGCGGAGCGGTGCTGGTCCCGCTCGACTATAAACTGCCGCCCGCCGATCAGGCGAAGCTGCTGGCGTTCAGTGAAGCCCGGGCGCTGATCACGGAATCCGCGATTGCGCGCGAACTGGAGCCTCATCTGACGAATCTGTCCACGCGCCCAATCCTGGTGGTTGCTCCCGATCCGGATTTACCGGCCGGCGCGCGGGATTGGAATGCGGAGCCCCGCTCCACCCCGGATATCCACCTGGAACAACAGCCTGAAGACGTGGCGTGCATTGTGTTCTCTTCGGGGGCGGGCGGCGATCCCAAGGGGTGCATGATGCCCCACCGGGCCTATCTCGCGCAGGCGGAAACCCTTGCGGAGATGTTCCCGTTCGGTCCCGGCGACCGCTTCTTCTCCATCCTTCCATCCAACCACGCGATTGACTTCATGAGCGGTTTCCTGATCCCGCTGCTCACCGGCGGAACTGTCGTGCACCAGCGCACGCTGCGTCCGGAATATCTCGCGTGGACCTTGCGCCACTATCAAATCACCCACATGGCGGCGGTGCCGCTGCTGCTGGAAGCGCTGAAGCGGCGCATCGAGGAGAAAACTTCGTCGCGCTCGCCGCTGGCGCGGGATCTGTTCGACATGGGCGCGCGCATCAACAGGGAACTCACCCTGCGGACGCCCAGCCACGGCTTGAGCCGCCTGCTGCTCAAGCCGCTGCATGATGAATTTGGCGGCAGGCTTCGTCTGATCTTCGCCGGCGGCGCCTTTGTCCCCGAGTTCCTGGCGCGCTGGTTTTATGATCGCGGGCTGCCAGTCGTGATCGGGTACGGCCTGACCGAAGCGGGCGCGGTGCTGACGGTGAACGGGCTTTCGCCGTGGCGCGGCGACTCGGTGGGACGCCCCATTCCCGGCGTGGAAATCCGGATTCACGCCCCCGATTCCAGCGGCCCGGGCGAGGTATGGGCGCGCGGCCCCAACCTGATGCGCGGCTATCTCAACAATCCGGAACTCACCGCTGAAACCATGGCGGATGGATGGCTGCGCACCGGCGATCTGGGATGGCTCGATGCGTCGGATCACCTGCATCTGGTGGGCCGCCGGAAAAACCTCATCGTCACCGCGGGCGGAAAAAACGTGTATCCGGAGGATGTGGAATCCAGCCTGGCCGGGCTGCCGGGGGCCGAGGAATTCTGTATCTTCGCGGACAGCTACATATGGCCCGCCGGCTCGATGATCGGCGAACAACTTGTCATCGCCATTCGATGGAGCCCCGGAGCCGATCTCAACCATGGCCTGACTGAACTGCGCTCGCGCAACCGCCTGCTCGCGGATTTTCGCCGCGTCTCCCACGTGCTCAACTGGAGCCAGCCATTTCCGCGCACCGCCTCGATGAAGATCAAGCGAGAGGCGCTGGCCCGCGAAATCCGCGAGTCCCTCACCCGCGAGGAGGCGCTTCGTCCGATATGAGCCCGGCGGATAAATGGTTCTGCATTGTCAATCCGCATGCGGGCGCTGGCCGCTGCGGGAAACTCGCTCCGCGGCGGCTGGAGCGGATTCGCTCGGCAGGCCTGAATCCCGAAGTACGCCACACCCGCGCGCCGGGCGACGCCACGGCGTTCGCGCGCGAGGCGTGGGCGCAAGGTTACCGCAAATTCATTTCCATGGGCGGCGATGGAACCTCGTTTGAGATCATCAACGGATTGTTTCCGGCGGCCGGCGAAGAAGCCCCGGTGCTGGCGGCGATTCCGCTGGGCACGGGCAATTCATTTCTGCGTGATTTTGGGCCCGCCGATGACGGCTGGGCGCTTCGCGCATTGCTCACGGGCCGCGAACAACCCGTGGACGTGATCGAAACGCAACACGACAAAGGAACGCTGCATTTCATCAATATCTTCAGCATCGGGTTCGTGGCCGATGTCGGCGACCTGACCAACAAACGGTTCAAATTTCTCGGAGAAGCCGGGTATGTGGCGGGGGTTGTCTCGTGCGTGGCCTCGCTCCACCCCCGGCCCCTGCCTTTCACCGTGGATGGAGGCGCGCTGGATTCAGCTCCCCTCACGTTTCTGTCCATCAATAATTCGCGTTTCACCGGCGGCAAAATGATGATGGCCCCCAACGCCAACCCCAGCGACGGAACATTCGATGTGATCCGCGCCGGCGCGATGGAACGCATGTCCCTGCTCGCCACGTTTCCAAAAATCTTCCGTGGAACACATTTCAGCAACCCGGCGCTGTCCCAGCAACAGGCGAAGGAAATCCGTTTCATGATCCAAGACCCGCTCCCCGCGATGGTGGATGGAGAGGTCGTCACCTTGCGTCCGCTCGGCATGAAGGTGCTGCCCGCGGCGCTGCACATCAGGGTGGCGTGAAATATGCGCAAGCCATGGCTCACCATCCCCGTGACATTCTGGATGTGGCCCGCATCCTTCGCCTGGATGCTCATCGCATCCGCCTGCGTGCTTTTCACGATGCCGTTTCTGCCCTACCGCAAACTCAATCCCATCGCCGCGAAGCTGATGTCCTGGTGCGTGTATCTGGGATTCAACCGCGTGGAGATCGTCCGGGCGCCGGGATTTGATCCCACCCGGCCCAGCCTGTATTGCCAGAACCATGTCAGCGTGCTCGACGGCCACATCGCCTGCGTGGCGATCCCCACCCCATTCTGCGGCATGATGAACGCCTGGCATTTCCGCATTCCGGGTTACGGATGGGTGATGAAACATACCGGCGGAATCCCTGTGTTTCCGCGCACCACGGGCCGCACCCACGAAACCATATCCATCGCGCGCTCCCGCGCCGCCGAGGGGCTGTCCATTCTGGCGTTTCCGGAAGCGCACCGCACGCTCGACGGCAAGGTCAGGGAGTTCCGCACCGGCGTGTTCCACATCGCCCGTGATGCGGGCCTGCCGGTCGTTCCCATGGCGATCGCGGGTATCCATGACATCAATCACAAGGGCAGCAACTGGTTCACGCCCGGGACCATCCGGGTTCTGCTGGGCGCGCAGATCGAAACAGAAGGCTGCTCCTCTGAAGATATCCCGGACCTGGCGAAACAAACACGGCAGGTGATCGCCGGCTGGGTGGAGAACGGCGTTGCGCCGGAAAGGCCGTCCGCGTGAAAGGCGTGCTGGAAGACGGACGTTCATTGCGCGCAGCCCGGCGGCGCAACCAGCGCCGGGAGGAAATCCTGGCGGCCACCGCGCGTCTGGTGGCCGGACAGGGATACGCCAACACCACCGTGGACGATGTCATCCGGGCGGCGGGCCTTTCCCGCGGAGCATTTTACCAGTATTTCGCCTCGCGCGAAGCGTTGTTCGCGGAACTGTTGCGCGGTTATCTGGAGGAACTCAAGGCCTGCGTGCGGATCGTCCACCCGGAAAGCGGATCGGCGGAGCGTGAACTGCACGACAATTTCGAGCGCGTGCTCTCGCGCATGCTGCAAAGCCCGGACATGACCCGCGCGCTGTTTCTTGAGGAGCGCGGCATTGATCCGCCGACCGAGCGCATGATCCGCGAGTTCTACGATTATATGCACGACATGGTGGCGGGGGCGCTGCGCCAAGGCGCGGAGCATGGATTCATCCGCACGGTCAATGAAAACGTCATCGCCGCAATGATCATCGGCGGGTTGCGCGAGGTGTTGATCCGCACGCTGGGCGGCGCGCCGGGCGCTGTCCACTCGGTGAAGGATCTCGTCAGCGAACTGCTGGAATTTGGCCTGCATGGCCTGCTCCCGGGCAATCAGCCGTCGCCGGATCATTCCGCTGGATAATCCTTCCCCTCCCCGCAGGGGCATGCTTGACAGGGTGATCCGCTGTTCTTAAGAAGGCGGCGTAAACTCCTTCTAAGGAATCACGCCCATGCCTTGGGACCCCTACGGCGAATCCGGCGAAACAGACGGCGCTCCGCCTTCCTCCCCACCGCGCAGACGGAAGAAATCCGGCGGCGATTCCGGCCTTCCCCCGGTTCCAGAGGGACTGTCCGGGATGATCGCGGGAGGGTTGGCAGCCCTGTTGCTGATCATCGCGGTCTTCAGTTCGGGGTACAGCATCCAGCCAGAGGAGCAGGGCGTGGTGCTCCGGCTGGGAAAATTTCATTCCATCTCCGATCCGGGCTTCCACATGAAGCTGCCTTTTGGAATTGACCGCGTTCAAAAGGTCGCCACGGGCCGCGTGCTCAAGGAGGAGTTTGGTTTCCGCACCCAGTCCGCCGGCAAGGAGACCACCTACTCGCCGGAATCCCACAATTCGGAATCGCTGATGCTGACGGGCGATCTCAACATCGCCGATGTCGAATGGGTCGTGCAGTACCGCATCTCCGATCCGCGCGAGTATCTGTTCCAGAACGCCGAGCCGGTGAAAACCCTGCGCGACATGAGCGAGTCCATCATGCGCAGCGTCCTGGGCGACCGCACGGTGGATCAGGTGTTGACCGTGGGCCGCGCGGAGATTGAAAACGCGGTGAAAACCCAACTCCAGGAGAAGATGAATCTCTACAAAACCGGCGTGAACATCGTCACGGTCCAATTGCAGAATGTGAAACCGCCCGAACCCGTCGCCCCCGCGTTCAACGAAGTCAACAAGGCCGAACAGGATCGTGAGAAACTGCGCAACGAGGCGCAGCGCGAATACAACAAACGCATTCCGCTGGCCCGCGGCGAGGCCTTGAACCGCTTGCAGCGCGCGGAAGGGTATCGCATCAACCGCATCAACGAAGCCTCCGGCGAGGTGTCCAAATTTCTGCGCATCTATGAGGAATATCTGAAGGCGCCCGATGTCACCCGCCGTCGCCTGTACATCGAGGCCATGGAAGCCGTCTTGCCGCGCGTGAAGGAAATCTTCATCGTGGACCCGGACCAGAAGGGCCTGCTGCCGCTGCTTGATCTCAACAAATCCCCGGCGCCGGCGGAAGGAGGCGGAAAATGAGCCTCTTCCGCATCTTCTGGCTGGTCATCGCCGTCATCACCATTTGGATTTTCTATGAATCCCTGTTCGTGGTCAGCGAGACACGGCAGGTGGTGGTTACGCAGTTCGGCGAGCCCATCAAGGCGATCCAGGACCCCGGCCTGTACTTCAAGGCGCCATGGCAGGACGCCCGTTATTTCGACCGCCGCCTTATCCGCTGGGATGGCGAAACCAACGAGATCCCCACCCAGGACAAGCGGTTCATCTGGCTGGACGCCACCGCGCGCTGGCGCATCATTGATCCGCTCAAATTCATGAAATCCGTTGGCGACGAGCGCGGAGCCCAGTCCCGACTGGACGATGTGATTGACTCGGTGGTGCGGCAATTCATCACCGAAAACCGGCTGATTGAAATCGTGCGCAGCGACACCAGCAGCGCCATCATCAACCGCATCCGGGAAGAGCGGCAACGCATGGATGAATCCGCCACGGGCATGGGCGGCGTGCAGGACGAGGACCTGGAATTCCGCATCACCCGGGGCCGCGAAAAAATCATGGACGATATGCTGCGGCGCGCCCAGCCAATCATCGCCAATGAATACGGCATCGAACTGCGCGATGTCCGGATCAAGCGCATCAATTACGTGGAGGAGGTGCGCAAAAACGTGTACGCCCGCATGATCAGCGAACGCAACAAAATGGCCGAACGCTACCGTTCGGAAGGACAGGGAGAGCGCTCGCGCATTCTCGGCGACATGGAGCGCGAATTATTGACCATCCAGTCAGAGGCCGAGCGGCGCGCCCGCGAGGTGGAAGGCGATGGCGACGCGCAGGCGGCCAAAATTTACGCCGAGGCGACCAACCTCGATCCGGATTTTTTCAGTTTCAACCGCACGTTGCAGACCTATGCGCGCACCATGGGGGAGACCACGCGCATGGTGCTGACCACCAATTCGGAATACTACCGCTATCTGATGAAACGCGGTTCCAATGAAACCCCCGGAGTGGTGGAACTTTCACGCCGCCTGCGCGAGGCGCAGGACGCCTTGGCGCGCATCAAAACCATTCAGAACTCGCTGACCAAACCACCCGCGGGAACCGGCGGCGCATCTCCAGCCAGCGCCTCGCCAACGGGCGCCGCGGCGCCGTAACAAACCATGCCTGACCATCACCCTGCCCGCGGCGGGAGGGGATAATGCCGGTCGCGTGCTGGTATTCAAGCGCATCACCAGCAGCACCAACACCATCACCATTGATGGAGCGACAACGGCGTCGTTGGATACCGCCTATGGCTCCCTGACCATCATTTCCGATGGCTCCAATTGGTGGATCACCGGTTAAAACCTAAGCCGGGTAACCTCTCCGCCCGGGGACACGCTCCGGGCGGGGGGGGTCAATTCCCGCTCCCAAACCATGCCTGCAGGCGATCATTGACCCAGGCGGGTTCTTCCTGCTGAAGCCAGTGGCCAGAATTTTCGTTCCATTCAACGCGGTAATCATCCGCCAGCCCCTTGTACAAATGGGGATCGGCCATCTCTTTACCAAGCGCGGGATCCCGCGTTCCCCACAACATCAATGACGGCGCGCGCACCGGACCAATGCGCGGCGGGTTGGCGATGCTCCGGAACGCCGCGCGGTACCAGTTGACACCGCCACGAATGGTTCCCGGGCGCGACAATTCATTGGCCAAATGCCCCAGCACCTCTGGCGTGAACACCTCGCGGCGGTGCGCATAGCCCTTGAAGGTGCGCGCGGTCCAGCCGCGGATATCCCGCTCGATCAAGCGCTCGGGAAGTCCGGGCAACTGAAAGAAAAACATGTACCAGCTCTTGCGCATCTGCCGGGGTCTGATCAGAAATTTCCGCATCACCAGCGGATGTGGACAGTTCAGCACCGCCAACTTGCGCACGAACTCTGGATACAGGCCCGCGACCGCCCAGGCGAGCGCGCCGCCCCAGTCATGGCCCGCCAGGAAAATCCGCTCGTGGCCCAGCACGCGGGCCAGTTCACGAACATCCTTCGCCAGGTTGGGAATATCGTAGCCGCCGCGCGGTTTGTCCGTGAGACCGTAGCCGCGCAAATCCGGCGCGATGACGGTGAAACCTCCGCACAGGCCATCGAGTTGGTTGCGCCACGAATACCAGCTCTCGGGAAATCCGTGCAGCAAAAACAAGGCCGGCCCATCCCCTTTCCGCACGTAATGAAAACGAATGCCGTTGGCCGACGTCATGTGATGGGGGTACGACTCTGGCGGGGGAACGGATGGGTTCATGCGGTGTCCTTTCAGGCGCGCGAATGACGGCTCTGGGCAGGATTGAACCATCAGACCGGACTGACCTCGCGGCGCCGGAACGGACGATCCACGCGCTTGCGCGCCGCGTACTCCAGCGCGCGGGCAATCACCTGCCGGGTGTCGCGGGGATCAATGATGTCATCAATGGCGCCGTAGCCCGCCGCCTTGTAGGGCGAGATATGCGGCCGCAGGTTCTCCGCCATGCCGGCCATGGCCTGGCGGCGCTCATCATCTGGCAGCGCCTCCAGCATCTTGTTGGCGAAAATGCTGACCATGCCCTCGGGCCCCATGACGGCGATCTCGGCGCCCGGCCACGCGGCGATATAATCGGGTTCGTAGGCGCGCCCGCACATCACGTAATAACCGGCGCCGTAAGCCTTGCGCAGCACAATCGTCACCTTGGGCACGGTCGCGCTGGACACTGCGTACAACATCTTCGCGCCATGGCGGATGATGCCCGCCTTCTCCACCTTGCTTCCGATGAGAAACCCGGGAACATCCACCAGGAACAGCAACGGTATGCGGAATGCGTCGCAGATATTGATGAAGCGCGCGGCCTTGTCGCTGCTATCCACATCCAGCACGCCGCCCAGATGCATGGGATTGGAAGCCACCACACCGACGCTTCGCCCTTCGACACGGGCCAGACAAGTGACAATATTCCTCGCCCACAGGGGCTTGATTTCAAAAAAACGTCCGCCATCCACGATATGTTTGATCACCTGGCGCACGTCGTAGGCGCGACGGGCGTTCTCCGGGATGATGTCGAGCAGGCGTTCGGAGTCCCCGGCAGGAGGCTCCGCATCCCGCACCGGCGGATGCTCCTCGCAGTGGGAAGGGAAATACGACAGGTATTCCTTGATGGCGGCGATAACATCGCGGTCGGTTTCAAATTCGCCGTCCGCCACGCCGGATTCCCGGTTATGCACGCCCGAACCACCCAGTTCTTCTTCCGTGATCTTCTCGCCGACGACCGCGCGCACCAGCGGCGGGCCGCCCAGCGCCATGGACGACACGCCTTTCGCCATCGGCACGTAATCCGCCAAGCCCGGGATATATGCGGTGCCCGCCGCTCCGGGTCCCACCATGGCGGCGACCTGGGGAACCACGCCGCTCATCACCACCTGTTCCCGGAACAGGTATCCGGAATCGGCGAAGCGGGATATCTGGGATGGATCGGCGCTGGCGCCGGAGACGCGCGCCCCCGCGGAGTCAATCAGCCAGACAACCGGCATGCGCCATTTCAGCGCCAGTTCGCGGATGCGGGTGGCCTTGACCTCGCCCACGGGTCCGATGGAGCCGCCCATGACGGTGAAATCATAGGCGATGCACGCGGCGGGACGTCCGTTGATCTTGCCATACCCGCAGACACAGCCATCGGCCGGTGCGGGCGGGTCCTGCGAAAAGGGGCCTTCGTAATATGGCGTGGCGTGCGCGCCGATTTCGAGAAAGCTGCCAGGATCAAAGAGGATGTCCAGGCGCTCGCGGACGGTCAACTTGTTGCGATCCTTTTGCCGGACGACGCGGGCCTCGCCTCCCATGGCCCGGATTTTTTCCTTTTGCTGGCGTAGTTCCTCGACCATTTCACGCATGCCCATGGGCGTTACCTCCAATGCGGCGCCGGCGCGGCGCCTAGCTGTTCATGAAAACGCGGCAGGTTTATCCGTCCGCCGCGCGCCGGGCAAGGCGGCTGTTATTCCACATCAATCAGGCGGCCTTTCCATTCGATGGAGCGGCGGGTCAGGCGATCAACCAGCGCGCGCAGGCTCACAAAGATGAACACCGCCAGAAAGATCGGATACAGGGGGGCGGTCCACACCGGGAATTGACCCAACCGCCGCTGGCGGAGCGCCAAGTCCATCCACAAAACCAGCAGCGCCGCGCCCAAAACCGCTCCCCGGACAATCCAACCTTCCGCCGCCGCCTCCAGAAATTTCCAGGGGACCCCCAACAGGAACGTGATGGCCAGAAAGACTTCCATGGATGTGCGCATTCCGCCCGCCCCCAATCCCGCCGCGAAACTGCGCCGCCAGCCATGCAGGAACGCGCGAAAACCTTCAGGATACATGCGCACCCGCAGCCAGGGCTGACCGGCGATGGCGCCCACCGTCTCTCCAGCCGCCATGACATTCGCCGCCAGGGCGGCATCCTCGGTGATCACGCCGCGAATGGCTTCGTGCCCTCCGATGCGATCATGGAGATCGCGGCGGATCAGCATGAACTGGCCGATGGCAAAGCGATGGGAATGACCACGATCCATTCGCACCGGAGCCGCCACCAGAAAGAGCGCATGGTACACGCCCTGAAAAAGCTCCCAGGCCGATGTAGTCAAATGCCATGGGGTGAGGGAGAGCAGGCCCATGCGGTTGGCGGTGAAAACATCCACCGCGCGGGTCATTGCGTCAGGCGAAAGCGATGTGTCCGCATCCATGAACAGCAACAAATCACCGGTGGCCTCACGCGCCCCAACCGTGCAAGCCCAGGGTTTGCCGTTCCAACCCGCGGGAAGCGGCGGCGCCGGGAGCACGGATGCGCCATGGGACTTCGCCACATCGCCCGTGCCGTCGCTGGAGTTGTCATCCACCACGATGATCTCGTGCGGCTTTTCCTCCAGCGCCCGCAGCGACCGCAACAGCGCGGGCAGGTTGTGGGCTTCGTTCCGGGCGGGAATGATGATGGACACGCGCGGCCGCGGCGATGGCGCGGGCGGCGAATCAACCCGTTGGAAAAGCACGCGCAGCCGCCAGCACCAGATCAGCGCGCCGGCGGCCACCAGACCATCGGTGAAAATATCCTTCAGCATCATGGATACGCGCCGCTCAATTCGCCTTGCGCAACTGGTTATATGCGCACTCGCTTGATTCGCCAGGGCGCATGCGCCATTGGCAAACCCAGGCGGCGCCCAGAAAAGCGATCAGGGTCCAGTGCTCTCCGCCGATGATGTGGTGGGCAAGTCCAATGGCCGCGGCGGACTCCGCACAGGCCCAGCGCACCACGCACCAGGTCTGGTAGGATGTCCGTTTCGCCAGCAGCGGCGAGAGCGCGGGAATCAGCAGCAGGAAAACGGCGGCCATGGCGGCGAACAGCGGCAACATGAATGACGGCAGGGGTGGAGGAGGCGTTTGGCGCGACTCGCGGATGATGAAGGCCAGAAACCCGAAATTCACTGTGATGAAGAGGTACGCCCCC
Source organism: Myxococcota bacterium (assembly GCA_022072125.1). Lineage (GTDB taxonomy): Bacteria > Myxococcota > JAJVIH01 > JAJVIH01 > JAJVIH01 > JAJVIH01. Next base: position 72,126 of record JAJVIH010000001.1, on the reverse strand, counting down.
CAAAGGAATTTCATCAGGAAGAAGCGATCAGCGGGTTTTTCGCCGCCCTCATCGCGTGGTTGATGAAATGGATCATCCCAGTGTGCAGGCATGGGGGTCACTGCGCACGGATGCGTGCGCCCCGGTGAAAACTCCAGACACGGGCGTATAAGCCGGGTTCTGTCCGCCGCTTTCGCGGCGTGGTGATCATTCCTCTGGGACGCGAATTGCTCCGCGCCTCAAGCAGCCGACCCGAACGCCTGGGACGGGCCATCCCCGCGTCCGGATTGCTCCGGACGCCGCGCTCCTATTCGGCCTTGCTCCGGATGGGGCTTGCCGTGCCAGCGTCATTGCTGACGCCGCGGTGGTCTCTTGCACCACCGGTTCGACCTTACCTGGCCGCGGCCAGGCGGTGTGTTTTCTGTGGCGCTATCCCTCGGGTCGCCCCGGCCGGCCGTTAACCGGCATCCCGCCCTGTGGAGCCCGGACTTTCCTCGGATTTTTATCCGCGATCCCCCCGCCCGGTCTGGAAACCCCAGTGTACGCGGGAGTCTGGCCAGGGAGCAATGGCCAGCAATTTCATTTCGTCTCCGGTATTCCGGTTCATGCGGACAATGGCCCGCCGCCGCTGCCGCAAGGCAGCGGCGGCCAAGCCCCGCGCCAGCGCCATCCGGCGCTGTGGCCCCGCCCTCGCCCGCCCCACGGTCCCGCCTGCTCCCGGGCGCCGCGCCAACGCGAAGACCCCGCTCCACACCACCACCGGCGCACGAACGGAACATGCGGGACCGCCATCCCTGTCGCGGCCGCAATCCCGATACCGCGCACGAAAAGCGGCGGGCTGGCGCCGCCTGTGGCGGCGGGGGCGGGGGCGGGGCGGCGGGCGCGATGCGCCCGCGCGCGGGGCTTGGCCCCTCCCCGGCTCTGCCGGGGAGGGGCGGGCCTTCGATGCGGGCCACGGTGGTTGATCCGGGCGATGGCGGGACCCGCTTCGACTCCACACAGGGCGGCGCCCAGGAATAGGCGCCGGTGGACGAGAAACGGAGGCCAAATGTCCAATGGATGCTGCAAAAAAGCTCCAGGATGGATGGCGTCCGTCCCTTCCCTTGCATGAAATTGCCAAGCCCGGGAAATCGCCGCTATGGTATGTCCCCCTTGAATACGAGGGAAAGGACACAGGTCCGGAATATATGACGCTTCGTATCCACAACAGCCTGACCCGGGAAAAGGAAATCTTCACGCCCCTGCAGGGAAACAGGGTGCGCATGTACGCCTGCGGCGTAACCACGTACGACCTGTGCCACCTGGGTCACGGACGCATGTATGTGGTGTTCGATGTGGTGCATCGTTACCTGGAATACCGCGGCTACGAAGTGGTTTTTGTCCGCAACTACACGGACATTGACGACAAGATCATCACCCGCGCCAGGGAAAAAGGGGAAGACCCCCTCGCTTTGAGCGCCCGGTTTGTCGAGGAATGCAGGGCCGACATGGGCGCGCTCAACGTGCTGCCCGCGGATATCGAGCCCAAAGTGACCACGCACATGGATGAAATCATCGCCATGGTGAAAACCTTGGTGGACAATGGCCATGCTTATGTGTCCAACGGTGATGTCTATTACAACGTCCGCAAATTTCCGGAGTATGGCAAACTATCCGGACGCCATCTGGATGATTTGCTTGCGGGCGCCCGCGTCGAGGTCAGTGAGCAGAAGAACGATCCGCTGGATTTTGCGCTATGGAAGACGGCCAAGCCGGGAGAACCCGCGTGGGATTCGCCATGGGGCAAGGGGCGTCCGGGCTGGCATATCGAATGCTCGGCCATGAGCACGAAATACCTGGGCGGATATTTCGATATCCATGGCGGCGGCATTGATCTTCAGTTCCCGCACCACGAAAACGAAATCGCCCAGAGTTGCGCGGCCACCGGCGCACCCTTTGTCCGCGTCTGGATGCACAATGGGCACGTCAACGTCAACCACGAAAAAATGTCCAAGTCGCTGGGAAATTTCTTCACCATCCGCGACATCCTCAAGGAGTTCACTGGCGAAAGCATCCGCTATTTCATGCTGACCACTCATTACCGGAGCCCGATCAATTTTCACGACGGCGCGGTGCGCGAAGCCGAGGCGCGCGTGGACTACTGCTATGAAACCTTGCGCCGCCTGAACCACCGGCTGGCGGGAGCGGATCCCCTCAAGGGACAAAGCCGGTTCGAACTGGTGTTCGGTCAGAACCCGCTGGATGAATTTTGCGAAGCCATGGACGACGACTTCAACACCCCGGGCGGACTGGCGGCGCTGGCCAATCTGTTGCGGGCGGTCAACGAAGCCCTCGACAACAAGGTCAAGACTCCCGCCTGGAAGCAGATGAATCCGGATGCGCGCGCCGATCTGCTGCGCGAAGCCCTGGGAATGCTGCGCGACATGGGTCAGGTATTCGGCCTTTTCACCCACGAACCCAACACCTACCTGGATCAGCGCCGCAAAACTTCCGCCGCCCGCAAGGGCATTGATGTGAATCAGGTGGAGGCTCTGATGAACGAACGCCTGGAAGCCCGCCGCAACAAGGATTGGGCCCGGTCCGACGCCATCCGCGAGCAACTGGCCGGGCTTGGCGTGATCGTCAAGGATGGCGCCGAAGGCGCCGCCTGGTGGGTGGAATGACCGGCGGCTACGGCGGCGGAGGTCCTCATCCTTCGCGGATTTCCGGGAAGCCTTCCCAGTTTTCGTAGCGTTCGGGCGTATAGCCCTTGTGAAAGGCGTCCGCGATCAGGTTCATGGCCTGTTCGCGGGTGCTCACCGTGTTGAGCGACCGCCGCACATCCGCTCCGCCGCGCAAGCCCTTGGTGTACCAGAGAACATGCTTGCGCATTTTGACCATGGCGCGTTTTTCATCTCCATGGTCGTGATCCACAGCCAGATCGAGGTGGCGCTGGATGGTCTCCAGCACCGCTGACAGAGTTGGAGGCCAAGGGCGATGCGGCAATCCGTACGCCCGGTTGATCACCGCGAAAATGAATGGATTGCCCAGGGAGCCGCGCCCGATCATCACGCCATCGCAACCGGTCTGCTCATAAATGCGCCGGACATGTTCCGGAGTGGTGATATCCCCATTGCCAATCACCGGGATTTTTACCGCCTGCTTGACCCGCGCAATGATATCCCAGTTGGCTTGGCCCTCGTATCCCTGCGCCCGGGTGCGGCCATGCACCGTCACCGCCGCGGCTCCCGCATCCTCCACCGCCTTCGCCACTTCCCAGGCGTTGATGGAGGCGGAATCCCAGCCCGTCCGGATTTTCACCGTGACCGGACGCCGGGTTCCGCGTTTCACTGCGCTCACCACCCGGGCGGCCTCCGCTGGATTGCGCAACAGCGCCGAACCACATCCCAGGCTGGTGATCTTGCGCACCGGGCAGCCCATGTTGATATCCACCACCGCGGCGCCCATCCGTTCCAGCACGCCCGCGGCGGTCTCCAGCGCGGCGCCGTCATTGCCGAAGAGTTGCATGCCGACATGTTCTTCCGCGGGATCGGTGCGCAGGTATTCCATGGTCTTTCCGGACGAGCGGTGAAGCCCCACCGAACTGACCATCTCGGTATAAACCATGCCAGCGCCCCACTCCCGGCAGATCAGCCGGAAAGGGACGCTGGTGCAGCCCGCCATGGGCGCCAGCGTGGTCGGATTGGTGATGTTCACATCGCCGATTTTCATGGTCCGTCACGGCGTGAAGCAATGGATCAGGCCCCGCCGGAAATCAAGGCTTCTCTTGCGTCAGGGCCGGAACGAGGTTCTTCCCGTCGAGTTTCCAGTCCGGCCGGGGCGCGTGTCCCAGAAAAGCGAAGGCGGTTGGATAAACGTCCATCTGGCTGTAACCCTCTCCGGGCATTTCTCCACGAGCGATCGAAGGTCCGGCGAAAATCAGCGGAATGGTCCGGTTGGCCGCGTTCTTCGGACCATGATCGTTGCCCTCGCCGCCATGGTCGGTGGTCACCCCGATCAGCCAGTCTTCCCGGACGATATCCGGACGATCGAGGATGGCGTTCAACAAGTTCCCGGCATGGCGATCCACGGATCGGATGGCGCGCAGGTAATCGGGATTTTCCACGGAGAATCCCGTCAGATGACCATTGCGATCCACGTCGTCAAAGTGGATGAAATGCAGCGCCAGGTTTTTGCGGCGGATCATGTCCGCCATGAACTCCGCGACATCGCGGGCCTCGCCCAGTTTGATATCCTTGCGCCGCCTCTCTTCGATCAGGTTGGCGAGTTTGATCCATTGGGAAGCGAAGACCGCTGGAATGCCCAGCATATCGGCGCGCCCGGCCAGGGTGGGATATTCCGCGTGATTGATTTCCGCCAGATCGTCGTTGCTATCCACGCGGTGCTTGCCCGCTTCGGCGCCAGTGAGAATGGAAGCCCAGCCGGGACCGCTTTTGGTGATGGCGTCGAGTTGCGTGCCGGCTTTCATGGTCCACGCGCCCTTCCGTTGCAGAAGCGCCAGCGCCGTGGTTCCAGCGGCCTGCAGGGCGTCGGGACGCAGGCCATCTATGCCAATGATCAACACGCGCCGGCTCGCTCCGGCGGGTGGTTTCACCAGCGCATTCACCCGGACGGTGATACTCACCGGCTCCAATCCTTCCGCCGCCGCCCTGACCACGCCCTGGATGCGTCCGCTGGTCATTCCCTCACGGATGAGTTCCACGCGGCCATCGCTGGATTTGATCCAGGGAACATCGCTTTCCACCCGGAGCACGCAACCCGCGGGCGCAACAAACTCCGCCACGGACACGGCGCCATCTCCCTCCCAATAATCCATCGTGATTTCCAGACCAGGGGCCGCGGAAATTTTTCCTTCGCAGGCCGCCGGAATATCCGCGGAGGCGGTTTCCGTTCCATCCCGGGATGGCGGGGCCGCGTCCTCTCCGGCCAGCTTCGCGGACCCACCGGAGCAAGCGGCGGACAGCAGGAGCAAGACGGCGGACAACACAATCGGGCGGCTGGTCATGGAAAATCCTTCCAATGCATTGGTTGAATGGCACTGTAAAATACCGGACTCCCTCAGGCAAAGCCCGGTTGGCGCATGTTGATTGCCGCGCGGTCGCGCGCTATCTTGGGACGTAGCCACATGAAACTCTGTTCAGAAATTGGGGATGGCGCGCGGTTGTTCGCCATGACGCTGTTGTTGACGCTTGCTCCGGTGTGCGCCGCGGCGCAGAGCAAGGACCCGGAGCGCATGGCGGTCATCGTGTATCAGTCACTGGGCGTGGAGCCTGCGGCTGTCAGCGCCATTGAGAAGGTCGCCGGGGACAGCGCCCGCGAGCGCGGCTATGATGTCATGGGGCCCGCCACGGCGGCGGCGCGCCTTCAGCCCGGAGAGTTGGACGCCTGCGCCGGGGCCAGCGCCTGCTTCCGCAAGGCGGGAGAAAAACTGGGTGTTCGTAAAATGCTGCTGGTCGGGCTGGGCTCCCTGGGCGAAACCACCATGCTCGACTTGCGGTTGCTGGACGTGAATGACCGGGCTTTCGAGCGCAGTTTGTCCAGTTCCACCGCCACCGCGGGCGCGGACTGGAACAGCTTTGTCTCCGGAGCGGTGAAAAGCCTCGTCCCGGCCGCCGACCCACACGCCACCCTGGTGGTGAACAGCGCGCCCGCAGGCGCCCTCATTGAACTGGATGGCGTTGTGCTCGGACCCGCGCCGCTGCGCCTTGAGCGCAAGGTGTCGCCAGGAAAACACATGATAGCCGCGCGTCTGCCCAATCATGTCTCCGAACGCCGGGAAATCACCTGTGAAGAAGGACAGACGCTTCAACTGGATTTGCTGCTGCAACCATTGAAGCACGAATCCGTCACGGAAAAGTGGTGGTTCTGGACCGCCATCGGAGTTGCCGTGGCCGTCGTCGCCACCCCCGTCATCATCCTGTCCACCACCAGCGCGGGGCCCGCGGCGCCTCTGCCGATCCGGAAATGAGCGCATGGTGAAACCTCTGCTTCCCTTGTCCCCGGGCGTTCTGGCGATCACGCTGGCGCTGCCGGTTCTCGCGACCGCCTGCGGCGGCGGCGAAACCACCGTGATATTCCGGTTGCGGGATATCGAAGGCATCCAGGTGACGCGGCTCGACATTACCGTGGCCGGCGCTGATGGCATGGGCGTTCCCGGACTGCCGGATCGCGCGCTAACCCAGCAGGATAGCCTGTGGGTGGATTGCGAACCGGACCCGGAGAACAACACGCGGGGGCGCTGCTTTTTGCAGGTCGAAAATCCCTTTCGCGGGGGCAATGAGTACGCGCTGAGGCTCAAACCTACTTCCGAAGGAGCGGATCCAGCCGATCTGTCCATCGCCGCCAGCGTGCAGGGACCTTCTGTATTACTGGGTTATGGCGCCCAGACCGTGGACACCAGCGGGCAACCCATCCGGCTGGGAACTTCAGGAGAGGTGGAACTCACCATCTGCCCCGGCGTGGATGGCGCCTGCGACGGCGCCAACCAGCCTCCTTCGTCCGCCGCTGCGGCCGCCCAGCCGCTGGGTTTGGCGCCTTGAATCAAAATGCGTCGCCGCAGGGTATCTTCACCGGACAATCCCGGCCTGCCGCAATCTGCCCACCATCAATCCGCCTGTTTCTTGTTGAAAACGATCCCGTGAAACAGTGGTCCGGACGCCAGGCTGTCAGTGAGCAGGGGTGATATTCCACCAGATTACCGGGAAAATATTTCTTGACAGGGTGCGTCATCCCGGAATTGGATGCGGGCATGGTGGGGGCAGCCAAGGCCGCATCGGCTCCTTTCGGGCAATACACGGAAGTTCCCGGCGCTTACGACGAAATGTTCGAGCGCCCGGGCGCGCCGCGCACCCATTACCGCGAATTGCACCAGCGCATCCGCCAACTCGGGGCGGAGGAACTGGCGCGCCGCCAGCAGGCCGCCGACCTGTCCTTTCTGAACCAGGGCATCACCTTCACGGTCTACGGCAAGGATGAAGGAGCCGAACGCATCTTCCCGTATGATCTGCTGCCGCGCCTCATCACCGCCAGCGAATGGGCGGTCATTGAGAAAGGCCTGACCCAGCGCATCACCGCCCTCAACCTTTTTCTGAGGGATATCTACGGCGAGGGGAAAATTTTCCGCGATGGCGCGGCGCCCCGCGACCTGGCGCTGTCATGCAAACATTTCCGGCGGGAGATGCGGGGAGTCAAGGCCCCCCGCGACATTTACATCACCGTGGCGGGCACCGACCTGATCCGCATGCCCAACGGCGAGTTCCGGGTGCTGGAAGACAACCTGCGGGTGCCTTCCGGCGTGTCCTACATGCTGACCAACCGGCAGGTGATGAAACGGGTCTTTCCCGTGGTTTTCACCAATTACGGGGTGTCATCCATCGAACATTACGGGCAGGCCCTGTTGAATGCGCTCACCGCCCTGGCGCCTCCCCATGTTCACGATCCGAATATCGTGCTGCTCACGCCCGGCGTTTACAACTCCGCTTATTTTGAACACACCTTCCTGGCGCGGTTGATGGGCATCGAACTGGTCGAGGGCCGCGATCTGCTGACCCACGACAACACCGTGTACATGCGCACCACCTCCGGGCTGAAGCGCGTGGATGTCATTTACCGCCGCATTGACGACGATTTTCTCGATCCCCTGACCTTCCGCGCGGATTCCATGCTGGGCGTGCCGGGGCTTTTCAACGCCTACCGCGCCGGGCGCGTCGCCATTGGCAACGCCATCGGCGCCGGGGTTGCCGATGACAAGGCGATGTACGCCTATGTGCCGAAAATCATCCGCTACTACCTGGGCGAAGACCCCATCCTCGACAACGTGGATACCTATCTGTGCTCGGATCCGAAGGAGTTGAAGCATACCCTCGCCAATCTCGATAAGCTGGTGGTCAAGGCGGTGGGCGAATCGGGCGGATACGGCATGCTGATTGGTCCGCACAGCACCGCGGAGCAGCGCGAGGAATTCCGCCGCCGGGTGGAAGCAGACCCGCGCAATTACATCGCCCAACCGACCATCACCCTTTCCACCGCTCCCTGTTTCGTGGACGGCGCCATCGAGCCGCGGCATGTGGATTTGCGACCGTATATCCTGTGCGGGGACAAGATCACCATCGTTCCCGGCGGCCTGACCCGTGTGGCGCTGCGCAAGGGATCGCTGGTGGTGAACTCATCCCAGGGCGGCGGCAGCAAGGACACCTGGGTGTTGCGGGAGTAGGCCATGTTATCGCGCGTCGCCGACAGCCTGTACTGGATGAGCCGCTACCTGGAGCGGGCCGAACACACCTCGCGCATCATCAATGTCAACCTGAACCTGATGCTGGATCAGAGCCCCGCCGCGCCATCGGAGCGGTGGAGCCGGGTGTTGCAGGCCCTGCGCGCCGACGCGCCGGAGGCAGGCGAGGATGACGCCCGCGGCATCACCCATACCCTCGCCTTCAACGCCGGCAACCCGTCGTCGGTGGTGAGTTGCATCGCCGCCGCCCGCGAGAACGCCCGGCAAATCCGCGAGATGATCAGTTCCGAGATGTGGGAGACCATCAATGGCCTCTATCTCCAGGTCAAACGTTCCCGCTTCGACGAGGTCTGGGAAACCGGCGCCTATCCCTTCTTCAGCCAAGTGATCCAAGGCTCCACCATGTTCCAGGGCGTCACCGACAGCACCATGTCGCGCGGCGAAGGCTGGCAGTTTATCCAGGCCGGCCGTTATCTCGAACGGGGCATCCTGATCGTGGACCAACTGGACGCCTACTACGAAGAGTTCACCCCCGGAACTCCGGCGGAATCCCTCCATGAAAACTACCTGGAATGGGTTGGCCTGCTGAAATCCTTCACCGCCTTCGAGGCCTACTGCAAAACCCATGGCGCCGATCCCCGCCACGACCACGTGATCGAATTCCTGCTGCTGGATGATCATTTCCCCCACTCGGCGCATTTCTCGGTCAAGCGCCTGCACGGCGCGCTGGAGGCCATCAACGGTTTCGCGGGCGGGCGCAACAGTTCGGAATTGCTGCGGATCTCCGGGCGCGTCCGCTCCACCCTCGACTATCTCGACCTGCCGGAATTGCTGCGCGGCGGCCTGCGCCCCTATTTGGGACAGATTTCCCGCCAGCATGCGCAAATCCACGACATCATTCACCGTGTCTACTTGGCGTATCCGGTGGAAAGCGCGATCACCTGGGCATGAAATACGCGGGTTCCCATATCCTGAAGTTCAGCTATTCCGAACCGGTCAGCGAAAGCCATTTCGAACTGCGGCTCCATCCTTCCAGCAATGACAGCCAGCGTTGCCTTTCTTTTGAACTGGAAGGCAGCGAACGCTTTCAGGCCTTCCCGTTCCGGGATTACCTGGGCAATATGGTCTGGCATTTCAGCATCCCGCGCCGCCACAACGGGTTGACCATCGAGGCCAGGTGGCTGGTGGAACTGACGCCGCCCGCCAAACCATCCAAAAGCCGGGGGAAAAGCGCCGTCGCTCAGTGGAAGGAACTGGAGATCGCCGCGAACGGCGAATTGCTGGATTTCACCACCGCCACGGCCTTGGTTTGCATGGATGAAGCCCTGCAGGCCTGGGCCGGAAAACACGCCCCCGCGAAAGCGCTGGGGCCGCGCGACCACCTGGCCGCCTTGTGCAAGGCCATCGCCGCCCAGGTGAAACTGTCGCGCACGCCGCCGGCCGCGCGGCCGCTTGGGGAGGCGTTGAAGTCCGGCAAGGTCTCCCGGGAAGAGGCCGTACACATCCTTCTGGCGGTGCTGCGCCGTCAGGGATACCCGGCGCGCTTTGTGCGGGGGTATGAAATCACCCTCACCAGCAAGGGGAAAACCGCCGCGATCCAGGCCTGTTGGGCGCAAGCCTGGTCGCCCGGCGAAGGTTTTATCGGATGTTGCCCCCTCAGCGGCGGACTGATTGATGGCGGTCATATCCCGGTCTGCGTGGGCATGGACAGTCAGGATACCCTTCCCTGGCGCAATGTGTTCCGGGGCTTCTCCGAACGGACCTTGACGGAAAAGATCGTCATCACCCCCGGCAATGGCGGCTCCAGCGGGTTATGACCGGCTGTAGCCGGCGGCCTGGGAAACCTCTCTCCATTGCCACCTGTCATGCCGTTGTCGTATGGTTTCCGGCGATTCCTCTAACGTCTGAACATCGTCCGCGCGGCTTCGCGCCGCCGGCCCGGGAGAACATTCATGGCTGGAGCAGGAGCGCCATCCGCTTCCAACAATGATCTGGGGTTCATGGAGCAAATCCGGAACCTGAGCTGGCCCTTCTGGGTCGCCAACATCATGGAAATGATCGAGCGCCTCGCCTACTACGGCGTGCGCGTGGTCATTCCCATTTATATCGCCCAGGCCGACGAGCCCGGCGGGTTGCATTTCACCCCCCAGCAAAAGGGTGAAATCTTCATGTGGTGGGCGCTCTTTCAGTCCGTATTGCCGATTTTCACCGGCGGGTTCGCCGACCGCTACGGTTACAAAAACCAGATCGTCATCGCCATCATCCTCAAAATCGCCGGCTATCTGATGATGGCGACACAGCGCGAATACGGGATGTTTTTCATCGGCTGCATGCTGCTGGCATCGGGAACCGCCGTGTTCAAGCCGCCCGTACAGGGCACGTTCGTGCGCACGCTGAACGAGAAAAACAGCGGCGTCGGCTGGGGCTTCTTCTACATGGTCGTCAACGTCGGCGGGTTTTTGGGGCCGCCCCTGGCCCATTATCTCCATGGCTGGTCCTGGGCCGCGGTGTTCTATGGCTGCGCGGTGCTGGTCTCGCTCAACTTCTTCTGGCTGCTCACCTACAAGGAAGTGGACTCCGGCGTGGACAAATCCACCGGCGTCATGGAGGTTATCCGCGCCACGGCGGTCAATATCCTGAACGCGCGCCTAATCGTGTTCATCCTGATCATGTCCGCATTCTGGGCGGGTTTCACCCAGCTTTTCGACATGATGCCCAACTTCATCGTGGACTGGGTGGATAGTTCCTCCATAGCCGTCCATCTGCCCCAGTTCATGCTGGCGAAGGACCAGTCCCGCGGCCCTCAAGCCGCCCAGGAATGGATGATCAACCTCAACCCCGCCCTGATCATCCTGCTGGTGGTGCATATCTCGTGGTTTGTCAACAAATACATGCGCCGTCTGTCCTCGATCTTCCTGGGGATTGTGATTTCGGGCATCGGCGTGATGGTGGCCGGTTCATCCATGAACTGGATCACCTGCCTGATGGGGATACTGTGCTTCTCGGTGGGAGAAATGTTGTGCAGCCCCAAGATGAACGAATTTCTGGGCGTCATCGCTCCGCCCAACAAAAAGGCCCTGTACATGGGATACGCCAATATCCCCCACGCCATCGGGTGGGGATACGGCGCCAAACTGGCGGGGGATGTTTATGGGGAACACGGGGAGAAAGCCATGCTCGCGCTTCGCTACCTCAACGAAAATTTCCAGGCCAACCTCAACCCCGCCGACAACGATCACCGGGTGGCCGCGTTCAAGATGCTTCTGGAGAAGTCCGGCATGAACGCCGTCGAAGCCACGCTCAAACTCTGGCATACATACAACCCCGCCAAGGTATGGTGGCCCTTCGCGATCGCCATGTTTCTGTCGGCCGGGGCGCTGCTGGTCTTCAATGTCTACGCCAAACGCTGGGAAGACGTGAACGCCTGACCAGATCCGGATCACGGCGCGGCTCTCTCAACCTGGAAATGGTGAACCGGCATGTCCACGCAACCCGTATCCAAACACCACGGGCTGTTTGATCATCCCAAGGGCCTGTACATCCTGTTTTTCACGGAGATGTGGGAGCGCTTTTCCTACTACGGAATGCGGGCGCTGCTGGTGCTCTACATGGTGAAGGCGATGCCCTACACCAAGGAGGACGCGGGGAAAATCTACGGATGGTACACCGGCCTGGTGTACGTCACGCCGATTATCGGCGGTTATCTCGCCGACCGTTATCTGGGCGCCCGCAAGGCGATTCTGTATGGCGGCGTCATCATGGCGATGGGTCACTTCATCATGGCGTGGGACCATATGCTCGGGTTCTGGTGGGCGCTGGCGCTGCTCATCATCGGCAACGGATTTTTCAAGCCCAATATCTCCACCACCGTCGGCTCGCTGTATGAAGCGGATGACCCCCGCCGCGACGGCGCCTTCACCATCTTCTACATGGGCATCAACACCGGCGCGGCGTTGGCCCCGCTGGTTTGCGGCACCTTGGGTGAAGTCCATGGCTGGCATTATGGCTTCGGCGCCGCGGGGGTGGGCATGATGCTGGGGCTGGCGGTCTTTCTGGGCGGCCAGCGCCACCTGCAGGGAAAAGGCCTGCCGCCGCCGCCCCGGGCCGCGGGAGAACAACGGAAAGCCGAACCCCTGACCCGCGAGGAATGGCATCGCATCTTCGTCATCGTGATGCTGATGTTCTTCAATATCTTCTTCTGGAGCGCGTTCGAGCAGGCGGGCAGTTCCATGACCCTGTTCGCCGACGAATCCACCAACCGGATGATTCCCCTGCTGGGGATTGAATTCAAAACCACCTGGTTCCAGGCGGTGAATCCGGTGTTGATTGTCTTGCTGGGGCCTTTCTTTTCGGCCATGTGGGTGGGAATGGCCGAACGCGGGCGCGAGCCGCCCACCCCGGCGAAAATGGCTTCCGGATTGCTTCTGCTGTCTCTTGGCTTCGTATTGTTGTCATTCGGCTCCACCTTCCTGGATGGTCCGAAAGCGAAGGTCTCCCTGTTCTGGCTATTGGGGGCTTACTCCCTGCATACCGTGGGGGAGTTGTGCCTGTCCCCGGTCGGGTTATCCATGGTGACCAAGCTTTCTCCCGTCCGCTTCGCCTCGGTGTTGATGGGCGTATGGTTGTTCTCCAGCGCGGCGGCCAATTTTGTGGGAGGCATGTTCGCGGCGGAGTACGAAACCATGTCCAAGGCCGTGTTCTTTCTCATTCCCGCCGGAACGGCGGGAGCGGCGGGCCTGATTCTGCTCGCCGCGACTCCTTTCATCCGCCGCTGGATGCACGGCGTGCATTGATGGCATGATGCTCAGGAAGTCCAATCAGGAACATACGGGCGTGGATCGGGTCCGCGCCATGGAAACACCCGGGAAACACCCCCGATTGCTGGAGCGTCCCATGCGGCGGAAGCTGTATTTCATTCCCAATATTCTTGCCCTGTTGTTCGCGGCGGCGATGTCATCCGGTTGCCGGGTGGGAGAAGGCGGCGGAGATACATACGGCCGCGAGATCCGCGTCTCCCGTTCCGAGGTGGAATTCGTGGTGGAAAATGTTTTCCGGAAATACGGCATCTACCTCACCAAGAACGTCAAATTCGCACAGGACGACGTGTCCTTCCGCGCCGATGGCTATGACACCAATATCGGGGCCGGCTGGGTCTACCAGTTGTCCGCCCCGCCGGAGGGAGAAACCGGGCTCGACCTGACCCCGCTGGAGGCCGGCAAACTCAAGGACATCGAGAAGAACTGGAAAATCTACATGCTGGTGATTCCGGACACCGTGGCGTCGCCGGATCAGGTGCGATCCATGGCGACGGAATTCGCCGAGAAGCTGATGTCGCTCAAGATCGTCAAGAAACCCGAGCGCCCGTTGCCCAGCGACAAGGATGAGAGCGTGCCGGGCATTGATGATACCGGCACGGAAAAGCTGGATTGGGAGCAGAAGGAAGGCCGCAGCGTGCCGGTGAACAAGCTCAAGTCGGGCGGCGCGTCCGAAACCGCCGATGAGGTGCTCGACAACATCAAGAAGGAAGAGACCGACAAGAAAATAAAGAAGATGGAGGAGGCGGACCCTCCTCCGGCGAAGAAGAAAAAGAAGAAGTAGAATCCGGCTCCACATGGCCAACCGGCGGATTTTGGCCCAGCCACCGGATGCGTTAATCTGATCCCGGTTGCAGCGGAGGAGAGCGATGTCCAGGTCCGCCCGCCTGTTTGCAGGCGTCATTTCAGCGCTGGTGCTGGCGCCCATCCCGTCCATGGCGGAATCTCCGGACCGGGCGGTGGCGGAAATCCACCAGAGTGGAATTATCCGCATGGGCTCCCGGGGTTGGGAGCCGGTGAACACCGCCGGTCCGGCGGCGATCATCTTTGATGCGCGCGGGGCGGGGGGAGAAATCCTTTTCGGGCGCGTGAGCGCTTCCGGCTACACGCTGGAGATCGCCCGCGAGGGATTTCCTCCGCAGATGCTGCATCCGGGACCGGTGAGTTGGGCTTCCTTCTCACCGGATGGCCGCGGCATCGCCCTGCTGGAAAGCAATGGCGCGCTTTTGCTGGGGAGCATTCCGGAATTTCCGGAGTTCAGCATGGGCTGGAAAGCCATGCGCCAGGGCATACGAAACTTCCGCTGGTCTCCCGCGGGCGATCGCCTGGCGGTGGTGAGTGAAAACCGGCTTGGCGTGCTGGATGTGCGGGGCGGAGACCTGCGCTGGCTGGCGGACAATCATGACACCACCTGGCGCGCCATCATGTATGCGCCGGCGTTTGATACGCATGGTCAGGCCATTGCTTATCTGGCGGCATCACGGGAACCGGACCGCGCGGCGCTAGCGGTGGTCAGTCTGTTCCGTCCAGGCAAGGCCGCCATCCTGCTTGAAACGGTTCCGGAACCCGCCACCGCGCTGTGGTGGAGCGCCGATGGAGACCGGCTTTCATACGCCGCCGAACGCTACGAAAATACGCCGGTCATTGTGAACATCACCGGCGTCCGGCGGGGAAATCCGGGTATGGACATCACCCCGGTGGAATATGGTCTGCACCGGCTCGAAGCCAATCCATCCCTGTTGGAATCCGTATGGATGAGCTTCTCTCCGGCCCCGCCATCCCTGCGCCCCGTGCAGGGGCGCCCGGTCAATTACAACGTGAAATACGCCGATCCCACCCGTGGCAAGGGCCGCATCACCAGCCATTTCTCCCATGGCGACAAGCGTTACGACTGTGCATGCAACGGCAGCCCGGGGGATTGCCGCCCCAACCACCGCGGCACCGACATTGGCGCGGTCGTCAACACCCCCCTATACGCCTCCGCCACTGGCGTCGCGGATATGGTGAAAACCGGCTGCGGCCAGCGCATCACCAGCCGCTGCGAATCCACCAGCTTTGACTGCGGCCAGGGGTTCGGAAACTTCGTGCGCATGGGACACGATGGCGGCATGCGCAGCTACTACGCCCACCAGACCACGCCGCAGGCGGGCCAGGGCCAGCAACTCAACTGCGGACAACAGCTTGGCACGGTCGGCAGCACGGGCCATTCCTATGGTTGCCATGTGCATTTTGAAATCCGCAGCGGCAACACCGCCGTGGATCCCTTTCACGGAGCATGCAACAAGGGAACCACCCAGTCCCTGCTCGTGCAGCCCAACCGCCTGGTCAGCGAATGCGGCGGCGGCGGCCCCCCGCCCGATCCCTGCGAGGGCAAATACGGAAATGGCGTCTGCGACAAAGGTTGCCCGAAGACCGATCCCGACTGCGACCCGTGCGAAGGCAAATATGGCGACGGCTCCTGCGACAAGGGATGCAAGCAGCAGGACCCCGATTGCGACCCCTGCGAGGGCAAGTACGACAACGGCGTCTGCGACAAGGGGTGCAAGCAGGTGGACCCGGACTGCGATCCCTGCGAAGACAAATACAACGATGGTGTTTGCGACCGCGGCTGCGATAAACCCGATCCCGACTGCGATCCCTGTGAAGGCAAATATGGCAATGGCGTCTGCGACAACGGATGCCGCAAACCCGATCCGGATTGTGACCCCTGCGCGGGACGCTACCATGATGGAACTTGCGACAAGGGATGTAATCAGCCCGATCCCGACTGCGACCTGTGTTGGGGAAAATACAGCGATGGCATCTGCGACACCGAATGCCTGGCGCCAGACCCCGACTGCGGTTCCGATGATCCCTGCAAGGACAAATACATGAACGGCGTCTGCGATCTGGGTTGCCTGCTGGCCGACCCCGACTGCCTGCTTGAAGACGCCTGCACCGGCAAATATGGCGACGGCCAGTGTGATCAAAACTGCATGTTTTCCGATCCCGACTGTCCGCTGGATGATCCCTGCGCGCGGAAATACAACGATGGCGACTGTGATCGCGGTTGCGCCACACCCGACCCCGATTGCGGCGGCGCGCCTCCCGACCCGTGCGAGGGCAAGTACAGCGATGGCGAATGCCACCAGAATTGCAGCCGGCCCGATCCCGATTGCGACCCCTGCGAAGGCAAATACGGCGATGGTCAATGTGATCAGGGGTGCCGCAACGCCGATCCAGACTGCCCCAGCACCCGCCCGGACGCAGGCTCCAGAGCAGACTCCGGCGCATCCGCGGATGGCGAGCGCGCCTGCGCCGCCGATGATTTCTGCGATGAATCCTGCGGCGGGGCGGATCCCGATTGCGAAGCGCCGCCCGATGCGGGAAGCGCCTGCGCCACGCTCCGGCGCGACGGAATCTGCACCCCCTCGTGCCGCGACAAGGACCCGGATTGTCAGGCGGGCGCGGCGGTTTCCGCGGATAACGCGCCAGCAGGTGAAGCAGCGGGTTGCGGTTGTTCCGCCGCTCCCCGGAGCGGGGAGACCGGCGTATCGGCCTGGCTCGCCCTCTTGCTGATTGCAGGATGGTCCGCCGCGCGGCGGAGATTATCCGCGGGCTGATTCCGTCCGATCACACCGGCGTTAGAAAACGGGCGATGATGGTCTTGATGCCCTCGCCCGGAAAATACACCTTGACCTTGGCCTCCGGTCCCTCGCCCGCACGTTCATGGATTTCCCCGACGCCATATTTGGAATGGCGCACGCGGCTGCCTGGCGACCAGGCCCCGCCATCGCGGCGTTCCGCGCGGGAAGGCCGCACTCCCGGTTCGTATTCAACCTTGCTTTCCAGCGGCGGCGCTGGAGCGGGTTCTTCGCGACGGGTTGGAACCAACTTCTGCCAGTCACCCGACTGATACACCTCCAACCAGGATCGTCCGGCGCGCACGGCTTCGTTATGGACGATAGCGTCTGACGGATTGATGGATGCGCCGGCCGGCTCCGGATCGCGCACCAGGGTGGCGATGCGGGCGGGCGGGGAGGCGCGCGCCGGGACCGTTGGTTGCGGCGGAGCGGGCGAACGGACCGGTCCGCCCAACTGATAGCGGGGCCGCTGGATGGTTTCATCATCGGGACGGCGCCATGGCTGCTGGTATGGACCAGCCCCAAAACGGCCAGCCCTGACTTCACGGACACATTCCCTGGGCAAGTCCAGCAAAAACGAACTGGGGCGCTGCGGGCGGCGGTCGCCATATACCGTGCGCTCCTCCGCCCGGGTGATGAACAGCCTGCGCATCGCGCGGGTGATGCCGACGTACCCCAGGCGGCGTTCCTCCTCCAACTCATCGCCGTTTTCGCGCGCGCGCGAATGGGGAAACACGCCTTCTTCCCATCCGGTCAGAAAGACCACGGGAAATTCCAGCCCCTTGGCGGTGTGGATGGTCATCAGCGTGACCGATTTTCCCTTGAGGTCCACGCTGTCCTGATCACTCACCAGGGCGGACTGCTCCAGAAAGGCCTGAAGGCTGTTGTCTTCCGGCCGCTGGTGAAACTCCGCCGCGAACGACACCAATTCGTCCAGGTTCTGCATGCGTCCCCTGGCTTCCTCGGTGCCTTCCCCGGTCAGCATGTCGAGGTAGCCGGACTGCCGCAGCACCAGTTTGACCATCTCCGGCAGCGGTTGATCCTTCGCCTGCTCCATCAGCCCGGTCATCATGCCGCGAAATTCGCCGAGTTTGCGCCGCGCGGCGGCGCCAAGATCGTCCGGGGGATTCTCCAGCACGGCCCACGGGGAACAATCACGATCACGCGCCGCCGCCTGCAGCCGCGCGATGGTGGCGGCGCCGATGCCGCGCGGCGGGGTGTTGATCACGCGCTCCAGGTCCACGCTGGAATTGGGCGTGTTGATCAGGCGCAGGTAGGCCACCACATCCTTGATTTCCTTGCGATCATAGAAGCGCAGGCCGCCCGCCACCACATACGGCATGCGGGCCTGCGACAGCGAATCCTCGATCACACGGGATAGCGCGTTGGCGCGGTACATGATGGCGAAATCGCTCCACTGGTAATTCTCGCCGCGCATCAATTCGCGGATGGTGTCGCGGATGAAATCCGCCTCGGCGCGCTCGTTCGCCGCCACGCAGACGGTGATGGGACCGCCGCGTCCGGCGGAGGTCCAGAGTTTTTTGCCGTGACGCTGGCTGTTGCGGGCGATCACCGCGCCCGCCGCCTCCAGGATATTGCCTGTCGAACGGTAGTTCTGCTCCAGCTTGATGACGCGCGCGCCAGGAAAATCTTGCTCGAAATTCAGGATATTGCCCACCTCGGCGCCGCGCCAGCGGTAGATGGACTGATCATCGTCGCCCACCACGCACAGGTTGCGATCCGCATTCAACATCCGCTTGAGAATGCTGTACTGCACGGTGTTGGTGTCCTGAAATTCATCCACCAGCACATGGCGGAAACGCTGCTGGTAATATTCCCGGATGTGCTGGTGCTGTTTGAGCAGGCCGAGAAACGCCATCAGCAGGTCGCCGAAATCGAGGGCGTCGGCCTGCTGCAGCTTCTTCTCATAGTCCCCATAAACGCCAGCGAAAAGATAATCCCGCGAGCCATTATGCACGTCCTCTGGCGTGTAACCGTTGTTCTTGGCGCTGTCGAGTTTCAGCATGGCGGTCTGCAGGGACATCGCGGTCTCGGCGATCTCGCGTTCCTTCAGCACCTGCTTGACCAGTTTTTCCTGATCGGACTTGTCGTAAATCACAAAATTGGGGCTGCGGCCGATTTCCCGGTGATGCTGGCGCAACAGCCGCGCTCCCATGCTGTGAAAAGTGGAGACAAAAATCCGCCGCGCGCCATCGCCCACCAGATTCTCCACGCGCTCCTTCATTTCGCGAGCCGCCTTGTTGGTGAAGGTGACCGCGAGAATGCTGGATGGATCCACCCCGGCGTTTTCTATCAGATAGGCGATGCGGTGCGTGATCACCCGGGTCTTGCCGGAACCCGCCCCGGCCAGAATCAACAGCGGTCCCGACACATGCACGCAGGCCTCGTATTGCACTGGATTGAGGATGGCCTTGTAATCACGCGACATGAGGAATCATCACCCCGGAAGAAGAAAGCAAGGGTTCCCTACCACAGCCGCAAGAAAATTGTCAGGGTCATCCAGATCAGAAACCTCAACGGCGCGGATGCTCCATTTTCTGGTCCGGACAGTCTTTCGTCCGCAACCAGAATCCGGTTGATGATCGCCCGTGCGCCTACCATTTTCGCACCACCAGGCATGGCGATCCGCCAACGCCCGGCTTTCCACGCCCGCCCCATGCCCGCCCCATCGCCATGCTCGATCCCGGGGTCCGCCTCCCCAAGCTGGGAACGGCAAGGACCGTTCCCCCTTTGCCGTCTTGACCCCTTGCGCGGGCGGGATATACAGTCCGGCCTTTGCTGAAACCGATCATCCAGCATTTCAACGGAACTGCGTCATGACGCCATCTTTTTCTCTCCGGATCCTGATCGCCGCACTGCTGACTTTTCCCCTGATTACCGCCTGCGCCACCACTTCCGGTGGCGGTGGCGGCGGAGGCGGCTCAACCGCCAACTGTCCTCCACAGCTTCAGGCCATCCCCGGCGCATGCGCGGCCGCGGGCGGAGGCGGCAAGGCCACCAACGACATCCGGATGGCCTCCGTCAGCTTCATGAAACTGCCGCCGGCCAAGCCCCCGGTGGTGGGGGATGATCCGGCGCTCTTCCTGCCCGGGCCCGCGGCGCTGATCGGACATATCCGCAAGTCCCCGGAGACCCATCCGGGCGACAAGCTTCCCGCCAGCGTGGGCAACGCCGCGGCGCTGACGGTCTGCGGGGTCACCCGCGTGGCCATCGGAACCTGGGCGGCCATCACCGGCGAGGACAAAAAGGTCACCCTGTTCCTATTTGAGACCGGTTCGCCGGACAACGCCGAATGCCTGCTCTCCACCCTGAGCGACAGCAATTCGATTCCGGTGGATGTGGGCCATCGCGCCCGCCGCATGGGGCCCAGCGTGGTCTTCCGCAAGGGCGGATATGCCGGCATGGCCATCGCTTCCGGTCATGGCGAGCGGGATGGCGAACTGGCGGAGAATCTGAGCAACCTGGCGGCGAAGAATATCCCGGATGACCGGGCCGAACTGCAGATCACCGGCAAGTTGCCCAAGTCGGGCCTGGACCCCCAGAGCGTGGCCGTGAAGGCGGGCGACATGGGCGGCAATGTGCATATCCGCCGCTGGACCGAAGCCGCCTATTCCTGGAAAGACAAGAAGGCGACGCTGATGATGATGGATCCCGCCGTGGCGACCGGAACCGCCATGAGCGCCGGGGAACTGCTCGATAAACTGGCGGCGGAATTTGAAAAGCAACCCAACTTCGAGCGCTACGAACTGGGGGCCGGCAAGGGTGTCCGCTTCAAGGGCGCGGATGGCCGGTGGACCGAATTCATCGCCGCCGGCAAGCAGGTGGTGGGAGTGATCCACGGCTTGGAGGGAGACGATCGGGCGGATTTCCTGGGCCAGACGTTGTTCGAGGCGGGCCGCTAAATTCCGCGCCCACGGCAAATCCAGTGGATCTGCTATACCGGCTGGTATTCACGCTTGTCCCGCTGATCCTGTCGATCACCGTGCATGAGTACGCCCATGCTCTCGCCGCCGACAGGCTGGGAGATGATCTGCCGCGCCGGCAGGGCCGGGTGACTCTCGATCCGCTGGCTCATATTGACTGGATAGGCACTGTCGCCCTGCCCGCTTTCTGGGTGCTGTCGGGAATCAATTTTTTCTTTGGCTGGGGAAAACCGGTGGAGACCGTTCCGCGCAATTATTCCCGGCGCTTTTCCATGAACACCGGTCATTTGTTCGTGGCGCTGGCCGGTCCTGGCGCCAACGTGGCGCTGGCCATCGTATCAGCCATCGGATTGCGGATTGTTTCGCCGGATGGATTGCCGCAACTTCATGGCGGCGCCAATCCCCTGGGACAACTGTTCCTGATCCTCGTGATCCTCAATATTTCTCTTGCGATATTCAATCTGCTGCCCATCCCGCCGCTGGATGGCTCACGGATGCTCTACCTGATCCTGCCACGCCACATTGAACAGAAAGTCATGGAATTCGGCCCCTGGCTTTTTCTGCTGATTCTGATCTTCCCCTTGCGCTTCATCAGCGAATGGACCATGGAGGCGTTCAGATTCCTGATTGGGCTGGTATACTGATGAGCGATCACAAGCGCGTATTGTCCGGAATGCGATCCACCGGCGCCCTTCACCTCGGGCACCTGCATGGCGCCCTGCAGAACTGGGTGCGCCTCCAGTATGAACACGAATGCTACTTCTTCGTGGCCGACTGGCACGCCCTGACCACGGAGTACAAGGAAGCGCGGACAATCCAGGAAAAAGTGGCTCCCATGGTGGCGGATTTTCTCGCTGCCGGGGTGGACCCTGGCCGCGCCGTGCTGTTCATCCAGTCCAGCGTCAAGGAACACGCCGAACTGTACCTGCTGCTTTCCATGTTCACCCCGCTGGGCTGGCTGGAACGGGTCCCCACTTTCAAGGAACAAGTGCAGGCGCTGGCCGACAAGGAAATCCACACCCATGGTTTTCTCGGATACCCTGTTCTTCAGACCGCGGACATCATCCTCTACAACGCCCATTATGTGCCTGTGGGCATGGATCAGGTCTCTCACCTGGAGTTGTGCCGCGAAATCGTCCGCCGGGTGAACTTCCTGACCGGCCAGGAAGTCTTCGTGGAGCCGGCCGCGTTGCTCACCGCGTCCGCCAAAATCACCGGACCCGACGGCCGCAAGATGAGCAAGAGTTACGGCAACGCCATCTTCTTCGGCGATGACGAGGAAAAGGTGCGCCAGACCGTGATGTCCTATATCACCGACACCCAGCGCGCCCGCAAAAGCGATCCCGGGCGCCCGGATGTCTGCAATTTCTACCCGCTCCATGAAATATACACCCCCGCCGCGGAACGCGAGGAGATCAAATCAGGCTGCACCTCCGCATCCATGGGCTGCGTGGAATGCAAGAAGCGCCTGCTGCCGCACCTGAACACCGCCATGGCGCCCATCCGCGAAAAACGCGATGAACTGCTGCGGGATCCCTCCGCCATCATGGATGTGCTGGTCGAAGGGAATCACCGCGCCCGCGCCAAGGCCCGCGAGACCATGGCGCGGCTGCGCGAGGCCCTGGGTATGAACTACTCACCGGACTCCAGCGGCGCATGAACGGGGAACAGGCGGCGGCGCGGGCGAATCCCTCGCCCGGACCGGGAGTGGAACAACTCCCCGATATCGCCACCCTGAGCGGAGAAACTCCTTACCGGGTGGAATTGCCCGGCTTCGAGGGTCCGCTCGATCTGCTGCTGCATCTGGTCGAGAAGCACAAACTCGATATTCTTGAACTCCCCATCGGCTTCATCACCGAACGCTACCTGGAATACCTCGATACCCTGCGCGATATGAATATTGACGTGGCCAGCGAATACCTGGTCATGGCCGCCACGCTGGCGCATATCAAGTCGCGCATGCTGCTGCCCAAGGAGGAAACCGCCGGCGAACAGGAGGAACAGGAACAGGGCGATCCGCGCGCCGAACTGATCCGCCGCCTGCTCATTTACCAGAAATACAAACAGGCGGCGGAAGAACTCGCGGAACGGCCCCTGCTCGGCCGCGACACCTTTGTCCGGCCCCCCGTCAACCGCAAGGAATGGGTCGAGGACGACGAAATTCCGCTGGCCGATGTGGACGTGATGAAGCTGGTGGAACTGCTCGCCAGCGTGCTGGAGAATGTCAAAAGCACCGCCGTCCAGGAGATATTTGTCGAACGGGTATCGCTGAACGAGCGCATCCACGAACTGCGGGAAATATTGCGCGGACGCCCTTACGTGAGTTTCATGGGCATCATGCGCAACCTGCAGACGCGCACCGATGTGATCGTCACCTTTCTGGCGATTCTGGAGATGGCCAAGCTGCGCCAGATCCGCATCCGGCAGGTGGATGACGAACAGGATATCCACCTGATCTCGACCAGCAAGGGCGACGAGCCGGAAGTCTTTGAAGTCAACGAAGAGGAATACCGATGAATGGTCCAAATGAAAACGGACCGGATCAGCAAGCTCCCGCTGCGCCTGCGCAGGATTCGCCCGGACCTGCCGCCCAGGATCAGGACAAGACTCCCCGCGCCCCGGATACTGGCGGCGAGACCCAATCCCCCGGGGAAGGCGCTCCGGATACAGCCCCGGAAGCCGGACTGACTGGCGGTGAAGCGCCCGAACTGCCTTCCGCCGGAGAAGAAGAAGATGAGGGAGCCCCTGGCAAAACACCTTATGATCAGCTCACGCCCGAGCAGAAGCGCCGCTATATGAGCATTTTGGAAAGCATGCTGCTGGTCTCGGACAAACCATTGCGGCCCGCCCGCGTGTCGCAGATCCTGACCGAATTGGCCTCGCGTACGGTCCGCGGCCTGATGGAAGACTTGGCCGAGCGCTACCGGATGGAAAACTCGGGCTTCCGCATTTACGAAGTGGATCGCGGCTACCAGCTCCGCACCGACCCGGGCAACGCCCTGGTCCTCCGGGAACTACTGGAAATCAAGCCCCAGCGGTTGACCCGCGCCGCGCTGGAATGCCTGGCCATCATCGCCTACCGCCAGCCAGTCACTCGCCCCGAGATCGAGGATATTCGCGGCGTGGATTCCGGCGCCGTGGTCAAGGCCCTGCTGGAGCGGCGGCTGATCCGCGTGCTGGGCAAAAAAGAGGACGTGGGCCGTCCGCTGATGTACGGAACCAGCCGTGAATTTCTGGAGTTCTTTTCGCTGCGCGACCTCACGGAACTGCCCACCCTGCAGGAGTTCCTGGAACTGACCCGCGAAAGCCAGAAGATTCTCGAAGAGGAACTGGCGCCGGAAAAGGAAGAGCCGGAGAAGACCATCGTCGGCGATCTGATCAGCCCGGAAACCGAGGCCCTGCTGGCGCAAACGGATATAGACGGCGAATCGGCGCTGGAAGAACTGGACCAGGCGGTCAAGGACTTGCTCTCCACCAACAAGAAACTGGTGGAGGACCTGGGACTGGACCAGGGCGAAGGCGAGGCGGAGGCGCCCCAGGCAGCGGCGTCCGCTCCCGGAAAACCGGCGGATTCGTGACTCCGGAACATCCTTGATCGGCGCACCGGCGATCCGTTTCCGATTTTGCGGATCGGCGCGGAATTTGGAACGGAATGGACAATATCCGGTTGTATTTGCAGCCTGGTGTGATCACGAACACGTTGCGGGACCGGATGAATCTGGTAAAAGCGGGGCGAAACTTCCGTTTTCAGCAGAAACAGATGGCCGTCCGGGAAGGGACCCATTTGTGGTTTGGCGCATCCGCAGGGGAGGATACCGTGATCAAGGTCATCAGTTGCGAACAAATGAGGCAGATCGACAAGATCGCCGTCAAGGAATACAACATCCCGGAAGTGGTGCTGATGGAGAATGCGGGCCGCGCCGTGGCCGAGGCCGCCCGCCGCATGATTTCCCATGTCGCCTCTCCGCGTGTCTGCGTATGGTGCGGTCCCGGCAGCAACGGCGGCGACGGATTCGTGGTCGCCCGCCATCTTATCCAGGCGGGCTTGCAGGTGGATGTGAATATCCTGGCGCCCGAGGCCCGCTTCACCGAGGCCGCATGGGATAACCTGCGCATCCTCAAGAAAATTTCCGATAACGTGACCTTCCTCGTGCTCAAGGAACACGTGGATTCGTTCACCCGCAGCACCGGTTACAACTATGATCTGCTAGTGGACGCCATGCTGGGCACCGGCGTCAAGGGCGCCCCCCGCGAACCCATCGCATCGGCCATCGAATGGTGCAACCAGTCACGCATTCCCATCCTGTCGGTGGATGTTCCCTCGGGCATTGACGCCGACCGCGACATCATGCCGGAAAAGACCATCCGCGCCACCCGCACGGTGACGCTGGCTTACGCCAAGCCCGCCCTGGTGATGACCCATGGGGCCCGGGTGGCAGGGGAACTGGAGATCGCCGATATTTCCATCCCCCATGAGATCACAGCGGACCTGAAACCTTACGCCAAGGTTCCGGAGTCGAAGGATATCGCCGTCCTGTTGCCGGTGCGCGAACCCTGGACCCACAAAGGCGATTACGGTCACGTGGCGATCATCGCCGGCAGCCGCCACATGCCGGGCGCCTCATATCTGGCGGCGCGGGCGGCGTTGCGCGCGGGCTCGGGACTGGTGACCCTGGCCTCGGTGGAACCCGTGATCCAGGCCGGTTCCGGCGTTTGGAATGAACTGCTTTATCTCCCGCTGGGCGGCAAGGACACCCTGGACGCTGATGCTTATGTCCAGTTCAAGGACCATGTGGAGCGCTTCGACGCGGTCTGTTTTGGCCCAGGGAGCAGCAGCCAGCCGGGAGTCCGGGAATTTCTCGAATGCCTGCTGGCGGACTGCGATCAGACCATCGTGCTCGACGCCGACGGACTGAACGTGATCGGCCAGGATGTCCAGGTGTTGAAAAGCGCCAAGGCGCCCGTGATCCTCACGCCCCATCCCGGAGAAGCGGGACGCATGCTGGGCATGGACAGCAACGCCATCCAGCAGGATCGCGTGGGATCGGCCCAACGCCTGCGCGACGCCACGGGCGCCCACGTGGCGCTGAAAGGCAGTCATACCATCCTCGCCACCATGGAAGGGGATTTGTTCATCAACCCCACTGGCAACCCCGGCATGGCAACCGCGGGCATGGGAGATGTGCTGGCAGGCGTCATCACCTCGCTAGCGGGACAGAAACTGGAATCCGCCAAGGCCGCCATGGCGGGCGTCTATCTCCATGGACTGGCGGGAGACATCGCCGCCAAATCGCGCGGCGCCGCCGGACTGTTGTCCACCGACGTCATTGACAGTCTGCCCGCGGCGCTGCAATCGCTGGGGCGATGATCCTCCGCCTGGAATCGGCCGGCATTCAACAAACCAACGCCATTGGCCGCGCCATCGCCAATAAACTTGCGCCGGGCGCGTGCATTGCTCTTTCTGGCGGGCTGGGCGCCGGCAAGACCGCCTTGTCGAGGGCGATCTGCAAAGCCCTGGGCGCCCCAATGGACCTGTTTCAAAGCCCGACATTCACCATCGTGAATGAATATCCATCCCGGCTGGGAACCATCCGCCATGCCGACTGGTATCGTTTGCATTCGCGGGAAGAACTGGACGCCATTGGTTTCGGCGACTGGGCGCCCAATCAGGGCGTCACTCTCATCGAATGGGCGGACCGCATCCCCGGAGCGATTCCCGGCGATGCGCTTCATATCTCCATCCTCCACGGCGAGGGCAAGCGGCGAATCCTGACGCTGGAAGGCGGCGAATCCTGGGCGGCGGTGATGGATATGCTGAAAAAACGCCCGGGCGGCGGATCGCGGCGAAGTTCAGACGCGCGATAACTGGCGCAGAATCGCCAAGAGATCGCTGGTGCGTTCCGTTCCAAGCTCCTGTTGAACCTTGTTCTGCAGGCGGTTCCAAGTGGGAGCCGCTTCCATCAGCTTTTGCGCTCCGGCCTGGGTGATGCACACCCGGCGCTCCCGCCGATCATTCGATTGGTGCAGGCTCAACCATCCTTCCCGCTTGAGTGGAATGAGGTTGCGCGAGAGCGTGGACTGATCCATCCCCAACACCTCGGCCAGTTGGCCGACAGGAAGTTCGCCCATATTGACCACCGCGGCCAGAATCGTGAACTGGTTGGCGGTGATGTCATGGGCCCGGAACTCGCGATCATAAATCGCGGTGACCGCCCGGGTGGCGCGCCGCAGGTTGAAGCAGGCGCAGGTGCGCCCCATGGTTTTGGTGATGTTGTTCAAACTGGCGATCTGGGAGGTGGCATCCATGGTCATGTTCTCAACAACTCCTGTATATACATTAGAACATAAAACCCCATTCCGGGGAAGATTCACCAGGATGGCGGCTTATTGCATACCATACCAAGGTATACTTCATTTTGCCACCCAGAAAAAGCGCCGCCAACGAATTATTCTGAAATATGCACAATGCGGTCATCCTGCCGCCAACGCCGGCTGGCCGCGGAGTGGGACCAATCCGGACCGGGGATGGTTGACACGCGGATTCGCCGGAATCAACACCTGCGAAATGGCGGCCCCACCCCATGGAACCTCACGGGAAATGAAGACCTTGCCTGATGATGCGCCCCTGTCTAATGTCACCGGGTTGAAGGAGAAAAATGGTGTTTCGCAAGGTACTCGTCGCCAACCGGGGTGAGATCGCCCGCAGGGTGATTCGCACGTTGAACAGAATGGGCGTCGCATCCGTCGCCGTCTACTCGGACGCCGACGCCAACAGCCCCCACGCCCTGGAAGCCAGCGAACGCGCCCCATTGGGCGATCCCGCTCCCGCCAAATCCTACATGAATATCGAAGCCCTGCTGGCCGCCGCCAAGGCCACGGGAGCGGAGGCCATCCACCCCGGCTATGGATTCCTCTCCGAACACGAGGAATTCGCCCGCGCCTGCAGGGACGCCGGGCTGGTGTTCCTCGGCCCCAGTCCGGAAGCCATCGAGGCGATGGGCCACAAGGAACGCGCCCGCCGCATCGCCGTGGAAGCAGGCGTGCCGGTGGTTCCGGGAACGGGCGTGATTCCATCGGAAAGCGCGCTGCTGACAGAGGCGGAAAAGATCGGCTATCCGGTGATGGTCAAGGCGGCGGCGGGCGGCGGCGGCATCGGCATGCACCGGGCCGCCAACGCGGAGGAACTCACCCGCGCCTTCGCCGACGCCGTCAAAAAGGCCGAAACCTTCTTTGGCGACCGTGATGTCTACCTCGAACGCCTGGTGCTGGAGCCGCATCATATCGAAGTGCAGGTGTTTGGAGACGGACGCGGCGAAGCCATCGCCCTGGGCGAGCGCGAATGCACCATCCAGCGGCGGCACCAGAAGGTGCTGGAGGAATCCCCTTCCCCGTTCGTGGATGAAGCCACGCGGGAAAAACTCTGCGCCGCCGCCGCCGCGCTCGCCCGCAAGGTGAACTACGCCGGCGCTGGAACGGTTGAATTCATCATGGATGAAAACCGCCGGTTTTATTTTCTGGAAATGAATACCCGGCTGCAGGTGGAACACCCCATTACGGAAGAACGGTTTGGAATTGACCTTGTGGAATGGCAACTGCGCATGGCCGCCGGGGAAATGGCGTTGCCCTCCCAGGAGTCGTTGGAGCCGCGCGGCCACGCCATCGAATGCCGCATCAACTCGGAAAATCCAGACAAGAAATTTTTCCCTTCCATGGGCGTGCTCACGCATATCCACTGGCCCCATGGAAAAGGCGTTCGCGTGGACGCCGGCGTCGAGGAAGGGTTTGAGGTCAGCCGTTACTATGATTCGCTGCTGGCCAAGGTGATTGTCCATGCCAATGATCGGCCCCAGGCCATCGAACGCATGAAGGCCGCGCTCCGGCATATGGTGATTGAGGGCGTGGTCACCAACCGCGACATGCACCTGAAAATCCTGGAGCATCCGGTCTTCCTGAATGGAAATTACCACACCGGATTTCTCAAAACCGACCTGGGGTATTTCATATGAGCCGTCCTGATCAGCGCGCTCCCGGAGCGCTCCGTCCCGTGCGCATCACGCCGGGATATATCATCCATCCCGCCGGTTCGGTGCTGGTGGAGTTCGGTCATACGCGCGTCATCTGCACCGCGGCGGTGGAGAAAGGCGTTCCTTCGTTTCTGCGCGACTCCGGTCTCGGGTGGGTGACGGCGGAATACGGCATGCTGCCGGGGTCCACCCATACCCGCGCCCGGCGCGAGGCGGCGCAGGGCAAGCAGGGCGGCCGTACGCTGGAGATCCAGCGGCTGATCGGACGGGCGCTGCGCGGCGTGACGGACCGGAAAAAGCTCGACGGCTACACCATCACGATTGACTGCGATGTGATTCAGGCCGATGGCGGAACCCGCACCGCGTCCATCACCGGCGGGTACGTGGCGCTGGTCTTGGCGGCGCTCCGGTTGCGGCGGCACGGATTCATCGCATCCAACCCCATCACCGGTTCGGTGGCCGCCGTCAGCGTGGGGCGGCGCAATGGCGCGAATATCCTGGACCTGAACTATATTGAAGACTCCAGCGCCGACACCGACATGAACGTGGTGATGACCGGCGCGGGTGGATTCATCGAGGTCCAGGGCACGGCGGAAGGCGAGGCTTTCGATCGCGCCGGTCTGGATGAACTGCTGGAACTGGCCGGGAAAGGCATCGCGGAACTGACGGCCATTCAGCGCGGCGTGATCGCGGAGCAGGATCCGCTTATCGCCGCCGAGCCCATTGAACCCCGTCCAGACTGGGCCAGGGCGATCCTCGCCCCGGGAAAATGAACCGCCTGGTCGCCGCCACCCGGAACGCGGGAAAGCTCCGCGAACTGTCCAGCCTGCTCTCCGTCGCGGGCGTGACAGTGGTTGGCGCGCATGAACTTCCCGGCGCGCCGGAGGTCGAGGAAACCGGCGCCACTTTTGAGGAAAACGCCCGGCTCAAGGCGCGGGCCCTGCGCGACTACTCGGGATTGCCCTCCCTCGCGGACGATTCCGGCCTGTGCGTGGACGCTCTTGGGGGGGCGCCCGGGGTGCATTCCGCGCGGTTTGGCGCGCCCCAGGCCGTCACCGGCGCGGACCGCAACGAACTGTTGCTGCGAAGGCTCGAACGTGTCCCGGAGGAATTGCGGGGCGCCCATTTCGCCTGCGCCATGGTGCTGTGCTGGCCCGATGGCCGCGAGTTCTCTTCATGGGGCGAGGTGCATGGACGCATCGCATTTGAAGCCGAAGGCTCGCAGGGGTTCGGGTACGACCCGATCTTCCTGCTGCCTGATCGCGGCGTGACCATGGCCGCGCTGTCCCAGGATGAGAAAAACCAGATATCCCACCGCGGACAGGCCCTGCGCATCATGATTCCGATTCTTGAAAAACTGTTCCGGGAGAAGCCGTGAAGCAATACCAACGCATGCTGATCCTGCTGGGCGTCCCGCTCGTGCTCGTCCTGGCCATTGCGTGCTCGACCCGGGTCCCGCGCCACGAGAAGCCCCCCCTTGCGCAGGCCGCTCCAGCGCCCGCCCGCCACCAGGGTCCGCCCGCCCGCGCCTTCCGCATCACCTCATCCGATCAGCTTGTGAAAGGGCCCATGGCCGCGGGGCGGACCGGAGACTACCGGCTGGAAAACCAGCATGTCGCCGTGATTGTGAGCGATCTGGATCACGCCCACGGATTCATGCTCTCCGGCGGCAATGTGATTGACTTCGTCCGCCGTGACTCCAATGTGGATGGCCTGGCGGAGGTCTTCACCTGGTTCGCGCGCACCTTCCCCCGCCAGGCGATTTACGAACGCATCCGCGTGGAAGAGGAATCCGCCAGTGGAACCGCCCGCATTGTGGTGGAGGGGCGCGACTCCGACAACCCCGATCTGCAAGTCGTCACCGGATACATCCTGCCGCCGGACAGCCCTTCCCTGCTGCTGCGCAGCACCATCACCAACAAGGGAACACAGACCATCAAGGGCTTTGACTTGGGCGATGCGGTCGAATGGGGCGGCACGCTGCATTTCGCGCCGGGAACCGGCGTTTCCATGAAGGGCTGGATCAAACGGCTGCCCTGGGTTGCCGGATACGGACGCGGCGTTTCCTATGGCTATGCCTCCATGGAAGGCGATTTCGACGTGTTGAGCGGCAGCGCCTGGTCCGACTTCAGCATCAAGGCCGTGGATTTGCCGCCGGGGGCCTCCGCCTCCTTCGAACGGCGGCTCTACGTGGGTTCGGGGGATATCGCCTCGGTGGCCAACCAAGTGCTGGAGCAGGGGGACCGGCGCAGCGGCGTGGCGGCAGGCGCAATCCGGGACAGCAACGGCGCGCCCATCGCCGGCGCCATCGCGCGCATCATTGACGGCAAGGGCAAACCGGTCAGCTTCCAGCAAACAGGCGAAGACGGCGCCTTCGCCCTGCGTCTGGCGCCGGGCCGTTACGCCTTGCGTTGCGAAGCGCCGGGCCGCGCGGCCGGACACGATGTCCCCGTGGAGATCACGGGCCCGGACCCGATCCGCCTGAGTTGCGTCATGGGTGGCGCGGGCGCGCTGGAGTATGCGGTCAGAAACAGCGATGGAACCCCCTTGCCCGTCAAGCTGACGGTGGAAGGCCGCGATGGAACTCCCTCTCCCGATTTCGGGCTGGCGTTCTCCGCCGATGGCGCCGCCAACGTGGCCTTGTCTCCCGGCGGGGCTGGAACCCTGCCGCTGTCGCCGGGCAAATATTCCGTTTACTTCAGCCATGGCCCGGAGTTCAGCATCGCCCGGCGGGATGTGGATATCCCGGAAGGCGAACCGGTCCGCCTGGAGATTGCCCTGGAGCGCGAACTGGACACCGCCGGCTGGCTCTCCGGTGATTTTCATCAGCACACCAGCAACAGTCCTGACTCCGGCACGACAATCCGCGATCGCCTGATCGCCAACGCGGCCGAAAACGTGGAGATCGCCGTCTCCAGCGATCACAATTTCAATACGGATTTCGCTCCCGCCGCGCTGGAACTGGGGTTGACCTCCACCCTGATCACCATTCCCAGCAACGAATTGACCACCGCCAAATACGGGCACTTCGGGGCTTATCCGCTGACGCCGGACTGTTCCAAACCGGCGTGCGGAAGCCCAAAGGAACTGGCCAACCTGTGGCAGCCCGTGGATATCTTCCGCTGGGTGCGCGGCCTCGGCGGCGACAAGGTGATTCAGGTCAACCATCCGCGTTCCGGCGGCAACGGCTACTTCGATTTGCTGGGCTACAATCCCGGTACCGCCTCGTCCACCATGGCGGGCTGGTCGGCGGATTTCGACGCCATCGAACTGTTCAATGGCAAGCGCATGGATCAAATCGAAAAAATCATGGACGACTGGCAGGCGATGTTGTTGCGCGGGGTCCGGGTGACCGCGCTGGGCAACAGCGACACCCACTCCATTGTTGGCGACGAAACGGGATACCCGCGCTCCTGGCTGCATCTGGGGGTGGACGCGCCCGCGCAGGCCGCCACGGAGATGATCATCCGCGCCATCAAGCATGAACGCCGGGTCATCGTCAGCAACGCCCCCCTGCTGGAATTGTGGGTCAACGGCGTCCCGATTGGCGGCATGGTCAAAGCCAGCGGAGAAAAGGTCAGGATCCGCGCGCGCATCCAGTGCAACAAGGCGTTTCCGCTCAAGGAATTGCGGTTATGGGTCAACGGAAAGATCGCGGAGCGCAAGACCATTCGCAACGACGGCGGCGCGGTGCGCTACGACGGACACATCGAACTTCCCGTATCGTCGGATAGTTTCATCGTGGCGGATGTGATCGGCAAAGGCTCGATTTTCCCGCTGGTGTCGGCGAAGGCCAACTACCCGCCCTACGCCGCCGCCAATCCGGTGTGGGTGGACGCCGATGGCGACGGCGTCTGGACCCCTCCCGTGAAATGACCTCTCCTGGCGCGCCATTTCACCCGGCCTGACGCGAACTTCCGTACGGCTCAAGGAACCTTTCCGCTTCGTCACAAGCCGCGGTTCCGCCCCGGCGCACCGCAGCCAATGGAATATCCATATAATAATAATGAGGACGGCGATTAATGGACGCCGCCGCGGCTTACGGCCAGCCAGCCTGAATGCTTACGCGGCCTGACGGAGTTCATCCCGCGGGGAGGGCGGGCTATAGGCCTGCAACATGGCCGCGAAGGATGGATATACTTCAAGCCCTTCTTCGTTGACCGGCATGCGGGCGTCTGGCCCGTTGGCTTCGCGCCACAGGGTTTTGCGCAGCGAGGCGATGGCCACTTCGAGTTGATATTCGTCGGGCTCGATGGTCGTCAGATTCTGCATCCACAATCCCGGCGCGCTGATGGCCCGCAGGATCGGGTTATTGGGAAACTTTCCGGCCAGGCGGGTCAGTTCATAGGAGACGCCGGCGATCGGCGCCATCATCAGAATCTTGATGACGATGCTGCCCAACTGATCCGCCACCTTGCCCGCCCAGGTTCCGGCGCCATCCGTCCAGATCAACGCGGTCAGTTTGGGTATGTAGGGAAACACGATGGCGAACATGAGGATGGACACCATCAGCACGAAAATGATGAAGCTGGTGCCGCAGCGCGGATGTTTGGTGGTGTAACGGCGCGCGTTTTCCACCGTGAGTTCCTCGCCGTTTTCGTGGGTGAAGATCGATTTGTGTTCGGCCCCATGGTACTGGAAAACACGGCGGATTTCCGGCATGCGCGAGATCAGCATGATGTAGCCGATGAAAATCCCCAGTTTGATGACCCCATCCACGGCGTGGAAGGCGAAGGTGTCCACGTCCATGTTGGTCCCGGTCGCCTGGCCGATTCCCCAGGTCAAGAAATGCGGCAGTCCGACAAACAGCGCCAGCCCGAATAGCAGCGAGACCGCCATCATGCCCGCGATCTGGGCGCTGGTCAGGTTCTCCTCGCTCTTCCGGGCGTCATCGTTCGCGGAGGCTCCGCCCGCCGGAACAGCGGGCGCCGCGGGATCCCACCAGGTTTCACCCGCCTGGCTGGCGCTGAACGAAAGCGCCGACATGCCGTTGAACAACGACTCAAAAAGTACAATCACCCCGCGCAGAAACGGCTTTTTCAGGAAGGTCAGCCTTTCCCACACGCTGTTCCACGGCGCTTCCTTGATCACGATTTCGCCGTTGGGGCGGCGCACCGCCACGGCGAAAGAGTTGGCGGACCGCATCATCACGCCTTCCAGCACCGCCTGCCCGCCCACATTCATTTTTCCAGGGTTCATCATTGTCATCCTGCTGCAAACTTCTTGATTTTATTCGGCCTGCCCGTTGATCGCAACGCCATGGGGAGCGCCTGCGCGGAGGGGTTCATCCAGCCTTTTTCTTGTTGGCCTCGCGCAGCCGCTGGGTCAGCACCTTGATGACGCCCTGGGCGACCTCCACCTTCTCCGCCAGCAGGTCATAGAAATCGTCGCGGTCAATGCGCAGGGCCGTCACTTCTCCATTCGCCTTGACCGAGGCCGACCGCGGCTCCGAATCGAGGATCGCCATCTCGCCCACGCTCTGTTTCTCGCCCAACTGGGCCACCTGCTTGTCACCCACCAGGATATCCACCTTGCCCTCCACGATCAGGTACATGCAATCGCCCATGTCGCCCTGGCGGATGAATATCTTGCCGTTGTCAAAGGTTTCTTCCACCGCGATTTCCGCGAGCTGGCTCAGTTGCTCGCCTGGAATCTCGCTGAACAACGGCACGCTTTTGAGGAAGAGGACTTTTTCAATCGTGGAAATCATTCCTTGACCTCCGGCAGGAGGAAACGCGCGTATGCGCGGACAGCGGGGTGCGCGTCTTCCAGGCGCTCGCGGAGCAACACGCGAAGCTCCTCGGGCTCCAGCAGCTTCTTCAGGGAGAAAATGGCGGTTTCGCGCACGATTGGATGCGGCGAATTGACCTGCGCTTCGATGTTATCAATCAGGGAGGTCAGGTTCATCTCCCCCGCCTGGTGGATGGCGCAGGTGACCAGCCAGGGGTCCTGGCCGTTGATGAACTGTTGCAGCCAGCCCTCCGGGTCGAAGCGCCGGAGCTGAAAGAACTCCTCCCCCTGCTCCATGCAGCGGCGGGGGTCCGCGGCGTCCACCAGCGGCAGAATCATGCGCTTGAGATCGCCTTCGAGCTGGTTATCCAGCAACTCGATGGCGTTGGCGCGGATACTGCGCTCCCGGCTGCTCAGGTTGATGAGGATTTTCTCCATGGTGCGCGTACCATGGATCAGTCCGAGCAGGGTCATCACCCGGCGCAGGCCGCGGCGATGGCGTTCCTGCAGGGCGTCATGCAGCAGCGAATGCCCGCCGTCGTCCTGGATGCCCAGATCCACCTGCATGGCGAGGGTCTGGTAACAATCCCGCACCTCGGCGCGAAGCTGGCGCTGCACCGCGGCGACATCAATCTTGAGGGCGGGGTCGCGATCCAGCAACCGGCCAAGGGCCAGGTAGATATTGATGCGCACCTCGTCATGCCCGGTATCGAGGTTGCGGTGCAGGGCGTTCCACGCTTCGAGCCCGCCAATCCGCGCCAGCACGCGCGCCATCTGAATGCGGATCACCGGGTCTTCAAACGGCATGGAGATCACCTTCCCGAGGATCGGCGAATAGCCGCAGGTCAACAGCGCGTTGGCGGCGGCGCGGCTGGTTTTGCTGTCCGCCAGCTTGTACACCAGCACAGGCATCAGTTCGACGGCGCCCATTTCCCCCGCGGCCTGGATGGCGGCGTGCTGCACCTCGATGGAGGGGTCGCTCAACAGTTTGAGAACGGGCTGATAGAAATTCTTGACGCGGATGCGGCCCAGCACCTGCACCGCGTTGAGGCGCACCACCTTGTCCGGACTTTCCAGCATCTGCTTGAGGGTCTCCGCCACCGCCAGCACGCCGTCGAGGCCGCCATGCTGGATCATGCCCGAAACCGCGGCGGATTTGATGATGGGGTCCGGGTCCTTGAGCCTGGGAGCGATGATGCTGATGGCCCGCGCCTGTCCAATGGCGCAAAAAGCCTGCACGGCGGCGGCGCGCACCACGGGAGATTCATCGGTGGTCAGTTTGAACACCCGGTCGGCGTGATCGGTTTTCCCCGTGCGGCCCAGGTGTTCGGCCGCGCGGGCGCGCACCTCCGCATTGGCGTGATCCAGCAGGCGGATCACGTGTTCGTCCCAGTTCACCTGGGGCGCGTGCCGGATGATATCCAGCGCGTTGAGGATTTTCTCCGGCTGCGGGTGGCCGAGGTTGTCCGTCAGCACCTTGATGGTCGAATCATCATGGATGTCGAAGGCCCCTTCTTCCAGGTTGAGCCTGCGGCTGCGCAGGGACTTGTCCAGTTCTTCCTTGTAGAGCTTGCGGGCCTTCAGCACGAATGCGGTCCACAGCATGATCATCAGCAGACTGATGCCCGCGTAGATCTCGCCGCGCTCGGCGGACGGATTCACCAGCATCGGCGCGGACGGGTTATTCAGACGCTCCCGCACCTCCTTGCAGCCTCCCGGTTTCGCCGCCGCCACGACGCCGCTTTCCGCCGCGCGGCTTTTCTCCAGGTTGTCCAGCGCCCGGTTCATGAAGATGAAGAACAGACCCAGCAGGCCGATGGTCAACGGCTTGACCACGCCGGAAATCAGCGCCTTGGCCCTTGTGCGCAGGGCCGAGCGCACCGGCGTATACAACTGCTCAATCGTCGAATCATTGATGGTGTAGCGGAAAGTGTTGTCGCCAGCCTTCATGAAGATGCTGCTGAAGTAAATGGACCTGTCCAGATTATGGAAAATCAGGATGCCGAACAGGACGCCCAGCGAGCCCAGGCTCATCACCACCGGCAGCACCAGCATGGCGAACACCACATTCAGCCGTTCCAGCAGGCGGTTGGTCACGAACATCTGCAAGAGCCAGGCGACAATACCCATGTACATGTAGAAGCTGCCCAGAAAGCGCGTGTTCTCCTCCTTGCAGTTCTCGAAACGCGACTTGAGCATTTCCGAAAACTGCTGGTCGGCGATGGTGGTCACCACGCCGGTCACCACCACAATCAGGGCGATGTAGGTCAGATGTTTGGATGCGAAGACATCGCGGATGTCCTGAATGAACCCGCCATGGTTCCGCGGCGTTCCCTTCTGGACGCCTTGCTGGCTGGCGAAGGCCGCCGTCAGTTGTTGCCGCGACTCCCTCCCCACCATCCAGACGCAGACCATGCACGCGAGGAAGTTCCCCATCATCACGTAGATGAGGTCCTCGGTGGCCATGTGCTGCACCAGGTTGGCGATCAGCGCCCCCGCGAAAACATTGGACATCACTCCGCCGGAGGTGATGACGCCCATTAGCCGCTTGGTTTGCCGCGAGTCGAAAATATCCGTGATGAAGTTGAAGAACTGAATCACCAGAATGGTGCTCAGCACTTCAAAATAGATGTAAAGCGAAAACAGAAAACCAAAATCCTGTTTCAGGCTGGCGCTGTACAGCGCGATGCGGAAACCCAAAAGCCCCAGCACCACCAGCGCCAGGGTGATCATGTTCATGCGGTCGCGGCGGAGTTTGTTCGCCACCTTGGTGTAGAACAGCGAAACCAGGGACACTCCCACCGCCATGCCAAGGTACTGGAAGGGGATTTTGTCCTTGGGCAGGCTGCCCAGAAACAGCGCCTTGTTGATGATGCGGCCGACCACGAACCCGCCGCCGATGACATTCATGCTGTACAGGAACAGCAACCCGACCCGCGCCGCCTCATTGGGGCGAATCTTGAACGCGCCCTCCAAGAAATTCAGGATGGCTGTGCGGTTCATCAGGAATCACTGCGCCGCACGCCCCCGTGAGGCGCCGCGGAAATCCTTGTGGATGGCTAGAGAAATCGGGCGTTCGCAGGGTACGATCATCGTCCGGCCCAGGCAAGCATCCGCCGCCTCACTCTCCGGTGATCAGCCAATGGGCGGCGTCCCTCATCAACCGCCGCGACAGGCGGCGAATGGCCAGGCGCCGGGCTGATTCAATATCCGGAATCGTGGGACCGGTCAGATAGGGCTCCTCGCCGCTGAACAAGCGGGAAAACCGGTCCGTTCCCCCGCGCCGCACGGTCACCCTCACCTGCAGAAACGCCTGGTATTGTCCGATGGGGGTGCGATCAGCCGCGCCGGGCAAAAACGCGGATGGGGAAGTCACCAGCCGCTCGACCTTGCCCTCGATCAGCACCTCGCCGCCGCCAGCGGGCCTGAGCCCCCGGTCCGCCAGTTCCTCGCGCAGGGCGCTGGCGCATTCATGTCCCGGCAATGGCTCGCTGGTTTCATTGACGAAAACCGGCACGCCAATCGCGCCCTCTGCCCCGCCCAAGGGACCTGCCCGCGAGGTCCCCCACTGGTAGCCGCATCCGGTCACCAGCAGGAACGCCAGCATCCCCTTCCAGCGGCGCATCACCCCACCACGATATTGACCAGGCGGTTGGGAACCACGATCACCCGCTTGATCTCCTTGCCCTCGCGGTGGCGGAGCGCGGCGGGCTCGGCCAGGGCGGCCTGTTCGATCCGCTCCCGGCTGGCGTCCGCGGACACGCGGATTTCCCCGCGCAACTTGCCATTGACCTGTACGGCGTAGGTC
Organism: Myxococcota bacterium; assembly: GCA_022072125.1. Classification (GTDB taxonomy): domain Bacteria; phylum Myxococcota; class JAJVIH01; order JAJVIH01; family JAJVIH01; genus JAJVIH01. The sequence goes on along the minus strand of JAJVIH010000001.1, from coordinate 33,974 downwards.
ACCTCGCTCTTCACCAGCGCCGCCGGATCCGCCTTGGGCCACGGCGCCACGCACACCAGGGCGTCCCGGCCCAGGGCGGCCCATATCTCCTCGCACAGGTGGGGCGCCATGGGGGCCAGCAAGCGCGTCACCACGTCGAAATAATTGACCAGCAGCGCCCGTTCAGGCCCGGTGATGGTCTCCCGCCCGCGCGACTCCGGAAAGAGCGCATAGGCCTCGTTGGTCAGTTCCATGCACGCCGCGATGGCCGTGTTGTACTGCTGCTGTCCGGCGATACAGGTGGTCACGCGATCAATGGCTTGGTGCAGCCGGGCGTTGAAGTCCCTGGCGGCCCCGGTGAGGCTGGCGTGGTCCACCGGAGTGAAGGGCTGCCCGCGCGCCAACTCCAGATTGCGATACGCCAGGCGCCATACGCGCTGGATGAACCGGTGCGCGCCCTCGACCCCATGCTCCGACCATTCGACATCCTTCTCGGGCGGCGTGGCGAACAGGCAAAACAGCCGGAGCGTATCGGCGCCGTAACGCTGCAACATGGCCAGCGGGTCCACGCCGTTGCGCTTCGACTTGCTCATCTTCTCGATGGTGACGATCACTTCCTCGCCGGTTTCCGGATCGCGGCCGTCCTTCAACTCCTCCCTGCTCCACCATTTCCCCGATGAAGGCGAGCGGTAGGCGGGGGCCACCACCATGCCCTGGGTCAGCAGTTTCGCCGCCGGTTCCGGGGTGAAGACGAGGCCCATCTCCCGCATGACCTTGTGCCAGAACCGGAAATACAGCAGGTGCATGACCGCGTGTTCGGGACCGCCGATATACAAATCAATGGGCAGCCATTGCCGCGCCGCTTCCACGTCAAACGGATGTTTGTCGTCCCTGGGGGAGATGAAACGGGCGTAATACCAGGCCGAGTCCACGAAGGTGTCCATGGTCTCCACCTCGCGCCGCGCCGGCTGACCGCATTTCGGGCATGGGGCGTTCACGAACTCCGGAACCCGGCCCAGGGGCGCATCCCCCACCGATTTGAATGCGGTGATATTGGGCAACAGCACGGGCAGTTGATCATCCGGCACGGGAACAGGGCCGCAGCCTTCGCAGTGGATCACGGGGATGGGCGTTCCCCAGTAGCGCTGGCGCGAGAAACCCCAGTCACGCAAATGCCACTGGATGCTCCGCTTGCCAAAACCTCCCTGTTCCGCCGCGTCAATCATGCGGAACTTGCCTTCGTCATTGGACAGTCCGGTGAACTCGCCAGAAGCGACCATGGTTCCAGGGCCTGTCCACGCCTGATCCGCGGGCAATTCGCCCACCGGCTGAATGACCACGCGGATGGGAAGCCCGTATTTCCGCGCGAATTCGTAATCACGCTGGTCGTGGGCGGGAACGCTCATCACCGCCCCGGCGCCGTATCCCGCCAGCACGAAGTTGGCCAGCCACACCGGAATTTTTTCCCCGGTGAAGGGATTGATCGCGTACGCGCCAGTTGGAACTCCCTCCTTGACGCCGCCCTCCTGCAACCGCTCCTCGCGGGTCATGTCCTTCATGCGCGCCACAAAGGCGATGACATCCGCCCGCTGCTCCGGCGTGGTGATCTGATTGACCAGCGGATGCTCCGGCGCCAGCACCACGAAAGTGCATCCGAAGGTGGTGTCGGGGCGCGTGGTGAACACGCGGACGGTTTGCCCCGTGGGCTGACCAGCGGCGTTGACAAGGGAAAAATCAAGTTCGCAGCCTTCGGACCGGCCGATCCAGTGTTCCTGCATGGTGGTAATGCGATCCGGCCACTCCTTGAGCAGCGCCAGATCATCCAGCAGGGACTGGGCGTAGCGGGTGATGCGGAACGCCCATTCGGGGATGCTTTTCTGCTCGACCAGGGTGTCGCAACGCCAGCACCGGCCATCAAAAACCTGTTCATTGGCGAGAACCGTCAAGTCCTTGGGGCACCAGTTCACCGCCGCCTGCCGCCGGTAAACAATTCCGCGCTCCCACATGCGCAGGAAAAACCACTGGTTCCAGCGGTAATACTCTGGCGTGTGGGTGGCGATCTCGCGGCTCCAGTCGTAGTCAAACCCCAGGGCCTTCATCTGGGCGCGCACCCGTTCGATGTTTTTTGGCGTGCGGATTTGCGGCGGCACCCCATCCTTGACCGCGGCGTTTTCCGCGGGCAGGCCAAACGAATCAAAGCCCATGGGATGCAGCACCTGACGCCCGTTCATGCGATAAAATCGAGACATCACATCGCCGATGGAGTAATTGCGCACATGCCCCATGTGCAGGTCGCCGCTGGGGTAGGGAAACATCTCCAGCACGTAAAATTTTTCTCCATCCGGACGATCAGGCGCACGAAACACCTGCTCGCGCTCCCAGCGCTCCTGCCATTTCGCCTCGATCTCCGCCGGATTGTACGTCTCGTTCATCTTCGCCCCTTCAACCGCCCGGAAATTCCCCTCCGGGGCGCTGCAGAATAGCGGGACGGACTCAGCGGCTCAAGATCGCCCCGCGGACAGGCGGTGTTGCCGCCCGCGGGCGCACAAGGGTATTTTGCCGCCCGTGGCTCCCGCCTCCCCCAAACCATCGAACCGCATCGCCGGAATGCGCGGCAATGTCTTCGGCGTCTTCCAACAGCAGATGGAGGACCTGCGGCGGCGCGGCGAACTGATTCCCTTTCATATCGGGGACAGCATCCTGCTGCCGCCCGAAGCCGCCCGGCATTTCGACGAAGGCGTCACGCCGGGCGGCTGGGCCTATGGCCCCACCGGCGGAATGGCGGAACTGCGCGCGGCCTTTGTCCGCCGCCTCCCCCGCCTGATCCGCCACGAATCGCCATCCAGCCACAGCCTGCTGGTCACCCCTGGCGCCACCGGCGGGTTGTCGTGCCTGATTCCCTGCATCGCCAGTCCCGGCGAGGAGATCCTGGTGCTGGCGCCTTACTGGCCGTTGATTGACGGCATCTGCACCTTCGCCGCCGTGAAGACGATCGAAATTCCCGTGGGGCCGCTGGGCGCGCCGGATGACATGCGCGATCAT
>JAJVIH010000001.1:0-30943 GCA_022072125.1 Myxococcota bacterium | reverse complement strand
AACACCGCCGTCACTCCGCGCACCCGGGCGATTTATTTCTCCAATCCCAACAACCCCGCCGGCTACCTGCTGGACCAGGGCGCCATCCAGCAACTGGTTGATTGGTCCCGCGCGCGGGGACTGTGGCTGATCAGCGACGAGGCCTACGCCGCCATGGTCTTTGATGGTCTGCACGCCCCGGCGCTGGGAGCGGAAGGCGGCCTGGACCATGTGTGCGCGGTCATCACCATGTCCAAGTTGTGCGCCATGTCCGGCGCCCGCATTGGCGCGGCGCTAGTTCCCCGGGCGCTGGAAAACGACATGATCAAGGCGTTGACCCACACCACCTTCCACGCCAGCGTGCCATCCCAACATATGGCGCTGCGCGCGCTGGACGATCTGGACGGTTGGCTTCCACAGGCCGCCGCCGCCACGCGGGAAGCGCGGGATCAGGCGGCGCGCGGCGTCCACGCGCCGTTTTTTCAGCCGCCCGCCGGGGCTTACCTGTTCCTTGATTTGCGGAAGTGGTGCGGTCCGGACGGCGACGTCATTCCGGCGCTGCGCCGGCTGCTGGATCAGGGCGTCTGCCTGACGCCGGGGCATATCTTTGGGCGCGGATACGAAGGATTCGCCCGGCTGTGCTACACCAGCGTCACCCCAACCCAACTGCGGGAAGGCGTCCGCCGCCTCAATCAGGTGTTGGGGGTTTGATTGACGCGCCCCCGGGAAGCCACGCCAATGCGATTCACCGGGTAAGGTTATCGTCCGCGGAACAGACTGATCGCCTGGTCCTGGCGCTGAATCCCTTTTCCATTGCCTTGCAGCCAAAAAAGAAGCGGCCCGTAAGGGCCGCTTCCTCGCCATTATCAGGCCGCGAGGTCCGGAATCACTGGTTGAACTCGAACTCGCGGTAGAACAGACGCACCGTATCCATCAGTTCGACGATATTGGACAGGCTGCGCTCGGCGCGGAAGAACGTGTCTTCCTTGTCCGGGCGGGTGCGGTCGTTCGCCGGGGTTTTGTCGAGTTCCTGCTTGGCCGGCAGGTAGATCTTTTCGTAACGGCGCTTGGCCTCCTTCACCAGGTTGTAGGCGATGCCCTTGCCATCGGCGGTCTGGACCGCGCGGTAGGTCAGTCCCGACACCGGCTCGGTGAATTCGATGCGGCGATCTTCCGGCACCGTATTGTAGTCCACGTCGTCGTTGCCGCCCTTCTGCGAGACCTTCAGGTACTTGCTGAAATCCAGCACGCGATCCTGGGTGGAGGTGAAGAACGCCATGCCGAACAGCAGCGCATAGTAGTTGATGGTATAGGTGGAAGGCGGCTGCAGGTAAGGCAGCTTGGCCAAGTCCTGACCCAGGTTTTCCTTGCCCGGAGCGGCGTTCGCCGCGTCAATGATCAGGCGCGGACGATACTCGCCCTTGTCCACGACACCGGCGTATTTCTGGAAGTTGTTTCCGATGAGGCCATCGAAGAAGTCCAGAATCTCCGGCTTGTAGAGGCGGTAGAAGTTGATGGAGTACAGACCCAGGTCGCTTCCCACGTCGAGACGCAGGAACGGGCTGTTGGTGTCCACCAGCGCCTGGATGGCCACGATCTTGTCGTAGAGCGAGCCGATCCGGGAAATCCGGTAGTCATAGTTGTTGGTGAAATCAATCTGGAAGTAACGGCCCATTCCAACGGGAACATTGACGCTCTGGCGCGCCCCGCACGAACCGCCGAAGTAGTAGTCGGGCAGGAAGACGTTGTCGTTGTTCTCGTTGTACAGGCAGTAACGTCCCGGCTCGGGCATCTGCATGATCTCGCCCAGCAGGTTGAGTCCATCGGTCGAAGCCTTCATGAACTCCTTGCCAAGTTCAGTGCGCAGGATGCTGTTGCCGTAGATCAGGCGGAAGAAATACAGGTACTGGAAGGACTGCGCGAAGTAACGGAAGTGGCGATCATACAGCCGGGCGATGTAGCTGCTGATGCCATCCAGCGCGAAGTTCTGGCGATCCCGCTTGAAGTTGGTGAACAGATAGTAGTTCCGGTAGGTGTCAATGGCGTTGCTGACGATCTCCGAGACCGTGGAGCCCTCATCCCACCGGTTGCAGGTCAGGAAGGAGCCCGCGTATTCATCCGAGCAGAACCGGTACGGCACCGCCTTGTTGAACACCGTCTCGTAATCGAAGCGCCCCTTGGCGTAGGCGGCTTTCAACTCCTCGACGTAGTTGTCAAACGGAATGTCCCTCCGGGCCCGCAGGTTCTGCACGCCCTGCGCCGGATCGTTTCCGCCCAGCAGGCGATCCACCAGGGTGTTGGGGGAGTACTGGAACTGGAAGCCTTCCCAGGTGCCGCCGGTGGGAATGCGATCATGGGCGAATTCCTCGATGATGCGTCCATAACCGAATTTGATGGCGGCGCGGTCATAATGACCAATGCCCTGGAAGTCGCTGTTGAACTTGGCGCCGTAGTCCATGATGGTGGAGTACTGGAACTCCCGCTGCTTCATGGCCGCGCGCTCCTTGGGATCCGTGCTCTTGTTGCGTATCTCCCAGTACTTGTCGTGATAGTTCATGGCGTCCGCCGAACCTTCAAAGTTGTGGCGGAGACCCAGGGTATGGCCGATTTCATGCAGCATCACGCCCTTGTAAATCTGCTCGCGCAGGCGGGCGATGATCTGCTCCACGGTCAATCCCTTGTTCTTGAACTCCAGCGCCAGACCAACGACCGCGTCGTCGGCGAAGTCGGCGGCGTAGATGCAGCCGTTGTTTCCGGCGGTCAACTGGCGGATACGGTTGTAGTAGTCCGGATGCTTGTTCGCTCCGGCCCATGAAGCCGGGCTGGCGCGCTTGACGACGTCATCCGTGATCGGATCGGTGGGCTTGCGGCCCGCACCGCCGAAAGCCATGGCGATATCCGGGGTCACCAGGAGTTCCCGCTCCAGCCGGGAGCCGCGGATGCTTTCCAGGCGGGCGAAACCTTCGTTGGCGGCGCCCTTGGGGGTCAACTCCTCGCGGGTGGACCCCAGGCGGGCGAAGCGGCGCTCGATGGCGTCCACGAACTGCGGATTGGCGTCCACAGGATGATTGGCCATGTGGGCCATGCTCTTTTCCCGGTTGCCCTGGATATAACGGCTCACGTAGTCGCCGCTCAGCAGGTCGTTCGGGGTGATGTCGCCGTTCATGGCGCGGATGATATCCGCGGAGGAAGTGGCGTAGGTATCCACCGAAGCGCCGTAGACGTAGGCATTGCCGGAGACGATCTCACCCGTGTCTGGATCCGTGGAGGAAGGTCCGTAACCCAGAGGGCCGGAGACCTGGAAGTTGTTCACCCAGTAGATGAAACTGAAGCGAAGATCGCCGTTGCGCTGGTAGGTGAACTTGTCGGTTTCCGCCGGATTGGCGTGAGAAACCGCCATCAGGGTCGAGCAGGCGCGTTCCAGGTTGGCGGGGGTCAGTTTGTCGGCGGGGGCGACGCGGCGGGCGACCTCGCCGGCGTATTCGGAGTGCTTGCCCATGTAGGCGCGAACATTGTTCATGTTGCAATCATTCTGCCGCAACACGAAGACATCGGGGATATTGGAACCGTACTGGTAGTTCCGGATGGTCTCCTTGAAGGCGTTGTTCCACTCGGCGACCATCTCCTTCGTGATGTCCATCAGGTTATCCGGATAGTCCACGTTGGTGTAGTAGACGACCGGCTTCACGACGCGCTGGTTCATCGGAATCAGAACGCCGTTTTCGTCGTAAGACTTTTCCCAGATGTTCCAGCGGTTGATCAGGTAGCGGCGGGAGGATTCCAGAAAGCCGCGCTGGCGGTCGTACACCGGGCGCTCGGTGCGGAAGAATCCAAAGCGCTCGAAGACCTTGACGGTCACCATTTCGCACTCGGCGGCGGGATCGGCCGGGGTGCAGGCGCGGTAGTTCTGCAGGCCCGGATCCCAGCGTTCATACACCAGTTTGCCGTTGTTGGTGAGCGGAACAAAATCCGGATACTCCATCGGCTCGTAGTTGCGCGGCCGATCGATCTTCATGAAGCTGGCGCGCACCTTGATCTCCGAGGGGCCGCAATCAAAGGCGTAGAAGCTGAACACGCAGCTATAAATATCGGGGTAGATGGTGAACTTGCTGGTGATGTCAATATAGTTGTCGCTGATGACCGGACGATCCGGATTGTCCAATTCATGCGGCTGGATGTAGTAGTTGACGCCCTGGCCGAACGAACCCAGTCCGCGGGTGAAGCTCATGTCCTCGTTGAGATTGCGGCTCCAGTCCACGCGGAAGTAATCGCGCTGGTACCACGGACGGTCGCGCGCGTTTTCCTCGAAGACATTCAACTCCTCTCCCGTGATTGGGTTGTACTGGCGGCGGATATCGAAATGGCTGTCAATCGCGTAGATGGCGACTGGCGCGCTCTTGAATTCAGGGCCGCGTTCCTTCTTGTTCTCCAGCCCCGGGATATTCTCCCAGGTGCGGTAGGCGATCAGGTGTCCCTCCTGGATCTCCCACCGGACTTTTTCCAGGCCGGTCCGCGCCCCGACAAACCCGTATCCCACCGTCGAGGGGACATCGGTCAATGTGTATTCCATATACCATTCGCCCTGGAAAATGGACTTGCTCAGGGCGTTGGGCTGGACGTAGGTGATCTCCGGACGCTTCTCGGCGCAGCTTCCGAAGATCAGGGTCAGGGCCAAAAGGCCCAGTGCTGACTTGGCGTTGAACATGGCGCGACCTCTCATGGTTTCCCCGATTGCTTTCCTGGCCCGGCAGCCAAAATCCTTCCCGAACTACAGCATGAAGTTCAGGTTGAAATATCCCGTTGTGAAATTGTCGTAATGGCTCACCCAGAAAGGATTGTAATACGACTGCGCATCCGGCTGGAGCTGCGGCACGAAGGTGGACCATCCCACCGAGAAGGCCAGCAGATCCCACGGCTGATACGTCACGTCGAAATTGAAAACGAAGAAATCCCGGCGGCCCAGGGGAACACCTTCGGCCACGCGGTAGGTGAACCCGTTGATCACGCGGAACACCGAGGATATCTGCAGTTCGTCCAGCACGGTGTAGGAGAAAACAAACCCGTTGTTGAACGAGTAGTTCACGTTGCCAAAGCCGGTGTTCAGCAATTCCGGCTCCAAACGCCGGGCGGCGACGGGTCCGGTCAGCGCGCGATCGGCGGGCAGCAGGGCGTTTTCCTCGTTTTCATCCGGATTGTTGGTCGCCGTGGTGGTGGTATTGACGTTCTTGGAGAAGCTGAAGGTATAGGCGACAAAGAATCCGTAAAGCTGGCGGTTCAGCGTCAGGCCGGGGGTCCACGCGAACAAGCGGTTCTGGAAACGCGACGGCTTGCTGGTCGGAAACGAAAAGCCGTTGTTCAACACCATGTTGATATCCACGCCAGGGATTTTCCAGGCGTTCCAGTCCACGCGGAACAGGGTGTCGGACAGCCACAGCTCACGGTATTTGGTGGTCTGATCGTTGTTGGTCAACTCCAGGCTGACGTTGGTGGTGACAAAGCTCTGAATCTTCAGCGAGGGAATGCGCATGAAGATTTGCGGCGTGAAGCTGAGCGAATACAGCGGGTTGTCCTGATTGAAACCGAAATTGTTTCCCAGGATCAGGATGGCGCTGAAATTGACCGGAGACCCTCCGCCGCCCGCGGCGGCCTCGGGCTGCTTTTCCTTCTTCAGCGACAAGCTGGAGTCGCTGAAGCTGGATGTTTCGCTTTTCGGCTTGTCTTCTTTGGAGTCCTCTTTTTCGCCGGCTGCATGAGCGGAAGAGGTTGACAGAACCAGGACGGAACTTAAAAGGAGGTGCAGAAAACCGTGCTTCATCGTGATCGAAACGGGGAAACCCCGGTGACAGGTTTGTATCAGACGCAGGATGATACGCCAACGGCAATCCCGCCTGCAAGGGGAATTTTCATTCGCAATCGCAGTCAAATGTCATTTGCATACCGGTAGAAATACCTAGTCCATTCCCAGGTTCCCGCTTCCTTTCCCGGAGAAAACAAATCTTCTGCGCCAGTTGCATGCTGAACCGGATTCATTACAATCTAGTGGTCTGACCGCTGGAGGTTCCCATGGCAGCCAATCCCCTTCCCGCTATTCCCCTGCACGCTGTTCCCGCCCCTTCCGAACGTAAGCTCATCGAGGTGCGCAACCCCGCGACCGGGGAAAAGATCGGCGAGGTTCCGGAGATGACCGCGGATGAGGTTCGCGCCGCCGTCGCCCGCGCCCGCGCCGCCCAACCCGCATGGGCCGCGCTCTCCATCGAAGAGCGGTGCCGGAAGCTCATCCGCTACCGGGAGTTGCTGGCCGCCCGCTGTGATGAATTCGCCGGGGCCATCAGCCGTGAAAATGGCAAGCCGGCCATCGAAGGCATCCTGCATGAAGTGGTGCCGATGATCGCGCTGACCAACTATTTCACCCGCCGGGCCGCGAAAATCCTTGCGCCGCACCGCATCAGCACCATGCCGCTGGTCTATAAATCCAGCTATATCCACTACAAACCGCGGGGGGTGGTGGGCATCATCTCGCCATGGAATTTCCCTTTCAATCTTCCCTTCGGCGACGTGGTCATGGCGCTGATCGCCGGCAATGGCGTGGTGCTCAAGCCTTCGGAAGTCACGCCGCTCATCGCCCTCAAGGGCAAGGCGTTGATGGATGAAGCAGGCATTCCCACCGACCTCTTCCAGGTGGTGACCGGACGGGGCCAGACCGGCGCCGCGGTCATCGAGGCCGGCGTCAACAAGGTGGTGTTCACCGGCAGCGTGGCCACCGGAAAACGCATCGCCGCCGCGGCGGGGGAGCGGCTGATCCCGGTGACGCTGGAACTGGGCGGCAAGGCGCCCGCGATTGTTTTGGATGACGCCGATCTGGAGCGCACCGCCAACGCCCTGGTGTGGGGCGGATTCGCCAACAGCGGACAGGTCTGCGCCTCGGTGGAGCGCGTGCTCGCCCACGAGCGCATCTACGACAAACTGGTGGAGATGGTGACCGAACGGGCCAAATCCCTGCGCCAGGGCGATCCGGCGGAGAGCGTCGTGGACGTCGGCGCGGTCTGTTTCTCCCGCCAGTTGGAGGTCGCCAGGACCCAGGTGGCGGATGCGGTGGAGAAAGGCGCCAAAATCACCGCCGGCGGCACTCAGGTGGAAAGCGCGGGCCAGTATTTCCAGCCGACCGTGTTGCGCGACGTGACCGACGACATGCGCATCATGCGGGAAGAGTCCTTCTCGCCGCTTTTGCCCTTCCGCAAAATCACCAGCGAGGAAGAGGCCATCCGCGTCGCCAACAGCAGTCACCTGGGCTTGCTGGCCTATGTATTCTCCTCGGATTTGAACCGCGCCCGCCGGGTGGCGGAACAGGTGCAGGCCGGCACGGTGATGATCAACGATGTCCTCGCCAGCCACGCCCTTCCCGCCACGCCCTGGCACGGAGTGAAGGAGTCCGGCCTGGGGGTGGTGCATTCCCACGAGGGGCTCCGCGCCATGTGTGAAATGCGGCATGTCAACTACAGCGCGTGGTGGAATCCAAAAAGCGAATTTCTTTTCTGGTATCCTTACAGCCGCGAGCGTTACGACGGTTTGGTGAAGGGCGTGAAGTTCCTGTTCAACGGCAAACTCAACTGGCTGGTCCGCTGGTTTTCCTGACAGGATGGGTTTCGCCCGGGCGGGGCTCGCCTCATGGGCGCCCGGCAGGCGCCGGACGGCTCCAGGCTACGTCGCCCCGAAGAGAATCTTCACGATCATGCGAACGCCCGGTTTGTAGCCGAACCGGGCGGCGGCGCTTCCCCGGTTGACGGCGATTTCCAGCCGTCCGTGGCTGCCCCACAGGAACAGCGCCTCGCCGGCGGTCATTTCGCCATAGGCGCGCGACCCTTTCTTCAACACCACATTGCCGATGCTGACCGAAAGCATGGACAAATCAGTCAATCCCAGATCCGCCGGAGTGATATTGGTGATCAGGTTCCCGAAATGATCGGCCTTGATGACGATGCCGGTCAGATTGCCCTGTTCATTTTTCACCCGGGGGAAGGTGATCTCGGCGATCTTCTGCAACGGCGAGCCCACCGCATCCAGCCCCTGCCCCATGGCCAGCCGCGCGGCGGCGGGAGAAAAGATATCCCGGCCGTGAAAGGTCGAACTGACCGGATGACGGTGGATATCCGCCCGGTTCAGTTCCACCGCTTTCCAGGCGCGGCCCTCAACGGCAGGAAAAAGCAGGCCGTTATCGGGACCCACGAAATAATGGCCATCGCATTCGATCGCGACAGGTTTGCGCTGGGTCCCCACCCCCGGATCCACCACCGCCAGGTGAACGCAGCCTTCGGGGAACGCCCATACCGCGTGGCTCAGCACCCACGCCCCCGCCATCACATCCTGACCGGCGAGCGAATGGGTGATGTCCACGAAGCGGATGGTGGGGTCCAGGCCCAGCATCACGCCTTTCATTTCCGCGACGTAGCTATCGGCGGCGCCAAAATCGGTCAGCAATGTCACCAGACCACGCATCATGATTCTTCCCGTGGCGCGGCTCCCGGCCCTATCCATCCCCGCGCCCGGACCGCCGCAAGACACCCCAAACCCGCCGCCAGGTCAAGCACGAAAAAAACCACGGGCGGAACGAGTCCGTAGGCCAGAATGCGCGCCTGCGGCCCCCAGGTTTTCATCAACTCAAGACCAAGCGCGTGGGTGGTTCCCAGACCGAAGGGCGTGAGCGGAATCGCGCCCGCCAGCGTGGTCGCGCTGATGGCCGCCACCAGTTCCGCCAGACCGGCCTGCAACTGAAAACCCGGCAGCAGCAGATAAAACCCGGTGAAGATCACCGCGATGCGCGGGGCCCGCAGCAACGCGAGCCGGATATGGGCCGCGAAGGACAACTCCATGCCCAGCCGCAGAACCGCCAGAATCCGGCCGCGCCGGGTTGGCGGCGTCTCCCGCATGCCGCCTCCGCTCCGCCAGAACAGTTTGAGCGCCGCATACGCCGCCGTGGCGGCGAGAATCACCCAGGCGGCGGTCTGGATGATTCCCAGCGCCGGAGACTGCGTGCTGCCGGTGGTCAGCGCCGCCGCCAGCGCGATCAGAAACAGGTCGGCGGCGGAGATGAAGAGCACCAGCAGCCCGCAGCGGGCCAGGTCCACACCCGCGGATTTGTGGAGAATCCACGCCAGCCCTCCCTGGCCGACGGTGTAGTTGAGCACGCCAAAGGCCAGACTGGCGCCGCGCGCGAGCAACACATCGCGGTAGCGCACAGGAGATCGCAAATCGCGCAGCAGGCTCCAGTACCCCAAGGCGTCGAGGGGCAGGGCGGCGATGAAATACCCCATCAGAACCGCCATCACCCGCGCCGCATCGGCCTGGCGGAGCGCTTCCAGGAATGCGTCCGGACTCACAAAGCGAATGAGCGCGGCGACAATCGCAATCCCCAGAAACCAGGGCGCCAGAATACGAATCCATCTCCAGGCGCTGGATGGCTTGTCCATCCACTGGTTGTATCAGAGCCCGCGGCTGAAATCGAAGGGGGAGAGCGCCGGTTTCAATCCCGGCCTCGCCACCAGTTGGAAATCCTCGCGGTCGCCTGTCTCATCCCTCGCCGCCGCCATGAAAGGAATACGGGGGATTATGCCGCAATCTTCAGGAGATGGATCCGCGCAGGCCGCTCCATCGCTTCCGCACCCTCCGCAATTGGTCCGCCATGAAATCATGCATGTCCGTTTTCCACCGGAGGCGGATTCACCCCATGTGCAAGTGACGGATGTCATGGACGGGGCCGGGGGGAGGGCGTAAAGGTTGCAGAGCCAGTGGACGGGTGTTAATTCTTTCCATCCCGGCGGGGAGAGGGTAGCCTCGCCGGAAATCATTGCGCCAATCAGCGTCCGAAGCGGGGAAGGGACCTGATTCCGGACGCGGCAACTGGAACAGTCCTGAAGAGAGAACTCCAACGGGTGGATTGTGGCCCTGGACAAAGTCAAAATTGAGGCGGCGGCCCAGAAGCTGATCCAGAAGGGCCAGTACGACAAGGCCATCTCGGAACTCCAGAAACTCGTCAAGGAGTCTCCGAAGGATGTCCGGAACCTCCAGAAAATCGGGGATATCCAGGCCAAAAAAGGCGACCACAACGACGCCATTGAAACCTATCTCCAGGTCGCCGCCATCTACAATGAGCAGGGATTCGCCCAGAAGGCCATCGCGGTACACAAGCAGATTCTGCGTCTCGACCCCACGCGCATTGATGTGAATGAACTGCTGGCGAATATGTACCAGCAACTCAATCTGCTCTCCGACGCCATGGAGCAGTTTCAGCAGATCGCCAACTACTACGAATCCAAGGGAAACAAGCGCAAGGCCCTGGAAAGCCTGAAGAAACTCGTCGAACTGGAGCCCAACAACCTGACCTTCCGGCTCAACCTGGCCGATTTGTACATCGCCGCGGACATGGAAGCCGAGGCGCTGGATTGCCTGCAACAGGCGGCGAAGATTCTGAAGAAAGCCTCCAAAATGGAGGAGTACGCCCGTGTCAGCGAGCGCATCCTCCATATGAAACCGGACGACGCCGCGCTGCAAAAAGAACTCGTCCAGATGTACATGGAGCAGCACAATTACCAGCGCGCGCTCAAGATACTGACCGCCATGTACGGCGCGGATCCGCTCAATCCCGATACCCTGCAAACCATGGCCAGGGTGTTTGTGGAACTGGATCAGAAACACAAGGCCGCGCAGATTCACAAGGAACTGGCGAAATACCACCAGGGAAAGGGCTCGCGCGACGAGCAACTCAAGCACCTGGTCAAGGCCCGCGATCTGAATCCGAACGATGGCGAGGTCACGGATCTGATCCAGCAGTTGCAGGGCGGGCCGCCCAAAACCACCGCGCCCGCGCCCAAGCCGAAACCGGCTTCCGCCGTCGCGCAGCCGGCTTCTCCGCCGCCCGCCCAGAAAAAGGCGCCTGAACCGGAGCCGCCCGCTCCCATCGCCCTGGATCCGCCCTCCCCTCCCCCAGCGGCCAAAAAAGCGAGCGCGCCCGCGGGGCCCGCCACCACCCTGCCTTCGGGGCCGGCGTCTCCAGGGCCCGTGGGACGCCCAGCCACCCGCGGCGCCAAAAAGGACGATGAGGACAAGCTGGCGCGGATGATCACCGAAACCGACGTCTACCTGAAGTACGGGCTCAAGGAAAAGGCGTTCGAGCACCTCGAAAAAATCCTGGCGATCGATCCCGAATATGCGCCCGGCATTGGCCGGCGCGGAGAAGCTCACCGCAAGGCGGGCGACACCGCCGCCGCGGTCGCGGATTTTGTCTCCGCCGCGAACAAATTCATCCTGAAGTTCAACCTGCCGGAAGCCAAGCGTTATGCGGACTTGGCCGCCGAACTTGAACCGGCTGATCCCGCTGTCGCCCTGCTTCTGAGCACGCTGGGCGCGTCGCCTCCCGGACCCGCGGAGGAACCGGCGATCATTCCGCCCGCCTTTCCGGAACCCGGGATTCCCGAACCGTTCGAGCCCCCGCCCGCCGTGGAACCTTCAGTTCCCGAGGCGCCGGCGCCTCCGCCTCCCCCGCCCGCAATGCCCCATATCTCCCTGGGGTCGCTCCCGGGTATTGAATCCATCCCGGAAGCGGAACAGGTGGAGGAAGTCCCCGCGGATGCATCCGCAAGTCCGGGCATGAGCGCGGAGGATTTTGAGTCCAGCTTCCTGGGAATGGAACCCGCGGTCACCATGCCGGTCTCCCCGCCTGTCCCGCCCGCGGCCCCGGCTCCGGTCCCGGCGCCGCCCACGGCCAACCGGCTGCCAACCGGCACCGAGTTGTACAATGTGGACGATTTGCAGAAGTTCGCCGCGGACACGGCCCCCAAACGCGAGACCACGGCGGCCTTCAACGCCCATCTGGAAGAAGCGGATTTCTTTGAATCACAGGGTTTGATCTCCGATGCGATTGACATGTTGCAGAAGCTGCAGGTCAGCCATCCCGAACACCGAGGGGTCCAAGAGCGTTTGCATCGCCTGACCGCCCGTCCCATGAGCTTTGGCGGAGTGGACCTCAACGCCGTTCAGGCGGAGCCTGCTCCCGCCCCGGGTCCCGCCGGAGAAATTCAATTCGAGCCGCCCGCGGAGGTCTTGCCTGCCGCCGGGACCGTCCAGTCCCTGGATGCGGCGCCGTCCGCCGAACCGGCGGTCCCTTCTTTTGACATTCCTTTTGAACCGCCGCCGGGCGATGTCTCGGTCGCGCTGCCATCGGCGGCCGATCTGTCCATTCCCGATCAATTCACCGGGGCTGGAAAAATTCCCGCCGCGGAAATGATTGACGCCGTTCCACTGCCCGAATCCACCCCCACCCCGCCGCCGGAGCCCTCGCATCCGTCCGTGGTGGCGCGCGCGGACGCCGCCACGGCGTTTGATCTGGGCGCCGAACTGGACCAGGAACTGGCCGCCGGCAGCGAAAAACCAAAACCTGCTTCCTCCACTTATCCAGAGCGTCCGGCCACGACCGTCAAGGACTTCATGGACGCGGCGGAGGAAAAAAAACCAAAACCGCTCAACGCGGAAGAGCAAGAAACCCATTTCAATCTGGGCATCGCCTACCGGGAAATGGGCCTCCACGACGACGCCATGCGCGAGTTCAAACTGGTGGAGCCTTATCCCCAATGGACGCTGCAATCGCGCATGAACATGGGTTTCACCATGATGGATGCGGGCGATCCGCTTCAGGCCGCCACCTGGTTTGGATTGGCGCTGGCCCAGCCCAACCTGACGCGGGACGAAACCGTGGGCCTGAATTACGAGGTCGCGGCGGCTTATGAATCGGCCGACAATACCGAAAAGGCCAAGCAGTTCTTCGAGAAGGTAGTCGCCTTGGACCCGGGTTTCCGCGATGCGGCGGAACGCCTGCAAGCGCTGAAGGAAGGCCGGAAGAAATCCGGCGAGCCCATGGAAGGCGGCGGCGATGATATTGACGCCGCCCTGGACAACCTGCTGGGCTGAAACCTCCGGCAATCTCATCACTGCCGCCCCGGCGGATGGGGCTTCGTCCAACCCGCCAATCACTGAACAATGTTTCACGTGAAACATTCGATGCGCCGGGGCGCATTGCCGGGCTGAATTCGTTTCCTGGTTTTATCGCTTCGGGGCTGAAACAGGCGCCCGGCTGCTGAAGACTTCCGCCGTGGAAACAACGCCCCGGCGCCAGCGCGTCCGCAACGATGAAACCTTCGCGGGGTGATTGGTCCAGCAGAAGGGGCCTGTGCGCCGGAAATGAATCAAGAAAACAATATGCCGCGGATGAATCTCAATGGTGGCCCTTCTGGCCGCCGGCGATCATATTGCGCAATTCGTCCGGATCGCTGGAGCGGCCCATGGCCTCGTCCAGTGTGATCATGCGCGTGGCGTAAAGGCTGTGCAGCGCCTGGTTCATCGTCTGCATGCCGAATTTCGACTGTCCGACCTGCATCTGCGAATAAATCTGATGGACCTTGTCCTCGCGAATCAGGTTGCGGATGGCGGGTGTCGGGATCATGACCTCAATCGCCGCGATACGCCCCTGTCCACTCAGGCGGGGAATCAGCGCCTGCGAAACGACACCTTCCAGCACGAAACTGATCTGGGCGCGGATCTGCGGCTGCTGATACGGCGGAAATACGTCCACGATGCGGTTGATGGTCTGGACGGCGCCGTTGGTGTGCAGGGTGGCGAAGGCCAGGTGGCCGGTTTCCGCGATGGTCAGCGCGGCCTCGATGGTTTCGAGATCGCGCATTTCGCCGACGAGCACCACGTCCGGGTCCTGGCGCAGGATGTATTTCAGCGCCTTCTTGAACGAATCGGTGTCGGCGCCGACCTCGCGCTGGTTGACAATGCAGTTCTTGTGCGGATGCAGGTACTCAATCGGGTCTTCGATGGTGATGATATGCTCGCGGCGCTCGGTGTTGATCTTGTCAATGATCGAGGCCAGCGTGGTGGATTTCCCCGAACCGGTGGGCCCGGTGACCAGCACCAGCCCGCGCGGCTTGCGGGCCAGATCGTTGACCACGGGGGGCAGCCCCAGTTCGTCGAAGGACAGAATCTTGAAGGGAATGATACGGAACGCGCCCGACACGGCGCCGCGCTGCATGAACAGGTTGGCCCGGAAACGCGACAACCCCTTCACGCCGAACGACAGGTCCAGTTCGTTTTCTTCCTCGAACTTGGCCTTCTGGGCGTCCGTGAGAATGGAGTAACAGATTTCCTTGGTCTGCACCGGCGTCAGCGGCGGCGTCCGCAACGGAATCAGGCGTCCGTCAATACGCAACTGCGGAGGCGATCCCGTGGTGATATGGAGGTCCGACGACCCCTTTTCCACCATCGCCTTGAGCAACTGGTGCAGCGTAAGCTGCTGTTGCTGGGGAGGAGGCCCTCCACCGCCCGCTCCGGGAGGCGGAGGGCCGGGGGGCATGCCAGGTGCGCCGGGAATGTGTGCCATTCGTTGGTCCTGAACCGCGGGGGTTAATCAGCGATGGTGCAGCGGACAACCTCGTCCGGAACCGTCACGCCATCGAGCAGTTTATTGATGGCGGACATGCGCAGGGTTTGCAAACCCAGCTTGATGGCGCCGACCTTGATTTCCGCCACGGAAGCTCCGTTGATGACCATTTCCTTGAGTTCGTCATACATGGTCATGACTTCATACAGCGCCACGCGGCCCTTCAGGCCCTTGCCATTGCAGGTGTCGCAGCCCTTGCCTTTCATGATCTGGGCCTTTTCCGCCTTTTCGCGGGGCACTTGCAGGGAAATGAGATCCTGCACGGTCACGCTGGGGTCCGGCGTCTTGCAATCCTTGCAGATGCGGCGCGCCAGGCGCTGGGCCAGAATCAGGTTGATGGAGGCCGCCACCATGAACGGCTCGATGCCCATATTGAGGAGGCGTCCGACGGTGGAGGGAGCATCGTTGGTGTGCAGGGTGGACAACACCAGGTGACCCGTCAGAGCGGCCTTGATGCCGATTTCGGCGGTTTCAAAGTCGCGGATCTCGCCGACCATGATGATATCGGGGTCCTGCCGCAGGAAGGCGCGCAGGGCGGCGGCGAAGTTCAGCCCGATGGATTCGTGCATCTGCACCTGGTTGATACCCGCGAAGTTGAACTCCACCGGGTCTTCCGCCGTGCTGATGTTTTCAGTGACCTTGTTGAGTTCCGACAGCGCCGAATACAGCGTGGTGGTCTTGCCCGAACCGGTGGGCCCCGTGACCAGCACCATGCCGAAAGGTTTGTGGATGGCGTGCAGGAACTCCTCCAGCGGCTTAGGCTCAAAACCCAGCTTGGTCATATCAAGCTGGAGGTTGGACTTGTCCAGCAGGCGGAGACAGATCTTCTCACCGAACAGCGTTGGGCAGACATTGACGCGGTAGTCCATCTCCTTGCCCTTGCCCAGCTTCAACTTGATGCGTCCGTCCTGGGGCAGGCGGCGTTCGGCGATGTCCATATTGGACATGATCTTCATACGCGAGGTGATCGCGTTCTTCAGCTTCATCGGCGGACGCATCACTTCCTGCAACACGCCGTCAATGCGGAACCGGACGCGGAATTCCTTCTCGTAGGGCTCGACGTGGATGTCGCTCGCGCCCTTCTTGATGGAATCCACGAGGATCAGGTTGACCAGGCGAACCACTGGCGCGTCTTCGGAGGCGCGCTGCAGGTCCACGATGGAGCCTTCATCCTCACCCACATCCGCGACTTCCACATCGGAATCATCGAAGGTGCCAAGAATGTCGTCGTAGCTGACATCCTGTTCCAGGGCGTTGGGACCATCGGGAATGTTGGCGGCGGCCTGGGCCACGGACACCGAGGAACCCATGGCCGAAGAGGCGCCGGACCGCCCCCCATAATACTGACCAATCGCCCGGCGGATGGCGGCCTCGGAAGCCACCACCGGCTCCACGTTATATCCCGTCAGGAACTTGATGTCGTCAATGGCGTAGATATTCGAGGGATCGCTCATGGCCAGGATGAGCGACTGCCCGGCGCGATTCACCGGAAGCACCATATGCTTCTCCGCCACGTCGCGCGGCACCAGCTTGATGATGTCCTTGTCAATATCGAACTGCTGCAGATCGATCGGCGGGATATTGTATTGCTTGGACAGGAAGTTGGTCAGTTTCTCTTCGTCAATGGCCCCCATCTCGGTGAGGTGGAAACCAATTCGCCCGCCTCTCTCCTTCTGGAGTTGCATCGCCTTGTTGAGCTGCTGGGGGGTGATCAGGTTCTCCCGGATCAGGAGTTCTCCCAGACGGTTATTCGATGGTCGTTGCGGCGTCGCCATATGAGATCACTGCCCGGTGATGGATACGTGGTTGCGTACTGGTTGGGTCCGATGACCCGCCGATGTTATGCCGAACCGGTTTTCAAGTTCAAGCATCATTGAATGGCTTTCTACAAATGAGACGCAATTGTCTTCCTGCCGGATATGGATGATTCCCCCGCGCCTCGCACGGTTGAAGGCCTTCCCGCCGCGGGAGCGCCGGCGCACTGGCTTGCCGCCCTGATTTCCGGCCGCGCGGGGTTGCAGTCAGCCTGCAATCCCCCGGCTCCGCCCAAGCCTGAATGAACGGCCATCCGGTCAGTTTTTCTGGACATTGATCAGGCAGCGGTAGGGCGCGCCGCGCTCGGGAAGTTCGGCCGCGCCGCGCGGAACCAACCCGATCACCAACTGATTGGAGTCATCCTTGTAGGTGACGATCTTGGCGGCGGCCTTGAACTTGCCGCTTCCCGCCTCCAGCTTGGCGCGGCAGATCACGGGATCATCGCCGTTGCCGCCAAAGAACACGTCGTGGGATGCGGAAGAGTTGAACTCCCCCTCGACGAAGTATATTTCGCCGGGAGCGATGATGACGCTGGTTCCCGTCAGCGAGGTGATCTTGATGCTGTTGGCGCCGCCGGTTCCACAGGTGGGCGCCAGGGAGTATTTCAGATCCAGTTTCGCGGCGGCCTCCAATTCGCGCTTGCCAATGTCCGTGCAGGAGGACACGCCGTCCACATTCTGCCCGGTTTTGGGGCCGCCGCCCCCCGTGTCCGCCGCGCCCGCATCATTTCCGCCGCCGGCTCCGCCCCCCGCGTCGCCGGTCGCGCCGTCGTCGCTGCAGGCGTTGAGCGCCGCGATCGCGCCGAGAATCATCCACCCATAGGTCCAGAAATTCCGCTTCATGAATGCCTCCTGTGAATGGCCGTGATTTACCGGAATCATTCATTCCCGGCAAGGCGGCGATCCGTTCTTTCCAAAATACAAACCCGTGGATTTCCGGAGCCGTTCGCGAAGATGCGCCGTCTCCGCAATCATTCCGTGTTCCGGAAAAATCCACGTTGCATTGACCGGGCGATATCCTCACGCATCCGTGCGGGGATGACATAAACATCCAGCGGAGCGGAAATACCGCCTAGGCCCCCGCTCCTCGAAAAAAATCTCCCCGGAATTTTTTCCGGGGAGGTTGTTCAAGCCACCTTGGCCTGTTCGCCGTCATCGTTGGCGGGGACATCCGCCGCCAGCGCCAGGACCGCGTTCTCCTGCTCCAGCGCGGGAGGAACGGCCGCGGATGGGGCGGAAGGCTTTTCGTCCTGCCTGGCCATGGCCATCATCGCGGCGGCGCCTTCCTGTCCCAGCAACAGATCGAGCCGTCCCACCTTGCCATTGCGGATGCCCTGGGTCCGCCAGAAGGTGATGGCGGAGAGCAGGAGCAGTTCCACCGTCAAGCCCATCCATGCGCCGGGAGCGCCCCAACCCAGCCCGCGCGCCAGGAGGAAGGCGGCGGGAACGGTCACCATCCAACTCATGCTGGAATGCACGATCATGCTCCAGCGGGTGTCGCCGGCGCCGCGCAACACCGAGAGGTGGACCATGGCGAGGGCGTCCAGCATCTGGAAGAAGGCGGCCATGCGAATCAACACGGCGGCGATTTCCAGCACGGCGGGATCATCCGAAAAGAATCCCACCACGGCGTTTCCCGCGAACAGGAAGACAACACCCCACGCGCCCATCACCATCACCGCCAGCCAGCGCGCATTCACCAGCGAGCGGTGGGCGGTTTCCGGTTTGCCCGCGCCGAGGTAGCGACCGACGAGGATTCCCGCCGCTTCGCCAATGCCCCACCCCGGCAGGAAGGACACGCTGATGATGTTGATCACGATCTGGCTTGCCGCCAGTTGCACCGGCCCCAGGGATGACAGCACCATGTTCATCACGGAGAAGGCCAGCACGCCCAACAGCATCTGAATCCCGAAGGGCAGACCGACGGTCAGCACATCCCGCAGCAGCGCCCGCGAAGGCGTGGCCACCCGCTTGAAGAGATGGATATAACGCCAGCCATAGATCACCAGCATGGTGATGCTGCCGAGGATATTGGCGATGGCCGCGCCCACCTCCTCCAGCCGGGGAAAAGGCCCCCAACCGAAGATCAGGACCAGGGCCGCCAGCGCGTTGACCGCATTGCCCGCCACGCCGCCCCACATGCGCGACTTGCTGTCGCCCACTCCCTGCAAGCCCGCGAGCACGCCGAATCCCATCACCACGAAGGGAACGGCGAACACGCGCACCGACAGGTAGCTGGCCATGCGGCCTGCCATTTCCTGATCAGGCACCGACCAGGCGATCACCCATGGCGCCACGGCGATCAGCATCACCGAAGCCGCCAGGCCTGTGACCATTCCCAGCCACACGCCCGCCCCCGCCGCCTGGTGCTTGCGTTGTTCATCGCCCGCGCCGTCCGCCGCCGCGACCAGGGTTTCGCCGCCCGTCACCAGCCCGCGAAAGAATAGGGTGATGGTATGGATGAGCAATCCGCTCAACGCCACCGCCGCCTGCGCGCTGGTGCTCACCCGCCCCATCAGGATGGTGTCGGTCACCTCCATGAGGGTGATGGAGAGCAACCCCACCACCATGGGCCAGGCAAGATGGAACAACTCTTTTCTTCCGCCTTCGCGTTGCATAAACAATGCCTTTTCGGGGTCCGCCACGGCGGACCAGAATAAAGGCGCGGATCGCCCCTGCGACTCCGCGCTCTCCGCAAGCCCATGGCCTGCGGATGAATGACTTGTAAACGGGTGGAATTTTCCGCGGTTATTTTCGCCGGGCGCGGACCCGCACAAGCGCGGGAGCAACGGGCAGCAGGCCGGCGAAATCCATGACCGAATGAATGATCCGGGTGGTCAGGGATTTGATCGCGATGATGAGGCCATTCATGTTGCTGCTCCAGTTGCGGACGGAAGACACCGTCTCACGAAGTGAACAGCAATTCCCATGCCAATGGCGGAACATGAAGATCCACACGGCTCAACTCATTGATTTACATGGATTCACTGCGTGGCGGATTTCCCCAGGGTGACAAGAAAACTTGTCGCCATCCGGCGAGATGACAGATTGTGGAGGAACCATCCGCCGGTTTCCCCCGGCGATTCCGGCGTCCGGCGGCGCGGCTCAAAGCCGTTTCCGCATGAACGTGAACAATCTTTCCGCGCACCAGCACACCAGCAGACCTGGGTACGGCGCCATTGTACCCGCACGGACGCCATAATAGGATGGCGGCGTGAAAACCTTTCTGATGACGACGATCACCGCGGCCCTGTGCTGGACTCCGGCCATGGGGTTCGCCAGCGGCGGGACTGATTCCGCTTCCGCCGCGGTTCCGGAGATGGCCCATGTGCCGGGCGGCGACTTTCTCATGGGCGATGACGAAGGCGGCGAGGACCAGAGCCCCGCGCGCCTGGTATATGTCTCTTCCTTCTACATGGACATCCACGAAACCACCGTGGCCGGGTACCAGAACTGCGTGGCTGCGGGGGTCTGCCGGAAACCCATGCGCGCCACGCGAAAAAGCGCTCCGGACCTGCCAGTGACCGGCATCAGCCAGGCCGACGCATCCACGTATTGCCGGTGGGCCGGCAAACGCTTGCCCACCGAAGCGGAATGGGAGAAGGCCGCGCGCGGCCCCGACGGACGCAAATATCCCTGGGGAAATGAAGACCCCGATTGCACCCGCGCCAATTTCGACGCCTGCGGCGGCAAACTGAAACCGGTGGGCAGCCATCCCGCTGGAGTGAGCCCGTATGGCATCCACGACATGGCGGGCAACGCCCGGGAATTCGCCGCGGACTGGTACGCGGATGATTATTACCGGAACGCCCCCGGCAGCGATCCCCAAGGCCCCGAATCGGGCCGGTTCCATGTGTTGCGGGGAGCGGGATACCGTTTCGGAGCCAACATGCAAAAAGCGTCCATGCGCTGGCGGGGCGTGCTGAATCTGCAGTACACGGATTTTGGCATGCGCTGCGCCTCGTCGTTTCCGCCAGCCGTGCGGATGGAACCGGCCATGCGCCCGGCGCCCGTGCAATCCCGCGATACCAGCAAGCCGCCCGACGACATGGTGCGCATTCCGGCGGGAGAGTTCACGATGGGGTCCAACGGCCCGGGCAACGACGACGAATCCCCCGCTCACAAAGTACGGTTGGACGCCTTTGAAATCGATCGCACGGAAGTGACGAACGAACATTATCACCGCTGCGCCGCCGCGGGGATTTGCAGGCCTCCCCTCAAACAGGATGATAACCTCAATGGTCCGGAGCAGCCCGTGGTGGGCGTCAGTTATTCCGATGCGCAGACATACTGCGCGTGGGTGGGCAAGCGCCTGCCCACCGAGGCCGAATGGGAGAAAGCCGCGCGCGGCGTGGATGAACGCCGCTATCCATGGGGAGACCTCCCGCCCGATTGCCGTCTGGTCAACGCCGAAAGCTGCGATGGCGTAACCAAACCCGCCGGCAGCCATCCCGCCGGGGCAAGCCCCTACGGCGTGCTGGATCTCGTGGGCAACGCCCGGGAGTTCGTCAACGACTGGTACGGCCGCGATTATTATCAATCGAGCCCGGCCGTGAATCCGCCCGGCCCCGAAAAAGGCGCCTATAACGTGCTGCGCGGATCATCCTGGCGTTTTCCCCTGCACCTGCAAACCACCACCATCCGCTGGCAGGGGGTGACCAACCTGCAATACCAGGACTTCGGATTCCGGTGCGCGCGATGAAACATCTGCTGGTCCTTGCCGTTCTTCTGGCCTGCCTGGCCCCCGTTGAGGGGCGGGCGCAAAAACTCGTGAGGCTCGGGGCCATCCTCATCCAGAGCAAGGCGCCGGTGGAAAATCCGCCCACCCCTCCCGCCAACCGGGCCCGCGAGGCCGTGAACCGGTTGAAGTCGGGCCTTGGTTTCCATACCGCCGCCCGCATCTATTCGGAACACGGGGAAAGCGCTGGACGGGGCGGGGATTTCGGCTGGATTTTTCTCCACGAATTGCCTCGTCCGCTCGGCGCCGCGCTGGAAGGCGCCCCCGTGGGCAAAGCCGTGGGTCCCGTGGAAAACGGCGCGTGGATCTGGATCATGCGCGTCGAGGAGCGGCGGGAGACCGCGCCGGTGGATTTCCTGCGCAACAGCGCGCATTTTTCCCTGGCGCGCGGGGTGGGCTCGCCATTCCGCATGGCGTTTGTTCCCGCCGGATGGTTTGTGCGCGGACGCGATGACAGCGAGGCCGATGAGCGCCCCGCAAGACCCATTTACACGAGCGGATTTTTTCTGGATCGCTTTGAAACCACCAACCGCGAATACCGGGAATGCGTGACCGCCGGGGTATGCCAGGAACCGCGCCGCCGGAACTGGCGGCTCAAGGATCACGAACCAGTCTCCGGTCTGACCCTGCAAGACGCCCAGACCTATTGCTCCTGGAGGGGCAAGCGCCTGCCCACCGAAGCAGAGTGGGAAAAAGCCGCGCGGGCGGGAGGCGGCCGCTATCCATGGGGCGACGAGCCGCCAGACTGCGATCAGGCGATCACCAGCCGGTGCGGCAACACCCCCCAGCGCGTGGGCGGACGGCCCGCGGGCGCCACCATCCACGGCATCCAGGACATGAGCGGCAACGTGCGGGAGTTCGTGAGCGACGG
This sequence comes from Myxococcota bacterium, assembly GCA_022072125.1. Classification (GTDB taxonomy): domain Bacteria; phylum Myxococcota; class JAJVIH01; order JAJVIH01; family JAJVIH01; genus JAJVIH01. Next base: position 9,053 of record JAJVIH010000001.1, on the reverse strand, counting down.
CTACGGTGAAAAATATTATGCGGAAAGCCCCGCCGAGAATCCGCAGGGGCCAACCACCTTCGAGTTCCAGTTGCTGCGCGGCGGCTCCTGGCTCTTTGAACCCGGCAAATGCGATGGTTATACGCGCTTCCGGTCGGTGAAAAACGTGGATTACAGCGACTTCGGCGTGCGCTGCGCGCTGCCGCCCGACAGCGCCCTGCTCAACCCCGCGCCTGCGAAATGACGCGCCTTCCATCCATCGCCAACCGGACTCGCCGCCTTTGGAGGGCGTGCGCCGCATGGCTGCTGACGCCGGTTTTTCTGTTCGCGCCCGTCAATCCGGCCCTGGCGCGCCTGTATGCGGGCAACCAGTCCGGCGAAAGCCCCCATGGCATGGTGGCGGCCGCTCATCCACTGGCGGTGCTCGCCGGCGTGGAAATGCTCCGCCGCGGCGGGAACGCCTTCGACGCCGCCGTGGCGGCGGGCTTCGTGCTCAGCGTGGTCGAGCCTCATTCGTCGGGGCTAGGCGGCGGCGGATTCGCCCTCACCCGCCATGCTCCGGACGGCGCCGTACGCTTTCTCGATTTTCGCGAACGCGCCCCGGCCGCCGCCCACTCCACCATGTTTCTGCGCGACGGCAAGCCGGTTCCCAACGCCTCGCTGGATGGCGGACTCTCCGTGGCGGTTCCGGGAACCGTGGCCGGCTTGCTCTGGCTCCATGAGAAATACGGCGCGTTGCCGCGAACGGCTGTGCTGGAGCCCGCCATCCGCCATGCGCGTGAAGGTTTTCCGCTGTTTCCCCTGCTGCGCGACCGCATCATCGCCCGCGCGGCTTGCCTGTCGCGCTATCCCGCCGCCGCGGAGATTTTTCTGCGCGGGGGGAAGGCGCCGTCCCTGAAAACACCCATCGTGCAGGCGGATTTGGCGCGCACCATCGAACGCATCGGCGCGGGCGGCGCCAAGGCGTTTTATGAAAGCGAACTCGCCAATGCGATGGCCGGCGCGGTTCAGGCCGATGGCGGAATCCTCACCGCCGCCGATCTGAAATCCTATACGCCCATCGAACGCAAGCCCATCCGCTTCAGGGCGTTTGATCGCGAGATCATCTCCGCGCCGCCGCCCTCCTCCGGCGGGATTATCCTCGCGCAGGTGCTGGGCGTGCTGGAACACCGGCTGGGCCGCGATACGCCAACGGGCAAAAGCGCGGATCACCTCCATCTGCTGATCGAGGCGCTGCGGCGATCCTATGCCGATCGCTCCCACTGGATAGGCGATCCGGAATATTTCCAGACTCCCGTCCGGAAACTGACCCGGAAGGAGTTGATCCGCGCGCGTGCGGAATCCATTGGCGAATCGGCCTCCCCCTCATCCCAGGTGCGCCCGGAATACACCGGCGAGGGGGGGGCCGGCGCGGAAAAGAGCGAGCCCGCCGTGGTCCCCATGGGCAAGAACACCACCCATTTTTCCATCGTGGACGCCAAAGGCAACGCCGTATCCATCACGCAAAGCATCAACTACAGTTTTGGCTCGTGCCTCATCGCGCCTGGAACCGGCGTGCTGCTCAACGACACCATGGATGATTTCGCCGCTGCGGAAAACGTGCTCAACGCCTACGGCCTGCCGGGCGGAACCGCCAACCGGATTGATGCGGGAAAAACCCCCGTATCCAGTATGAGTCCCACCATCGTGCTGGACGCCGCGGGCCAGGTGGAAACCGTGGTGGGCGCGCCGGGCGGCTCCACCATTCCAACAACGGTGATCCAGGTCCTGCTCAACCGCTATTACTACCGCATGGGAGCGATGGAAGCGATCGCCGCGCCGCGTATCCACCACCAGTGGATGCCCGATATGGTGCTGGCCGAACCCTTCGCCCTTGGGGTGGAGACCATGAATAACCTGCGCACGCGCGGGCATTCGCTCAAAACCATGGAGCATTGGGGCAACGCTCACCTGATCACGCGGGAGACGGCGGACGGCCCGTGGATCGGCGCATCGGACCCCCGTGGCGAAGGCGCCGCGGAAGGACCTTGATGTCTCTGGCAACCAGAATGAACCGCCGCTGCTGTACAATCGCTCACATGCAAACGGCCGGAATATCTCCGGGCGCCGGTTTCATACGGTCCCGGAGATGGTTCATCACGAAAGAACGGAATGGATCGTCTGGAAATTGAAGGCGGCGCCCCGCTGCGCGGTGAAGTGCAGGTGTCGGGCTCGAAGAACGCCACCTTGCCCGCGCTCTTCGCCACCCTGCTCGCGCCGGGCGTCCACCACCTCCGCTGTGTCCCCGATTTGCGGGATATCCGCACCACCTTCGCCGTGCTGCGCACGCTCGGCGTGCAGGTCGAGATGGGCGCCCGCTCCCGCGTGCAGGCCGATGCATCGAAGGTGGAGAATTTCGAGGCGCCCTATGACCTCGTGCGCACCATGCGGGCGTCCATTCTGGCGCTGGGTCCCCTGGTGGCGCGCCATGGCAAGGCCAGGGTCTCGCTGCCGGGCGGCTGCGCAATCGGGGCTCGTCCGATAGACCAGCACCTGAAGGCGTTGCGCGCGCTGGGCGCTCAGATCGACCTGGAGCACGGCTACGTCAACGCCCGGGCGAAACGGCTGACGGGCGCGCGAATCGTTTTTGACCAGGTGACGGTCGGCGGAACGGAACAGGCGATGATGGCCGCCGTGCTCGCGCGCGGGGAAACCGTGCTGGAAAACGCCGCCCGCGAGCCCGAGATCAGCGAACTGGCGAAAATCCTGACGTCCATGGGCGCGAAAATTGACGGCGCGGGCGACAGCGTCATCACCATATCCGGAGTGGATGAACTGCGGCCCATGGATCACGCCATGGCGGCGGATCGTATTGAAGCGGGCTCCTTCATGGTGGCGGCGGCGATGACCCGCGGCGATCTGCTGATCCGCGACTGCCCGGCCAATCACCTGGACGCAGTGATCGAAAAACTCCGCGAGGCCGGGGCGCAAATCGAGACTTCCGGAAAAGGCGTCCGGGTCCGCGGACCGGACCGGTTGCAGCCGGTGCAGATCACCACCGCGCCCTACCCTGGCTTTCCCACCGACATGCAGGCCCAACTCATGGCCGCCTGCGCCATCGCCAATGGGGCGAGCGTCATCCGCGAAACCATTTTCGAGAACCGCTACATGCACGTGCCCGAACTGGTGCGCATGGGCGCGGACATCACAGTTGAGGGCCATACCGCCGTGATCCGCGGCGTCAGTTCGTTGTCGGGGGCGCCGGTGATGGCCAGCGATCTGCGGGCGGGCGTGGCGCTGGTCATCGCGGGTCTGGCCGCCCGGGGCAAAACGGTGGTCAATCGCGTGTATCACCTGGACCGCGGTTACGAAGGCATCGAAAAAAAATTGCGCAAGGCGGGGGCGCGTATCCGCCGCGTGCGCAGCCGGGGATAAGTCAGACGCCCGGTGGCGGTATCGCCCGCGCGCCAGGCTTGCTACAGCAATCCCATGGCGGTGACTTCGTTCCGGTTGTGGCGCAGACAACGGAGTTTGTATTCCGTGCAATGCTGGTCCAGGAACTGCTTCAGCGGCTCCAGCCTGGGATAATCCTCATCCCCCTTGAATTTGATGGTGAAGATGAAGCGGCGGCACCAGCGCGCGGCGATCCAGGCGGTCAACAGATCAATCAGGCGATCCGTGGATGCAATCAGGTCGCTCAGCAGCCAGTCCACGGACTGCTCTGGCTGAAAACGGAAGGCGTCGCCGCGAATGAACTGGAGATGGGGAGATCGCATCAGGTCCGCGCGCAGCGGAGAGCGATCGATCGCAATCAACCGCACTCCCCGCCGCAACACGATGGCGCTCCACCCCCCCGGAGAAGCGCCCAGTTCAACACAGGATTCCCCCGCCGCCAGGGAGACGCCCAGATGTTGCTCCGCCTCCAGCAGTTTGCGATAGGCCCGCGATGGCGGAAAACGATCATCGGCGACAGGCGCCTCGCCGCCAGGGAATGGGGACATGATTCGCCGGAAGCGATGGCGCAGGTTCGCATCCGCAACGCCGATCCAGCCGGCGCCAGAACTGATCAGGACCGCCTGCGCCAACGACTCTCCGGGCAGAAAAGGCGGTGCGGCGGCTGGATTCAGCGAGCGGATCAGCCGCCGCTGGCGTTTTTTCAGAAACTCCATCACCTCGCGTTCGATCAGTTTGCCGCGGCCACGGCCAAAGCCGCGCTCCGTATCTTCCGGCAGCAGGATATGAAACCGCCACGGCCCATCACCGGCGGGTAACCGCTCAATGAGTTGCCTGCCGATCGCCTCCCCCCATTTACTGACGCTCTCTCCTCCCACTGGAGCAATCCCCGGCGCAATCTGGGAGGCGAAAGCGATGGCTGGAGCGTCTTCCACGCCTGGATCAGGAGATATCAACCAGTTCGCCGGACCCGCGGCCGCGACCGGCAGGCCGGGGAAACTCCGGGCCAGTTCGCGCTCCAAGTCCGCGCCGCGTTCCGGAGGAGCCAGCCACAAACAACCTGCGTCCGGCAAGGGAGGCCCGCCGCCCGGGCAGGGGAGTTTTTGCGATTGGTTTGCGATTGTCACGGGACAGGACTATCATTCTCCACCCAAATTCTGAAGCGGCCATGAAACTTCTGTTGATCAGCATCGCCAGCAACGCCGTGGGACCCATCCTGCATGGATGGTTCCGGAAAAATATCCCCATGCTCGCGTTGCTGGATGGATTTGTCTGCGTTTCCGTCGGCGGGCTGGTGTTCGGATTTATCCTGCCGGAAACCTTCCAGCACGCGGGACTGTGGGCGCTGGCCTCCGCGGCGGCCGGCATGATGGCCCTGTATCTGCTGGAACGCAGCGATCATGGTCCCGCCTGCCATGGGCATGAGCACGATGGCCGCCACCACCGCCCGCCAGCGATTTTTTCCCTCTTCGCGCTGCTGGCCTTGGCGGCGCACGCCTTCGCCGATGGCGTGGGACTGGGCGGATATACCCCCGGGACCGGCGAATATTCCGGATTTGGCGTGCTTCCGCTGGCGGTGGTGTTACACCGGGCGCCTGTTGGCATGACGCTGTGGTGGCTGATCCAGCCTTCCTATGGGACCAGCCGGGCCATGCTGGTGCTGGCGGTGGACGCAGTCGCCACGGTCATGGGCTATGCGCTCGCCTCGCATGTGGCCGGGGGGATGAATCCCGTCGCCTTCGCGATGGCGGAAGCCGCCATGGGCGGCATGCTCATGCACGTGGTGCTGCACCAGACGCATCCGTTGATAGGCCACCTGCCGCCGCGCCAACGCCAGACCTACACGGGCGCCGGCGCCGCCGCGGCCATGGTGTTCCTGGCCGTCACCCTGATCTCCCTGGGCGACGAGGAGCAACTGGCGCCCGCCGAATTCGCCGGATCATTCCTGGCTCTGGCGATGGAAAGCGCTCCGGCCCTGTTGCTGGCCTATGTGATGGCGGGATTGATTCACGCCTTCCTCCCCGCCGCCCCCATGAACTGGCTGGCGCGCGGCGGGAAGTCCATGCAGGCCATGAAGGGCATGATCTTCGGGCTGCCCCTGCCCATCTGTTCCTGCGGGGTGGTTCCGCTCTACCAGACCCTGATCAAACGCGGCGCCCCGCCCGCCGCGGCCATGGCCTTCCTGGTGGCCACTCCGGAGTTGGGGGTGGACGCCGCCCTGCTGTCCCTGCCCCTGCTGGGTCCGGAATTGACCATGGGGCGGCTCGCCGCGGCGGCGGGGGTGGCGTTTCTGGCCGGGCTCCTGCTGGGCGGAAGGATTCCGCGCGCAGAGTTGTCCGCCGCCGGCAATGACACCTGGAAATCTGGCGGAACTTCATTCAGACAGCGGCTTCGCAAGGGCCTGGTCGAAGGAACGATGGAACTGGTGGACCACACGGGTCCGTGGGTGTTGCTTGGCCTGACCATCGCCGCACTGGCCGAGCCGCTGCTGCACAACCAGCAAATTTTTCATCTGCCAGCCGGCATGGATGTGCCCCTGTTCGCGTTGCTGGGCATGCCTGTGTATGTATGCGCGTCCGGCGCTACTCCGCTGGCCGCCGTACTGATTTACAATGGCGTATCGCCGGGCGCGGCCCTGGCCTTTCTGCTCACCGGACCGGCCACCAACATCACCACCTTTGGCGTGCTCAACAAATTGCACGGACGGAAAACCGCCATCCATTTCGGACTGCTGATCGCCGGACTCTCCATTGGCGCTGGATGGCTCATCAACTGGCTGCTGCCATCATCTGGGATCGTCTCCCTCCACGACCGGATGACCGAGGCTCACCCGCCCTTGCAGGTGATCAGCCTGGTATTGCTCGGGGCGTTGTTTCTGCTTTCTCTCTTCCGGCTGGGACCGCGCGGTCTGATTGAACAACTCTTCACCTTTGATCATTCCGATCATGGCCACGCCCATGCCCATGATGGACATCGCCATTCGCATCATGATCTTGACGGAGGAGATATCCACGCCCATCCGCCGCCCCTGATGGCTTCCGTGGGCGCGGCGCCCGCAGTGGCCGCCGCGGTTCTGAATGGCGGAGACCCCGCCGCCCATGACCCCGGACAGAGTCATCATCATGGCCAGGTCCACGATCAGGGTGGTGAAGACGATTGCGGCTGCGGGCATCAACACTGAGATATTTCCGGCAGGCCCCACGCCGCCGGGAGATTGTTCCAGCCTCGCCTCTCCGCCCGCGCCCCGGACGGAATCCGTTCATTCCCGGAGGGATTTGATTATCCCATGCCCATGCCAGAGACGATCTCCAGGAACTGCGGATAGGTCATCATCAATTCATTGAAAGTGCGGGAAGTCAGGCGCAACAAAACAGCGTCCTGCATGAGGGTGACGGTCTCCGGCTCCTCGCCGCGGGAAAGCAGCGAAGCCTCTCCAAAGAAGTCGCCTTCGGCCAGCATCCGCGCCGGTTGTCCGGGCGCCGCCGCCATGGCCTTGCCCTGGGCGATGATGAAAAAGGCGTCGGCCGGTTTGCCCATTTCCAGCAGCATCTTGCCCTTGGGCTCCTTGACCATCTTGAATTTGCTGATGATGAGCTTCCGGTTTTCCTCATCGAACGGGGTGAAGATGCGGGCGGTCTTGGTGACGTTGGACAACAGCCGTTCGTGGTAAAAACGGGTCAATACGTTGGCCACCGAGGGAAATTCCTTGATGATCGAGCGGGTCGCCTGCGCGGTCAGTTCCAGCACCACGCAGGGCGAGGCCGCGCTGACGGTGGCGGTGCGCGGCTGCTTGAGAATCAGGGCCATCTCGCCGAAAAAATCGCCTTCCTTGAGTCGCGCAAGCACAACCGTGGCCCCGTCGGCGCGCCGGGTGGTGACCATCGCCTGCCCCGACACCAGGAAAAACATGGAGTCGCCGGGAGCGCCCTGTTGGATGATCGCCTCGCCAGCCGCGAACTCCTTGCGGCCCATCTTGGACAACGCCTCGATGAAAGCATTGCGGCTGAGTTCGGACAACAAGGGAATCGCGGGCAACGACTCGGGCTGAATGACCCGCGGTGCGGCGGGTTCCGGGACGGCCTTTTCCGGCTCGCCAGCCTCGTCGGAGAAATCCACATCCAGGTCTTCCGGACCGGATTCCTCCTCGTCCTCAACGGCGATGTCCATTTCATCCTCATCGCCCGTGTCAATCTCGATGTCCTCGCCCGCCGAAATTTCCACTTCATCCTTGCGGGATCGCGAATATACGTCGGCGACGAATTTCCGGGTCCACTCGTCGTCCTTGTCCAGTTCCAGAATGCGCTTGGCGACTTCCAGCGCCCGCAGGGACTCACCCGCGGCGGAAAACGCCTCCACGGCGGCGCGCCACAACTGGATGGCCTGTTTTTTGTCCTCCAGGCGGCGGCAGATTTCACCCGCCGTCACCTTGTGCATGGGCTCGTTGGGGGCCATGCCGACAATCATTTTGTAATCGAATAGCGCCTTCTTGAGGTTACCCTCCTCAACGGCTTCCGCCGCCGACTCCATAAGCTTTTTGACGGCCTGCGACATTGCCCCGCTTCCTCCCGTTCATCGTGCGCCGTGAATGACAGATTCAGCATCCAAACATAATCCAACCAATGCGGCAATGCTTCCGGGAGTTCCTGCCGCCGCTCTCCGGTTTGAACCCGGAGGGAACGCCGGAAAGCACCATGTATCCCATCCCATTCCGCGAACCTCGCTCACAGCGCGTTGTACAAGGATTGACGTTCACGATGCGCGATGCACAGTCCATGACGTGTTTCACCATGTTCTTCCCCCAGTCCGTATTTCCCATCCCCAATTCGAGTTCCGGTGTCCCGCCTCCCCCGGCTTTCAGCCGGGGGAGGCCCCGCCCCGCGCGCGGGCGCAACGCGCCCGCGCCCCCACCCCACCCCCCCACGGCCGCCCGCGGCGGCCCCCGTTCCCGGTGTCCAGCCCGCGGCGCCTGCCCGAACGGAAGCGCCGTCGCAGTTCGTCGAGATGGAAGTGCAGGCGGTGCCACCGCCGCCGATGCCTCCGCCCGCCGGCGGCGCGCCCGAAGGATCATCCCCGTCAGCTTCGTCGTCGGGGCAGGCGGCGGGTGCCGGCGCCGGGCAGACGGTGCCCGGTCCGGGGGCCGGAAATGCCGCGGGCCCCGGGGGCGACGGCGGCGGCGGTGATGCCGGCAACTGGTTCGCCTCCGGCCTGGATCCCGGCAGCCGTGGCGACATCAGCTTCACCCTCGTCTGGTCCTTCAGCATTGACGCCCAGATGGGCGAGCGGCGCGGCGGCCCCGACATCGACCTCTGGATCGTCGATCCTGATGGCTTCCGACTCAGCAGTTCCCGGGAAGGCGCCGGGCTGGGCCCGTCAAAGAATGGGGGCCAGATCGACATGGATGATCGCGGTGCATGGGGCGATGGCGACGGCGGCGGCCCCGAACGCGCCTTCTGGCCCACCGGCGGCGCGCCCAAAGGAACCTACGTCTATGGCGTCCGCTGGTACCTGGGCTTCGGCTCGGTCCAGTACACCTTGCGGATCTACCGGGGCAGCACCCTGGTGCAGGAGAAGACCGGCCGCCTGGGCGCGGATCAGCGCGGAGAGAACGTGGAACTCGGCCGGACGATCGTGGATTGAGTTTC
>JAJVIH010000035.1 GCA_022072125.1 Myxococcota bacterium | reverse complement strand
TCTCTATCTCGGCGGGCGTCGGCTTCATCGCGCTCTTCGGCGTCGCCGTGCTGAACGGCCTTGTGTTGGTGTCCACCGCGCGCCAACACGAGGAGGAGGGCGCGACCGCTACCGAGGCCGTGAAGCGTGCTGCGGTCGAGCGACTGAGGCCGGTCCTCATGACGGCGCTCGTCGCAGCGCTGGGGTTCCTTCCGATGGCGCTCTCCCACGGCTCCGGCGCTGAGGTTCAACGCCCTCTCGCTACGGTGGTGATCGGCGGCATCCTGTCGTCCACGCTGCTCACGCTCTTCGTGCTGCCCGCGGTCTACAGCTGGTTCGGCGGCCGAAAGCACCCTTGGACTGGACACATGCGGGGCCCCGCCGAAGCGGTGGATACGCCACAGGAAGGTCAGTCATGAGCAGTGGAACGACGAGACTCGAGGTGCGCGTGCAGCACCTCGACTGCGAGAACGAGGCGGCGAAGATCGAGTCGGGCCTCCGGGGTCACGAAGGCGTCGTCGAGGTTCGGACGTTCCCGAAGGCGGGCAAGGTGGCCTTGATGTTCGAGCCCGCGAAGACCTCACGCGAGGCGCTCGAGGGGGCGCTGACCTCGCTCGGGTTCCCCGTGGCCCGCGAGGCGGAGCCCGAAGCGTCCGGCTTGTGGAGCCCGAAGGTACTCGCATCCATCGCATCTGGCGTCCTCCTGGCCCTCGGCTGGGGTCTTGCTCGCACGCTGACTGTGGGCTGGCCGAGCCTAATTGCATTCGGGCTCGCGATCCTGGTCGGCGGCTATTTCTTCGCGCGCGAGGGACTCGAGAAGCTCTGGAGAAAGCGGGTCGTGGGGATCGAGGTGTTGATGTCCACGGCGGCCCTCGGCGCGGCGGCGCTTGGTGAGCCGCTCGAGGCGGCGATGCTGGTCTTCCTGTACTCGATCAGCGAGGCCGCGGAGGGCTTCACCGAGCAGAAGACGCGGGCGGCTGTGCGCGCCTTGATGAAGCTCGTTCCGAAGGTGGCGCTCGTGCGTCGCGACGGTGTCGACGTGGAGGTCCCCGTCGAGAGCCTCGCCGTGGGAGACGTGTTCATCGTGCGTCCCGGGGAGTCCGTCGCCACCGACGGCGAAGTCGTGCGAGGAGAGACGTCGATCGACCAGGCGCCGGTCACCGGCGAGAGCGTCCCTGTGAAGAAGGCCGCAGGCGACGAGGTGTTCGCGGGGACGATCAACGCCGAGGGCGTGATCGAGGTGCGCGCCACGAAGACGTACCAGGAGAACACGGTCGCGAAGATCATCCACCTCGTGGAGGAGGCGCAGGAGAAGAAGGGTGAAAGACAGCGCTTCATCGAACGCTTCGGCGCGCGCTACAGCCCTGCGGTCCTCGTCGGCGGCGCGCTCGTCGCAGCGGTGCTGGTGTTCGCGCTCGGCTTCTCGCTGACTGCGGCCTTGCATCGGGCGGTCGTCTTCGTCGTGGCGGCTGCGCCATGTGCGCTCGTGATCTCGGTGCCGATCACGCTCGTCGCGGCGCTCGGGACAGGCGCCCGTAACGGTGTCCTCATCAAGGGCGGTGTCATCCTCGAGCGTCTCGCCACGATCCGGACCATCGCGCTCGACAAGACCGGCACCCTGACTCGCGGCGAGCCTGCCGTGACCGATGTCCTTCGGCTGGACGCGAGTCCTCACGCGGAGAGCGAGATGCTGTCTCGCCTCGCGACCGTCGAATCGCGAAGCGAGCATCCGGTCGCACGCGCCATCGTGGCGCATGCTCGCGCGCGCGGCTTGGCCGTCGGCGAGGCCACCGACGTACGTGCGTTGCCTGGCGCGGGTGTCGTCGCGACGATCGATGGAGTGGAGCTCCTGGTCGGCAGGCTCGGCCTCTTCGAGGGCACCGCCGGGAACGCAGCTGAGGCGATGGCGGAGGTCCGGCGCCTCGAGGACGCTGGCAAGACGGCCATCGTCGCTGGGACCTCCTCGAGCGTCTGGTGCGTGGTGGCCGTGCAAGATGCCGTGCGTGACGAGGCCGCCGAAGCCGTTCGTCTGCTGCACGCGCGTGGGGTTGACCTCGTCGTACTCTCGGGCGACCAGAGGGTCGCGGTCGAACGCGTGGCCTCGACGCTCGGGATCAAGCGGTTCCACGGCGCGCTGAAGCCCGAAGACAAGCTCGCCGAGATCCGCTCCCTGGCCGCGAGGGCCCCGATCGCGATGGTCGGCGACGGAGTGAACGACGCCCCGGCGCTCGCGCAGGCGACCGTCGGCGTGGCGATGGGCGCAGCTGGCACCGACGTCGCGCTCGAGACAGCAGACGTCGCGTTGATGGGAGACGACCTTCGTCGCCTCGCCTTCGCGCTCGCGCTCGCCCAGCGCACCCAGCAGGTCGTCCGCCAGAACCTCGTGCTCTCCATCCTCGTGATCGGCACCCTCGCAGTCGGCGCGGTGGCTGGCGTGTTCAGCCTTCCAGTGGCGGTCCTAGTTCACGAGATCAGCGAGTTCATCGTCATCGGTAGCGGGCTCAGGCTGCTGCGTGCGCCGAGCGAAGGAGCCGCAGCATGAGCACGACGAGCCCGCGTGTCCTTCCCTTGATCCTCGATGCCCGCCGAACGCTGAAAGGAGGCGCGGCCGCGATCGCCGAGCGGCAGCGCGCGCGTTTCGCCGAGATGGTGGCGTTCGCCCGCGCCAACTCGCCCTACTATCGCGAGCTCTACCGGGACCTGCCGGAGCGGATCGAGGATGCGCGCAGCCTGCCGATCACCGACAAGAAGAAGCTGATGGCTCGCTTCGACGACTGGGCCACCGACCGTGACGTCACGCTCGAACAGGCGCGCGCGTTCATCGACAACCCAGAGCTCATCGGGGAGCGGTTTCTGGGGAAGTACATCGTGTCCACCACCTCGGGCACGACGGGGACCCCAGGGATCTTCATCTACGACGACCGGACCATGGCCGTGGTCAGCGCTGCACTCTTCCGATGGTTCAGCGCCTGGCTCACCGCCGCCGATGTACTGCGGCTCCTCGCCCGCGGCGGGCGCATGTCGATGCTGATGGCGACGGGTGGCCACTTCGCTTCCGCTACCGCCGCTGCTCGCTTGCGCAAGGAGCCCCGACGCGCACAGCGGATCCAGGCCCTCTCCGTGCACATGCCGATGCAGGAGCTTGTCAAAGAGCTCAACCGCTTTCAGCCGGCCGCCGTTGCGCCCTACGCGAGCTTGGCCGCGTTGCTCGCCGACGAGCAAGAGGCCGGCCGACTTCACATCAATCCCGTCTTCATGGTGCTTTCGGCCGAGGGGCTTCCGTTAGCTGAATACGACCGGATCGCCAGGGCGTTCGGCACCAAGGTTGGCAACAGCTACGCGGCCTGCGAGTGCATGCATCTCAGCTACATGTGCCGCGAGGGTTGGCTGCACGTCAACGCCGACTGGGTCCTCTTGGAGCCGGTCGATGCCGACCACCGGCCGACGCCACCGGGCCAACACTCGCACACGGTCCTCATCAGCAACCTCGTCAACCGCGCGCAGCCGATCCTCCGCTACGATCTCGGCGACAGCGTCCTCCAGCGCCCCGATGCGTGCCCATGCGGCAATCCGCTGCCGGCGATTCGCGTCCAGGGCCGCGCGGCAGACGTGCTGACCTTCTTCACGCAAGGCGGTGAGCGGGTCGCGATCCCGCCGCTCGCGTTCGGGCTGTTTGGTGACCGGCCGGGCATCGAGCTGTTCCAGATCGTGCAGGCCTCGCCGACCAACCTGCGAGTCCGCCTGCGAATGGTCGCTGGCATCGACACGGAACGCGTGTGGCACTCGCTGCAGACCGACATCCAGCACCTGCTCGCGGAGCGCAAGCTTGGACACGTCACCGTCGAGCGCGCACAGGAACCCCCGGAGCAGTCGACCGGCGGCAAGTTTCGCCAGGTCATCCCCTTGGGCACAGGCTCGACCGAACACGAAAGGAAGAAACCATGAATATCGGCATGAAGAAGACCCTGGCGATGTCGTTCGACGACGCCCTGACCAAGGTGCCTGAGGCGCTCAAGAGCGAGGGCTTCGGCGTTCTCACGGAGATCGATGTCCAGAAGACGCTCGCGCAGAAGCTGCAGGTCTCCTTTCGGAAGTATCGAATCCTCGGCGCGTGCAACCCGACGCTCGCCCACCGCGCGCTGTCGACGGAGATCGACGCCGGCGTGATGCTCCCGTGCAACGTCATCCTCTACGAGAGAGATGACGGACGGACGGTCGTGAACATCGTGGATCCGCTCCAGACGCTGGCGCGCGAGTCGGCTCCGCTGGAGGCGATCGCGAAGGAGGCACGCGAGCTGCTGGAGCGCGCGCTCCAGCAGCTCGGTTGAGGCACGCTCGGACCGGACAGGTTCGGGTCCCGTGGGGTAATGACTGAGGCTGACCGGGGCTTGACAACGGGGATGGGAGCATCTACTATAACGGTTAGTAGATGACCAGCCACCGGAGGAGCCAGCCGTGACGTTCCGCCTTCGACCAGGGAAGAAGGGCCTCGAACTCCGTCTTCACGGCCTCGAGGCCACCATCATGGACGTGGTGTGGGGCAAGCAGCTCTCGTCCTTCGCCGTCGGTGACGTGCTCGCCATCCTCGAGAAGCAGCGGGACATCGCCTACACCACGGTGATGACGACGGTGACGCGGCTCTACGAGAAGGGGATCCTCGAGCGAGAGCGCGACGGCAAGCGGTATCTGTACTCGCCCAAGCTCAGTCGGGAAGAGTTCCTGCAATCGACGGCGCGTGAAGTGTTGGACGAGGCGGTGGGTGGCCATCAAGCGATGGCCATGCTCGCGGAGAAGGTCTCCGAGGCCTCGGCCGGCGAGCTCGACGACCTCGAGGCGCTCATCCAGAAGCGACGAGAGGAACTCGACGCGTGATCGAGGCGACCTTCCCGCTGCTCGGCACGGCGTTCGTCGTGCTCATCGTGCTCCCCGCGTTCGCGCTGCTCGCGAAGGCGGGTCTTGTAATGCTCGAGCGCGACGAAGTGGGAGGGCCCCTTCACGGCCTCAACCTGCGTTACGTGCTCCTGACGGGCTCGAGCGCGCTTCCCGTCGCGTGGCTGCTCTCGGCGGGCCTGCATCAGGCCGAAACCGGGAAGTCCGCGCTCGCGTGCTTGCTCGATCACGACACAGCCGAGCTGTGCTTCGAGCCGGGCTTCTTCGCGCTCATGCTGGCGGGCGCCATTCTCGCCTCGTCGATCGGCGTGATCCGGAGGCATCGAGGTGTACGAGCCTCTTCATCGGACGCCGCGCGCACGCTCCTGCAACGTGTCGCCCGCATCACCTCGAGCGATCCCGTGCTCGCCGGTCTTGGTGATCGCGTTGTGGTCACCGACGACGATGGCTTCGCGCTCGGCACCCATGGGCTACTGAAGCCGCGCGTGTTCGTCGGGACCGCGTTCGCCGAGCGACTCTCCGACGAGATGCTCGCGAGCGCGCTCGGGCATGAGGCTGAGCATGTCCGCGCGCTCGATCCGCTCCGCTACCTGATCCTTCAGCTCGCGCTCGCCGTGAACCCGTTCGGGCGGTTCATGCTCGAGCCGCATGCCGCTCGCTGGCAGGCCGCGCGCGAGGCGCATTGCGATCGCGAAGCCGTCATCCTGGGAGCGGCTCCGCTGCCGCTCGCGGACGCCATCGTGAGAGCGGCGCGGCCCGGTGCTCGTGAGGTCGTCGCGCTCGGCGCGCGCGACACAGCAGTCCTCAAGTTCCGCATCGGTATGTTGCTCGCCTTCTCCGAGCGCGCTCCCGCCCGCTGTTGTCACCAGGGTCCCTCGGCCTTTCCGGTGGCGTTCGTCCTCCTGCTCATCGCGCTGCTCCTGCCGCACCAGACCGGCACCGCAGCGCTCGATGTGCTCCACACGGGCGCGGAGCACGCGCTCACCTACTTCTGGCGCTGAGGAACTCGATGACTCGATCGCACCGTACACGTTTGCCCGCATCTACTATGGTGCATAGTAATACCGCGCTCGCCGTGACGTTCTCACTGCTCGTCGGCGCATGCGCGCACGCAGCTCCGACGAGGAGCGCGGTCGACGCTCGCGAGGCGCCGCCGCCCCATCTTCGTGGTCCCGCCGATGGTGGAGCCGATCTTGGCCACGCCGAGCACAGCGATCCGGTGCCCGATCCCACCGCAGGGAGCGAGGTGTCGCTCGGCGGTATCTTGGCGTTCGCTGATCAGCGGTCGCCCGTCCTCACGGTCGCGCGAAGCACACGCTCGCGCGCAGAAGCCGCACGTGTGGCTGCTTCGATCCTCCTGCCCACGAACCCCGAAGTGTCGGTCGCCGCTGGTCCGCGCTTCGGGATCTCGGGCACGGGCGTCGATGTCGACGTCACGCTGATGCAGCAGATCCAGATCGCGGGTGAACGAGGCGCGCGCATCGACGCCGCGGACGCACTGCGGGACCTCACCGACGCGGAGATCGAACAGATGCGCTGGGCTGTGCACTGCGACGTGCACGCCGCCTTTCATCGCTCCCTCGTCGAACAGGAGCGCATGCGCCTCGCCGAGCGCGTGGTGACCTTTCAGCAGGAGGTGCTGCGCGTCGTCGAGCGCCAGATCTCGGCGGGCGAGGCGGCGCCGCTCGCGCTTCGCCTGGCGCAGGCCGAGGTGGCCCAGGCGCAGCAGGTGCTTGTGGCCGCTCAGCAAGCCTTCCTCGCCTCGCGCCTGCGCCTCGCCCAGCTCTCCGGCTGGCCCGTCGCGACGCCGCCGATGCCGGCCGGTGCCGTCGACAGCCCCCGAGACCCGCCGCCACTCGACCGCCTCAGCGCAGTTGCTCGCGAGCGCCTCCCAAGCCTTCGCGCCGGTGCCGCACGGATCCGAGAGGCCGAGGCGCGATCGATGCTCGCCGACCGCGAGGCTTGGCCGCGTCCTTCGCTTGGCGTGCAGTACCGACGCGAAGGCAACCCGACCACCGAGGGCGCGTACGACATCGTGATGGGCGTCGTCTCGATCCCCATCCCGAGCTTCCAACTCAACCAGGGCGAGCGCGCGAGGGCACGCGCCGATGTGACGGTCGCGGAGGCCGAGCTGGACGCGTCGCGACGCTTGCTCGACGGCCAGATCGCCGAAGCCCGCAGCGAGGTCGTCGCGGCCGCCGCCCGCACGCGCGCCTACGGGACGGAGATCCTCCCGCGCTTCGAGGAGAACCTTACGTTGCTGCGCCGCTCGTTCGAGCTGGGCGAGATCGACATCCTCGCGCTCTCCACGGGGCGCGAACGCTTCCTGCGCATCCAGAGCGACGCGCTCGGCGCGCAGCAGGACTACTTCGTCGCGTTGGCCGGACTCGAGCGGGTCGTCGGCGTCGACCTTTGGCGCGATGACCACCACGAGGAGAGCACCCCATGAACCGCATGCTTCTGACTTCCTTCCTAGTCGCTTTGCTGACTTCAGCCTGCAACAAGGGCGGCAGCGCTGGCGATCACGCAGAGGAAGGTGGGCACGCCGACGAGGGTCACGCCGAAGAGGCCGGCCATGGCGAAGGCGAGCATGAGAACGAGGTGCATCTCTCGGCGGAGGCGCTCGAGCGTGCAGGCATCCGTGTCGCTGCCGCTGAGCGGCGCGCGCTGACGGGCGGCGTCGCCATCCCAGCCGAAGTGCAGTTCGAGCCAAGCAGCACGGCGCACGTCGGCCCGCTGGTGCCCGGCCGCATTACCCGCGTCTCGGTAGCGCTGGGCGATCGAGTGCGCCGCGGTCAGCTCCTCGGCGTCGTCGCGTCCAGCGACGTGTCGACGGCCCGCTCGCGGCTGGACCAGGCGCGCGCGAGACTCGCCGCCGCCGAGTCCACGCTGCGACGCCAGCAGCAGCTCTCGACCGAGGGCATCGGCGCGCAACGATCGCTCATCGATGCCGAAGCGCAGGTAGGCGAGCTACGCGCCGAGGTCGAAGGGCTGCGGCGTCAGCTCTCGGTGTTCGGCTCGGGGAGCGCGGGTGAGCTCGCGTTGACGGCACCAATCGACGGTGTCGTGGTCGCGGTGCATGGGACGCTGGGTGAGACCGCGACACCTGACCAGCCCGCGTTCATCATCACCGATCCCACGAAGGTCTGGGTGCGCGGCAATGTCCCGGAGCTCGAGCTGGCTCGCGTCCAAGCGGGCTCGGCCGCAGTCGTTCGCCTCCACGCGTTTCCCGACGTCACGATGCCCGGCACCATCACATACGTCGCGCCCGCTCTCGATGAGCGCACGCGCTCGCTGCCCGTTCGCGTGACGCTTCAGGCTCCCGACGCCCGTCTTCGCAGCGGTCTCTTCGGGAGCATCGAGCTGGTCGGCGGAAGCGCGGACGAGCGCGTGCTCGTTGTCCCGGCCGACGCGGTGGCGACCCTCGATGGCCAGACGGTGGTGTTCGTCCCCGCCGACGAACCGAACAGCTTCCGCCCTCAGCCTGTCGCGCTCGGCCGTCGCGCAGGCGGCTTCTTCGAGGTGCGATCGGGCCTGGATGAGGGTGCGCGCCTCGCCGTCAGCGGCGCCTTCACGCTGAAGAGCGCGCTGCGCAGCGGCGAGCTCTCCGAAGGCCACGAGCACTGAGGGACACGCCATGAAGAAGCTCCTCGAACTTTGCCTAAAGTGGCGCCTCCTCGTCTTCGCCTTCGTCGTCATCGTCGCGGCCGTGGGCGTGCGCAGCGCACAGCAACTGCCCATCGACGCCGTCCCCGACATCACCAACGTCCAAGTGCAGGTGCTGACGAACGTGCCGGCGCTCGGTCCGGTCGACGTCGAGCGCACCATTACGTTCCCCGTCGAGTCTTCGATGAGCGGACTCCCCGGCGTCGAGGAGATCCGCAGCGTCTCGCGCTTCGGGCTCTCGGCGGTGACGATCGTCTTCGAGGAAGGAACGGATCTCCTCCGCGCGCGGCAGCTCATCTCCGAGCGCCTCGTCCAAGCGCGCGAACGGCTCCCGACAGGCGCTTCACCGGAGCTCGGCCCGCTCAGCTCGGGCCTGGGGGAGATCTTCCAGTTCGAGGTGCGCGCCGACAACATGTGCGCCACCGGTCAGCCCGACACCGAGCAGTGCTACACGCCGATGGAGCTGCGCTCGGTGCTCGATTGGTTCGTGGCCTACGAGCTGCGCTCCGTGCCCGGCGTCGTCGAGGTCAACTCGTTCGGCGGCGAGCTGAAGACCTATGAGGTCGAGGTTCTGCCGGACCGCCTGCGCGCGCTGGACGTCTCGCTCAACGACCTCTTCGAGGCGATCGAACGCAACAACGCCACGGCGGGCGGCGGCTACCTCGTTCGCTCCGGCGAGCAGCTCCTCGTGCGGGGCGAGGGTCGCATCCAGAGCCTCGACGAGATCGGCGACGTGCTGATCGAGACGCGCGAGGACGGCGTGCCCGTGCGCGTGCGCGATGTCGCTCGTGTTCACCTGGCGCCGCTCATTCGCCAGGGCGCCGTCACGCGCGACGGTCGCGGCGAGGTGGTGACCGGCATCGTGATGATGCTCGTCGGGGCCAATGGCCGTGAGGTTGTCGAGAACGTGAAGGCAAAGATCACCCAGATCGCGCCCTCGCTGCCGCCGGGTGTTCGCATCGACGTCTTCTATGACCGCGCAGAGCTGGTGAACCGCACCATCCACACCGTCGCGAAGAACCTCGCCGAGGGTGCGCTGTTCGTCATCGCGGTGCTGTTCCTGCTCCTCGGCAGCATCCGCGGCGGGCTCATCGTCGCCGCAGCCATCCCTTTCGCGATGTTGGTGGCGTTCACCGCCATGAAGGCCCTCGGGCTCTCGGGCAACCTCATGAGCCTCGGAGCGATCGACTTCGGCATCGTCGTCGACGGCTCCATCATCGTCGTCGAGAACGCCGTCGTTCATCTGGCGGCAGCCGCGCGCGGTCACAAGCGTCCGATGACCTACGGCGAGGCCGCGGACGTGGTCCTCAACTCCACGCTCGACGTACGCAAGGCCGCCCTGTTCGGCGAGGCGATCATCGTCATCGTCTACATCCCGATCCTCACCCTCGCGGGCATCGAGGGGAAGATGTTCAAGCCGATGGCCATCACGGTGCTGTTCGCGCTGCTCGGCGCCTTCGTGGCGTCGCTCACCTTCGTGCCGGTGCTGGTGGCCACGTTCCTTCGGCAGCACACCGAGGAAAAGGAGCCGTTCATCGTGCGGCTTCTCCACCGGGTGTACCCCCGACTCCTCGGCCCGCTGATGACGGCGCCGAAGAGAGTCATCGCCGTTTCGCTCGTCCTGCTCGCGGTGAGTGGCGTCGTGGCCTCGCGCATGGGCGCGGAGTTCGTTCCGCGTCTCGATGAAGGGGCCATGGCAATTCAGATCCTCCGGCTGCCGAGCGTCTCCCTGGAGGAGAGCGTGCAGAGCGCGACGCGCTTCGAGCGGGTCATCCGCGAGTTCCCCGAGGTCGTCACCGTGGTCTCGAAGACAGGGCGCGCGGAGATCGCCACCGACCCGATGGGCGTCGAGCTGTCGGACTGCATCGTCACCCTCAAACCCCAGGACCAGTGGACGACGGCGCACACGCGCGAGGAGCTGATTCAGCGGATGTCCGCGCGCTTCGCTGAAGCGCTGCCGGGGCTCGGCTTCTCGTTCTCGCAGCCCATCGAGCTGCGCATGGCCGAGCTGATCAGCGGCACGCGCTCGGACGTGGCGATCACGATCTACGGCGACGACCTCGCGACGCTCGAGCGACTCAGCTTGCAGGTGCAAGGCGTAGTCCGCGGCATCCCGGGCGCCTCCGATGTGCGGGGAGAGCAGCTCGCTGGGCTCCCGACCCTCGAGGTGACCGTCGATCGGGCCGCCGCCTCGCGCTACGGGATCTCGGTGCGTGATGCGCTCGACGCCATCGAGGCGCTTGGCGGTCGGAACGTCGGCGAGGTCTACGAAGGCGAGCGCCGCTTCAGGCTGCAGGTGCGGGTGCCGTCAGGCCTGCGCGACGACATCGACCAGGTACGGAACCTTCCGGTGAGCGGCCAGAGCGGCCCGCTGGTGCCGCTGGGCCAGATCGCGAGCATTCAGATCGTGGACTCGCCCGCGAGCGTGAGCCGCGAGGCGGTTCGTCGCCGCACGAACGTGGAGGCCAATGTGCGAGGTCGTGACCTCGCTTCCTTCGTGAGCGAGGCGCAGACGCGCGTGCGCGACCAGGTGCAGATGCCGCCCGGCTACGTCGTGCAATGGGGTGGGCAATTCGAGAATCTCAGCGCTGCGTCCGAGCGGCTCGCCGTGGCCGTGCCCGTCGCGCTCGGGCTCATCTTCATTTTGCTCTACATGGCGTTCGGGCAGCTCAAGCCGGCGCTGCTCATCTACCTCAACGTGCCCTTCGCGGCCGTGGGCGGCGTGTTCCTGCTGGCCCTGCGGGGCATGCCGTTCTCCATCAGCGCGGCGATCGGGTTCATCGCGCTGTTCGGCATCGCGGTGCTCAACGGCGTCGTGCTCCTGACGACCATCAAGAAGCTGCGGGAGCAAGGAAGGTCGCCGCTCGAAGCAGCGCGAGAGGGCGCCGAGTCTCGGCTGCGCGCCGTCGTGATGACGGCGACCGTCGCAGCCCTCGGCTTCATCCCCATGGCGCTCTCGTCCAGCGCGGGCGCAGAGGTGCAGCGGCCGCTCGCGACCGTGGTAATCGGCGGCCTGGTCAGCGCGACCTTCTTGACCCTGTTCGTCTTGCCAACCGTCTACGCCTTCATCTACCGCAAGGAGGAGCCCGCGCCGCCGAAAGGGGGTGGAGACGAGCCAGCGCCTGAAGCCAGCGGCGACGCCGCGCAAGCCCAAGGGGCAACGTGAAGAAGCACAAGCTCGACTTGGAACTAGCGCTCCCGAGCGACGCGGTGGCGTGTAACGCGTGCGTCGAGCGGATGGTCGCGGCTCTCGGCGCAACTCGTGGCATCACGCGCGTGCACGTCGACCGAGAGGATCCCGCGCGCCCGAAGCTTTGCCTTCACTACGACCCCTCGTCAGTCCGGCTCGAAGAGGTGGAGGCGCTCGTCGAGAGCACCGGTGCCGCGCTGAACGCGCAGTACGAGCACCTGTCTGCGCCCGCGGTCGGCTTGCGCCACGAACGACAAGCCCGACTTGTCGAGGGCGTGTTCGCCCGTCAGCCTGGGGTGCTCCATGCCTCGGTCGCCTTCGGCTCTCGTCGCCTCTACGTGGAGTTCGACCCGGCGAAGACGAGTCGAGGGGCGCTCCTCGCGATCGCGTCCAAGGCCGGCATCGTCTCGTATGACGAGTCTGCGTCGCCAGCTGCAGCGGCGGCTGAGCACGAAGAGCACGAGCATGAGCATGGCGGGCCGTTCGGCGAGCGCTCCGAGCTCGTCTTCAGCCTGGCGTGCGGCGCGCTGACGGGCGTCGGCTGGGGCCTCGAGAAGGCGGGCGCCGCCTCGGTCCTCACGAGCAGCCTCTTCGTGGTCGCGTATGTCCTCGGGTCCTGGTTCACGGTGAAGGAGGTCGCGGTCGCGCTTCGAGCGCGCAAGTTCGAGATCGACTTCCTCATGCTGCTCGCCGCGATCGGGGCGGCGCTCCTCGGCGAGTGGTTCGAGGGGGCTCTGCTGTTGTTTCTCTTCACCCTCGGTCACGGGCTCGAAGGCTACGCTATGCGCCGCGCGCGCAACGCCATCGGCGCGCTGGCGAAGCTCGTCCCAGAGAACGCGCTGCGCATCAACGATGACGGGCGCGAGGAGGATGTGGCGGTAACCGAACTCGTGGTGGGCGACCGCATCCTGGTGAAGCCCAACACGCGCATCCCGGCAGACGGGTTCGTCAGCGCCGGGTCGAGCAGCGTGAATCAGGCGCCGATCACGGGCGAGAGCGTCCCAGTCGACAAGCGACCCGTCCGTGACCTCGATAGCGCCCTGGCCGCTCCCGAGGGTCTGGGAGCGGAGCATCGCGTGTTCGCCGGCACCATCAACGGAGCTGCAGCGATCACCGCCGTGGTCACGAAGACCGCGAGCGAGAGCACGCTCGCTCGCGTCGTGAAGCTGGTGGCCGAGGCCGAGACCCAGAAGTCACCGACACAGCAGTTCACGGACCGCTTCGAGCGCGCGTTCGTGCCCGTCATTCTCCTGGTCGTCGTCGGACTGCTCTTCGCCTGGGTCGTGATCGATGAGCCCTTCGCTCGGAGCTTCTATCGCGCCATGGCCGTACTCGTCGCCGCCAGTCCGTGCGCCCTCGCCATCGCGACGCCGAGCGCCGTCCTGTCTGGGGTCGCGCGTGCGGCGCGGGCCGGTGTCCTCGTGAAAGGCGGCGCGCACCTCGAGTCGCTCGGCTTGGTTCGAGCGATCGCGTTCGACAAGACCGGTACCCTCACCGAAGGCAAGCCGCGCCTCACCGAGGTCATCACGCTCGACGGCGCCGACGAGGACGAGCTGCTCGCAGTTGCCGTTGCCGTCGAGAAGCAGTCCGATCATCCGTTGGCAAGCGCGATCGTGGAAGGCGCCAGCGTGCGGCGCCCTGGTCTCGCGATTCTCGAAGCCTCGGCGGTGGAGGCCGTGATCGGCTATGGGGTTCGCGCGACGGTGGGTGGCGCCGAGGTGGCGATCGGCAAGCCGGGCCTGTTCACGCGCGATGGGGCGCTACCGCAGAGCGTATCCGACGCCGTGGGCAACCTGCAGAGCGAGGGGCGCACTGTCATGGTCGTCCGCTCGGGCTCCCGCTTCCTCGGCGTTCTCGGCGTGATGGATACGCCGCGTGAGAGCGCCGGGGCGGTCGTCGCAGAGCTGCACGCGCTCGGCGTCGAGCAGACCATCATGCTCACGGGAGACAATCAGCGTGTCGCCGATGCCGTCGCAAGGCACGTGGGCATTCGCGTCGCCCGCGGAGATCTCCTGCCAGAGCAGAAGGTCGCTGCCATCGCGGAGCTGGCGAACTCGAAGAGCCGCGTAGCGATGGTCGGTGACGGCGTGAACGACGCGCCAGCGATGGCCAACGCCACGGTCGGGATCGCGATGGGCGCAGGAGGGTCCGACGTCGCTCTCGAAACCGCAGACGTCGCGCTCATGGCCGACGACCTCCGCGCGTTGCCGTTCGCCGTCGGCCTGAGCCGCGCCGCCCGTAGCATCATCCGGCAGAACCTCTGGGCGAGCCTAGGCATGGTGGCGTTCCTCATCCCAGCGACCATCTTCGGCTTCGCCAAGATCGGCGTCGCGGTCGCGCTGCACGAGGGCTCCACCTTGCTCGTCGTCGCGAATGCGCTGAGGCTCCTGGCGTACGAACATCGACGGGGAACGAGATGAGCGACGGCGACCGCAGCTACTGGGACAAGCACGCGAAGAACTACGATCGCTCGATGGCGCTCCTCGGACGGCCGATCCCCAGAATGGTCGAGCTGGCCGGGGAAGCGACACGCGGCCTCGGGCGCGTGCTCGAGGTTGCGGCCGGCACCGGGCTCGTTACACCCGCGCTCGCCTCGGGCGCAGCAGAGGTCATCGCCACCGACTACTCGGCGGCGATGGTGGCCGCGCTTGAGCGGCGCGTGCGAGATGCCGGCGTGACGAACGTACGGTGCGAGCAGGCCGACCTCTACGCACTCCGGTTCGACGAAGGGACGTTCGACGCGGTCGTCGCAGCGAACGTCCTTCACCTTGTGCCGGACCTGCCGGGGGCGCTGGCGGCGCTTCGGCGCGTGCTCAAGCCGGGCGGCCGCATCATCGTTCCGACCTTCTGTCACGACGAGACGGCGCTCTCGTGGGTCGTCTCGCGGGCGCTGGCTGTGACTGGCTTCCCGGGGCACCGGCGCTTCACCACCAAGTCGCTACGGCGCGCCGTCGAAGACTCGGGCGTCCGCGTGAACCGGACCGAGACCCTGCCAGGCGTCATCCCGATCGGGTACGTCGAGGGGACGAGTTGACCCGCAAAACGCGATGCTCGACCAGATGATGCTCGAGCTCGAAGGGCGGGAAGCCGTGCATCGAAAGCGCCCCGGCGATCAACAGGCCCACCGACGCCCGCGATCACGCTGACGCTCGAACCTCGCGCGCTCGGTTCGCGACGTGCATCGGCACGCACCGTTCGTCGCTACTCGCGAGCCTTCGCCCCGATGATGAACAGCACGGCCCGTCGAAGCGGCGCCGAACCTGCTAACCAGCGGGGCCGATCGTTAACCGCCGGGTACGCAGTTAAACGCCTCTCCGTTTCTCTCTCCCCACGGGACAGGAGAGAGAGCGGGAGAGCTGTCCCACGCGGCGCTCATCGCGCTCGCTCGGCGCTCTCTGCGAGCACCCGCGAGAGCACCGTCGCGACACGCGCAGCGCGCGAAGGGCTCGGAGTTCTGGGGAGAAACGGCGAAGCCCCCTCGGATCGCTCCTTGGGGGCTTCTGTTTACCGACCCTCGCCGTCGGTTGGCGACGAGAGAAAAATGGCTCCGCACCCGGCGCAGCTTGCCAACCCCGTTCTCAGGGCTCTCAGCGGGATGGGTTCTCTCCGCTCGCACTGTTATGATTTTCCACTGATTTGAGAGCAATCCGCAGTAAACCGTAAAATCCCGTGGATGCCCGTAAACATCTGTAATGTACAAATAAATCCGTCAGCTAAAATGCACTCTCAAATCAGTGGAAAATCACACTTGGGCTCGTAGTCGCCCCGCCTTGACATGCTCGAGAACACGCTCGCACACGACGAGCGCCTCCGGCTGCCAGCCGGTGCGGAACGCCTCGTCATAGCCTGCGCACGGGTCGTCACTGCGCTGCAGCTTCGACAGCAGCAAATCCACGGGAGAACGTCGTCCGCTGGCATCGATACCCCACTCCTTCAGGTAGCGACGGATGACGTGATCGCGCTCTGTGTCATTGAGGTTCGAGTTGTTCGGGTTGAGCAGGCTCTCCATGCGGTGCTTCGAACGGCCCCCTACCCTTGAAGACGAACTTCGATCGCACACCGTGGATCGCGTCGCTCGCGAACTTGACGCCGTGCTGTTCGAGCAGGACGCGCACGCCGGGCATGGTGAAGCCGGGCTTCATCTCGACGGTCACGTGCTTCATGTCACGGCTCGCCGGCTTGGCGACCACGCACACGATTGGACACGTCCTCGATCTTGTCGAAGCCGCGTACGGAGAAGTCAAAGCCGTCGTCGAGCGGCGGGACGAAGCAGAACTTCGGGCTCTTGGCCGTGTCCTCGAAGCAGGTCGTGTCGCCGTTGCCGACGCGCGCGGGTGATCTGAAGGGATGTCCATCCTGTCCTTCGTCATCGAAAAAGCACCGCGAACCCCCTTGTCATACTAAAGCAGATGCCCTCCAGACGACGCAGCACTTCGTCCTGGTGCAGAAGCGACCTGATGTCTTCGATGTGCAGCAAGAGCCATAGTTCGAAACAGGGGACCGAGGCGGCTAACTTCCTCGCCGTGACGTTGCTCGACATGTGGCGGCGCGAACATCGCACACGACGCGGAAGCAACGAGCAGAGGTGCGTCGTGACGCCGGCGCTTTCCTCGGCTCTCGCCTTGCCTTCTTCCTGGAAAGAAGCCTTCATGCCGGCGACCCGCGAGCACGGTGCTCGCGCGGAAGGAGGCACGATGACGAAGACTGCTGCCCGGGCCCGGGCAAACGCGCGCAAACTCGGCAACGTTCCCACCCAACTCGCCGCGCTCGAGACGATGAACGTGGGCGCACTCGCGGAGAAGTACCGCGAACTGTACGGCGAGCCGGCGCGCACGCGGAACAAGGACTACCTGAAGAAGCGTCTCGCCTGGCGCATCCAGGAGTTGGCTGGGGGTGGGCTCCCACCCGGCGCCGTCGCCCTCATCAACCAGTTCGGCGATCAGATGCCCGAACGCTGGCGCATGCGCATGACGCGGCCCGCGACGACGGAGAACGAGGCGCCGGCGCTCTTGCACCCGGTCGAGCCGCGCGACCCGCGCCTGCCGCCGCCCGGCGCCGTCCTGCGCCGGGTCTTCGAGGGCGCCGCCCACGAGGTCACCGTGTGCGACGAGGGCTTCGAGTACGCGGGGCAACGGTACAAGTCGCTCTCGGCGATCGCACAGCACATCACCGGCACGCGCTGGAACGGCTTCCTCTTCTTTGGATTGAAGAAGCGCGGCGCGGAGGACGCGGCATGAGCGGTTTCTTCCACACGCCGATGAGCCCGCGCTTCTACGAGGCGAAGCGTGCATCGCCCCCGCCCCAAGACGCGAAGCCCGGGGGGCCGTGATGACGCGCCGACCGACGCCAGGCGCGACGGAGACGAAGCGCGTGGCCATCTACACGCGCAAGTCGACGGCGATAGGCTTGGAGCAGGACTTCAATTCGCTCGACGCCCAGCGCGAGTCCTGCCTAGCGTACATCCAGCGCCAGCCGGGCTGGAAACTCGTCGACGAGCGCTACGACGACGGCGGCTTCACCGGCGCGAATACCGGCCGCCCCGCATTCCAGCGCCTCATGGCCGGCGTCGAGGCGCACAAGGTCGACATCATCGTCGTCTACAAGGTCGACCGGCTCTCGCGTTCGCTGCTTGACTTCGTGAAGGTCATGGAACGGCTCAACGCGGCGGGCGCATCCTTCGTTTCCATCACGCAAAACTTCTCGACGGCCGACGCGATGGGGCGGCTGACCATGAACATGCTGATGTCCTTCGCCGAGTTCGAACGCGAAATGATCAGCGAGCGCACCCGGGACAAGATCGCCGGCGCGCGCCGCAAAGGAAAGTGGACGGGCGGCCCGGTACCCTTCGGCTACTCGGCGAAAGACAAAAAGCTTTACGTCAACGACGCCGAGGCCCACGTCGTGCGCGAGGCCTTCACGCTGTTCCTCCAGCACCGGCAGATGGCCGTGGTCGCCCGCGAACTGAACCGGCGGGGCCTCCAGCCCCGCGCCTCGCGCCGCCAGTCGAAGCGGGGCCTGCTCTGGACGAAGGACGCCATCGGCCGCGTGTTGCGGAGTCCGCTCTACGCCGGGCTCATGATGCACGGCGGCGAGCGCTTCCCCGGGGAGCATCCGCCGCTCATCGAGCAGTCGACGTACCAGCAGGCGCAGCGGCTCCTCGGGGAGCCGGGCCGCGCGCTGCGCATCCACGGCACGAACCCCGAGTACGTGCTGCGCGGGCTCCTCTGCTGCGGGACCTGCGGCGACCCGATGACACCCGCTTCGACGACGAAGAAGAGCGGCAAGACCTACCGGTTCTACCGCTGCTCGCGCCGCCACAAGTACGGCAAGGACCTGTGCCCAGGCAAGCCCCTGCCAGCGGGCGCCATCGAGGACTTCGTGGCCGCGCGCCTCGAGGGCGCGACCGCAGATGGGACGTTGGCCGAGCGCATCCAGACCAGGCTCACGGCGCGCATCCTCAAGTCGCGCGCGGACTACATGGCGCTGCGAGAGAGCCTCAACGCCCGCATCGCGGGCTACTCGGCGGGCGCCTCGAAGCTCGCCGGCGAGGTCGCGAGGATCGAGGGCCGCGCGCGCGAACTCGTCGAGGCCAGGCTGCGCGTCGAGGCCAACAACCTGGAGGCCGCCGAGAGCCAGCTTCGCGCCGTCGAGCGAGACGCGGTGAACCTCGAGCTCGACGCCACGCACCTCGACTGGTTCATCAACGCACTGCGCAACTTTGGGAAGGTGTGGACGAACATGACTCCCGAGAACCAGGGGCGGCTCCTGCGCGCCATCGTCGCGAAGGTCGTCGTCGACGAGAAGCAGGGAAAATGCCGCATCGAACTGGTGAATTTCGACGCCGCCGGGGATGCAAAGGAGGTTGCGTGAGAGACGCGGAGCAGACCGGGGAACGCACCGAGAAGAACACGGGCGATGTGCTGGTCGATGACTTCCACATCCACGGCGAGCCGTTCCACCGGGTCCGCAGGGAGCGGCGCGTGGTGCTCTCGGTGACGCCGCCGCCACCGGAACCCGGGCCCGTCCACCGGCCAGCCAAGGTCGCCCGCATGCTCGCCCTCGCGCACCACCTGCAGCGGGCCATCGACCGGGGCGATGTCGCCAACCGGGCCGCCGTGGCGCGCAAACTGGGGCTCACGAGGGCTCGCGTCACGCAACTCCTCGACCTGCTCCTTCTCGCGCCCGACCTCCAAATGGCTGTGCTCCGGCTCGAAGCCATCGACGGCGCCGAGCCGATGGCCGAGCGGACCCTCCGGGCGGTGGCGCACGCGGGCACGTGGGCCGAGCAGCGGGAGGCGTGGGCTCGTTGTCGCGCGGCGTGGTCAACCCCAGCTCATAAGTCCGTCCCCACCCCTGCTTGACAGCGAGCCGAGGGTTTCCGACCATGACCGCCGATCTTCGACTTGAGACGATGCCAAACGAGCCAGCCATGAATGATTGGTGGTCCTCCGTGGACCATGCAGCTGAGCATCTCGGTGTTGCGCGGGATACCGTATACCGCTGGACCGATCATCGCGGCCTGCCAGCCAAGAAGATCGGCCGACTCTGGAAGCTCAAGCTCTCTGGGAGCGATGAATGGGTCAACGCTGGCGACGCCGATGAGCCCGTCCGCCGCAAAGGCGAGGGGGGATGGTCACGATGATCAAGCTCGAGGACCTCCGGCCCAACACCTCGGTGCGCGGCATCCTCCCCGATTGCCTCGTGTCGGTCGTCGGGGTGCAGTGGTTCGGCACCGAGGCGCTCGAACTCACGTACAAGGATCCGGCGGGGCGAGTCGCCAACCAGCTCCTCTACCGCCACAACGAGCCCAGCCTCGAAGTCGTCGAGCAGGGCCGCCCGTGGAGCTTCGATGGCGACGGCGCCCTGTTCCGCCTCGTCTCCGAAGCGCACCGCATCCGTCTCGCGCACCTCTTCGACCCCGTCCTCGCCGTCCATACCTCGCTCGTGGATCCGCTGCCGCACCAGATCACCGCCGTCTACGAGTCGATGCTTCTGCGCCAGCCGCTTCGCTACCTGCTCGCCGACGACCCGGGCGCGGGCAAGACGATCATGGCCGGGCTGCTCATCAAGGAGCTGATTGCCCGCGGGGACCTGCATCGCTGCCTCATCGTCTGCCCCGGCAGTCTCGCGGAGCAGTGGCAGGACGAGCTCTACCGCCGCTTTCAGTTGCCGTTCGAGATCCTGACGACGGACAAGCTCGAAGCTGCGCGCACGCGGAACTGGTTTCTCGAAAACAACCTCGTCATCGCCCGCCTTGATAAACTCTCCCGCAACGAAGACATCCAGGCGAAGCTTTCCGCGCCCGGCTGCTGGTGGGATCTCGTCGTCTGCGACGAGGCGCACAAGCTGTCAGCCACGTTCTTCGGCGGCGAGATCAAGTACACCAAACGCTACAAACTCGGGCAGCTTCTCTCGACGACGACCCGCCACTTCCTCTTGATGACAGCGACGCCGCACAACGGAAAGGAAGAGGACTTCCAACTCTTCATGGCGCTGCTTGACGGCGATCGGTTCGAGGGGCGCTTCCGTGATGGCGTCCACGTCGCCGACGTGTCCGACCTCATGCGGCGCATGGTGAAGGAGACGCTGGTCAAGTTCGACGGGACGCCGCTCTTCCCTGAGCGCATCGCCTACGCGGTTCCGTATAAGCTCTCCGATGCCGAGGCGCGCCTCTACAAAGAGGTCACCGGCTACGTGCGCGAGGAGTTCAACCGCGCCGATGCGCTGGAGAACGACAAGCGCGCGGGCACGGTGGGCTTCGCGCTGACGATTCTTCAGCGCCGCCTCGCCTCGTCGCCCGAGGCGATCTATCAGTCGCTCCGGCGGCGCCGCGAGCGGTTGGAGAAACGTCTGCGCGAGATGGAGATCCTGCAACGCGGCGCCGTCGCGCAGGCGCTCGCGACGGCCGCGCCCGCGCTCGACGAGGAGGACTTCGAGGATCTCGACGAGGCGCCGGACAACGAGGTCGAGACCGCCGAGGAGCAGGTCCTCGACCAGGCGACCGCTGCACGCACCATTGACGAACTGAAGGCCGAGATCGCAACGCTCGCTCGTTTGGAATCGCTCGCGGTCTCAGTCCGGCGCGGCGCGGAGGATCGCAAGTGGCGAGAGCTCGCGAACCTGCTCTCCGAGGTCTTCACGCCCGCGGGGCTCGGGCTCCGCGTTGCCGAGCCGACGGTGCCCTACGGCCACGTGATCCCGAAGCCCACGCCGTCCCCGTCGCAGAAGCTCGTGGTCTTCACCGAGCACCGGGACACGCTGAACTACCTCGAAGAGCGCATCACGACGCTCCTCGGTCGCAAGGAGGCCGTCGTCCTCATCCACGGGAGCCTGGGTCGCGAGGAGCGGCGCAAGGCCCAGGAAGCCTTCCTTCACGACCCGGAGGTCAAGGTCCTTCTCGCAACGGACGCCGCCGGCGAAGGCATCAACCTCCAGCGCGCCCACCTCATGGTCAACTACGACCTGCCCTGGAACCCGAACCGGATCGAGCAACGCTTCGGGCGCATCCACCGCATCGGCCAGACCGAGGTCTGTCACCTGTGGAACCTGGTCGCCGCGGAAACACGCGAGGGCGACGTCTACCAGACGCTGCTCGAGAAGCTGGAGGAGGCCCGTCAGACCCTCAAAGGGCAGGTCTTCGACGTGCTCGGCAAGCTCCAATTCGAGGGAAGATCCCTGCGCGAACTCCTCATCGAGGCCGTCCGCTACGGCGAGAAGCCGGAGGTGCGCGCCCGTCTGACGCAAGCCATCGCCAACGCCGTTGACCGGGGAAAGATTCAGGATCTGCTCGAAGAGCGCGCCCTCGTCCACGACGGGATGGACGCGAGCCGCCTGCAGCGGGTGCGCGAGGATATGGAGCGCGCGGAGGCGCGCCGCCTTCAGCCCCACTACATCGAGTCGTTCTTTCTCGAGGCCTTCAAGCAGCTCGGGGGCGCCGCCCGCCAGCGTGAACCGCGCCGGTTCGAGGTCAGCCACGTGCCCGCTCCTGTCCGGAACCGTGACCGCCTCGGCGGCATCGGCGAACCTGTGTTGCAACGGTACGAGCGGATCGTCTTCGAGAAGTCCTTCATCGCTCCCCAGGGACAACCCCTGGCGGCCTTTGTCTGCCCGGGCCACCCGCTCCTCGACGCGACGCTCGACCTCACGCTCGAGCGCCACCGTGACCTCTTGCGCCGCGGAACCGTGCTCGTGGACGAGCGCGACGCGGGCATGTCGCCCCGCGTGCTCTTCTACCTGGAGCACGCCATCCAGGATGCTAGCCTTACCCGCACGGGCGAGCGGCGGACCATCTCGAAGCGGATGCTGTACGTCGAACTCGATGCGTCGGGAGTCGCCCGCCACCTTCACTACGCGCCGTATCTTGACTATCGCCCGCTGCACGAAGGCGAGCCCTCCGTCCAGGCGATCCTCGATCATCCCGAGTCCGCATGGATCACGCGTGAGATCGAACAGAAGGCGCTCGGGCACGCCATCGCGCATGTCGTGCCTGATCACCTGCAGGAGGTCCGGGGCCAGCGCCTCACGTGGATCGACAAGGCGCGCGCCGCTGTCAAGGAGCGGCTCACGAAGGAAATCGGCTACTGGGACCACCGGGCCGAGCAACTCCGGCTCCAGGAGCAGGCTGGCAAGCCCAACGCACGTCTCAACTCGCAGGAGGCGCGCCGCCGCGCCGACGACCTCCAGGCGCGGCTGCAGAAGCGCATGGAGCAGCTCGACCTGGAAGCCCAGGTCTCCGCGCTACCCCCGGTTGCGCTGGGCGGCCTGATCGTGATTCCGATCGGGCTGGTCGCGGCGATGACGGAACAGCCGTTGGCAGCGCCGGCGGCGGTCGTGGACACACAGGCCGTCGCAGCGCGCGCCCGGGAGATCGTGATGGAGATCGAGCGGCGGCTCGGGTTCGACCCGGTCGATCGTGAGTTCGAAAAGCTCGGTTACGACATCGAGAGCAAGGACGGGCGCACGGGCAAGCTGCGCTTCCTCGAGGTCAAAGGCCGTGACGAGCACGCCGGCACGATCTGCGTCACCAAGAACGAGATACTCTACTCCTTGAACAAGCCCGACGACTTCATCCTCGCAATCGTGGAGTTCATCACGGACGGCTCGCACCGCGTCCACTACGTGCGCCGCCCTTTCCGGCGCGAGCCCGACTTCGGCGTAACCAGCGTGAACTACGACTTCGCCGAGTTGCTCGCGCGAGCGGAGGCCCCGCGATGACGTACAAGAAGAAGCTCATCGAGGTGGCGCTGCCGCTCGACGCCATCAACAAGGCCTCGGCGCGGGAAAAGTCGATCCGCCACGGGCACCCCTCCACGCTGCACCTCTGGTGGGCGCGAAGGCCGTTGGCTGCCGCGCGGGCCGTGATCTTCGCGCAGATGGTGGACGACCCGTCCGCGCTTCCTGACCTCTTCCCGACCGCGGAGAAGCAGGAAAAGGAGCGCCAGCGCCTCTTCAGGATCATCGAGGACCTCGTGCAGTGGGAGAACACCACCAACGAGGAGGTGCTGGAGCGCGCGCGTGCTGAGATCTGGCAGAGCTGGCGGCGGGCGTGTGCCGAGAACGTGGACCATCCGCGCGCGAAGGAACTCTTCGACCGGAAGAAGCTCCCGGCATTCCACGACCCGTTCGCTGGCGGCGGAGCCCTGCCGCTCGAAGCGCAGCGGCTCGGCCTGGAAGCCTACGCGAGCGACCTGAACCCGGTCGCGGTGCTCATCAACAAGGCGATGATCGAGATCCCGCCGAGGTTCGCCGGCAAGCCCCCCGTGAATCCCAAGGCGCGGAACGAGAAGACGCTGCTTGCGCGCGAGTGGAAGGGCGCCCAGGGCCTCGCCGAGGACGTGCGCTACTACGGCAAGTGGATGCGCGACGAGGCGGACAAGCGCATCGGTCACCTCTACCCGAAGGTCGAGGTGACGGCAGAGATGGCGAAGGGGCGGCCCGATCTGAAGGGCCTCGTGGGCCAGAAGCTCACGGTCATCGCCTGGCTGTGGGCGCGCACGGTCAAGAGCCCCAACCCGGCGTTCAGCCATGTGGATGTGCCGCTCGCATCCACCTTCATGCTCTCGACCAAGGCCGGCAAGGAAGCCTACGTCGAGCCGATCATCGAGGCTAGCGGCTATCGCTTCACGCTGAAGGTGGGCAAGCCGAAGGACGCGGAGCGCGCGAAGAACGGCACGAAGCTAGCGCGCGGAGCGAATTTTCAGTGCGTGATGTCGGGTACGCTGATCGCGCCCGACCATATCTACGGCGAGGCGAACGCCGGGCGCATGGGCAGTCGGCTGATGGCGATTGTCGCCGAAGGCGAGCGCGGGCGAGTGTACTTGCCGCCAATGCCTGAGCACGAGGCGATTGCGCTCAAGGCGAAGCCGGAGTGGAAGCCGGACGTCGCGATGCCGGAGAACCCGCGCTGGTTCTCGCCGCCGTTGTACGGGCTGAAGACCTACGGCGATCTCTTCACGCAGCGCCAGCTCGTGGCGCTGACGACGTTTTCGGATTTGGTGGGCGAGGCGATGGAGCGGGTGAAGCGCGACTACCTGGGAGCGCGGGCGTCCCGCCCGCATAAAACCTGGCGCTCCCGCGGCTACCTGCCCCATTGGGAGGCCGGCGAGACGCCGCAGTCAATCACCTTCCGTCTCCACGATAGTCTGCCGCGCGAACTGCTCGATCGCTGGAGCGATGAACTCGCACGCCTCCCCGAGGATCAACGTTCGCTCGCACGCCGCAAACGCATCGAAACCGCGCTTGACGCTGGCCATGGCGCATGCTGGCTGCGCGACCCGGAGATCGCCCAGATCGTCGAGAGCGCCCTCCTGCACTTCGACGGCGAACGATACCGGCTGCATGCCTGGTGCGTCATGCCCAATCACGTTCATGCGCTCATCACGCCGCTACACGGCAACAGCTTGTCGTCCATCATGCACTCGTGGAAGTCGTTCACCGCCAAGGAGGCCAACCACGTCCTTGATAGGCAGGGGCCTTTTTGGCTGGAGGAATACCATGATCGAGCGATTCGGAACGAGGAGCACTTTCGCCGCGCGATCGAGTACATCGAGCAAAATCCGGTCAAGGCAGGAATGTGCGAGCGGATGGAAGACTGGAGGTTTGGGAGCGCATGGGCTGGTGACGGACCGGGAAATTCCCGGGAGCGCGATCATCTTGCGCGCGATGAGATGCGGCCGGGACGGCCGCGCTCCCAGGACGCCATCCCGCTCCGCGACGGCGGCGAAGGCGCAACGGCATACGCGGAGGCGGTGGGGGTGTATTTGGGAATGACCGTCAGCCGTCAGGGCAATCGCGGCTGCACAATCTCTTTCTGGGACAACACACGTCAAAACATTCAACAAGCATTTGGGAGACAAGCCCTCCCAATGACTTGGGACTTCTGCGAGTCGAGCCCATTTAGCGATTCGAGCGGTAACTGGCTCGGCCAGCTCGACTATCTAGCGAAGGTTGTGGCAGCATTACCTCGTTGCGTTGGTGTGGGCCTTGCTCAGCAGCAAGACGCCCAGCAGCAAAAAATCTCGGAAGATAAAGTCGTTTCCACCGACCCTCCCTATTTCGACAACATCGGCTACGCGGACCTGTCAGACTTTTTCTACGTCTGGTTGCGCCGCTCGCTGAAGCCCGTCTTCCCCGAACTCTTCTCGACACTCGCTGTGCCGAAAGCCGAGGAACTCGTCGCCACGCCCTACCGCCACGGCAGCAAGGAGAAGGCGGAAACCTTCTTCCTCGAGGGCATGACGCAGGCGATGCACCGCCTCGCGGAGCAGGCTCATCCCTCCTTCCCCATCACGATCTACTACGCCTTCAAGCAAGCGGAGGACGACGGGGGCAACGGCTCTGCTAGTACCGGGTGGGAGACTTTCCTCGACGCAGCCATTCGTGTGGGATTTGCGATTACAGGTACGTGGCCGATTCGAACAGAATACACAGGCAATCTTAAGAATAACGTTAACTCCCTCGCTTCGAGCATTGTTCTCGTTTGCCGGAAGCGTCCCGAGAATGCCCCCACGGCGACCCGCCGCGAGTTCATGACTGCCCTCAAGGCCGAACTGCCCGCCGCACTCGCCCACCTGCAGCGGAGCAATATCGCCCCCGTGGACCTGGCGCAGGCGGCGATTGGCCCCGGCATGGCCGTCTACACCCGCTACTCCCGTGTGCTCGACGCGGAGGGCAAACCGCTGCCCGTGCGCGAGGCGCTCGCGCTCATCAACCAGACCCTCGATGAAGCGCTGGCCGAGCAGGAGGGTGACTTCGACGCCGCCAGCCGGTGGGCGCTGGCGTGGTTCGAGCAGTCGGGTTTCGCCGAGGGCGAGTACGGGGTGGCCGAAACCCTGTCCAAGGCCAAGAACACCAGCGTCGGCGGCATGGTGGAGGCCGGCATTGTCCAGTCGAAGCGGGGCAAGGTGCGTCTCCTGCCGCCCGATGAGTTGCCGGCGGACTGGGATCCGGATTACCATGGCCGCACGATTATTTGGGAGATGGTCCATCACATGATCCGTGTGTTTGAAGTGGGCGGCGAGAGCGCGGCGGCGGCGCTCGCCGCGAAACTGGGTTCCCGCGCCGAAGTGGCGCGTGAGCTTGCCTACCGGCTATACACGGTGTCCGAGCGCAAGAAACGCGCGCAGGAGGCGCTCCGCTACAACGCGCTCGTGCGGAGCTGGCCCGAAATCTCCCGCCTCGCCCGCGAAAGCGGCGCGCGTCGAGACGAGCAGACCAGTATGTTTGGGGGAGAATCGTCGTGAGGCGCGTTCACATCGAATTCCAGCGCGTTCAGACATGGCTTTTTGCCGTGCCGCGCCTGCGCGCCATGGTCGGCGCCAACGCGCTGCTCGGCCGGACGTTGCGCGTTGATCTGCCGGAACTGGCGCGAAAAACCGGGCAATGGAAGCTGAAACCGGACAACGAAGGATATCCTTCCGCGGATCCGGATGACCCTTTGAAGGAACATGACAATCCCGAGGCCGACGCCAGGGATGGCATCCTCTCGCGCGATGGCGGCCACTTCGAGGCCCGGTTCGTGAGCGGTGCGGAAGCGTTCGCGGATGCAGCGGGGCAACTCCTGCGCCGCGAGCTACCAGGCCTCCGGTTCCGTATCAGGATCGATAATAACGAGTACCAGCAATCCCATGTGCATCTTTCGACTGAGCTGCCCGTGCTCTCGCCATGCGAGTGGACGGGGCGCGGCCTCGCGTCAGCGGAGATCAAACAGGGCGGCGAGCGCCCCTCCGTTTCTCTCGACGTGGAGCGCAGGCACGAATCCGCAAGGCTGGTCGAGAACGGCAACGCGGTAGACTTGGTGAGCCTCCTTAGCAAGGGGACCAGGCTCCACGAACTGAATCGTCCGCAGGATCTCGATGATTTGGCCGGATCGGGCTACCTCGCCCTCATCCACGCCGATGGCAACGGCGTCGGCAGCGGCGCGGGCAAGGGCGACAGCAAGCGAGCGGCGTCCTTCCATCGCAACCGCGTTCTGCTGCGGCGTGCTCTGCAAAAGGCCATTATCATGCACTGTCCTGGCAGCGGACAGGCGCCACTCATCCCGCTGATGCTCGGGGGCGACGACCTCTTGCTCGTAGCTCGCGCGGAGATCGCGCTGCCCTTCGTCGTCACGCTCTGCGCAGAGCTGGAGGCGCTCCAGAAGAACAGCGCCGGCTTCAAGCTGACGCTGGGCGTGGGCGTTGTCGTCGCGAAGCACACCATCCCCATCCACCGCCTGCACGAGGTCGCCGGACAACTCGCCAGCTCGGCCAAGCGGCGTTTTCGCGGTTTCAAGAACGCTGCTGGCGAGGAGCGCTCCGTCGTTGATTGGGCTGTTTACACCACTGCATGGGTTGATGACCCAGAAGAAATCCGGAGGCGTGATTGGATCCGCGGCAAGGGTCAGGACCTGCGCGTGCTGTCGCAGCGTCCAGTAGATGTCCTGGTAGATGTCCTGGGTGATAGGCTGAGCAGTCTTCAAGGTCTCGTCGAGGGCGCGAAAAAGCTGCAGGCGGCGCCGCGCTCCCAGCTTCGCTACCTCGTTGACCAACTCGCACGAGGGCGCAGCCTCACGGAGCTTGCGTTTGCCGAGCTGGCGAAAGAAGCGCGAGCTGCGCTCGAGGAGGCCGGCGTGAAGGCGCCCTGGCGGCGCGCATCGAACGGCGGCCCGTGGCTGACAGAGCTGCTTGACCTCGTGGAGATCTCCGAGATCGCGCGGCTCGGTCGCAGCGCCGAAGACCCCCACCCGGCAAAGGAGGCCGCCCTTGGCTGAGCGTTGGGCTCGTTGCAGGCTCACGGCGGAGCTGCTCTCAGATGCACACCCCGGCTCGGGCTCGGGAGGCGGTGGCATCGACGCACTCGTCGCGCGCGATCGGCACGGCCACCCCGTCATCTGGGCCTCGCATGTCGAGGGCGTGCTGCGCGATGCCGCCCGCAGGCTTCGCGGTGACAAGGCGGCCGAGAGTTTCTTCGGCCGTGCTGGAGGTGACTACCAGCGCAGCGACCGGCAGCGCGCCGCGTTTACGTCGCTGTACACGAACGGCAATCTCGAGAGCCATGTCTGGCGCTCGACCGCGCGCGAGGCGTTCGACAACCGCGCGCCCAAGGGCGACACGCTGCGCGTCGTCGAGTACGTGCCGAGGGGCACGAAGCTCGTTGGCGAAGTCGAGTTGCCCGCGACCGAGCTTCCCGTGCTGCAAAGGCTCGTGCAGGAGGTCGACGCGCTCGGTGGTGGCCGCGCCACAGGCGCGGGGCGCGTGAAGCTCTCGCTTGCGGAGGTCACGGCGGCGCCGTGCACAGTAGGAGCCCCGACCGGACGCCTCCTGCTGTTGCTCAAGAACCGCGATCCGCTCTGCATCACCGCGACGGCGACCCCCGACAACCTGATCCCGAGCCTCTCGTTCGTGCCGGGACGCGCGTTGCTCGGCGCTGTCGCGGCGTGGCTCATCGCCGAGGGCGATCGAGATACGGCATCGCTCCTGACCTCGGGCCGGATCTCCGTCAGTGACGCACTGCCGCTACCGCAAGCTCCGGTGAATCTCGAATCGGTCGAAGTGCTTCCTGCCCCCCTCTCCCTCCAGAGCAAGAAGCCGGAGGGCTCCGCCGGCGAGACACCTTGGTGGGCGCAAGCGAAAGCTACGATGCAACGGTGCGACGCATTGAGTGCGGACCAAAAACTGAAACGCCCGGAAGACGACCTCTTCGTCTACCGGTCTGCTTCGAGCGGCGCCTGGACGACGTTCCGCCCCGTCCGCCGCGTGCGCCTGCGCAACGGGCGGCCCGATCCGGAACAGACCGACGCCTCGCTTTTCGCGATCGAACAGATCGTAGAAGAAACCCTCTTCCTTGCGGAGCTTCAGGGGGCACCGGAGGTCATGAAGGAACTCGCCAGCAAACTCGCGGCGATCTTCGAAGGCCGGCGCTGGCTTCGCATAGGCCGCGGCGGCGCGCCGGTCGAGGTGGTTGATCTCGCGTGGTCCAATCCCGCGTCACATCCCGAGACTACGGAAACCACGGAAAAAGCCCTGCTCACGCTGACGTCGGACTTGCTCGTCCGCGATGAGTACCTCCGGTGGCGTACTGCGCTCAATGAGGATGCGTTGCGGACGCTGCTGGGATCCAGCGACATTCA
The DNA here is from genome assembly GCA_022072125.1 of Myxococcota bacterium. Taxonomy (GTDB): domain Bacteria; phylum Myxococcota; class JAJVIH01; order JAJVIH01; family JAJVIH01; genus JAJVIH01. The sequence goes on along the minus strand of JAJVIH010000035.1, from coordinate 94,081 downwards.
ACTTAAGAAGTCGATGCAGGACAGTGTGATGGTCCACGGCTTTAATGGTACCTCACGGTTGTGGCGCATGCCGGCAGCCGCCGTTCGCCGGGGCTCCGTGTTCGAGGTCTCGGGTGCGGGCGTGGCTGACCTCGCGCAACGAGCGGCCAGCGGGCAGTGGATCGGCGAGCGGACCCACGAGGGCTTTGGCCGGTTCCGGATCGACACCGAACTTCCCGGCGTGACGAGCGAGACCTCTGTGAACACCGCTCCAACACCGCCCGCCGATGTCGCCGAAGAGGCGATTGCCGGGTGTACCAAGAAGTGGCTTGAGCAGCACAGGGTGCTTGCAAAGGGGGACGGTGAGCGCAAGCCGAGCCTGTCGCAATGGATCGACTTGGTCGCCGAGTTGGAGCGCAACGGCGCGGAAGCGATCAACAGTCGCCTCAACCCGGCGACGGCGGGCGCGAGGGGTTGGCAGGACGAGGACGCCAATAATATCTTGAAGATGCTCAAGGCGCTCCAACCTGAGCAGCAAGCCCCTCATGCGCGCGTGTTCGTGCGCTGGCTGCGCGCCGATCTGCGCGCGAACCAACAAAAGGGGGCCGTATGAATACCCGGCTGACGCTGTTTACGGCGACCCTCGTACAGGACTCGGCGCTTTCGGTGTCGGGACTCGATCGCGAGAGCATCGCCGACCAGCCCTTCGCACTCGTTGACGGCGTTCCAACCCTCGTGGGCCGCGGCATCAAGGGAGCAGCCGTGGCGATGGCGAAACGCTTCTTCGATCCCCTCCCTCGCGCCGTCTCCGACGATATCAAACATGGTGCGCTGCGCCGCTCCGCATGGGAGTTCGCCGACGCAACGACGACCGCCACCCTGCGTGTTCGCGCGGGGGTTGGAATTCGGCACAAAACCGGCGCTCGCGCGGACGGCGTACTCTATGATCGTGAGGTCATCCCTGCCGGCACCAAGTGGCAGCTCCGTTTCCGCGTCGACTGGTCGCACGTTGCTGACCACGACGAAGGCCGCGAGGCCGAAGGCGTCCTCGGCTACGTGCTCGCCCGGCACTGGAAGCAGGGCCGCTGCTGGCTCGGTGGCGGTGCGGCGCGCGGGCTCGGCTGGTGCCACCTCGAGGACTTGAAGGCCTACCGGTTTGACGAGGCGAGCTACGACCGCTGGGTGGAGTCGGGGCGCGCGCAGTTGCCGGCCGTGCTCGATGCCGTGCCGCTCGTTCAGCCGACACGCTCGTGGTGCTTCCGCACGCTCGACGTGAACGTCTCGTTCGGCGAGTACAAGCCCGACCCCAACGCCGCCGCCTGGGGCCTCGACATGCTCGCTATCGGCCCGCACGACACCGACCGCGCGATACAAGCGACCGGTGACGGCACGTGGGCCAAGCCGGCGTGGGCAACCAACGTCGAGACACCAATCGTGCTGAGCACCGATCGCGCGCTCTTGATGGAAGGCGCTCGTCCTTTGCTCCCCGGTGCGAGCGTCCGCGGTCCGCTGCGCCACGCCTTCTCTCGTGCCGAGCGCGCGGCAGGGCACGACGTGCAGGACCCGCATCTCGTGCAAGGCGACGTTGGGATCGATGATGTCGCTGGCCGGGCCTTCGGCACGGTCAGCAAGAGCAGCCGCATCCTCATCCGCGATGCGCGCGCCGAGAAGAAGTGGGCAGCGGCGAAGCTGCACATGCACGCGGAGGATGAGCTCTCGGCAAGCACTTACGGGACATCCAAGCGGGACGCGATGCGCGTGCTCGCAGGCGTGTTCCCGGTTCGCGTGTTGATCGAGGGGGCGACACCCAACGAAGTCGAAGCGCTCGTCGCGCTCATTGATCGCCAGATCGCGCTCGGCGCGTTCGGGCATCTCCCCGTGGGAGGGCACAAGACGCGTGGAGCTGGCTGGGGGCGATGGCAGGCGAAGCCGTGGACTATTGACGACGTCATCTCGACGAGAACCTGGACTCCTCCGAAGGAGTCAGAGTCCGCGCCGCCGAACGCGGCGCACTCGAAGCGTGCGTTCATCGAGAGACCTGCAACTTCCGACGTGTGGGTGCGGACGACGCACGGTGGGCTTGACAGCGATGCGCTAACGCTCGGCGAGGCCGCACGCTTTGCCAAGACGGCGCTCGGCGACCGTGCGCTCCTCGCATGGTGGTGCGATCCGACAATCGATCTCGGGCTTGCCACGCCGCCCGCGACATTCGGTCGTGAGTGGCCAGGGGGCGACGCGCTCCAGGTCGACGAGGTCGCGTTCTACGCGGAGCGCGCCGTCTGGCGCGCCGTGCGCGCGGCTGATGGCGCGCGCTACGTGCTGATCGTGGAGGCCGCGTCGAGCGATGACGGCGCGAAGAAGACGAGCGTCGTTCACACGCCCGCGCGGCTGCACGGCTTCCAGCGCTTCTCTTCGGCGAATACCGGCCAAAGCAGCGTGCTCCTTCGCGAGTGGCATGTCGGCGACGAGGTTCTCGGCTTTACCCTCACCAAGGAGCAGCGCTGATGCCCGGCAAGCCCGACAAACCTCATCGCACCCGCGTCCGCGCCAAGGACGGCAAACCGCGCGCGCACAACAGGCTCAAGGGGCAGTTGGTGCCACACGTCGACGTCGTCGACGTGAAGGACAAGGTCGAGTTCGTCATCTGCGCGGTGAAGGAAGCTCATATCGAGCAGGTGCGCGCCAAGCTCGGTGGCGCTGGGGTCGAAGAGCTCGTGGGCGGTGACACGACCATCGCGGCAGCCGCGCCGCCGAGGCCGACGAACGCGCAAGCTGGTCAGCAAGGCGGACCGCGCCAACGAGGAGGACCGCAACAACGTCGCGAGCCGCAGCGCCAGCAAGGGCGAACGGCGCCTGCGACGACGAGCGCGCAGCCGCTCCCTGGAAAGCCGTATGGCTTCGTCTCGCTTCCCGCCGAGCTGAAAAGCGCTGCGCCGGTCTGGCACGACGGCACGAGCAGTGCGAGGCGGGTTTCGGGAGAGATTCGCCTCGAGCTCGAGACGCTGACCCCGCTCCTGGTTGGCTGGGAGCGCGGGCAAACGGGTGACGCCGAGAGCGACTGGCCTGTTCCGACGAGCCTCAACGGCGTTGGTCAGCTAGCCGCGAAGAAGTCGGTGCTCTGCCCACTGCGCGCGCCGTGGGGAAAGCGTCCCGTCATCATCCCAGGCGACTCGTTGAAAGGCTTGTTGCGGCACGAGCTGGGCGCGATCTTCGGTGCCCCAATGGAGCGGGTCGCCGAGCGTTCGTACTCGTATCGCCCGAACGCGCTGTTCCCGAAGGACGCCAATCCGAGATTGATCGCTCGGCTCGCGCGCGTGCCTGCCAACGGCGTCGAGATGAAGGCGCTCGATAACAACCACCAGGTCCGCGTGCCCAAAACGCTCGAGCTGCTGGCGACCAACTTGAGGTACGACAAGAAGCACGAGCAGACCTCGAACTACTACCGGTTCGACGACGGCAGCGGTGCTTCGTATCGTGGCGGTCAGGGCGCAGGCGAGAAGCTCAACTCGAAGCGCAACCTGCACAAGGAGCTCACCGCGAACCCCAACACGCCGACCGAGAACGTCGAGGTCCCGCAGGCCGTGCAGGAGGGCTATCTCGCGACCCTGCGTCATCTCACCGATCTCGATCACGGCCACTTCTCCGAGCGGCACCCGGACGTTCCCAACACGGTGAAGGGCGACGACGCGAAAAAGCGCATCCTCGAGGCGGCCAAGAGCGTGGTCTTCCAGTCCGGCGATCTCATCTGGGTCGAGTGGGACACCGAGAAGAAATGCATCGTCTCGCTCGGCTGGCACTACTACTACCGTTGGGCCTACACCGACTCGGTCCGCAAGACGGGCGGCAAACTCGAACGACACGGACTCTTCCCGCTCGCCACGGAGCGCGAGCGCGACGCCGATGGCGCTCCCGCTGGCCTCTCCGCGGTGCGCCGCCTCTTGGGCTACACGGGCGACAATGACGGCAGCGAGGGCATCGGCGAGGGTGACCACGAGCAACTCATGGGCCGCCTCTTCCCCAACGCCGCCCTCGAGGTCATCGAAGACGGAGATACCGACGACAAGCGTTTTCTACTTCCAACATTCCTCAAGGAGCTCGGGATGCCGCGACCCAGCGCGGTCGAGTTCTACCTGAAGCAACCGCATCACCCGAGGTCGCGCCCCTCTGACAAGGCGACACTCGTCACCTACGGCGACGCCGCCGGCTACGACACGCCCGGTGATCTGGCTGGGCGAAAGTTCTACCTCGATCGCAAGGACGCTTATTCCGGCGAGCCGTGGAAGGACGTCTCGCCGGCGAACCACGCCAATGAGCGGAGCACCCTGGCGCTGGAGGCGTCGCGCCCTGGGCGCCGCTTCCGTTTCACCATTCGCTTCCGCGACCTCGATCCGGCGGAACTCGCGGCGATCGTGATCGCACTGTGCCCCAACCAGTTCCGCGAGTTGCTCAACGGCACGCACCCCGACGGCTACTGCTCGAAGCTCGGCTACGCGCGCCCGCTCGGCTGGGGTACCGTGCGCATCGGGGTGAAGGCCTTGCTGTTCCTCGACATTGCCGACGGCGAACCTGCGCTGGAGGCCGAGACTGACATCCTCGGGTGGGTGAAGAGGAACCATCAGGCGACTGCGACGCAAGCAGAGTGGCTAGCGGTGCATCGCCACAAGCACCCCGATGCGGCCGACTACCCGCGGGCGAGGGACCGAGAAGGTAACGAGAACATCTACACGTTCCACACGACGCTCCGCGCCGAGCACACGCGGGCTCGCCGCTACCGGCGAGAGAAGAGTTGATGAGCACGCTCCTCGTCCTCACTACTGGCCAGACAGATGTGCAAATCGTGCTCAACGGTGTCCGTCACGAGTTGCGCAAGGATTGTTGCGCGGCTCTGCATGACGAGCTCGAACAACGAGCATCACCGCTAAACATCGTCGATGCACCGGTCCTCAAGGTCAAAGATTCTATCGATAGGCTTCCCGAGGGGGATCTGACGCTATGCACGCCGAAGCTCGACGCGGTATTGCGTGAGATTGTGCCCACGGCAGCGCTAGTGCTCGAAACGCGCCGTGACGCAGGGTCCGCCGCTGGCGATCCGCGCTTCGCGGGTAACGTGCTGGAGGCTCGACTAAAGGCAAGGGGCGTCGAGACCGTTCACCGGCAAGCGTACCTTCAGGGCACTGAGCGTCTCGAGGACCGTGACCTGCCGCATGATGCTATCATCCGTCGCGATGTCGTGCGCCGACTCGAGCACGCGGTGCGCGATCGCCTCGAGGTCCTGAAGCCGTCGCGCATCGTAGTCGCAGCCACCGGAGGCTTCCCGGTGGTCACCAACCTGGTCGAAGAGATCGTTCGACTATACGCATCGGTTCCGGTGGACGCGCTCGAGGTCGCCGACGGGGCCCAAGCGAGCCCGCCGACCGCCGATCGCGCGGTTGCACGCACGTCGGTGCCCGATCCGCTCGTCTCCTTTCAATCGCGGCACCGTGCGCTGGAGCTGATCGCCAAGGGCAACCTGCTCGGCGCTTGGGCGATCGCGGAGCCACTTCACAGCGACGAGACGGAGCGTGCATGGACAAAGGTCATCCACTGGCTCGCAAACTTTGCTTCGTCGCTGCCCTTGCCAGAAGACTGTGACCTTGCAGTCCTGAGCCACAAGCGCATGGCCGTGCGCGCCGCACTTCGCGTCGAGCTTGCCCTTCGCGCGGGAGACATCCCGAGGGCGGTTCATGCCACCGTCGCGTTCTTCGAGGCAGCCCTGTGGGATCATCTAGGCGAGAAGACGTCACGTCATCCCAGCAAGCGCCAGTTCAAGTTCCATGAGCCCCCTGCCGACAAGCTGGTGCGCGAACGTGACGCCACGAAGCTTTCAGCACTGTCGAAGATCGAGCAGCGAGAGGACCGCGATCGACCGTTCATCTTCAAGGAAACGGCAGACGGGTCGGACTGGTACTGGGTAGACGACAACGAGATCTGCGCCATCCAGCTCGCGAAGCACTACCTCAAGCTCGAAAGCCTGACGAAGCTCGGCCAAGCGCTCGCCGGTGACATCCGCGAACTGCGCAACGACGTCGCGCACAACGAGCCGACGCCTGCGCTCATGGACGACGCTCGTCGTCGCATGCGGAAGGCGTCGTTGTGGTCTTCAACCAACGGATTCATGTCCCAGCCTCTCGTCCAGGCTGCGCTGCATGAGCTCGGCGAGCCACAGCCCGAGGTGCTCTGCACCGAACTCTTGGCGGGCGTTCGGTCACGGCTGTTGGATGCATCACGGACAGCGAAGAGCGAGGGCTGATGGCCATCACGAATCACGAGCGCGTTGGCAAGGCCATGGAACTGCTCAAGCAGGGGCTGGCTCCCTTCATCGAGCGCGAATTCAACAGCGTTTACAAGGACCAGGCGCGTACGCAGGCCGGTCGGCTCATGGGCGAGGACCGGCTCCTCGCGAACAAACCTCTCGCCAAGTGGGACGCGGCCGCGCTTCTCAAACTGATGTGGGAGGCGTGGAACGACGTCTTCCGGAAGACGCTCGGACCGGCCGAGCGCACGCTCGTTCGGGAGCTTCAGGACGTGCGCAACAAGTGGGCGCACCAGCAGATATTCTCGAGCGACGACGCCTACCGCGCGCTCGACTCCGCGGGACGCCTTTTGACCGCGATCTCCGCGCCGGAATCACAGGAAGCCGACAAACTGAAGATGGAGCTTCTGCGCGTGCGGTTCGATGAGCAGGTACGGGCGGAAAAGCGCAAGAGCGCGGGAACCGCAATCGAGAGTCAGGTAACGGGCAACCTGAAGCCATGGCGCGAGGTAATCACGCCGCACAAGGACGTGGCGAGTGGCCGGTACCAGCAGGCCGAGTTCGCGGCGGACCTCTGGCAAGTGCATGTCGGCGAGGGAACCGACGAGTATAAAAACCCTACCGAGTTCTTCCGCCGCACGTATTTGACGGAGAGCCTGAAGCATCTGCTTGTGAGCGCGGTGCAGCGGCTGTCCGGCAAGGGCGGCGATCCGGTCGTGCAACTCCAGACCAACTTTGGTGGCGGCAAGACGCACTCGATGCTGGCGCTCTACCACCTCGTCTCCGGGACCGCGGCGAGCGAACTCGCCGGCGTCGACGTCATGCTCGCGGAGGCGAGGGCGTCGAAACTCCCGGCTGCGCGCCGGGTCGTCCTGGTCGGGAACAAGATATCGCCTGGCAACCCGGTGAAGAAGCCCGACGGCACCATGGTGCGCACGCTCTGGGGTGAACTCGCTTGGCAGCTCGGCGGTAAGAAGGCCTTCGAACGCGTGCGCGCGGACGATGAAAAGGCGACGAGCCCCGGGGACAGACTGCGCGAGATCTTCAACGAATACGGCCCCTGCCTCGTGCTCATTGACGAGTGGGTGGCCTACGCGCGCCAGCTCCACGATCAAAGCGATCTGCCTGGGGGGAGCTTCGAAACGCAGTTCACCTTCGCCCAGACACTCACCGAGTCGGCGAAGCTCGCGAAGAACTGCCTGCTCGTCATCAGTCTCCCGGCATCGGATACCGCGGACTCGCCGCACACCCAGGCTAACGACGTCGAGGTCGGTGGTCAGCGAGGCCGCGAGGCGCTTGATCGGTTGCGCAACGTGATCGGTCGTGTCGAGTCCTCATGGCGTCCAGCGAGCGCCGAGGAAGGCTTCGAGATCGTCCGCCGCCGGCTCTTCGAGCCGCTCGTCGAGCAGACGCAATTCGTGGCCCGCGACACTGTCGCCCGCGAATTCTACGAATTTTACCGCACGCAGCATCAAGAGTTCCCACCCGAGTGCCGTGATGCCGAGTACGAAAAACGGCTGCGCGCCGCGTACCCGATCCACCCCGAAGTATTCGACCGCCTCTACACGGACTGGTCGACGCTCGTGAAGTTTCAGCGCACGCGCGGCGTGTTGCGGCTGATGGCAGCCGTGATCCACAGCCTTTGGGAAAAGGGCGACCGTAATCCGCTGATTCTGCCGTCGAACATTCCGATCGACGATCCCCGAGTCCAGTTCGAACTCACGCGCTACCTCTCGGACAACTGGGCGCCCGTCATCGAAAAGGATGTGGACGGCCCCAACTCCCTGCCGCTGCGGCTCGACGGCGAGGTTCCGAACCTCGGCAAGTTCGCCGCGTGCCGCCGCGTCGCGCGCGCCATCTACCTGGGTTCGGCTCCCACTCCCACGGCCGCCAACCGTGGCCTCGAGGATCGGCGCGTGCGGCTCGGGTGCGTTATCCCTGGCGAGTCGTCGGCCGTGTTCGGCGACGCGCTCCGGCGCCTGGCCGCCGCAGCCACGTACCTGTACCAGGACGGCCCTCGCTATTGGTACTCAACGCAGCCAACCGTCACGAAGCTTGCCGATGATCGCGCCGAGCAGCTCAAGCGCGATCCTGACAAGGTCATCCAAGAACTGGAGAAACGCCTCCGCGCCGACCTACGCAAAACGGGCGACTTCACGAGAGTTCATCCGCTGCCCCGATCCGGGCAGGACGTGCCGGACGATCCCGAGGCGCGCCTAGTCGTACTCGGCGTTGACCATCCTTACAGCAAAGAGCCGAACAACCCGGCAGAGACAGAGGCAAAGGCGATTCTCGCCTCGCGAGGTAGCGCACCCCGCCTTTATAGCAACACGCTTGTCTTCCTCGCAGTGGACAAAACGCGCCTGCAAGATCTCGACGAAGCGGTGCGCCGGTACATCGCCTGGGAATCGATCATCGCCGAGCAGACCACGCTAGACCTCTCACCTCACCAGGTGAAACAGGCCGAGACACAGAAGGACGCTGCCGACAGCGTCGTCGATGCCCGGCTCCCCGAAGCCTATCAGTGGCTTCTGGCGCCCACGCAGCAGAACCCGCATGCCTCGGTGGAGTGGCGAGCATTTCGCCTGTCGGGCCAGGATGCGCTCGCCGTACGCGCCAGCAAGAAGCTCAAGAACGACGAACTGATGGTCACGAGCTTCGCCGCATATCGGTTGCGCATGGAACTCGACCGCATTCCGCTCTGGCGCGGTGACCACGTCTCCATCAAGCAACTCATCGACGATTTCGCTCGCTACCTTTACCTCCCGCGCCTGCAGAAGCCCTCGGTGCTCGTCGAAGCGATCCGGAACGGCCTCGGTCAGCCCACGTGGGAACACGACTCGTTCGCCTTCGCGGACAGCTTCGACGAAGTTTGCATGCGGTACCGTGGGCTCCAACTCGGCCACCACGTTAACCACATCGAAGCCGATTCGCAATCCCTGCTCGTCAAGCCAGAGGCGGCACGCCGACAGTTGGAGGCCGAGCGTGCTCCCCCGCCAGTGGCCTCTGCGACAGAGGCAGGCGGGGCCGCCACCATCAGCACCTCGCCGGTGAGTCAGCAACCGGGGACATCCCCGGGCGCACCCGCCGCTGAACCGGCGCCGGCTCCAACGCGGCCGAAGCGTTTTCACGGCGCCGTCACACTCGACGCCACCCGGGTCGGACGTGACGCCAGCAAGGTGGCCGACGAGGTGATCACGCACTTGACCGGCCTCGTGGGCGCGCAGGTGAAGGTCACCCTCGAGATCGAAGCCACGGCACCGTCTGGCTTGCCCGAGAACGTGGTCCGCACGGTCACCGAGAACAGCCGGACGCTCAAGTTCGACATCCACGGGTTCGAGAGTGAGTGAAATGAAGCTGGCCGCACTCTGGCCTGACCGGGCGTTCAACTAGCAATCGATGCCTTGTCTTCAGCCGGGCACGGCAGTACACTAACAAACGATGTCTCTTGCCCCACGTATCAACCTGACCGCTGCCTACCTCTTCGGCAACGATGCTGCCGAAGATGAAGAGGAGAATATCTTCCTGGGCTACGTCGTTGATCGGCCGGAGTTGAAAGCGTTCCTTGATTCGTCGAACAAGATCTGCATCGCGCGGGCCTTCAAGGGCGAAGGCAAGTCCGCTCTCCTTCGCCTCGTCCAGAATCGGCTTGGCCGTGGGGATGCCCCACCGCTCATCCTGGCCGCTACAGGCAAGCAACTCTCTCCGGAGCAGACCGCGAGGGATACGGACGCTTGGGTGCGCGACTGGAAGCGCTCTATCCTACAGCACATCGCGCGGGAAATCGGAGTTCGCCTCGGAACAGCATGGTCCGATGACGCCATCTCGCTTGTTGAGGAGGCGGAACAGAGGCCGGGTTTAAGTCGCGCAACATCATCTCCACGATCTTTGATCGCTTAATGAGTCCTACAGCGCCGATTGCACGCGAGCGTCCACCGATTCCCAACGCAGAGAAGATCGTCCAGCGCTGGGCAGCCCGGACTGACGGCATCTGGCTCTTCGTCGACGATGTTGATGAGAACTTCAAGAACGACCCAATCCATAAGCTTAAGGTGGCGTCGTTCTTCATCGCTACGCGCGAGATCGTCAACGCCATCCCACAGCTTCGAGTCCGCGCTGCAGTGCGCCCGAATACATGGACCACGCTGGTCTTGGAGTACGAGGCGCTCTCAAAAGTCGAGCAGTACAACGTGGACCTCCGCTGGACCGAGTCCGAACTGCGCGACGTTCTCGGCGCCCGCGTTCGTGGCTACCTCGTGCATACCAAGCAGTGGGCAGACATGGCAAAAGGTAAGGAACCGTCGGCTGATGAGTACGTTGCACTGGTCTTTCAGTCACCTGTCAAGTGGGGCCAAAAGACCCGACCCGTGCATGTGCCGCTAGTGACCTTCTCGCGACGGCGGCCGCGGTGGCTGATCGAGTTGGCTCGAGAGGCGGCGAAGGCAGCGTACACGGCTCGCCGGAACACCGTGCTCTTGGAAGACATCACGGCTTGACTTGAGGCCTTCGGCAAGAAGCGCATCGCGGATACGGTCGCGGAGTTCTCATCGCAGTGCCCCCAGCTCAACGAACTTATCGCGGCATTCTCACGTCAGGCCGAAGAGTATTCCACCGCCGAATTGCTTTCGACAATCGAAATGCGAGTTCTTCAGGCGGTCACACCTTCGATCATCGGCGTGATGGGTGCGCCACGCTCTGTCGACGTGGCGGCGTTTCTCTTCCAAATCGGCTTCCTATCTGCACGGCGTAACCTTGATGGCGACGAGTACGAGCACATCACTTATGTAGACAAGCCGGACCTTCTTAGGGCGAGGACCAACCTTGATGACGGTGTCCGTTGGGAGATCCATCCTGTGTTTCGTCAGGCGCTCCAGATGCGTGACGCTGCGGGGCGCTCACTGAGGGTAATCCCCGGCGACAAGCGCGGACCCCGCATGAATGGCTCGAACTCGCGGACACGACGCCCGCCGAGACCGCGCGGGGGATGGCGCTCCAGAAGACGCTGGTGGGGTGAGTGCCGGGCTCGGGCGGTACCGCGACGATATTCACACCCGATCGCGCAACCGGTAGCCGACGCCCGGCTCGGTGACGAGCAGCTTCGGGTGCGAGGGGTCCACCTCGACCTTCTTCCGCAGCTCCGCCATGTGCACGCGAACGTAGTGCGTCTGCGCGGCATACGCGGGCCCCCAGACCTCCTTCAGGATCTGGCGGTGGGTAAGCACCTTGCCGGCGTTCTGGGCGAACAGGACGAGCAGCTTGTACTCGGTGGGTGTGAGATGAAGCTCCTCCTCTCCGCGAAACACCTCGCGCCGGACGAGGTCGATCTTAAGCTCGCCGAACTCGAACGTCTGAACGGAGGGATCCGCTCCCCGGCTCTGCGCGTGACGGAGCGCGACGCGCATGCGAGCCAAGAGCTCGTTCACCCCGAAGGGCTTCGTGAGGTAGTCATCGGCTCCCGCGTCGAGGGCCGCAACCTTGTCGTCCTCCCGCCCTCGAGCCGACAAGACGATGATCGGTACGCGACTCCACTCGCGGAGCTGCTTCGTGAGATCGATGCCGTCACCATCCGGCAACCCGAGATCGAGCAAGACCATCTCGGGGTTGTGGCTCGTCAGCATCATGACGGCTTCCGAGGCCCGCTCCGCTTCGAGCACCCGATACCCGTGGGAAGTGAGCGAGGCCCGGATGAACTTCCGCATCTGCGGTTCATCCTCGACCACGAGAATCACGGCGCCGAGCTCGCTCATGAGCCGCCTCCGGGAGGCGCGAGCGATGGCGGCGTTCCGCCACGGGGAATCGAAATGTGGAACGCAGCACCGCCACTGGACCGCGTTTCGGCCCGAATCGTCCCGCCATGAGCCTCGACGATCCCCTTACAGATGGGTAAGCCAAGACCGACCCCCGACACGCCGACGTGTGGCCCACGGTAGAACTTGTCGAAGACGAGAGCTTCGGCGCCCGATGGCACGCCGGAGCCGTAGTCGATGACGTCGATCTCTACACGATCGCCGTCGCTACGCGCCTCGATCTCGATCGGAGTCCCGGCCGGTGTGTACTTCTCCGCATTCTCGAGCAGGTTGACGAAGACCTGCTCGAAGAGGACGGGGTCGACGCTCACGAGCGGCACGTCAGGAGCGATCGACACCGTCACCTTGCGAGTGCCGAGGCGCGCCTCCAGGCGCGTGAGCGCAGATCCGACCATCTCATCGAGCGGGACCCAGTCTCGACGAAGGGCGATCCCACCAGACTCCAGGCGAGTCATGTCGAGCAAGTTCGCGACCAAACGCTCGAGTCGCTCGGCCTGATCGACGATGGAGTCCACGAGCTCTCCTCGCGTCTCGGTACCGAGGTTGGTGTCATCCCGAAGCGAGGTCGCTGCACCAGTGATCGAAGCCAGCGGCGTGCGCAAATCGTGGGACACTGCCGAGAGCAACGAGGAACGCATCTCCTCCGTCTTGGCGCGGAGCGCGGATTGCTTCGCCTCTTCGGAGAGGCGCGTTCTCTCGAGCGCAACAGCGACTTGGCGACAGAGCACGTCGAGGAAGGCGCGCTGGTCTGCTCGCAGCTCGACCTTGTCTCGCGGCACGAGCGCGAGCACTCCGAGGCGGGACTGTCCCGCTCGAAGCGGCGAACAGAGAGCCTCGGCGCCTGGGAGCGTGTCGGTGCCAAGCCCGGCGAGGGCGTCGTGTTCGTAGCTCCACTTGGCCACGCCGATGTCCTTCACGTCGAGCTGGCTTCCCTCGGGAGACGCACCGAGCGCGCGGAACTCACCATCGGCAAGGGCTCCGAGCACGATTGCCTTCGCCGAGAAGATGTCCGCCGCGTGCTGCGCAGCGATGGCAGCGATACGGCCAGGGTGGTCCGTCGACGCCAGCTCCCGTGTCAGTGCGTAGAGGACGGCCGTGCGCTCCTCGCGTGCCTGCGCATCACGTTGTTGCCTGCGAAGCCTTCCCGCCAGTTCGCTCAGCGCGAAGCTCACGGCGAACATCATCGCAAATGTCAGGAAGTAGCGTCGATCTTCGACGGAGAACGTGTGGAACGGCGGCACGAAGAAGAAGTCGTAGCTGGCAACGCCAAGGGTGGCGGCGAGGATGGACGGTCCGCGGCCAAACCAGACAGCCGAGACCATCACGGCCAGCAGAAACAGCATCTCGAGATCGGGAAGGTCCATCACGCTGCGCAGGCCGAGCGCGAGCGCCAACGTGCCGGCCACCAAAAGCGCCGCCGAAACGTACTGCCATCCGGATGCGCGCCCGCCGCGCGGGGTAGCGCCGCGCGGCGGCGCGTCACTCGTGCTGTCACCGCTGATGACATGCACATCGATGTCTCCGCTCCCGCGGACGACCTCGTCGAGGAGGGAGCCGCGCATCCGATCCCGGAAGCGGGAGTGCGTAGGCTTGCCGATGATCAGACGCGTTACGTTGTGCTTCCGCGCGTACTCGAGGAGAGCACCGGAGACGCTCGTTCCTGAGAGACGCGTCACCGTGGCGCCGAGGGTCTCGGCAACTCGCAAGTGCGCCTCGAGCTGGACTCGGTCTGTCTCGCTCATCGGCCGCGCGACGGTCGACTCGACATATGAGGCCACCCACGGGCAGCGCAGCCCGGCAGCCATGCGTGCTGCCGCGCGGATCAACCTGCCGGAGCTTGGCGCCGGACCGACGCAAACCAGGATCCGCTCGCCTGCCGGCCAGGTGACGGCGACACCGTGTTCTTCTCGGTACTCCCGCACATCCTCGTCGACGTGCTGCGCAGTTCGGCGCAGAGCGAGCTCACGCAGCGCGAGCAGGTTGCCGCGCTGAAAGAAATGCGCAGCCGCGCGCTTGGCCTGGTCGGGAAGATAGACCTTCCCCTCCTTCAAGCGTTCGAGGAGCTCCTCGGGCGCGATGTCTACGAGCTCGATCGCATCGGCGCGGTCAAGGACCGAGTCGGGGACGGTCTCGCGGACTTGGATCCGGCTGATCTGGGCAACCACGTCGTTCAGGCTCTCGACGTGCTGGACGTTCATTGTCGTAAAGACGTCGATACCGGCGTCGAGCAGCTCCTCCACGTCCTGCCACCGCTTTGGATGGCGCGAACCGGCAGCGTTGGTGTGTGCGAGCTCATCGACGAGCAGGAGTTGGGGCTTCCGAGCGAGCGCGGCATCGAGATCGAACTCGTCGAGCGTGTGGCCGCGGTACTGAACCTTCTTGCGAGGGAGCAGGTCGAGGCCGAGAACCAAGCGGGCAGTCTCGACTCTCTTGTGGTCCTCGACTACGCCTACGACCACGTCGACGTGCTGGTCCGTCACCAGGTCTCGGGCCACCTGGAGCATGCGGTACGTCTTGCCGACCCCTGGGGCAAACCCGAAAAAGATTTTGAGCTTGCCGCGCTTCGCCCGCGCCTCCGCCTCCTGCATGCGTCGCAGCAGGGCGTCTGGATCGGGTCTGTCGCCGGGTTCGCTCATCCGTGAAAATCCTGTTCGTTCATACAGTTAGGCTCCACCATCGGCCAGCTCGTCAAGTGCTGCGTTGAGCAGGAGGACGTTCACCCGCGGCTCACCAAGAAACCCGAGTGATCTAGCTTCGACGTGCTCCAGCACCAGAGCTCGGACACGCTCCTCGGCCAGACGACGAGTTCGTGCCACCCGATGCACCTGGTAGAGCGCGGCCGCCGGCGAGATGTGCGGATCGAGCCCGCTCCCAGATGTGGTCACGAGATCGACGGGGATCGACACTGAAGCCTGCTCAGGATCAGCGACCCGAAGGGCAGCCACGCGTTCACGCACCGCCGTGGTGAGCGCGGGGTTCGTCGGCCCAAGATTGGAGCCAGCAGACGCCGCCGCGTTGTAGGGGCCGGGGCCGGTCGCCGAGGGACGGCCCCAGAAGTACCGCGCGTCGTCGAACGATTGCCCGATGAGGCGAGAGCCCATGACTTGCCCCTTCGACTCGATCAGGCTGCCGTTCGCCTGTGTGGGGAAGATGGCCTGCGCAGCTCCCGTGACGACCAGCGGATAGGCGACGCCGGTGAGGAGCGTGAAGAGCGCGAGGAGCGAGACTGCGGGACGAATGGTGGAGAACATGGATGACTCCTTTCAGCTCACGCCGATCGCGATCAGCGCCACGTCGATGAGCTTGATGCAGGGAAATGGGAGCAGGACGCCGCCCAGGCCGTAGACCAAGATGTTCCTGCGCAGGAGCGCGGGCGCGGGCGCGGGCCGATACCGGATGCCCCTGAGCGCCAGCGGGATGAGCGCGATGATGATGAGCGCGTTGAAGATGACCGCGGAGAGGACCGCCGTCGTCGGCGAGTGCAGCCCCATCACGTTCAGCGCACCAAGCGCTGGATAGGTCGCAACGAACGCCGCAGGGATGATTGCGAAGTACTTGGCAAGGTCATTCGCGATGCTGAAGGTCGTGAGCGCTCCACGCGTCATCAGCATCTGCTTGCCGATTTCGACGATCGACAGGAGCTTGGTCGGGTTCGAGTCGAGGTCGACCATGTTGCCGGCCTCCTTTGCCGCCTGTGTGCCGGTGTTCATCGCCACCGCCACGTCCGCTTGAGCGAGGGCGGGCGCGTCGTTCGTGCCGTCCCCGGTCATCGCGACGAGGTGTCCCTTGTGTTGGTAGTCGCGAATCATCGAGAGCTTCGCCTCTGGCGTGGCCTCCGCGAGGAAGTCGTCGACACCGGCCTCGTGGCCGACCGGGCCGCCGTGGCGCGCAAGCTCGGGCTCACGCGGGCGCGGGTGACGCAGCTGCTCGACCTCTTGCTCCTGGCGCCCGACCTCCAGCAGGCAGTCCTGGCGCTCGAAGCGGTGGACGGGGCCGAGCCCATGAGCGAGCGGGCCCTGCGCGCCGTGGCACACGCCGGGAGCTGGGTGGAGCAGCGGGGGGCGTGGGCATCCTCTAGAACCTGATGTCACTGCGCACTTGACCAGATAGCGTTCGTTGGAATACGTTCCCGCCCGGTGGAGTCCCGTTCCACCTAGCGGAGCGCAGACGACGCCAATGGTCGAAGAAGTCCTCACCATCAAGGACATCGCGGAAATCCTGAAGCTCGCGGAGAAGACCGTCTACTCGATGGCGAGCAGCGGGGAGCTTCCGGCCTTCAAGATCCGAGGCCAGTGGCGCGTTCGGCGGGCGGATTTCGAACGCTGGATGACGGACAAGGCAAGCAATCGGGCGAAGTCCGACGAGGATGGAGTCTGATGCTGGCAGGAGAACATGCGTTCAGGTTCTTGGCATGCGATGGTAGCGTCGCGCGTCAGGAGGCATTCCAATGACGCGACGCATTACGGCCGCAACCACGCTCGAGCCCTCGGGACTTGAGGCGGTGTTCGACGCATCCTTCGCAACCGAACTCGCCCTGCGCGAGAAACAGATTCAGCAGAACTATCGACCGGTTATTGGGATCCACAAGTGGTTCGCCCGGCGGCCGGGCACGGTGTTCCGGTCGCTGCTGCTCGCTGAGTTCGGTTCGGAGCCGCTGCGCGACTCATTCTGGAAAGCACATCAGCTCTCCGGGGTGATTGGCGATCCCTTCATGGGCGGCGGCACGCCCGTCTACGAAGCGAACCGCCTAGGCTTCCACGTTGTCGGGTGCGACATCAACCCGATGGCGCACTGGATCGTGCGCCAGAGCTTGGCCCCGCTCGACATCGCCGCGTTCGCAGCAGAGGCTGCAAGAGTCGTTGACGATGTTGAGGCAGAGGTCGGCTCTCTCTACAAGACCAAGTGCGGAGGCTGCGGAAGTGCTGCGAACGTCAAGTACTTCCTCTGGGTGAAGACGGCGCATTGCCCTCACTGCGACGAAGTGAACGACCTGTTTCCCGGCTACCGACTCGCAGAGGCAGAGCGTCATCCCCGTCATGTTCTCGCGTGTGGCGGGTGCGGAGCGCTCAACGAATACGAGACGCCGCCGACGCGTGAAGCGCCGGGCAAGTGCAATGATTGCGGGCACGCAGTCCAGATGGAAGGGAACGTTTCGCGCAAGAAGCTCGACTGCCGCGCATGCAAGAAGCCGTTCTCCGTTGGGACCTTCGCGAAGGCGCCGGAGCACCGGATGTGGGCGCTCGAGTACCACTGCGAGCACTGCTACAAGGGAACGCCGGGGCGACAATTCAAGCGACCGGATCGGCAGGACCTCGCGAGAGTGAAGGACGCGGAACGTCGCCTGGCTCGCGAGGGCGCGACCCTTCCGATTCCTGACGACGAGATTCCGGCTGGTGATGAGAGTGACCGCCTTCATCGCTGGGGCTACCGGCGCTACCGCGAGATGTTCGGCACTAGGCAGCTCTTGGGCCTTGGGATTCTGCTGAAGCACATTCGGGGTGTCCGCGACGTCGCGGTTCGGCACGCATTGCTGACCGTGTTCTCCGACACCTTGCGGTACCAGAACATGTTGTGCCGGTACGACACCTACGCCCTCAAGTGCCAGGACATCTTCAGCGTCCACGGGTTCCCGGTTGGACTCGTTCAGTGTGAGAACAACCTGCTCGGTATCGCAGGGATCGGTTCCGGCTCGTTCCGTCACTTCGTCGAGAAGTACGTACGAGCGAAGGAGTACTGCCGTGCTCCCTTCGAGACGCGCCACTCTGGCAAAAAGAAGGAAATCGTCCCCATCGCTGGAGAGACGATCGAAGCGTCGATGGTGGCGCACCTTCCGGACAGCCGGACCGTGAAGCAGGCGCTGCTTGTGAACGCGCCGTCTCAGAACGCACCACTCCAGGCGAACTCACTCGACGGCGTCTTCACCGACCCGCCGTACTTCGACAACGTCCAGTACGCGGAGTTGATCGACTTCTGCTTCGCGTGGCTTCGGCAGGCTCTCCTCGACGAGGAGGAGTCGTTCGTGAAAAAGAGCACGCGCTCCTCGGACGAACTCACTGGGAACGAGACCCTCGGCCGGGGAATTGATCATTTCGCCGCTGGCATCTCGGACGTGTTCCGGCACTTCGCGAAGGCGCTGAAGCCTGGCGGACCGTTCGTTTTCACGTATCACCACAACGACCCAACGGCGTATCTGCCCCTCGTTCTCGCCATCCTTGACGCAGACCTCGACTGCACCGCGACGCTTCCGGCGGCTGCAGAGATGACGGCATCTCTCCACATCGCGGGCACCGGCTCGTCGATCCTCGACTCCGTTTTCGTCTGCCGTAAGCCGGTGGCGACGCGACGCGCGAAGGCGCGGCAAGTCGAGATGCCGCTGGACGTCAGCAATGAGTGCCGAGCGGCGCTGACCGTCGACGCCGCGGCGATGCGAAGCGGTGGCGTCAAGATCACCATTGGCGACCTTCGCTGTCTGATCGCCGGCCATGTGGCTCGCATCGCGATTCGCACGCTGCGTCCTGCATGGAACCGCGAAGCGCCCTTGCCTGAGCGGCTGCGGACAGCCCGCCAGTGTCTCGAGCAGATCACCCTCATGGCGAACGTCGCTTCGACGGTGGAGGCCGTGGCGTCTGGCGGCTCACATGCGCGCGCCACCAGTTCGTCACAACCAGAAGCCCGGCCATGACCCATCCCTTCGAACTCACTGCTGCACAGCTTCAAGATCGCCTCGACGAGATGGTCGAGGTGACCTTCGGGGACCTTCAGTCTCAGTTCCTGACGCTCCCTCGGGGCGCAGGTTTCATCGACTACAGTGACTTCCAGACCGCGTATGAAGTGCTGAAGCGTGAGACGCAGGCGTTCGCCACATTCACCGAGGAGACCGTGTGGAAGGCGCTTCGCCAGGATGCGCTCACACTGGTAGTTCTCCGGACGATTCTCGGGTTCTCGCCGCCGGAGTGGGCGGACCTGGCAAGGTCGGAGCGCGACAGCGACATTTCGCAGAACGCGGCGCGGACGCTCGATACGAAGGTGCGCAAGAATCGGAAGATGTTTGAGCGTGGCGGCAACGGCGACGGCGCCACGATGACGAGAGCACGCGCACTGGTGTCTGTCGCCATCGAGTACATCACCCGAGGAGCGCCGGCGGCCGCACAAGACACCGTCCACCGACTCGCCAAGGTCGACACAACGGCTGGACTGTCATCGGTTCAGCATGCGGCAAACTTCCACGTGCCGTACGCAGTGCTTCTCTACGAGCGCTACTTGGGACGTCCCTTCGCGAGCCACCGCGACGCCGTTTCCGAGCTGGTCGGTGACGTGATGGAGAGCGCGATCGAGGAGCAGCTCGCTCGCCGTCGCATCACATTCAGGAAGACCAAACGTGCCGAGCGCGTCGAGGGCTTCGAACAGGCACCTGACTTCTTCGTGCCGACTGAGTTCTCGCCGAAGATCATCATCGAGGCGAAGATCACCGGCGACGACGGGACGGCGCGCGACAAGGTCTCGCGAATCCTTCGACTGGCCGCCATGCGTGACGAGCGCCAGCGCGAGGGTCGGCCGACCTTCGAGGTCGTCGCGTGCATCGACGGACGCGGATTCGGCGTTCGGCGTCAAGACATGCGCGACATGCTCAAGGCAACTCGGGGCAAGGTGTTCACGCTGGCCTCGTTGGATCGGCTTGTCGAGAACACGAGCCTGAAGGAGTTCCTGCCAAAGGAAGCATGACGATGACGAAGGGGAAGCAGGTCGCTGACGGGCGAGAACGCAAGACCGACGAGATCCAGCGCGCGCTGGAGGCGATCGTGGGGCGCTACACGCGCGCGCGCGCCTACGAGGCGTTCGGGAAGCAGAACCCGCTCTGGGCTGAGTTCGAACGCGTCGCTTCGGCACTCAAGGGGTCCGCCGACGTCGTTCGTTTTCCGAACATCGTCATCCGCTGGTCCGCAGGCCAGGGACGCTGGGCGACGGTCCCGTGGATCGCAGCCCTCGACTCTCGGGAGACCAGCAAGACCAGCGAGGGCGTCTACGTCATCTACCTGTTCCGGGCCGACATGTCCGGCGTGTACCTCACGCTCAACCAGGGAACCTCGTGGGTAATGGCGGGCTACGGCGGCAGCGGCCCTGCTCAGCTTCGTGAACGTGCGGCTCAGCTCCGGGCACGCTCCGGCTCCCTCAAGGCCGCAGGCTTCGATGTGAGCGAAGGGATCGACCTCAAGAGCGAGGTGCCGCTGATCCGCGGGTATCAAGACTCGACGGTCGCCTACAAGTTCTACGCGCGAAACCAGATCCCCGACGACGCGGCACTGCTCAAGGATCTCGCTGCTGTGCTCGCCGTCTACGACAAGCTCGTACCGTCACGCCGGATCCTCGGCCTGCCGGGCGAGGGCTCGATGCGTGACCGCCTTCGGTCGAACTACGAGGACGACTGAGCGACGGCGCGCGGGCGCATCGGCTTCGTCATCGCCGCGCGAACCGCTGGCCAGTTAAACGTCAGCGGCTCCGTCCCGCGAAAACGGCCTCCGCTGTTAAACGCTCTCGGTTCCTCTCTCCCCGCGGGCCAGAAGAGAGAGCGCGAACGCCGTCCAGATGGCCCTCGACGCGCGCTCCTTCAGGCCCGCGGCGCTCTCTGCGCGAACGCTGTCCACGCGCGCGTCGTGCTCGCGGAGCGTCGAAGGTCGCGGAAACGTGGGGGAGAAACGCAACGGCCCCGGAGATCGCTCTCCGAGGCCGCTGTTTACTGACGCCTCTCGCGAAGTTCGCGAGGAGGATGAAATGGCTCCGCGGGAGGGAATCGAACCCCCGACAGGGTGGTTAACAGCCACCTGCTCTGCCGACTGAGCTACCGCGGAATAATCTTGCGCCGCGCTGGACCCCGCATTCCCACTGGACATGCGGCCCTGACGGCTGGCGCGGGGTCCTATCGCACTTCGCCACGTCCGTCAACGAAAAACATCACGCCGATTCGCCGGGTTGTCACCATATCCATGTGCGGCCTCCTGCTGTCCGGCGGCTCAACGGCGCGCCCCCATCGCCAACAGTGGAGATCAGCCCTGCCCTACCCCCCCCCCGCACTCCCTCCGGACCATGTGGCGGCGGGCCCCTCCCCTGCTTCGTTCTCTGGTCCGGTCCGGAAAAGCGGAAGACAGGTCCCGGCTAAGGCGCCACGTAGTTTGGCGGCGTGCAGAAACGGGCGCTCGACTGAAGCTGCCGGCAGATGGGGGCTCCATCACTGCAATCGCCGTCAGATGCGCAGGTGCGCGTGCAGAAGGGCGGATTCAGACCGTCGTTTAGGCACAGCAGACCGGGGCAATCGGCCCGGCCATTGGAACAAGGAGAGCCCGGCCTCGCCTGGGCCGATTTTTCTCCGCAGACCTTGATGGGGGTATCCATGCCTTCGATGAGTTGAAGCGTGGCGTTGAGACATTCCAGCGGACTGGCGCAGCCGCGGTTGTCCACGCACAACTCCGCGCAGCGGCCCTGGGGAAGGCATACGCCGTTGGCGCAGTCGCGCGGCTGGCGGCAGGAAGCCCCCGCCTCCCCGCCATTGCGGTTGGGATTGGCGCAACGCGGCTGCGGTTCTCCCGATCGCGGATGCAGGAAGACGGCGCACACCTCGGGCTTCTGGCAATTGGCGCTGGTCTGGCAGGGCAAAAGCGAGCCGGGATCATCCTGGCAGATGGCCAGGGAGGAGAATGTGCCATCACCCTGGTTGAACTCGAAGGGAGCGCAGATCATGCCGGTGGGACACCCCGCGCCCGCGCCGCAAGGGCCCGTACAAACGCCGCTGGGCAGACACAATCCGGATTCGCAAGGGGGGTCCGGCGCCTCGGGGTCGCAGCGTTCTCCCGCCGCAAGGCTGCCGCGCGCCGGCCCGCATTCAAAGGTGACGGGGCCGCGGGTGCTGAAAACACAAGCCTGTCCAGCCCCGCACGCGGATGAGCCGATACAGGCGGGAGTGGTGATGCGCCGATCGCAGAACTTCCGTCCGCGGGCATCCTGCGAACAAAAATACCCGTCGGGACAACTGGCGTCGCTGTCGCATCCGCTGGAGCAGAAGGGACGAGGTCCGCCGCCGGCGGTCTGGAAACATCCGCCGCTTTTGCAGTCGCCATCGCCGTTGGGGCAGGGTTCGCCAAAACCCGCCCGCACTTCCGCCGTCGGCACGCATCCCGGAAATACCGCCAACTTGTCCCGCGGCAACTGAAAAAGCACCGGCTCACACAGATATCCCGCCGGACAAAAGGAATCTCCGCCGCAGGGCGCGGAGCATTTGCCGCTGGCCGGGCATGCGCCGGTGGAGCATCCGCGCGCGGCGGCGCAAACAGAACCCAAACGCGGCAAGGTGGAGTTTTCCAGGCGGCAGACCGCCGTCATGTTGTCGTCACGGATGACAAACGCGCAGATTTCCTTGTCGCCGCAATCGCTGTCGCCAGAACATTGCGCGCCCTGCCCTGCCTCGCCAGGCTGACAGGCCTTGACGGAACGGCCCGGCGCCGGCTTGCAGGCGAAGGATGCGGGACAATCGCCATCGGCTTCGCAGGAAATGGTGCAGGCGGGTCCGGCTCCCATATCCACGCAGAGGCCGCCTTCGCATTCCCCGGGTTGATCGGGTTTGCACGGATCGCCAAAACCCCGGCGCCCATCGGGAAGACGGCATTCCGCTCCGCCCATGCCATCGGCGATACAAACCCGCCCGCGCGGGCAATCGTACTGATCGCGGCATCCCTGCTCGAAACAGGCCTCCTGACGGACGCAAAGCCCTCCCTCGCAGGCGGAACAACGCGGACAATCCGCATCGGCGGCGCAGCGGCCCACCTTGGGGCAATCCGCGGGGAGGCGGCAGGCCCCGCCGAAACACACGCCGCAGCCGCCGCAGTCCTCATCGGAGCGGCATTGCAGGCGCCGCCGTTGGCCGCGCGCGCCTTCAACACAGATGGCGCGGCCGCCAGAGTCCGATCCGCAGAAATAACCGGCGGGACACGCGGCGTCGTCCATGCAATTCACGGAGCAATACGCCGCGGCCGCCCCCCGTTCGGACTCCAGGCAAATCCCGCTCTCGCAGATGGCCGGATTCCGGGCGCAGGACTTGCCCACCACCAAGCGGCAAACCCCCGCGATGTTCAACTCTCCGGGCGCGCAATCCCCTGCCTGGAAATCGCGCTGGCCGCAGGCGGCCAGCCACAGCGCCGCGGCAAGGAGGATCATCCGCGTGAGCAACGGCTGTGCGCGGCCTGAAAAACTCCGGAAGGCGGAAATCCATTGAATCATGGCGGCTGGAAAAACGGCGGAATACAAAATTTCACGGGAGACCCGCGCAGGGCCTGACAATCAAAATCCGGCGGACACTCGCCGCGCGTGGAGCAATCCCGGCTGCATACGGCGAATCCCGACTGGTCGGAGAGACAGACCCCGGTCACGCAGTCATTGGTTCCGCCGGGACAGGGATCGCCCACTCCTCCCCTGCCGGCTCCGGGTTGTTTGGCGTAACAAATTCCCAGGCCGCCGGGGTCGGAACAAACCGCGCCTTCGGGGCAAGCGGGCAAATTCGCCCCACAGCGCGCCGTACAGCGAGCGAACGGGTCATCGCGGAACCGGGAGAGGCAGAGCAGCCCTTCCGCGCATTCCGCCGCGCCGCCGCCCGCGCAGGGCGTCCCCGCGCCGCCGCCTTTGGGCCCCGGAAAACAGACGGTCACTCCGCCTGAAGCCTTGCGGCAGACCGATCCTTCCGGACATGGCGCCTTGTCATCGCAGTCACGGGTGCAAAAGGCCGATTCCGGATCCCGTTCATGCCAATAACAAAAAAGCCCGGGACGGCAATCGGTATCGCGTCCCTTGCCGCAGGAGTTTCCCAGGCCGCCCGTCCGCTGCCCCCTTCCCAAAGGAGCAGCGGCGCAGCGGCCTTCATCCAGATCATCCAGACGCTGACAGCCGAAAAACTCCGGACAATCGGTATCCTGCTCGCAGGCGGTGGCGCACCGGTACTGGATCAAGCCGGAGCGGATGGCCACGCATTCTCCTTCGGCGCATCCGGCGCCGCCCTGGGCCGAGCAGTCATCGCCCAGGCGCAACAACGGACGGGCGCTGGAGCAGACGCGATTGCCCGATACATCTTCCACGCATTGCGCCCCTTCGCCGCAACCGCGTGCGGGATCACAAGGCCGGACGCAGACCGGTTCCGGCGCGGCGGGCGTGGCGCGGCTGCAAATCAGCTCCCGCCGGCATTCTCCTGGCTGAACTCCGCAGGATTCTCCTTCTTCTTTGCATTCGCAACCACGGGATGGACGGCACCGGCCCGCGAAACATTCCATACGAGCAAAAGAGTTTTCACAATCGCGGTCACGCTGGCAGGTCCCGGTGCACAAGGCGGACGCCGATCCCTGTTCAAATTCCAGGCATATCCCCGATAGGCAGCCGGCATGACCCGTGGTCCGGCAATCGGCGCCAAGCGAGGCGTTCCGGCAATTGTTCAGGATGCATGCCTCGCCGGGAAGACAATCATTGTCGCTGACGCAGCCAAAATCGCAATCGGGCCCCCCGCAGAGGACGGGTTTGCAGTCTGGCGTGACGCAATCAAACCGGCCGTATCCGCGCGGCCCGCATCCGGGGAATCCTGCAAGCGCCCCCATCAACAGCAGGGCGGACAGGCCCAGTCTCATCCGGCGTCCTTCGGACCGGCGCGCATGGGCCTGCGCGGGCGGCGGCGCAAGCGGACGGGTCCGGACGGATCATCCTCGCCGCCGCCAACCGGTTCCTGCGTGCGGGATGATGTTCTCGATTCCGGCGGCCCCCGGGTGACGCTGACCGGCGGATCAAAGGGCTCGGGGGGGGCGCCGGCGCGGGATACTTTCAGCCCGGATTTGACCTCGGGTTTCACCGTATCGTCGGCGCGGGAAAAGCGCACCTCGGTCTTGATCTCGAACTTCAGGCTGGTGAGCAGGCGGATGGCTTCATCGGTCAGGTGCGAGCTTTCGAGAAAACCATGGACCTCATCGGCGACGACCCGCAGCACCTCGCGCCGGGTGCGTTCGCTCTGCATGGCGAGAAACTGCATGGCTTCGCGCCCGAGTTTCATTTCACCCAGCAGTCCGCGGATGGTTTCCTCCTGGCCCAGCACGGCGTCCAGGCCCGAAGTCACCGTTTTTTTCAGCAGTTCCGGCACCACCCCCTTGCCAAAACGCCCGCCGCGATCATCGGGCGGAGAGGAACTGTCCTGGCCGTTGCTCATGTCATTCCTTCCGCCGCCTGCGATTCGGCGACGGTTTCAATCAAACGCCGCAGGCTGGAGAGCTGGTTCAGCTTTCCGCTGAACAGCCGGGCGTTCTGGATGGCGATCACCGCATGCGCGGCCAACAACTCCAGCATATCCCGTTCAGGCTTATCAAACAACGCTTTTCCTGACTGAAACGCGAGGATGTTGATCACGGCGACCGGCCCCGGGGCGGATATCAGAGGGGCGCATACCAGCGGCTGTCCATCCAGCGTGGACTGGGTCACCCGCTCCGGAGCCGCCACGTAGATTTGTCCGGATTCAATGCATTGCTCCGCGATCGCGTTCAGTTCCACCACCACGGGCGCCCCCTGAACCAGCGGCCAGCAGCGTTCAAATACCGGACGCACCGGATGGCGGACGATGATCTCAACCTCCGCGGCGGAAAACATGGTGGAAAGTATCCCCGCCAGCGAATGGATCACCTGTGAAAACCCAGCGGAAACATGCAGTTCGATGCAGGCCCGGAACAGATTCGCCAGGTTGATGCTCTCCCGTTCCTTGTCCAGGTAACGTTGGGTCCAGCGGCGGATTTCCCCGTCGAGGATTTCCAGTTGTTGGTGGGTCTGCCCGGCCTCCGCAACGCGGGCTTCCAGAGCGGCGACCTGCGATTCCAGTTCGCGGATGCGGTTCAGGTTCATCGCCCGTTCGCGCGACACCTCCTCCACGAAATCAGAGGCCTTTTTCAGCCAGTCCGGGCTGGAAACCAGTCCCTCGCGCGAACTGCGCGCCACCACCATGGGCGGACGGTTTTCGGGCAATTTGGGTGCGTCGCTCATCGTCCGTCAAAAAGCCCCGCCAATCGAATGTTGCAGAATCGCCCCCCGCGTGACGGTGGTTCTGCCGCGGACAGGCGTCTGTCCATGGCGGAGTTCGCGCTCCAGCAGGATGCGATCCAGAAGCAACCCGGCCTGCAACAAAAAGAGTTCGACGCCCCGGGTGTCCACATGAGCCAGGGTCATCTGGGGGATGGCGTCGCCGTATAATATCGCGGCGATGCTGCCGCCGCTGATGACCGGCGCCACATAGGCCTCGGACGGATGTTCTCCGCCGAGCATCCGGATCAGATAATCATTCCATTCGGTGGTGAAGACAGGGTATTTGCCCGCGCCGCGACCCATCAATACATGGGTGAAGACCGAATCCGCCCGGCGCGGGATATGGATATGCCGCAGTTCGGCGCTCCCCAGCGGCCCGCCATGGATGCCCAGTCCCCCCAGGCCAATCAGATCATCCTTGCGGACCAGAAACAGACAGGCGCGTGAGAAAAACTCCGACGCCACCCGCAGGATCATCAAACCCACCTGGGGGCTGGCGTCCGGATTGCGCATTTCGTGGGCCAGTGAATGCAGCACCCCCCACGGGTCATGGCTCAAACCCGGCGATGAACCATTGGCCCCCGGATCGGCCAAGAGGTCATCGAGGTTGAAAACCCGCTCCAGTTCCTCCTCCACCTTCGGATCGCGGGGCGACCCCACGTACTGCAACAACAACACCGACAGATCGTTCATCAACGCATCCCAAACATCCAGGCTTTCACCGCCCTTCTTGGGCTTGAACAGAAATCCCTGGATACCCAGTTCCGCGGCATGCTTGCGGGCGTGGCTATGCTCGTAATCGGTCAGCAGCACAAAAGGCGTCTCCGGATAAGCCGTCCGCACCCATTCCAGCAGTTCCACTCCGCCCAGCACGCCGGAACCATCCATGCGGGGGATGATCAAATCGCAGATGATGGCGATCTTCCGTCCCTCGCTCTGGCTGGCGGCGATGCGATTCCTCGCCTCCGTGGTGGACTCCATCGCCACCGTGGAATAACCCGCTTCCCGCAACCGGTTGCACAGCATGGCGAGGATGCGCGCGTCATCGTCCACCACGATCAGTTCATCCACGCCCTGGGACCAGGGCAAGGTGATCGGTTTCCGTGGAACGACGTGCCCGCCCACCGGCGAATTCAACACCATCGAAACAGGACTGTGGGAGCGAAACACCGTTTCTTCCCACGCGCCCGAGAAATCCTGCGTGGTGGGGATAGGTGGAGAATCCGCCGCATGAGAAGCAGCCATGGGCACGACCGGATAATCCAGCGACATCGCCCGGCGGGCCCCAGAACCGCTTCTTCCGGCTTGCACGCCGCGCAACAATTCCACCGCACCGACTGGAGGAATCAATAAGAGGGGAAGGGATTTGCGTTTGCCCGTGGCGGGAGGTTCTGGCGGCCGGGCGTCAAAACTGAACTGGGCCCCGCCCTTCTCCATGATCGCCCGCAACATGTCCTGGGCGGATTGAACCAGGCAATTGTGAAGCAGCCGTCTCCCGCTTTCATCCAAACGGGCGTACACGGCCTCCCAGTCCTGCCCGTCGCCCAGCATTTGCGCCAGTTCAAAGCGATCCTCCTGCTGCTCTGGCAGCGCATCCAGAATACCCAGGATATTGATGGGCAGGTCCGAAGAAGAGACGGAAACAATCAGACCACGCTGAAATATCAGGGACGCTTCGGAATCCGGCCACAAAATGCGCAGGGTTCCCGATCTCCTGCCGATGAAGAGCAGCCGGATCAAATCGTCGAGAGCGACGTCGCTCAGTGTTCCAATGAGGTTCATCCAGCCCGCATGGTCCTCTATTTCAGTATGACTCAAAGCCGGGCCTCGCGCCAAATTCCGGAGTGCTTCAAAATGACCATCCTCCAATTGAAAAACCAGACTCCTCTCCCCAGTCGCTCCTGCCCGGTATGACGCAGGTTGTGGGGATAGCGCCATGTACATATCTATTGATGACGTTGCCCGCGATAAGACACATGGGACAACAGGAGCCAGGGGAAAGGCTGATTGGCATGTCATGAACACGCCCTGGGGTGAGCGCGCCGCCGCCAAATTCACTGCCGCGGGCCGCCATGAATCACCGCCAGCACAAAAGCAGGAAATAACCTGAAGTTGGTGTTTTGGATGGCCAATGCTTTGGGTTGGATTACCGGTCTGCCGGAAGCAACCAACAAGGTCCAAATTTTCGCAGTTGCATTCCGGCAGCAAATGCCATTCACCTATATTGATGAATCTGATCTCCATTTTTTGTTGAACACGGAGAGTTTCCCGGGCCGTCCGACGCACCGTCTCAAGAGGTTTCCGGCAGGCGCAAATGGCGGTTTGCCAGTGGCCTTGAGGTCTGATTATAGTGACCATGCGCTTCCGGTTTGCTTTTGTCGCCCGGAAGAACGTCTAACTTTTTTTCCCATGGAAGAACTCGGCAGGATTTCGCTGGTAAAGGGGGCCTCCGAAGGCCGGGGCAATGGCTACGCCATTCCCCGCATTCTGGTCGTCGAGGACGACAAAAACTTCCGCTCCGCGTTGGCTGAACAACTGGAAGCGCTGGGGGTCTCTGTCGCCACCGCCGGGGATGGGGAAGAAGCGTTGAGCCTCGCCCGTTCCGGTCCCCCGGACCTCATCTTTCTGGATTGCCTGTTGCCCAGAAAAGACGGGTTTACAGTGGCTTCCACGCTGAAAAAGGAGCCGGAAACCGCCGATATCCCGATCATTTTCATGAGTGCGGTCTACCGGGACCCGCAGTTCATGCTGGAGAACAAAAAGAAATACGGGGCTTTTGACTTCTACAAGAAAAGCCAGGTCAGCGATGAACTGCGGGACATCCTCAAGCGGGTGTTCAAACGGGATTTCAGCACGGAAAGCCGGGAAGAGTCCGGTCAGTTTGTGTCCGGCCGGTTCGCCGAAATGCTCTACGAATTGTACGAACGCCGGTTCACTGGAACCCTGGAAGTCAGCCGCGACGAGGTGAAAAAATCCATCACCATGGAAGAAGGGCTGCCCGTTCAGGCGACCTCCAACGTGCGCGAGGAGTACCTGGGCAATCTGCTTGTCCGCTTTGAGCGCATCACCGAGGAGGACAACCTGCGCGCCACCCAGCAGGCGGCTTCCGGCGGAGGATTCTACGGGCGCCACTTGGTGGAAATGGGACTGCTGACCTACACCTCCCTATATGAAGGGCTGCGTCTTCAGTTCCGCGAGCGCATTTCGGAAATCTGCGCCTGGGACAAGGGAACCTATCTCCTCACCCCCAGGAAAAGCGGCCTTGGCGCCGCGGACCACCCCCTGAAGCGGGGTGGAAGCGTGGCGGTTCATCCGGTGGAACTGATCACCTATGGCATCCGCTCCCACGCCACGGTCGAGGAAATGACCGCGGTCTTCGAGCCGAACTCCCGGAAATATATTGTCCGCACCGACCAGTTTCTCCGCTTCGTGGACTTTCTCGACCTGAAACCGGGCGAATGGGCGGTCATGCGCGCGATTGACGGCAAGAAATCCATCTCCGACATGTTGCGCACCACGCCGCAGGCGCCGGATATCGTGCTGAGGCTGTTGCTCGCCCTGTACCGCCTCAAGATGATCAATTTCACCGACGAACCGGATCCGGTGAAGGACGCCCGCATCGAACGCCAGTACACCATGAAGGCGTTGCAAACCACCGACGAGAAAGTGCAGGAGGAGGTGCTCAAGGACTATCTGACCATGCTCAACCTGCATTATTATGACTTCCTGGGTCTGCCCCAAAACGCCGCCGCGGCGGATATCGAGGCGGCTTATAAAAAGGCGGCGACCAAATACAATCCTCAGATCTATACTGGCATCCTGTCGCGGGATATCTGTGAACACGTGGATGAACTGCGGGAGCGGGCCGAACAGGGCTACCGCGTGCTCTCCGATCCGGAGAAGCGGAAAAAATACGACGGGGAATTGCAGCGCGCTTCCATTCAGGAAGTGGACAATTCAGGCGTGCGCGCCGAGGTGCATTTCCAGACCGGAGAACGTTTCCTCGCCGCCAAGCGCTTCGCCGAAGCCCTGAGTGAATTCAAAAAAGCCTACGAACTGGACACCAACCAGCCCGAGTACCTCGCCTTCATCGCATGGGCGCACTACAACAATCCCGGCGGAGACAAGGGGCAAAAAACCCTGGAAGCCCGCATGATGATTGAAAAAGCCCTGTACATGGACAGCGGCATGTTCCAGGCCCACTATTTCCTGGGGGTTATCCTGCGTGTGGCCGGAGAGACCCGCACTGCCAGCGAACATTTCGAGCGCTGTCTGCAATTCAATCCCGGACACGTGGAAGCCCGCCAGGAATTGCGCATTCTCCAGTCGCGCAATGAAAAGGAAGCGGCGGACAAGGGCGTCGGCCTGCTCAAAAAGCTGCTGGGACGCTAGGACATGATGAATGCTTGATCCCGATGTTCTCCGCTACCTGGGACTCACGGCCGTGCAGGGACTGACCCATGTGCTGCCGAAATCAGAATCCGTCGCCGTTCGCGGAGAATCCGATCAACCCCCTGTCCTGTTCATCCACGGACTGGGCGGGCACCGGGGGAATTTCGCCCCCTTCCAGGCCGCTTTCAGATTGATGGGAAATCCCAACACCTGGGCCTTCCACTACGGCCGCCGCCCGCTGGAGGCCATCGCCGGAGACTTCGCGGAAATGCTGGCCGCCGCCCATCGCGTCAATGGAAACCGCCCGGTGGACGTGGTGGCGTTCAGCATGGGCGGACTGATCGCCCGCTACGCCGCCCAGCGGCTGGGACAAACCCACCGCATCCGCAGGTTCATCACCATGGGCACGCCCCATTACGGCACCTACGCCGCGCGCTTCGCCCGCACGGAATTGATCACCCTGCTCCGCCCCGGCAGCGATTTCCTGAATGATTTGAACAGCCAGTCACCCGCCGGAGTTGGTCTTGACGCCACCTGCTTCGTCAGCGATTCCGATGTGATGATCCTTCCGCATGAGTCCGCGCACTGGCTGGGCGCACGCAGGTGTGATCTCCATGGCGTATCGCACCCGGAATACCTGCTGAAACCATCGGTTATCCGCGAAGTATACAGGGTATTGGGGGAGCCCGCGCCATCCCCGGCTTCACCACCAGCCCGTTGATCCGGGTTTCCGCGCGGATCCATGCGGCGGCGCATCGTTTCCATCAGGAAACGCCGTAAAACCAATCTCCCCAAAAATCAACGGCCCCATTGGGGACCGTTGAGAAGACACACAGAGGCTCTGGCAATCACTTCCGCCGGCGGCGGAACAGCAGCACGGCGCCGGCAATCACGGAAACCGCCGCCCACCACGGCGCGCGAGCCCCGCTGGACGGCGTGCTGCATGTGCAACCCGTTCCGGAAGCCTTGACGGTTTGGGATGCCCCGCCATCACCGGCGGAACCGGAATCGGCGCTGTCCGCGCCTGCGTCGCCGCGCGGCGGGGTGCTGCCGCCAGAGGTTCCCCCTCCATTCTCGCCTTTTCCCGGAAGGGGTTGATCGGGTCCTTCCCCAATCGTGGAATCCGCGCATGCCTCAAGCTGTTTTTCCGCTTGGGAAGGGTCGGAACAGTCAATCTTCTTCGCGCATTCCAGCAGTTTGCCCATCGCCTCGGGCTGCCTGTCGTATTCCTTGCAGCATTCAATCCGATGGTTCAGCGACCATTCCAGCCGGAAACACTCCTTGCGTGAGCCGAAATTGTTGTCGCACCAGGCGACAGAAGCGGGTTGGCAGATTTTGTTGATATCCGGGGCTTCCGATCCACAGGTTTTGACCAGCAGGGCGTCGCATTGCTCGCTGGTGGGAGGGGGCGCATTCGGGGGCGGTTGCGATGGATCAGACCCTGAAGATGAACTGACGCCGCGTCCATCCACGCATCTGCAATCGGATCCTGTGTTCCACAGGTTACACCGGCCGGCCGGGTTCTCGCATTTGATTTCTCCACCGCCTCCGGGCGTGGAGGAACAGATCGAAGCCAGGGTTTTTTCGCATTCCTCCCGGGTGGGAGGGGGTGGATTGGGGCCGCCCGGCGAACCACCGCCGCCAGCACCCATGCCATTGGCGCAACTGCAATTGTAGGAGCCGCCCGAGAAGGAACAGCGGCCATCCTTGCTTTCGCAACTCACCCCGCCGGAATCCCCCGCCCCGCCATCCGTGGCGGAGGAACAGGCTTTGGCGAGCCGGGACTTGCATTCCTCCAATGTCGGGGGAGGAGAAGGCAATCCGCCCTGCGAACGGGCTTCGCCGGTGGAGGCTCCGTTGGCGCAATTGCAGGTCACGAAATCCTGCATCACCTCACAGGAACCCGAGCCGGAGGTGCAACCAACCGGAGCGCCGCCCGCATCGTGATCATTCTTGATGATCGGCAACCCGCCATCCACTGGAACGGCGCCAGGCTGGGCGGCCATGCCCCATGTGGGCATCCCCATCGCCAACACAATCATCCCCGCGCCCCAAATCCTCATCTGTCCCATGTTGATTCTCCGCTGGCGGACCCCGGACAAGGTTATGACATGGGACAAAAAGGGGATCAAACAACCGGTCCGGAGGCAAGAATGACGGAATCATTCCCACGCCCATGGATACCAGCCTATTGCGTGGACGCCCCCACCGCCGCCCACCCGCGCCGGGCGGCGGTTCTTTCATTGACGGGGCTGGCGGATTCACGCTAAATCGCACGCCGTCTGAAAAGGCCATCCCGTGTGGGAATCGCCGGCGGAAGCGCGCCTTTCGCCCTTCAATAAGAAGATGAAACGGAATTTCTCTGTCACAATCCGCTGATGCTGCAACCCGCCCGATATTTTCAGGACCTCATCCTCGCCCTGCACCAGTTCTGGGCCGGCAAAGGCTGCGTCATTGTACAGCCCTGCGATCTGGAAAAAGGCGCCGGCACCTTCAATATGAACACCTTCCTGCGGGTGCTTGGGCCCGAGCCATGGAATGTGGCCTATGTGGAGCCATCCCGCCGTCCCACCGACGGCCGCTATGGAGAGAATCCCAACCGCCTTCAACATTATTACCAATACCAGGTCATCCTGAAGCCTTCGCCGGTCAATATGCAGGAGATTTACCTGGACTCGTTGCGGGCGATTGGGCTGGACCCGCTGGATCACGACATCCGGTTCGTGGAAGACGACTGGGAATCCCCCACCCTTGGCGCCTGGGGCCTGGGCTGGGAGGTCTGGTCCGATGGCATGGAGATCACCCAGTACACCTATTTCCAGCAGGCGGGCGGCATCGAGTTGAATCCGGTGGCCGGCGAACTCACCTATGGCCTGGAGCGGGTGGCCATGTACCTGCAGAACGTGGACAACGTCTACGACCTGAAATGGAACCCCACCAATACCTATGGCGATGTTTTCCACCAGAATGAGGTGGAATTCAGCACCTTCAATTTCGAGGAGGCCGATACCGCCCTGCACTTCAACCTGTTCAATCAGTACGAAGCGGAGTGCAAACGCCTGCTGGCGGCCAGCCATACCGGAGAAAAACCCAACCGTTCCCTGGTGCTGCCCGCCTACGATTTCTGCGTGAAGTGCAGCCACGCCTTCAACCTGCTGGACGCCCGCGGCGCCATTTCCGTCAACGCCCGCCAGGGATATATCCTGCGGGTGCGCGACCTGGCCCGGGCCTGCGCCCACGCCTACCTCAAGGAACGTGAGCGGTTGGGCTTCCCCCTGCTGCGGAGCCGCACGCCATGAGCCAGGAATTGCTGCTGGAGATCGGCGCGGAAGAACTTCCCGCCGGAGTTGTCACCCAGGCGTTGAAAGACCTGCCTGGCCTGCTGGAGAAATTCCTGTCGGACCAGCGGCTGGTGGTCCCCCTGCGGGAAATCCGCGTGGCGGGAACTCCGCGCCGGCTGGTTCTGTCGGCCATGGGCGTACCTGCCGTCCAGCCCGGCCGGGATATTGAAATCCTGGGACCGGCCCTGCGCGTGGCCCGCGTGGAAGGCAACAAATGGAGCAAGGCCGCCATCGGCTTCGCCCAGCGCAACAATGTGGATGTCATGGAATTGCAGGTGCTGTCCACTTCCAAAGGCGAAGTGGTGGGTATCCGCCGGCATGAAAAAGGCCGTCCCGCGCTGGAAGTGCTGGCGGAAAACCTGCCCGGCTTCGTGGGCGCCATTCCGTTCAAAAAGTCCATGCGCTGGTCCGCATTTCAGCAGCCGTTCTCCCGCCCGGTGCGGTGGATCGCCGCCGTCCTGGGGGGCGAGACCATTCCCTTCGAGTATGCGGGGGTCAAAAGCGGCAACCGGTCCCGCGGCCACCGCTTCATGGCGCCGGACGAGTTCCCGGTTTCATCGTTCGACGATTTGACCGCACAACTCCGGAAGGCCCATGTCCTTCTCGACCCGGCGGAGCGCAAGCAGGCCATCCGCTCCCAACTGGCGGAAAAGGCGAAATCCGCCGGTCTGGTGGTGGTGGAGGACGACGATCTGCTGGAAACCGTCACCCAGATCACCGAGTGGCCGCTGGCCGAACTGGGCGAATTCGAGGAAAAATTCCTGGAGATCCCCAGCGAAGTGTTGATCTCGACCATGCGCAACCACCAGAAATACTTCGCGCTGCGCACGCCGGACCTGAAGCTGTCCAACCGCTTCGCCGCGGTGAACAATACCGCCGTGCGGGACCCCGCCGCCGTCATGCGCGGCCATGGCCGCGTCATCCGCGCGCGCTTTTCCGATGCCGCCTTCTACTTCCACGAGGATCGCAAAAAGAAGCTGGAAGACCGCGTGCTGGAACTGGGACACCAGGTCTATCACCCCAAACTGGGCAGTTACCTCGACAAAACCAACCGCCTGGTCTGGCTGGCGGACCAGATCATGAACCACGTGGGATACGCCGGCGACCGGGAAACCGTGCGCCGCGCCGCCTACCTGTGCAAGGCGGACCTGTTGACCGGCATGGTCTTCGAGTTTCCGGAACTTCAGGGATATATGGGCGGACAATACGCCCGCGCCGCCGGTGAAACCGAAGCTGTCGCCCGGGCGATTGAAGAGCATTATCTTCCCAAGGGGGCGTCCGACGCCCTTCCCGCCACGGACGCCGGCGCCATCGTATCGCTGGCCGACAAATTCGACACCCTGTGCGGCGCGTTCGGCATCGGACAGAAGCCGACCGGCAGCGCCGATCCCTTTGCGTTGCGCCGGGCCGCCCTGGGCATGATCCGCATTCTGCGGGCGCGCAAATGGCCCGCGCTGCTGGCGCTGGTCCCCGCGGCGGCGGAACAGTTCGCCCGGAATATCCCGGGGTTCGCCAAACCAGAGGAACTGCGGCGTGAACTGGCCGAGTTCGTGGAGACCCGCCTCAAGAACCTGTTCGCCGAGGAAGCGCCGGCGGACATCATTGACGCGGTGCTGACGGTTCCCTTCGCCCATTACCAGGACCTGGCGGACAAACTCGCCGCCCTGGCCCAATTTCGCGAGAGCCCTGGATACGCCCGGCTTTCCGGCGCCTTCAAGCGGGCGGCCAATATCGTGGACAAGGCGCGTGGGGAAGGCCTCGCCATTCCGGAATCCGTGGATACTGCCTTGTTCCGCGAGGCCGAGGAAGGCGACCTGTACGCCGCCGTGAAGGCCGTGCAGGACAAGGTGGCGGAATACGTCCGGGCGGGCTGGTACAACGACGCCTTCAACGCCATATCCTCCAGCCTGAAAGACCCGGTGGATCGTTTCTTTGAAAAGGTCATGGTCATGGATCAGGACCCGGCGGTCCGCGCCAACCGGCTGGCGTTGCTCGCCCAGGTGCGCGGACTTTGCCGTGAACTGGCGGATTTTAGCCGCGTGCAGGGACCGTGATCCGGCGCATCCTTCCATTCTGCCGGGCCGGAATGCTGGCGGCTGGCGCCCTGGCCCTCCTGACGGCGTGCGGAGACAAAACCGGCACGCCCCCGTTCGAGCGCGCCATGCCCTTCCCGGTCGGGATGGCCCTGCGGTCTTCGGCCACTCCGTCATTACAGGCAGAGCCAGGCTTTCCCGGGGCGAACACCGCCTATGTGCTCGGCGCCAACTTCAACCTGGAGTACAGCGGCGGCTCCATCCGCGTCCTGGATCTGCCGAAGCTGGAAGAACTGATCGCGAAGGACAACGGCAAATACCGGGCGAAGCGCTTTCCCGACTTGGTTCCCAGCGTATTTGACGACGCCATTCTGGCTGGCCAGGGCGTGGAAGTACTCAATTTTGGCGGTGAACTGCGCTACGCCCGCATGGGTGAAACCGAACTGCTCTTCGCGGCGGTGCGCGAAGGCAATTCCATCACCCCCATCGAAATCGGCGACAATGGCCGTTCGCTCCGCTGCTTCCTCAACTCCCCGGAAGGCGGGCAGGTGTGCAAGCGTCCCGCTTCCATCGAAACCGGCGCGGATGATCCCTTCGGACTGACCTTTTTGCCGGCGGGGGCGGCCGGACTGACGGAATCCCATCTGCTGGTCTCCCACCTGCGCCGCGGCGAAATCGCTTCCTTTGCCATGGATACCTTCGCCGCTGATCGCAACCTGGACGCGCTGCTTCTCCGCCGCCGCATCCTGCAGACCCGCAGCGGCGGAGCCTCCAGCATCGTGGTCTCGCCCATCACCGGCGCCGCCTACGCCCCGCTCCGCTACGACGACGTGGAAGCCGCCATGCTGGGCTTTTTCTTCCTGCGCGATCTGGCGAACGCCCCGCTGAATCCGGATTTATCGCCGGTATCCATCCCCTTCACCTACCTGCAATTCGGACGCACCCTGGGAGCCAACGAAATCCGCAGCGCCATCCTCTCCCCCGATGGACGCACCCTGTACGCCATCTCGCGAAGCCCCGATCAACTGGCCGCCATTGACATCGCCCCCTCCCCCGATGGACGCAATATCGCCCACCGCGTGAAGCGCTCGGCGGCTCTCTGCGCCGGTGCGGGACGGGTGCTCTATCTGGACATGGAACAGGCGCGGGATGTCCTGCTGATCTCCTGCCATGACGACGATATGGTCATGGTGGCGGACCCGTTCACGCTGGAAATCATCCGGGGCATCCAGGGGGATTTCTTCGATGGGCCTTTTGAAATGATTCCCTACAAGGTTCCATCTTCCCACTCGCCGGACGGAGTCGCGCTGCGCGTGCTGGTCGGCAATTTCGAGGATGGAACCGTCACCGTATTGTCCGTGGACCGCTCCGCCCACCAGATAGAACCGGTGGCGCGGGTGGGCGCGCGCCGCGCCGCCGGCAGGGATTTCTGACATGCGGAACTTCCTGTTCGCCATCGCCTTGCTGCTATCCGCCTGTTCGGACCCGCCCACATTTGTTTTCGACGCCCTTCAGCGTCCCATGGACGCCGCCGTCATCGAAGGCGGCGGCGGACGCTCGAGCATCGTATTTGTCTCTAGTTCGGTGGAGAACAGCCTGCGCGTATTCAACCTGGTCAACGGCGCGGCCCTGCCCGCTCCCGTCGGCTATTACCCGCTGGATGTCCCCGTCGGCCAATTGCCGGAAGAGGTTCTGACCCTGCCCGGCAACCGCTACCTGATGGTCTTTAACCGCGGTTCGCTGGACATCTCCATCGTGGACGCGGGAACCTTCACCGAAGTGGACTTGGACCCGGACGCCCCGCCCAGCCCCGGAGTCAACGGCGATTCCTTTGAACGCGGGTTGACGCGCATCCACATGGGCGTGCGGCTGGGACGCGCCGCGGTTTCTCCCCTGATCACATCCGCCCGCGTGGCTTCGGTCTGGCTGACGCTTCCCAATACCTCCGAGATCGTCCGCCTGGATATTGATCTGGAGCGGCTGGACCGCCGCGCCGGCAAGGCATGGAGCGAATCCGCCCGCGCCAAACTGCCGGGCATCCCCAACCGCATCACCCTGACCGAAGATGGCGGAACCCTCTACGTGCTGGAGGATTCCGGCCCCTCCCTGCTGGCGGCGGACCCCGCCAGCCTGGCGGTGCGGAAGGGCTGGCCGCTTCCCGGAACCCCAGTGAATTTCTCGATTTCCCCCGATCAGCGCTGGGCCTATGTGGCGGAGATCACCCGGCCGGCCATCGTGGTGCTGGACCTGGTGAAAGGGGAGTTGATCAATCCTTCCCCCCTCGCGCCGCCGCACCCGGTGCCCGGCATTGAACTGACCCGCAGCGCGGTGGATGTGGCGATCGTCCCCAAGGAACTCACCTTTATAGACCCGCCGCTCAAAGGTCTGTTCGCCTACGCGCTGCTGGTGGACGGCTCCATCCGCGTGATTGACGTGACGGGCGCCCAAGCTGAACCGCCCGGCGCGAACGCCCCGGCCACCCGCCCCCACTGGTATATTGACATGAATCCCCAAGGCCCCACCGCCCGCCCGCCCGGCATCACCAGCGATGGCGTCTCCGGTTCAGCGGCGGACGGCTCGATTCCCCAGCTTCCCTCGGTGGTGAACGGCGGCAACGCCTCCATGAACTACGGCGTGGTGCTGACCGAAGGCGCATCCATTGGCGAAACCTGGACCTTCACCTACGAAGGCCGCCTGATGAGCCATTCGGGCGGAACCCTGACCAACGCCCGCATCGCCATTCAGGGGTTCAACCCCACCGGAGACCTGCGGCGCGGCGACCGGGTGGTCATCACCTCGCCCGCCGCGCGCCCCGATTGCCTGCGCGAGTCGGATATCCTGTCATGGAACGCGGAAGGCGTCTCGCTGACCAGCCCGCTGGATGGCTCGTGCTTTCCCCCGCCGCTGGCCTTTGATGTCCGCGCCAACAAACAATATGTGGTGGATGGCAGCCGCAGCGGCTATGCCGGACGCCATCTGGAAGACGGCCTGGTGCGTTCGTACCCGGAAAAGGGAGAGATCACGCGCATCCGCCTGGCCATCAAATCCGGAACCGCGCCCACCCCGCGGGGAACCGTCATCACCGTGCAAATTCAGGAAAACCTGTCGCCGCTGACCATCGCCGCGCCGGATATTGACCGGGAACTTCTGCCCCGCCGCGGCCCTTCCAGCCTGCGTTTGATCAAAATCGGCGATCAGTACCGGCTGGCCAATATCCTGTCGGGCAGCAATTCAGTGGTGGTGTTCAGCCCCACCAACCTGATGGCGCGGGCTCATACCTTCCTGCGCTGACCGGACCGGCGCGGTCCAGGCAGGCAGAACTCGCAGATCACCGGCTGCTCCTCCACCTCGGTGGACGCCCCCATGTACGCGGTTTCCCCCGTGTAAATGCGCTTGTCACAATGGTCGCACAGGGTGTTCTGGTTCAGGATCATGGGCATCCATCCGATCACGTCGGGGAAGGCGTGGCGGATATCATGGGTTGCGGCGTCATCCTTCTCTTCCTCTTCGCCGCCGGGGGCCGGGTTTTCACCGGAGGCGGAGGATGCGCCGCCGGCGGGGGCGCTGTCCTGACCGGCAGGGGGGGAGGAAGCCTGGGCATCCGCCACTTCCTGACGGATGGTCCGGGCGATGCCGGAGGCGTCCTTGACGATTTCGGTGACGATGCCGCCGACATTGC
Source organism: Myxococcota bacterium (assembly GCA_022072125.1). Lineage (GTDB taxonomy): Bacteria > Myxococcota > JAJVIH01 > JAJVIH01 > JAJVIH01 > JAJVIH01. The sequence continues at coordinate 54,476 of JAJVIH010000035.1, read as the reverse complement.
TCTGGACGCGGCCGGCCACACGGAAGGCGTCTTCAAGGACATCGCGCACGAGATTCTGGACGGGAACCTTGAGGCGTTTGGCGGCTTCGGCGATCTCGGTCTCCAGACGGGGCGAGATGGGGGTATGCAAAACCGTTTCGGGGGTATCATCGGCCATGGCGGACTCTCCTGCGGTTCATGACTGCTACAGGATAACACAGCGCGTCATCAGGGCAATGTGAGTTATGTTGGATTTATTGGAGGAGAAATTCGCGCATTTTGTATACGCTCTCCCCGGCGAACTTCAGTTCCAACGTTCCTCCCCGCGCCGCGGGGAGGGAGAAGGACGGATGCGTGGCGACCGGGGCGAGGTTCACGGTACGCGATAGAGAGGATGCATTGCGGGCAGGATTCACAAAATACGAATACAGCCTCAACCCCCTTGCCGCGCGAAAAAATCCGGATACAAGCCCATTCACCAGCGGCGGACAGTATGGGGATGACGGCGGGCCAGGCATCCGCTCGTGAAGAAAAACCCTGAAGAATCACATGAGTGCAATCGGCACTCCGGAAGGATTTCCATGAAAACCATCGCCTTGTTGTCCGCGTTCTTGACCCTCGCCCTCGTGGGTGGATGCGCCGCCAAACGTCCCATGGAATCCGCGAAGAAGGAAGAGCGCAAGTACCTGCCCGCCGGCGCGAAATGCCTCGGCAGGATCAGCGTGGAGGAGGCGTCCGCCAAGGCGCTGGAATGGTTTGATGGAACCGTGGCGGGCGTATACGAAGACGATGCCGGAACCCCTGACGCCAAATGCGAGGTCATCATTGATACTCCGGGAGGCGGGGAGGCGGAAGTGGCTTACGACCCGGCCACCTTTGAACTGCGCGAGATCGAAGGAGAATCCGCTCCCTTCCCCTCGCCGGGGAAATATCCGGCGGATGGCATCCTCCCCTGGAACCAGGTCTGGGAGAAAATCCAGCCATCGCTGGGGGCGAATCTCACCCTCAAGGAATGGGAGCTGGAGTGGAAGAACAACACCTGGAAGTACAAATTTGAATACACATCCGGTTCAGAGCAATTCGAGATCCTCGCCTCCCCCACCACAGGTGATCTTCTGGAAAAAAAGAAGGATTGATCCAAAACATCCACCACATCCGCACAGGATATCTGATGCGTGAATAGACTGAATCATCCCTTGATTGCATGCCCGGCGCGGAGAATGGGGGCATGCAAAACCTCGGGGGAGTGGCCGCGAGCAAAGTGGGGTTCCCATCCCTGTTTCATGAAAAAGGCGGGGAGCAAGGGGATTCACACTGTCCGGAACAACAGGACAGACAATACAGCGGATTGTGTGAGCAATTTCCCGGATCGTGTACCAACAGACACGGATCGTGACCATGTTTAGATGCCATCCAAATTGAAAAATCCAGTCGGAAACTCATCCGCATATCCTCCTCCGGAAATCAATTATACAATTTATCTTTATATATAAATTAATAAGTATTTATAAAACAAGTATTTAATTTGTAATAAACCATCCACATCCAAAAGGCCTTTCCCCGGCTTTTCCATCCCGTTTAAGCCCATGTGAGTTTTGGCACACTCCTTGCTGTACATTCCTCATGTGGCCCCGGAGACACCGGGACCGGTCAACCTGGAGGAAGTCATGAAAGGCGCCTACCGCTCGGAATCCCTGGACCTCTACCTGGCCGACATCAACCGCTATGGTCTGCTCTCCAAGGAAGAGGAATACGAACTGGCCCGCCGCTACCGCGACAAGGGCGACCAGAAGGCCGCCCAGAAACTTGTCTCAGCCAACCTGCGGCTGGTGGTGCGCGTCGCCCATAAATACGCCTACTATGGCATCCGCCTCGCCGACCTGATCCAGGAAGGCAATATGGGCCTGATGAAGGCGGTTGAACGCTTCGACCCGGACAAGGGTTTCCGCTTCATCACCTACGCGAGTTGGTGGATTCGTGTGTACATCCAGAACTACATTCTGGCCAATGTGAAAGCGGTCCGGCTGGGCTCCAAGGAAGCCCACCGCAAGCTGTTCTTCGGCTCCCGCGAAACCCGGGAATCGGTGACCTTCGGAGCCCATGGCGATGGCCCCTCCATTGAAATGTCCATGGATGCGGGGGTGCTGCCCGAGGCCGAAAAATCCGGACTGGCCAATATCAACCTGAAGTCGCCTGACATCAGCCTCGACGCCACCTTCGACGACGAAGGCCGGACCTCCCGGCTCGACCGGCTGGAGTCCAACACGCCGGACGTGGAAGGTCATATGGTTCAGTCCGAGGAGATGGGCCGGCTGCAGGGGGCGCTGCGCGAAGCCCTGAAGGTGCTGGGCGAACGCGAGCGTTTCATCGTCGAGCAGCGCCTGCTGTCGGATGAACCGATGACCCTGCAGCAGATTGGAGACCGCTTTGGCATCAGCCGGGAACGCGCCCGCCAACTCGAAAAACGCACCAAGGACCAGTTGGCGCGCCAACTCTCCGATTTCCAGGCCATGGCCTAGATCGCCCTCTTCTCCCTCCTCTCCCAGCCCGCTCCATTCCCGGAGCGGGCTATTTTTTCGGCCCGGGCTGGACGGGCGCCGGAAGTTGCGCCATGCCCCCCATGGATATGGCTGAGACCCGGCTCCCGGGGATCATGCGCCCCTGTGGTCTTTCCGGCCCGGCCGGGATCAGCGCCGGAGCAGCCCATCGCTGATCCCGGGTTTCCGGTATTGACCATGCGGGTCCACGCACCCGCGGTGTCCACACCTGTTATGGTTTGCCTGGTGTTGGCGCGCCTGGCCGGTGGTTCGGAGGTTCCATGCACGCCGCCGCCGCATGGCGGCAGCCCCCTGGACAAAACCAGAGAATAACGCGGGACTTCACGAACGGAATGACTACGCCATACATCCCGGTCTGATTCAAAGCGGTTTACATTTATGGTCCGTGTGGTACATTGGCCGCCGGTTTTCTCCCGGAGTTCATCTTCATGCTGGACCGGTCCCTGATCGGGCTCAAATCCCTGCCCGGCGTCAATGAAATCGAAAAAGGCGCCATCCGGAAATTCGCCGAGGCCCTGGGCGAGCACAATCCCATTTACCACGACGAGGAAATCGCCCGCGCCCTCGGCTTTAAATCCCTGGTCGCGCCGCCCACCTTCATCATGACCCTCAAGCCCGGCTCCAATGTGCGGGAAAGCCTGAACCTGGATTACCGCCGCGTGCTGCACGGCGAGTTCGGCGTCCGCTATATCCGCCCCATCACCGCCGGGGAGAAGATCACCGTGGTTGGGGAGATCAAAAGTATCCATGAAAAACAGGGCGCCAGCGGCCGCAATGAGTTCATCGAGATCACAGAAACCGGAACCGGCGAGGACGGCTCGGAAGTCTTCACCAAGCTGACCGTGGTGGTGTACCGCCCCGAGCCGGAGGAGCGGAAATGAGCGAAACACGGAAATGGCGGATCGGGGACGCCATCCCCTATCTGACCAAGACGCCCATCACCAAAACCCAGATCGTGATGTACACGGGGGCAAGCGGCGACTTCAATCCCATCCACTGGGATCAGGAATTCGCCAAATCCGGCGGGTATCCAGGGGTATTCGCCCACGGAATGATCAGCGCGGGCTTCATCGCCCAATGCCTGACCGACTGGGTGGGCGTCCGCAATTTCCGCGAGACCAACCTGCGCTTCAAGCGGATCGTGTGGCCGGGGGACACGCTGACCTGCGGCGGCGTGATAGATGGAGTCGAAAAAGGCCCTGAAACGGCCCTTCTGACCTTACGAGTGTGGGCAAAAAATCAAAAAGGCGAGGAAGTGACATCGGGCACGGCGAAGGTATCGCTTCCGGCGTCAACGGTGGAATAAGCAGCCCCGGACTTTCCAGCGATCCGGGACTGGCTTCGGATCCGGGACTTCCTCCCGGAATGGAGAATGTCATGCCTGAAAAACCGGCGGAACCACCGGTTCCCGAGACAGGAGCGCCAATCAGCGACGTCCGGCGCGAATTCATCGAGATCAAGAAAGAGATCATCGAATCGCGCAACATGACCATCAAGACCGACAACCTGGTCAAGAACCTTGCGGCGGACATCAAGCAAATCCAGGTCCGGCAGGAGCAGTACCAGAAGCGGTACCTGTACAATTCGGCGGTTTCCTATGTGCTGTTCATTGTCATCATCGCCACCGGGGCCTGGTACGCCTCCGAGCGCCGCCTGAGCGAGGTCGAAACAAAACTGCAGGAAAAGGCCGACGAACTGGCCACGCTGGTCAAGCAGACCGATGAACGCAAGCAGAAGGAGTCCCGCGTCACCCGCAACGAGAAGCTGGCCGAGGAAGCCTACGACCAAATCCGCGAAGGCAATATTGACGACGCGATGAAGAACTGGAACCGGGTCGAGAAGGAACACGTCAGCAAATTCATTGAAAAGGTGATGACCGCCAGCCTCGCCGAGGCGCGCTCGGGGGCTCTGCGCAAGCTGGTCGAGAAGGGCGAGGAATCCGTCAAGGCGGGCCGCCTGACCGAAGGCGTCAAACTGCTGGATCAGGCGATGATGCTGCAGCCCGCCAACGACTTCATTGAACGCATCCATTTCTGGCGCGGCGACGCCTACTTCAAACTCAAGAAATTCAAGGAAGCGGAAGAGGAACTGCGCAAGATGAGCGATCTGAATCCGAAATCCGAGTTCATTCCCGATGCGCTCTGGTACCAGGGGCAGATGGCGGAAATCAACGGCGACCGCAAGACCGCGATGGCGATTTACGACCGCATCGTCAAGGAATTTTCCAACAGCAAAAACGCGGGCAGCGCGCGCGTGGCGTTCTACCGCATCCTCAACAGTTTCAAGGGAGCATCCGGCGGCGGGGCGGCGAGCCCCGGCCCCGGAGAATCCGCCCCCGATCTGCCGAGGTAGGCTGGCTACAGGCATCCACGCCGCAGGGCCCCCGCGGCGTCCCCAATCCCGCGCAATCCCTAGGGTGACGCCACATCGCGCTTATTTTTCTCCTGTCTGTCAAACAGTCTGTTTTTCGCCATTGAACCGCGCGTATTCGGCTTCCAGCGGCCAGGGAACGCCTGGAGCGATTGCGGAAAAAATGGCCCGCTCGCGCCGCATCATCTTCCCGCGCCGGGAGTCCGTATCGTGATCCCAGCCGGTGAGGTGCAGGCAACCGTGGATCAACAAGGCCAGGGCTTCCATCTCGATGGCCGCGCCATGCTGGCGCGCCTGGCGGACCAGCACCGGACCGCAGATCACCAAATCCCCCAGCGGGGCGGGCTGTCCGGGAAGCGCCGGAGCGGGAAAGCTGAGCACATCGGTGGCGGAGCCTCCGCCAAAATACCGGCGCTTGAGGCTGCGGACATGGACCTCGCCCGCCAGCACCACGCCAAGCGACGCATCCGCCGCGCCTATCTGCTCAAGAACCTGAAGGGCTCTTCGCCGCAGCGTACGGAGAGGAAGCGGCGGGCGCCGCAACCGGTTCTGAAGAATGATGTTCATCGGCGGCGGGCCTGGGGGTGGATTCATTGTTTTCCGCCTGGGGCGAAGATCCGCTGGCCCGCGCCCGCACCTTGGCCGGTTGCTGCGGATAACGCGGGCGGTGGTGGTACATGCCGGTCAGCACGCGGGTGTAGGCCTCGGCGATCTTGTGCAGATCGCGCAGGGTGAGGTCGCATTCGTCGAGTTGCCCGGAGGAAAACAGCCGGTTGATCATCGTCTGCACCAAGCCCTGCAGCCGCGCCGGCGTGGGATCGGGAATGGAGCGCGCCGCCGCCTCGATGCCGTCAGCCAGCATGCACAGCGCGGATTCGCGGAACTGCGGTTTGCGTCCGGGATAGCGGAAATCATCCTCCCGCACCGGATTGTCCGGCGCCTCCTGCTGGCGCGCCTTGTGGTAGAAATAGCGGATCAACGTGTTGCCATGGTGCTGTTCAATCGCGGCGATAATGGGATCAGGCAGCTTGTGCTGGCGGGCCATCTCCATGCCATCCTTGACATGGGCCTTGATAACCAGCGCGCTCATATGCGGCGACAATTTGTCGTGCCGGTTGAGCCCGCCCTTCTGGTTCTCGGCGAAATATTCCGGATTCTTGGCCTTGCCGATATCGTGGTAGTAGGCCATCACCCGGGCCAGCAGCGGATTGCAGCCAATCGCCTCCGCCCCCGCCTCGACCAGCGACCCGACGATGATGCTGTGGTGATAGGTGCCCGGCGCCTGCAGAATCAACTCCTTCAGCACCGGGTGGTTCAGATTGGCCAGTTCCAGCAGGCGGATATTGGTGGTGTATCCGAAAACATCCTCCACCAGGTAAGACATGGTGAGCACGATCATGGCGGAGATGGGACCAGACGCGAAGGCCATCACGCCGCTGCTGAGCGCGGAAGGCGAGGTGAATTTGCCGTCCATCAGCGACATCGCCAGCACAATGCCCGCCGAAGCGAGCCCGCCATGGACGCCCGCCTTCATGATGGTGGAACGTTGTTTGACCTTGCCAACCCCGTGGGCGCACAGCAGGGAACTGACCGCCGCGAACATCATCATGGGGAAGCTGTTTTCCGCCATCATGCCGAAGAGCACGGAGGCGATCAGCGAGTAGATGATCGCCACTTCGCTGTTCAACACCATGCGCGTCATCATGGCGCCCGCGGCCACCGGGAACAGGTAATACAGCGTCACGTTGGAGGCGTCCGGCAAGTGATCGCGGAGGGCCGGGGCCACGGACATCCAGAGCCGGCCAAACAGCAGCGTGCCCAGCAACGCCACCGACAGGTAAACCACATCGCGCGGGGAGACACGGAACTTCCTGATGTTGCGGCGCGCAAACAGAAAACTGACGCCAATGAACAGCCCCACCGCGCAGAAACTGCCCAGGAACGCCTGGGTGCGGCTCTGCTCGCGGGTGACGCTGGCGATGCCCTTGAGGATCATCAGATGGCGGGGCTCAAACCGCTCTCCCTCGCGGATCACCACCTCGCCCTTCTTCACCGAAACCGTCAGGGGGCGGACCGCGTCCCGCGCCTGACGCTTGCGTTGGGTGGTCTCCATGGCGTTGAAGCTGGTGTTCGGGACAATCACCTGGCTGACAATCGCCCGGATGGCGTACTGCAACTCCGGCGCCAGCCCCTCCAGTTCCGCCACCGGAGCCTCCTGCAACTGGCGGCGCGCCTCGACGATATCCCGCACCAGATCGGACTTGATGTTCTCCTCTTCGAATATCTCGCCGTTGCGCAACCGCTGGATGGTCACCAGCCGTCCGGTGTCCTCGATCCGCCGCGTGGCGTCCTCGGACAAATCCTGGCTCATGGCGCGCTTGAGCAAATCAACAGCAGCCTTCTCCACCGCGAGAGAGAAGCGTTCGTCGCGCAGGGCCTTCCACACGCGCTCGTTCGGGGCCATGCGCAGAATGCTAAAGAAGCGGGGTTTTTCCGCGTCCACGGCGGCCAGCACCGTGGGATCGGGTCCGGCGGGGGCCTCGACGGCGGGTTTTCCGTTCGCCGGCGCGGCTTTCTCTCCCGCCTTGTCCGCTGGTCTGGGCGGCGGCGCGGCGGGATCCGCATAGGGCGGGCGCACCGGGGCTGGGGCCGGACGTCCGCCCATCGCCATGTCCATTTCCGATTCATTGACGGGGTCGCCGGACTCCCCCGCTGGCTCCCCGGCGACGGACGGATCGGGCTCGAACAGCGCGCGCACATGGGCGAAGGCCCGATGAATCCGATCGTTCAGTTCGTCGGAAATATTGCTGTCAAAATTATAAACCGAACGTACCGCCCGCTCGGCTTCGTCCCGTTTCAGTTCGGTCTGCTCTTCATCAGGGATGGTGTAGTCGCGCGGCGCCTTGATGCTTTCCGAAGCGATCTTGTCCAGAAAACTGTCCGAAGTGGGCAACGCGCCGCTGGAATACAACCCGGGCGTGAGAAGAAAGGCCACGGCCGCCGACACCGCCGCCAGGCCAACCCAGAGGAAGGCCAGTTCCCGCTTCCGGGATTTTTTCACCGCGGGAACAGATTCCGGCCCTGGTTCAATCTGCTGCCCGAGGCGGCTGAACATTTCCTCACTCATTCCAGTTAAGTATAGCGCACCCCTCCCCCCCGGCAAAGAGGGAAGGCGTTCCTTCCCCGCCGCCATCTGGTTTTGGGGGTAGAGAAGGCATCAAAAGGACCGGGCGCCCCTGCCGTATTTGGATCTGCTTCTGCTTCCAGTCCGCAATCATCGCCCATCATTCGATCTCCGGCGTCCGCGCCGCCGCTGCTGCAAGGCGGCGGACTTTCATGGGATGACGTTCCATATTCCATCCGGGGGGAAGGCGACCTTGTCTCTTCCCGGCGGCCTGTCACGGGTCCCGTCCATCATCCTCCGCGCTGGAATACGGAATGCCCAGCGCCATCAGGACCTGCAGAAACGGAGCCGGCAAAGGGGCGCGGAAAATGAACCCGGCGCCAGTGACAGGATGTTTCAGGCGCAGTTCCGCGGCGTGAAGCGCCAGGCGATGGAATCCAAATTCAGCACGGAAGCGCCGGTTGATATCGCCCTTGCCGTATTCCACATCCCCCACGATGGGATGGCCGAGGTGCTTGAGGTGTTGTCTGATCTGGTGCAGCCGCCCCGTCCGCGGAATGGCTTCGGTCAACGTGAAACCGCCGCCGCGGGCCAGCGGCCGGAACGCCGTCGCGGCCGGAACGCGCACGCCCTTCCTGTCCGCGCGAACGGGATGGTCCAACAGAACGGGATCGCGCCATTCGCCCCGCGTCAACGCCAGATAACGCTTGAAAACCTCCCCGCGCTCGAACTGTTCGCCAAGCGCCCGCGCGGCTTCCGGATTGAGCGCGAAAACCAGGCAACCGCTGGTTCCCCGGTCCAGCCGGTGAGGCGGATACACCCATTGACCAAGCTGGTCGCGTAACAGGGTCATGGCGGTGTCGCGTTCGCGCGCCCAGCCCCGGTGAACCGCCAGGCCAGAGGGTTTGTCCACGGCGCAGAGCCACTCGTCACGAAAGAGGATCGGCAAAACCGTCATCATTCACCCCCACCTGACGCCACGACCAGATCAATATGATGACGGAAAGCAGCGCCAGCACCCCGCCTGCAATCGCCGATGGCCAGGCCTGAAACAGCACCATGCTCCAGAGCGCCATTCCGGGCGCGCCAATCAGCCAGCCCGTATGCCATGGGGACAACATCGAGGCGGCCCACAACAGCAACGCCGACAACACCAGCGCGGCGAACCAGATGACTTCGCTGGAGCCGCCATCCGTGGAACCGCCGCCCGCGAGCCGCGACAGTTCAGCCAGCATCTTGCGTTCCATGAGAAAATGCATCAGCGAAACCACGCCGGTTTGCGGATAATCCACGCCATAGCTGGAGCGGACAATCAACCGCGTATTGCCGTTCACGTCTGACCGCGGCGCGAACGACCACAGGAAAAACGACGCCAATCCCCGCGTCCGGATGGCTTCCATGTCGGGCGGCGCACACAACACCAGCCGGTCCGGCGCATGCGCTTCCACAACCACATTGTGCATCTGACCATCAAAACGGGATGGATCCGCAAGCCAGACTTTTTCTCCGGGCTGGCGTTCGCGCGTGAATTCCGGGATCAGGCGATCCACCCCGCGGATATTGCTCCCGGCCAGGTTTTCCAGCCACTCGTAGCTATAGAAACCGCCGCGATCCTGCCCGATCTGCATCAGCCAGGGCCAGACTTTCTCCGGCGGCGCCGCGATGGAAACCGCCCGGGTGCTCCGCAAGACCGCGTCCGGCATCCAGCGATCCCCCGGATATTCCGCCCTGGTTTCGCTTTCGCCGGCCCCCCAGGCGGATGCGCCCTCCTGAAACAGAACCATCCATGATGCGGCGAAAGCGGCGAGCATCACCACGGCGCCGAGTATCCCGCGCAGCACCAGGCGGATCAGGAACCTCAACCTGTTCTTCATCCGGTCCATCCCGCCTGTTCAATGGGGCAGCAGGAATGACGGCGCGCGTTCAAACCGCCACGCCCTCGATCACGGCCATCTGCAACTGGGTTTGCAGCACGCGGCCCGGGCGGAAACCGCAGTCCCGGAACAGCGCGAAATACTCCTCGCGGGAACGCTCGCATCCGCCGCTGCACACGACCAGCATCTGGACATCCGAAACTACAGATATTTCGTCATTTCCATTTGGCTCCAGCAGGGATTCAATCACCAGCAACTTCTGTCCCGGTTTCATCGCCGCACGAATGACCCGCAGGATTTTCCGGCAGCGCTCGTCATCCCAGTCATGGAGGATATTCTTGAGCATCCAGGCGTCCGCCCCCAGAGGAACCTGGTCAAAAAAACTGCCCTGCCGCAGCGTGACCCTGTCCTGCACGCCGCGAGCCGCCAGCAGGGACGCGGCAGACTCCAGCACCCCGGGCGCATCGCACAGGACGCCTTTCATCCCCGGATTGCGCAGCAGCACCTCGGAAAGCAGCGTGCCGCGTCCGCCGCCGACATCGCATAAGGTTCCAATCTCGTGAAACGGGTACGTCGAAACGATCGCCGGGGCGTCCACGATGGTCAGGGACATCATGGCGCGGGCGAAGGTCTCGCGCTCATGGGGATGCAAATCAAACCATTCCCATATGCCCATGCCGTGGACGTGTTCAAACGCGCTGCGGCCCGTGTTGACCGGTTCCGCCGCCGCCGCCCAGGCGTGAACGTTGGAAGCAGAGGCCATATATTGCGCGAAGGCGCGGGCCGTGGACGCCCCGGTTTTCAGCGCCCGCGAAAGCCGGTTGTTGTGGAATCGCCCTTCCCCATCCAGGTCGAATACGCCCCACGCCGCAGAGGCGCGCATCAAACGGTGCAGCGCGCCGGCGTTGACTCCCGTCAGGCGCGCCAGTTCCCTTGCGGTGGCGGGTCCGCTGTCGAGACGATCGGCGATATTCAGCGCGGCGAGCACGCCAATCACCTGGGTGCGCGCCACGCCTGCGGACATGTCGAACAGGACCAGTTCCGCCGGCGTCATCGCGTTCAGCGCGCGAATGATTTTCCGGCGCAAGGCCATCATCAGCACCACCATCCAGCGGGGCGGCGGGGCGGGAAGGGGATGACCGGTGAGTTCCAAATCCGTCCTCCTGATCAGCACAGCGCGGGCAACGGCCGCGAGGCCCGGCCCAAGCGGTCGCCAATGGCGTACATCAACCCGGCTTGCCCGGGCGGCGGTTCGCAGAACAGGGTTCCGGCCCCCGATCCATCCATCGCGCGCAACGCCTTGAACAACTCCCGGGCGCACTGGACCGGATCGCCATCCTCGCTGAGTTCAAACCATTGAAGCGGCATGCCCAGTCCGGCTTCCAGCGATTCGCGCACCCCGCCGTCATGGCGCCGGAACGCCAATACCGCCGCGCCAGAGCGCTGCGCCTGGGATATCGCCCATTTCATGGCGCGCCGGTCCATGCCGCTCAACTCCGGGAGCGCGTGGGGCAACATCCACAAGGGGCGTTCCGGCGCATAATGATTTTCCAGCATGCCCGGCGCCGCGGGCGCCTCCTGCACGGGAATGCGCGGGGCCAACTCCAGCGGCTCTCCCAGCACCCGGCCGATTTCCTCGGCGGTGGCGGCGCCCGGCCGCAACAAGCGGATACGTCCGGTGAGCAGAGGCTGAACAATGGCGGACTCGACGCCGGCCTCGCAGGGTCCCCCATCGAGAATCAGGGGAATCCGCCCGCCAAGCCCCGCCATCACATCGCCGGCGCTGGTGGGGCTGATGCGTCCGAACGGATTGGCGCTGGGAGCCGCCAGGGGGAAATCCAGACGCCGCAGCAGGGACGCCGCAGCAGGGTGGCGGGGCATGCGCACCCCCACGCTGGGCAAACCGGCGGTAACGATTTCCGGGATGCGATCGCCGCGCGGCAATACAATCGTCAGCGGGCCAGGCCAGAAGACATCCATCAAGGCGGACACCCTGCCCCATTGCGTGACCGGCAAGCCATGGGGGTGGATCACCCCCCAATCCCAGAGCCATTTGATCAGACGTTTGCCTACGGCCCGTGGCGGCGGAGGGATATGAACGATCAGCGGATCAAACGATGGGCGATCCTTGGCCTCGAAGATCTTCGCGGCGGCGTCGAAGCTGAAAGCGTTGCCCGCCAGGCCATAAACGGTTTCCGTCGGGATGGCGGCGATTCCATCTTCCCGCAGGATGGCCGCCGTTTCTTCAATGCCGGCTTCGTCCGCGGCCACCACGCGCGTGGAGAATGCGGAAGCCGGGCTCATGTTTCTCCAGCTTCAGGAAGCGCTTCCACGCGCACATCCACCGAGAGGGACTCACCCTTTCCTCCCTGGTAGATGGTGCCGGATGTCGGGGTGGCGTCCACGTAATTGCGGCCCACGGCGACGCGAATGTGATCGGTCTGGGTCATGCAGCCATTGGTGGGATCAAAGCCCTTCCATCCGGCCTCGGGCAGATAAACCTGCACCCAGGCATGGCTGGCCTCCGACTGCACCTGGTTCTCGTTGCGCGGCCCCACGTAGATATACCCGCAGACATACCGCGCGGGCACGCTCAACAGGCGGGCCAGGCAAATGAACAGGTTGGCGAAGTCCTGACAGACTCCGCGGCGGTTGACGTAGACATCAAACGGGGTCGTGTACAGGTTGGTGGACCCCTGGCTGTATTTGTATTCCTTGAAGATGCTGTCATTCATGTCGAGCAGGGTGTCCAGCAGATCGTAAGAGTTCCGCTCGACGAAACTCATGGCGTATTCGGTCAGTTCGGCCAACTCGGTTTCGGGCAATTCGGGCGGCAGCAGGTAAGGCTGCAACATGTGGCGCTGCCACGGCATCCAGACCAGCGGGATGGTCGAGCGCACGTGCAGCGGATTAAAATTGAGCGGATCGGTGTCCAGCACCCGCACCCTGGACTTCGCCTCGATGACCATTTCGCTGAATGGTTCTTCCACATGCAGGCGATGCACATGGTTGCCGAAGACATCCTGAAATTCCGTGGTCTGCCCGGGAGTGGACAGCGACAATGAATGCTGCAAGAGATTCTGCAAGGGATCATGCAACGGTCTCAGGCGGAATTTGTGCCTGCTGCGCTGCACCGGTTCCTCGTATTTGTACACTGTCCGGTGAACCACGGAGAGGGTTTTCGGCCGCATGGTCGAGGGCCTGCGGGGAGCGGCATGGCTGTTCACGACAACCCGATCCCTTCCGGCGCCGTCGGGCGCCTGTATTTCCGCGCGGATGGCGCCCTGCCGGATTAACATCATGCGTCCGGGCGCCAGGGGCTTCCACTGGGATTCCGGCCCCTGTTCGGCCTTGAGCTTTTCGGAACAGACAATGACCCCCTTTCTGCTCTTCACGCCGCGCCGGGAAAAATCCGCCATCAAGTCGTTGTTGCCCACCGCCAGGCTGTCATAGGGCGGCAACACCCGCCAGGTGTACAACTGGCTTTCGCGGTGTTTGTCCGCGTAAACCAGCACATCGCCGCCGTCGGTCATCACCAGAGACATGTCTCCCAATTCGTTCAACTGGTGCAGCCAGTCGTGGACCGTCAGCAAATCGGCGTCGCGCAGGCGCTTCCAGCCATGGGCGTGAAACCGGTTGAGCAGCGCGCAGAAAATCGCCTCGGAGTCGGTGGAGCCGACCGGCTCGAACAATGCATCTTGCGGAATTTCCAGCTTGCGGGCCAGGCTGCCGCTGTGGGCCATCAGCCAGTCGCGGCGTCCCCAACTCCGGCAGAACGGCTGGGTGTTGGCGTCGCTCATGCTGCCCCAGCGGGCGCGGCGCATGTGCATGACAAAAATCGAGGACGCCAGATGCTCCCACGCATCCACAAGCTGGCTGCGGATGCTGCCGTGGGGCGGCGCGGGCTCCTTCAGCACCGAGGCGGAAGGTTCGCCGCCGGGATAAAAGCCGATTCCCCAACCATCCGGCGGGGTCCTGCCCGGCTTCAGACAACGCAATTCAAACGATGGGGCCAATTCGCCCTCGAACGACATGGCGATCAGATTCGGCATAATCCTTCCCAATCCGCCTCGCGGCGGAGCAAACTCTATCGGTCAGCGCAAGGATTGGTCAAAACAGCGGGACATCCGCTCCCGGATTTCAGCGCCCATTCACCGTTGAAGCAAAACCCCGGCCGGCTCATGCCGCGTGAGATTTTCTTGGTCGCGCCGGCGTCCCCACAGGCGCCATCTGGAAAGAAAGCCGCCCCACAGTACGTCAGGCCGCGCGGCTTGTCCGCCACGCGGCGGCGAACACGCGCCGCCGGGATGACGCCCGGCGATCCGCTCAGGCAGGGGTTGGGCGGCGCGTCACCTCCGCCCCGGGCGGTCGCCGGTCAATCCGCCCAGGTGCGATCCTTTTCGTCGCGCTCGAAGCCATACACAGCCTCGATCATGCGGACCCACCCGCGAAAAACCCCCGCCGCGTAGACATTCGCGGGTTTGGTCCGCGCCTTGAAGGGCTCGGGTTTGGAACCGCGTTTACCCTGCCCCTCAAACTCTTTCAGCATGCGGTTGTCCGCAGCGTTGACGCCCAGCGCATCGGTGCCGGACAGCTTGAGGATGGTTCCGTTGGGCGCAATCGCCATTCCCACCGACATGGAACCCTTCGGTCCAGGAATGTCAAAGAACGCCAGGTATCCCAGTTTGTCTTCCTTCTTCAGGTTGTCCAGTTCCGCGGGAACATAGGGGATATTGCGCGGCTCGCCGCGCTCCGATCCGCCCTTGAACACGGTGATCAGCACCAGCGAGGACTCCGCCGGGGACAAATCCGATTCCAGCAGTTTCTTGATCCGGCTCTTGCCGGTGTCATCCATGTCGAATTTCTTGACGGTGAAACGGCCCGCCTCCGGGAAGAAATCCTGGATTTTCGGGTACAGGGTTTCGAGATACGCCACGATATCCCAGCGTTCCAGCGGGGACAGGGCTTCCTTGAAGCTGGGCATGGCGCGGGAGCCTTTGACCGAAATCGCCCCGCGTTCGATGATCTGCGCCAGTTCGGTGGGGGTGCGGCGGTTCATCAGCCCGCCGTCATGCAGGTTGATCACCGGAACCGCCAGATGCTTCGCGGCCGCGCCGTCCCCACGGCCGGTGAAGCCGTGACAGGCGGCGCAGTGGATGCGGAAGAGCTTCTCGCCGTTGACCGCATCCCCGCGCGCCGCGGGCAGTTCACTCCCCTTCTGCTTCTCCGGCTGGGCTTCGCCTTCGTCATCCTGCGCCAGCGCCTGGACCCCGGCGAAGAGAAAGGCCGCAATACCGAAACTGATCCAGAATCCGCGTTTCATTGGCTTCCGCTCCATCATTTCAAGGTTCCCAGCGACGCTGGATAGTTGTCCGCCGACTGCATCACATCCATGTGGTACACCAGATGGCACCGCAAGCAGAGTCCCGCGGACATGGCGTTCATCACGTCACGGACTTCCTTGTACTTCTTCGCCTTGACGAACCCCTGCAATTCGGCGGCGCGGGTCTCCATTTCCGCCATCATGGCGTCGGCGGCGCTCCCCATCGGCATGGGCCCCTTGGCCTTCAATTCACGGATGACCTTGAGCAGATTGTCCGCGTCCGCCTCGCTACGGCTTTGCACCGGGGAAGCGGCGGCGAAAACCTGACCAGACAACCCCGCCCAGGCCTCGCCGATCTCTTCCATCGCCTCGTGAACCGCATCTTCATCCCCGGCGCCAGCGGACGCGGGCGAGGCGGTGCTGACCCCCGCCTTGAAGCCTTGCGGAACCACCGGTCCGCGGCCAGCGGGCATCACCGGAGCTTCTTCCTTTTTCTTTTTTCCGCCCTCGATCTCCACGGAGTCGTCCTTGGGCAGGGGCCACATGCCCACGGGGATACGCGCGGTGATATCCATCTCTTCATTGCGGAAGGTGGACTGGAAACGGATTTTGAACCAGCCTTCACGCGGCGGGGTGAAGTGGAAGGCGTAATTGCCTGCATCGCCGGAAGGCCGCACTTCGTAACGGCGGGCGTCGCCCTTGAAATTTTCGTGCGCGGGAGTTGCGACCAGGCGGCTGGTGACCGGCACGCGCGGCCCATAAAACGGATCCGGCGGATTGACCAAACGGGAGGCCTGGACATCGACAAGCGCCACCTTGCCTGGATCAGGAATGCCGGGTTTCACCTTGAGGATCACTTCCCAACCCTTGCCGGCGGCGCGAACCGTGCGGGTTTGGGGTTTGGGCGCGGGGGGCTCCTGCTTGTCTTCTTTCTTGCCCTCATCCTTTTTGGCGTCCGCCGCCGGAGCAGGCGAAGCAGGAGCGGCGGGTTGCGCCGGGGCCGCCGTCGCGGGCTGGGCGGGCGCCGCGGGCGCGGCTGGAACGGCTGGGGCGGCCGGTTCAGCCGGTTTGACGGGCTCCACCGGCTTTGCGGGGCCGCCCGCGGGAACGGTTCCCGGAACCACCACGGGTTTGTCCGCCTGCGCCCAGGCGATGGAGGCGGCCAGCGCCACAACCAGGGCGGCGAGGCTCATCCGGAAGGGTTGAGATTTCATGCGTTTGCTCTCCCAGAATCCGGCGCCGGTCAGGGACCTACCCCGCCAGCGGGGGTCGCCCCCGCCGTTGGAGCCGCCCCGCCGATCACCGGCGGTTCAATCTTGCGGGCGGCCTCATTGCATTTCCGGTCGCCTTCCAGAATGTCTTCGGCGCGATCCTGGATGAAGTCCGGCGACGCCCCGATTTTGAACGGATAATTGTTGATGAAAATACTGGGGGTGGAATCCAGGTTCAAGCGCCGCGCCTCCAGCTTGTTGCGCTCCACGCGCGCGGCCGGCTGGCCATCCGGCTGCAAATCCGACTTGAACTTGTCCATGTTCATCCCCAGCTTCTGGGCGATGAGCACGGGCAATTCCGGTGAAGCGGCGTCCTGGTTGGCAAACAGGAGTTCAGCCATTTGCCATTCCTTCTTTTGTTCGCGGGCGGCTTCAAACGACCGGGCGAACAGGTCCGAAAAAGGATGGCTGGAGAGGGGGAAATGTTTCAGCACTACCTTGACTTTTCTCCCCTTCATCTGTTCCGCCGCCATCTTGATGGCGGGAAAGGTCAACCGGCAGTACGGACACTGGAAATCCAGAAATTCAACGATGGTCACATCGGCGGCCGCCGGGCCGGTGAAGGCCACGTTGTCCAGTTCCAGATCCGCCTGTTTGGACTCGTAGGTGGGAAAAAAACCCTTGGTCAGGTGTTCCTTGAGCTGATCGCCGGCGGCCTTGTTCTCCAGCAGGACATTGATGAAGCGGCCCAGGCGGTGGGCGCGGTTGCACATCCCCGGATTGGCCAGGCACACGCCCAGGCTGGCCGGACAATCGCAGGGACAGAGTTCATCGGCGGCGATGCACCCGAACTCCTTGAGCATATCGGGGGGAAGTTTGGCGAGATTGAGGTTTTTGAAGGAACTGGCGTCCAGACAGGGCGTGGTGCGCGCCTTGGGTTGCGGCGGCGGCGGCGCTTCCACCCTGGACGGCGCCGTCAGCGGGGTCAGCCCCGTCTTTTCGGGGGCGGCTCCATCGGGACCGCTGTTTTTTTTGGAGCAACCGCCAGACACGCTCACGGCGAACAGGCAGGCGGACAGCACCAAGACGCGATTCAGGCGCTGGCGTACAGGCGGAATAAGATCAGGGCTTTGCATCATGGTTCCGGATTCGCCGGGGGAAACGCCAACGGGGAAAACGGACAATTTCTAGCCCGCCCGCCCATGCTTGTAAAGCGGCCTGATATCAAACCGGAAATCCCGTACCCATGGGCATCCATCCCGGCCAGCCGGTTATTTCTCCTGTCAGGGGGAGCACCGGACAATTCCCAACAAGCCACCGTTCAGCCGGATGAACCAACCCCGCGCCGGTCACCAGTACATCAACACACCCACGCGCAGGGCGGGTCCCGTGAGGCCGAGGGAACCCATGTTGACTGGAACGGTCTCCAGCCGGGCGGTCTTTTTTTCGTTGACGGGATCAGGCGCCTGCGGCGTGGTGTCGAAAGACAGCGGCGAACGGAACACCCCTCCCGCCTCGATGACCAATGCGAAGGTGAATACGTTGTCCTCCGTGGATCGGGCGCCGATTTCCTGCATGTACTCCCGGGGCAGGCAAAACTCGACGCCGGCCAGGGCCAGCCCGCCGAAGGTCCAGGAATTGGCGGAGTACACGTTTTCATCGTCCTCTTCGTATTCGCGGATGCGGTACTGGCCATAGCCGAAGCTGCCTCCCGCCCGGCCCTGCACCGCCAGCCACCCGAGAATCTGATAGCGGTAACGGGCGCTCAGGCTCCACTGGTTGAGAGTGAGCTGATTGAAGTGGGCGTCGTGGATATTGGCGCCCTTGCGGAAACGCTCCCAGGTGATTTCCAGAAAGAGATCATCCAGCAGCGCAAAACCACCCGTGAGATCAAACGACGTCGTGGCGTCGTCCTTGGAGATGACGTCGAAATCCTTGCCGGTCAGCCAGACCGTGCTGGTTCCAATTTTCAGATTGCCCGCATCCGCGGCGGCCTGGATCGGCGACAGCAGCAGAACCAGGCCCGCCAGCGCGACAAACAGCCTGCTCATTTCGGCTCCTCCCCTTCCGGCTCCGCCGGATCAAACACCCCATGGTACAGGTAGCCGCCCACTTTCCAGATGCGGTCCTTCGTCAGTTCTCCCGGCGGCATCACCGCCAGCGTCCCCTTGTCCCGCTTCAGCCGCATGTGGATATGTCCCGAGGGAGTCACTCCCAGGGACTCGTAGATTTCATCCAGTCCGGCCTCGCCGGGGGCGCCCGAGTTGAGGTCCACCGTCAGCAGGCGGGAGAAGTTTTCGTTGTTCTTGCGGAACAGGCCGAACAGCGCATCGCCATTGTTTCCGAATACAAATCCGCTCTGGGCCGCATTGACCTGGATGGGAATCTCCCGCAAACGCGGCGTGGCGGAGCCGGTCTGCCCGGTACGGGTCTCGGCCTTGACCAGCCGGATCAATCCGGATGCGCCGATGAGAACGATGGTCCGGCCATTGGGAGACGGAATCTGGCTGGACAGGGGCTGCAGGTTCATCGCGTCGAAGGCGCCGTTGGCGGCATTCAGCAGATAGGCCTTCTGCCTCCCCGCCGCCAGCAGGAAATAGTAGGTCTGGGCGCCATCGGAGAGCGGTTCAATCCAGGAAACGGGACCATTGATTCCGCCGTAGATCACCGGATCCGCCCCGGCGTTGCCGGCGTCGTAGATGACCACTTCGCTGCTGCCGGAGTAGGCCGCCAGCACCCTGCCCCCATCCAGGGGACGCAGGGCGGTCAGGCCGCGCGACCGCGAGGACATGAAATTGATGTTGACCTGAATGGTCGAGGAAAATGACGGGTCGTTGGCCAGCGGAACCTTATTCAACGTCAGGGTGATGATTTCATCCCACGACGCGGCCCGGATGAAGACGTATTTGTTGTCGGCGGAGAACCAGACTTCCTGGGGCTGGATGCGCGAACCATCGGGCAGGCTCAAGGGGATGGATACGCGGCGCACCTTGGGGTCGGCGAAATCGAAGAAAGTCAACCCGGCGGTGGTCACGGCGGCGGCGGCGGAGGGACCCACGCCATCCGGATTGTTGTTGGAAAACACAAACCGTTCCGCTCCCAGGGCCCCGGACACCAGGGTTTCCACCATGGTGGAGGCGTTCGCCAGATTCACGATTTCAATCTGGTTGATGTTGATCGCACCCAGCGAGGAAGCGCTGTCCGCCTGCTGGCCTGGGGTGAACGAGCAGATCACCTGCTGGCTGGAAGGGGTGAACGAAATCCGGGTGTATGCGGCCTTCAGGGCGATCTTCTTCTGGTCGCCCGCTTCATTGAACACATGAAGCTGTTTCCGGTCCTGATCGATGACGAACAGGGTTTTGCCCGCCTGATTGGCGGTGATCAGGCCGGGATCCTTCCCGACTTCGTAATGGGAGATGGTCTTCTTGTCCGCGTCTATGCGGATCAACCGTCCTGGTCCACGCGCCAGAAAATGAATGGCCCCGCCGATGCTGTGCGGACCATCGGAATTCATGGGACGTTCATAGCGCTCGTCCCGGTCGCCGCAGGCCGTCAGAGCGGCGGCGGCCATCAGCCACAGAATGCCTTGCTTCACGTTCCCCACCTCCTCAATCGGCGTTGCTGTTGAGATCGAAGCCCGTGATGGTGCGAACCTCGCCCGTGTCAAAATGCATGAAGGTGATGCGTCCCGCCGGATGCTTGTGGGTGATGTACACCCAGCGCGAACCTGGCAGGGCTCCCATGAATTCGGGATTGGACTGGAACCGGACCGACGAGACCTTGAGCAGCGACCGCATATCGGCTAGCTGGACTTCAAAAGCATCCTTGGACGGGATCAACAACGCCAGCCGCGCGCCATCCGGAGAAAACACCCAGCTTTTCACGTCGCTGGTCAGACGCTCCAGGGCGAATACCCCCGCCTGCAGGTTGAACAGGGAGTAGCCGGGCGTTGCGTCCACCTGCTCCTCAACCGAGGTAAATGGGGGAGAAGCCGCCAGGTAGGCATGGAGAATCAGGGCGGAGGAGCCATCCGGCGCGTACTCCGCCGCGAGGACGGCCTTGTCCAGTCCATGGCGGCTGTCGAAGGTGACGACCTCGCCCTTGTCCAGATTCACGGTGGATAGCTGTTCCCGGTATTCGGCGTTGGTGAAGAGCAACGCCTCGTTGCGAACGGGCGACATCACCGCCGAACCAGCCGCGGCGCTCCCCAACTTGATGATCCTGATGCTGGAGGGATCCGTGAACACCCCAGGAACCGGGAAAACCGCCACGCTGCTGTCGCCGCGCAGCACCGCAACCGCCATCGCGCCGTTGGGGGACAAATCCAGATCACTGGGCGCCGAAGGGAGCTTCAACTCCAGTTTCTGGTTGTTCACCATGTCCAGGGCGATCAAACGATCGGCGTCCAGACTGCGCAGGTACAGGTATCGCCCGCCGGCGTCCGCCAGCACCTCCCGGCGTTCGACTTCCTCGAATGACTTGTCGTTGATGCGCAGACGGGGCAGCAACGGCTGGGCGGCCAGGTTGCCCAGATCCGCCACCGACACCTCGCTTTTGGCGACCACAAAGGCGCGCGTCCCTTCCTTGTTGAAAAAGACATTGGTGGCGCGAAATCCAACCGTGCGGGTCTCCACCACTTCCTTGCGGTTGGCGCCCCCCTGGCGCAGGCGGGACAGGTTCACCACCGCAATTTGGTTGGCGGCGATGCTGCTGGCGGATTGGCCATCGGCGGATTTCTCCGGCTTGGACCGGTCAAACCAGGCCACCGCGTATTGTCCGCCCGGAGAAAGCGCCAGGTTTTCGTAAGGTTCGCCCAGGCTCACCGTATGGACCACGTCGGTCTCCGGAGAACTGATGATCAGCGACAACGATCCGTCCCCCCGGTTCAGCACCGCCGCCGCGTCCTCGCCTTCAATGGCGACCGCTTCGCCGGGCTTGCCGCCCACTGGAATGGACGCCACCTGCCGGGTCTCCGGATCAATACGGATTACCTTTCCCAGCGTTTCGTTGGCGACATAAACGTAATTGCGCGTGGTGGCGGGGCGCTGATACCGGATGGGGATGATTTCCTGTTCGGGCGGCGGCGGAGCCTGCCCGGCGTCCGGCGGCGAAGCTCCGCTTCCCTGATCTCCTCTGGGTCTGGGGGCTTCATCATTATCAAAGATATTACCCGCTGCATTCGCCGATTTCGGTTTGTTCGTGACGCCGGCAGGGCTTACCGAGGAGCCGCTGGTGCATCCCGCACAGGCGAAAACTCCCAGCAGAATCGCGACGGCATAACAGGTTTGAATCAACCTTCCTTCGTCCATGACGCCCTCCATCACTCCGCTTCCGCGTTGATTTCGTATCCGGTGATGGTGACCGGTTGTCCTCCTCCCAGCGGGATGAAGGAAATCCTTCCCAACGGATGCTTCTGGGCGACATAGAGCCATTCGCCGCCCGGCAATGCGCCCAGGTACTCCGGTTGCGAAGGCATGGGATGCGACGCCTCCTTGATCAACCGGCGCAGATCCAGCAGGTGAACTTCGTTGATGCGCTGATCCTGCTGGCCGCCGTACAGCACCACGCCAGCCCAGGAAGCGGAGGGGTCAAACGCGATGGCCCCCGGAGCCACGGGCGTTTCAAACAGGCGAACGACCCCTTCATCCAACGCCACCAGCGAATATCCTTGCGCCTGGTCGGTGCGCCGCTCCAGGTCCGAAACAGCGGGGCTCTCGCCCGGTTTGGCGGCGCGATGGATAATCACCAGCGATTCGCCGCCGGGCGCGTACCCCACCGATGCAATCGCCTTGTCCAGACCCGATGAACTATCCAGTTTGACGATGGCCGCGGTATCCAGATCCAGCAGCAGCAATTCCTCGCGGTAAACCACGGTGGTGTAGAGAGCCGCCTGGTTGCGCGCGGGATTGAGAACCGCCTGTCCCGCAAACGAGCCCCCGGTGCTCAGCAGCCGGAGTTTCGATTCATCCCGCAGGCCCGCCGGCACATCCACCAGCCCCACCTGGTTGGTTTCGCGGAGCACCACCAGCGCGCGCCTGCCGTCCGGGGACAAATCCAGATCGGTCGCCGCCGAAGGCAGGGTGAGCGAACCGCGGGTGGCGGACGTCCAGTCCACCCACAACAGGCGATTGGCGTTGTCAGACCGGGCGAGGATGAAGGAGCCATCGGGGGTGATGGCGAATTCCCGGCGCTCCACGTCTTCAAATTCCACATCGTCTATGCGGCGGCGCGGCAGCAGCGGCTCGTCCCGCAGTTTGTCGAGGGTCATCACCGCGATTTCCGCCTTGGAGACCAGGTAAGCCCGGGAGCCATTCTGGTCAAACAGGATATCGGTCATGCGAAACCCCACCGAACGCTCCACAACCACTTTGGAGGCGTCGGTTTCGCCCGCCTGCAACAGGGTGAGGTCCACAATGGCGACCTTGGGCGCGGTGCGGCGGTTGGCGTCGAAAGGACGCCCGCGTCCTTCGTTGAACCAGGCGATGGCGTATTGCCTCCCGGGCGACACGGTCAGGGAGTCATAGGGCTCGGCCAGCCGGACCGAACGGACGGTATCCGCTTCCGGGTTGGACATCACCAGGGCCAGGGCGGGATCGCCCTGGGTCAGCACCACGGCGGTATCCTGCCCTTCCAGGGTGGCGAGGGCGATGGGTTGCCGGCCCGCGCGGATGCTGCGGACCTCCCGGGTTTTGGGATCTATCCGCGCGATGGTTCCCAGGCTGGTATTCAGCACATAGACATAGTTGCGGCTGCTGACGGGCGCGGCGAGCAGATAATTGTTTTCGGTTTCCGGGGGCGGAGGCTCCGCCGGGGTTCCAGCATCACGGGAGCCGCCCGTCGCCGACCGGTCGCTTCCGCCCGCGCTGTTCGGAACGATCTCGCCTGCGGAATCCGGGAATAACGTTATATCGCTGGCGCTATCCCCGCAGGAGGAAATCAGCAACGCCGCCCCCGCGGATATGGCGATGGCCAAGGCGCCGGTCGCCACCAACAACACTTGTCCGGATTGTCCCCGCATCACAGTCCTCCGGCGAATCCCTGTTTCGTATTTAGCAATTCTGGCGCCAAAACCAGCCCCGTGGCAAACGCAGGTAATTTTTCCACGGATTCAATTACTTACAGTATTTCACGGCGGGACAGACCACGCCATCATCCAGTTTTCTGATACGCCCGCGCCGGAACCCCGCAAATTCCCGTGACAGGAAATTGACACCCCCCACCTTTGCTGGCCGGTTCTGTGGGTGGAGTGTCCCCATCCGCGATTCGCAAGGAGACGCCGCACCCGGCAAAACAGCGGGATTGGCGCCGATCCACCCGCGCGGGAGCGGGCGGGTGGGCCGTTTTCCGTGATTTGTCTCGCGTGCATCCGGCCGCTGCTTCTGCTAAACCACCGTCCATGCTGGATTTGCCCCGTTTGCAGCGGTTGAGACTGACTCCGCGTCCCTTTTCCCAATGGTTGATCGCCAACACCATGCTGACGATCAATTACCACCTCATTCCCGGGGTGGATATCCGTCTCGAAGGTCTGGAGAACCTGCCGCCGCCGCCCGTCATTTTCGCCATGAACCACACGGACCGGTACAATTACTGGCCCTTCCAGTACAAGCTATACCGGACCACCGGCCGCTACACCGCCACCTGGGTCAAGGGCAAATACTACGAGCACCCCTTCATGGCGGCGTTCATGCAGTGGGCCAACAATATCCCCACCGTGTCATGGGGATATCTCATCACCAAGGATTTCATCTCCACGATGAAGCGGCGTCCCACCGATCGGGAATACGAGGTCCTGCGTGGAGCGGTGGACGCCGCGGTCCATGGGCGGGAGGCCCCCTATCCCGGGGAAGCGCCCCAGGAACTGGCGAAAACCCCGCGCAATATCCTGGGACTCGACTTCGACCCCGCGCGCGAGGGCTGGCCGCAACTGGTGGCGCGCCTGCACGCGGCCATGATGCGCCGTTTCAACGAGATCAACCGCCAGACCTGCGACGAACACCTGGATTTGCTGATCTTTCCCCAGGGCACGCGATCGGTCCGCCTGCCGAAGGGACATATCGGCATCTCGCAGGTGGCGCTGGCCCATCCGGAAACCGTGGTCCCAGTGGGCTGCAATGGCAGCGACAAGGTATACCCCGGAAGTTCGCCGTGGGCGCGCAGGGGCCGGATCGTCTACCGCATCGGCAAACCCATCACGGTGGAGGAAATGAAGCCCTTCATCCCGGAACCCCCCTTCACTCCCTTCCTGCCCGCCGATGAAGACAAACACCGTGAGCGCTTCCAGAAATTCGCCGATCTGGTGATGGAGCGCATCAACCTGCTGCTCGATCCGCAGTATCAGTCCGGCGACTCCCAGAGCAGCGACGGCGTGCAGGGCAGCCACCGTTTCGTCTGAACATGGGCGCGGGCCGCGTGAAACTGGGGCTAGGCTTTATCATCCTCGCCGGGCTGGGACTGGCGGCGCTGTTCGCACCCTGGCTCGTCACCCACGATCCCCAGCAACTCCAGCTTTCCGATGAATTTGCTCCGGTCAGCGTCCGCCACTGGATGGGCGCGGGCGTCAACGGCGTGGACATCTATTCGACGCTAATCCACGGCGCGCGCACGGCGTTGCTGGCGGGCGGCGGAACCGTGATGCTATCGGCGGCGTTTGGCGTATCAATCGGCTGCGCGTCCGGCTACCTGGGCGGATGGACGGATGAAGCGGTCATGCGCGTGACCGATATCTTCCTGGCGTTTCCAGGAATATTGCTCGCCATCGCCATCGCGGCGGTGATGGGACCATCCATCGCCAATGTGATTTTCGCGCTGTCCGCCACTGGATGGGTCGGTTACGCGCGGCTGGCGCGGGCGCAAACCCTGGCGCTGAAGAACCGGGAATTTGTCACCGCCGCCCTGGCGCTGGGCGCGGCGGGACCCTACATCATGCGCCGCCACCTGCTGCCCAACATGGCGGGGCCCCTGCTGGTGCAGGCGACCTTCGGCGCGGCGGGAGCCATTCTCGCGGAGGCGTCGTTGTCGTTTCTGGGGCTGGGCGCGCCGCTGGGCGCGCCATCCTGGGGCGCGCTGCTGGACAGCGGCGTGAGTTATCTGCTGGTGGCGCCGCATGTCGCCATTTTTCCGGGACTGGCGATTTTCGTGACCGTGCTGGGGCTCAACCTGCTGGGCGAAGGGCTGCGCGAACGCCTCGATCCGAAGAGTTGAAGCGGAGGCCCTGCATCACCCATGTCCAGAACGCCGTTCGCCGCGCGGGCGGGTTTCAATCCACCGGGGAACGCAGGTAAACGGGTTCGCATTGATCAACCGGGCGGAAGGCTCCCGCCGCAAGGGATTCCAGCGCCGGCGCAATCAAGTCCCGCGCGCGCGGAAAAACTCCCGGCAGAAGAACCAGTCCCAGCCGCCGGAAGACGTCACTCCAGACGTCCGCGCCGGAACCGGCGGCCATCCATTGATCCGCGGGGGATGTCAGATGCTCCGCCAGGCTGTCCGGTTTGGCGGCGAAAGGGCCGCCACTGGCG
This sequence comes from Myxococcota bacterium, assembly GCA_022072125.1. GTDB lineage: Bacteria > Myxococcota > JAJVIH01 > JAJVIH01 > JAJVIH01 > JAJVIH01. Next base: position 28,522 of record JAJVIH010000035.1, on the reverse strand, counting down.
AACCAGCGGGCGCCCTCCCTATGATAACGCTGGCCGTAGACCTCACCGCGGCGGGCGTCCAGCAGCGCCACCAAGCGAACTCCAGGAATCCCTTGTTCCGCCGCCTGGGTCATGATGGACAGCGGCGACGGGATTTCGATCAACGGGATTTCCAGCCCCAGCGCGAGGCCCTTGGCGAACCCGTAACCCACCCGCAACCCGGTGAAGGCGCCCGGTCCTGCTCCAACCGCCAGGGCGTGCAAATCCCGGGGTTTGAGTCCCTGTCCGGCCAGCAACAATTGCGCGGCGGGGGCAAGCCATTCGCTGGCCTGGGCCCCCGGCGGCTGCATGTTTTCGTGGATGACGCCGTCCGCGGTCCGCAGCGCCAGCGAAACCACGGGCGTCGCGGTTTCCAGGGCCAGCACGATCGCCCGGGAGATCGCGGCGGGCCGGGCGGTCATCCCGGTTTCCGCCAGGCGCAGATATAAAACCCGGCGAATTGCCGGAGCGGAGAATGCGCGGCCCAGCCCTCCGCGCGCCTCAGAATGGTCCCCACGGCCGGGGCGCGGTGGATCGCCGCCGTGGGCGTCAAAACGCGAACGCCGGCGTCAAACTCAAAGGACACGGGCAGCGAAGCGAAATGACCGCGCGCCTGGCGGGGCGTGTCAAAGCGGGTGAACACATCGGTGTCATGCACCCGTCCGCTGATGTTGGTGGCCGGTTTCAGGCGTTTGACCAGCCCCCGCAGGGAAAGGGGATTGTAAAACTCAGCCACCACGAAGCCGCCGGGGCGGGTCACCCGGACCATCTCGCGCAACGCGGCGGCGATGTCCTCCACATGGGGCAGCACCTTGAACGAATAAACCACGTCAAAACCGCCGTCTGGGTAAGGCAGATTCGTGGCCGGGGCGCATTCCACCTCGAATCCGCGGGCGCGGGCGTGCGACAGCATGCCGGGGGACAGGTCCACGCCGCAGAGGCGCTGAAAGCGCTTGTGCAGGCGGGCCATGATAAGGCCCGTGCCGCACCCCACCTCCAGGCCGGTCACGCCGGCGCGGGCGGGCGGGTGCAGGCGATCGATCGCCTTCTCGACCACCGAGGCTTCCAGCGCGTCGAGCATGGCGTGGTATCCGCGGTCGCGGCCATGTTCGTAGGTGTGGGAAAACTCGTCGTAGTAGCGTTGCGGATCCATCTCACCCCAACAACTCGCGGTATAGATCGGCGTACTGATTCGCGATATCCGGCGCATCGAAGAAACTGCGCACCAGCGCCCGGGCGTTGCTGGAAGCCCGCCGGTACCGCAGGGCGTCGGTTGCGTACCAGTGCATGGATCGGGTCAGGTGCTTCACGTCTCCCGGCGGGATCAGATCGCCGATATCGTCCATGTACAATTCGGACAAGGGCGGTTCGCTGGAGATCAGGACCGGCTTGTTCATGGACATCGCTTCCAGCAACGTCAGGGGAATATCCATTTTGCCATAGAGCGACGCCGCCGGGAAGACCACCAGATCGCAGGCCTGCAGAAGCCCGTGAAAATCATCCACATGGTTGAGAAAGAGCACATCTCCCGCGCACCCCATGGAGCGCGAGCGCTGCTTCATACCATCTTCAGTCGCCTTGGCGTCCGGGGTTTTGGTCCGGCAGGCCATCACCAGGCGGGTTCGCGGCAACTCGCGGTGAACATCCGCGAAGGCGTCAATCACCCACTGGTGCGCGCCGGAAAATTCGTAATCCCCCGGGTAGAGGTAGACAAAACTGTTCTCCAGGCCAAAGGCGCGGCGCGCCGCCGTGCGTTTTTCCTCGCTGGCGGAGAAGACTTCCGTATCCACGCCGGGGCGGATGACCCGCACATCCTTCACCCCCTGCTCCGACAGCTTTTCGCGGGCGAATTCGGACATCACCACGTTCACTTGTGCGAAACACATCTTCCCGGCGCCCACCCAGGTGCTGGGCTGCGACGGGATCGTCTGCAGGGTGCGGGAAGGGCGCACGCGGCCGAGCAGCATCGCTGCCACCGAGGCGGCCGGATTCGGCGTGAAGATATGGTGGACGAGATCGCGGGGTCCCAGGCGGCGGGCCACGTCCAGCAGGGTCATGGCGCGTTCCGCGTATCGCCCGCCGGTTTGCGGAACCCTCACCACCCCGGCGCGGATTCCCGGCCAACTCCAGCCGGATTGCTCCGCCACCGGAACCGTCACCTGATGCCCTTCCAGCGGGGGCAGATGCTCCAGCAGGTTGCGGGTGAACACCCGGGTGCCATCGTTCCAGGGAGGCCCAAGGGGTTTGGTCAACAGATGGATATTCGCCATGGCCTCATGCCGCCGCCGGGAGAACGGCCTCCACGCAGGGTTTCCACGACATTCCGGACACCGACTGAATCGCGTGCTCACGCATGGCGCGGCTGCACGCGCGATCCCGGTTCAGTTCAAGCAGGCGCCGGGAGATCTCCCCCGCGTCGCCCGGTCTGACGATATATCCGTTCCAGCCGTCGCGCACCACCTCGCGCACGCCGCCGCAGTCCGCGCCAATCACCGGGCATCCGCGCGCCATGGACTCCACGATCACGCGCGGCAGACCTTCGGTGCGTCCATTGGACAGCACCAGCGACGGCGCCACGGTCACGCTGGACCGGCGGAACAAATCATCGCGGGCGGCCGGCGAAACCGGACCGGTAAAACGGCTCTCCAAGCCACGCCGGGCGGCCGCGCGCTCCAGCGCGGCCCGCTCGGGACCTTCCCCCGTGATGACCGCGGAGACCGGAACCCCTACCCCCGCGAGCGCCTCCAGCAGCACATGGACGCCCTTTTGACGCACCAGCCTGCCCACGAAGAGCACCCGCAGGGGTTCATCCGGCGCCGGACCGGGGGAGCAACGCGCATCCGCATGCACGCCCATGGGCGTGACAGCCATGCGCCCATCAAACCGCCCGCGGGTGAGGCGGCGGAAACGCTCCGCCACATGCGCGGAGGTCGCGGTCACCAGCGCGGCGCGATCGGCGATCCAGCAGGCGAGCCGGGCGCCCATCGGCAGCGTCTCCAGCGCGTGAACATCCGCCGAGTGCAAGGTCACCACCAAGGGGCGATTCCACCGCATGGCCAGCGCCGCCCCGGCGAGTCCGGCGGGAATGCACCAATGCGCCTGGATCACATCCGGCGCGGGCTGGATATCGAGGGCGCGCCACATCATCCGCGCCGCCAACTCCGCTCCGGCGGCCATGCGCGCGCCCAGCCATGGCAAGCCATCCACGAGTCCCTGCAAAGGAGCCAGCCTGTGCGGACCGCCATGGGAGCCGGCGCAGGAAAAATGAAGGTCATGAGCCTGGGAATCAGGCGCCGGAGGTTCCGGAGACACCACGGTGACCCGGGCGCCGGCGCGCCGCAACTCGCCATTCCATTCGGCCACAAAGGAACCGGCGAACGGCCTCCGTACGGAAGGATAGGAAGAGGCCAGCACCAGAACGCGGGTCATTCCGCGGCTTCGCCTTCGGCGGGCGCGGCCGTCTCGTCGCCATAGCGGCGGCCATGAACCACCCGCTCCAGCACGGCGAGGGTTTCCTCCTCCAGGTCGTCGAAGCGGACGCCCATTCCAATTTCGATGAAGGAATCCCCGTTCTCCAGACCGGTTTTCACGTGCGCCACCGTGGCGTTGGTCTCCACCATGTGGGAGCCATCTTTGTCGGTGAATTTCAGGAAGAGTTTCTGTCCCATTTTCAACGGATGCTCCGTGCGGATGAACAGGCCGCCCACCGAAACATCAATGGCGTATTCGCAGGAGTATTCATCCAGGGTATTGCAGCGGTACAACACCAGAAGGGCGACCCGGGCGCGGTGGTGTTTCCGCTTTTCAATTCCCTGGGTCATGGATCACCAGGGAAATTCCCCGCCGCTATTGGTCTCCGGCATGCTGGCGGCCGGAGCCTGGGGAGCCGCCGGATTGCGGACCGAGGAGACCGGCCGCGGCGGGGGTGGCGGCATGCGCGGTTTGGGGGGGGCGGGCGGCGCCGGAGCCTTCGCCTGTTCCGCCGATTGCGGGCGGATCGGGGCGATTCCCGCCTGTTTCAATTGGGCTTCCATCGCTCCCAGTTTTTTGTTGGTTTCCCGCAGGCGATCAAGCTGGCTTTTCACAAACACCCGGTAAACCTTGTGGGCGATGGCGTCGGAACTATTGAGAAGATTGTGAAATTGCTCCTTGCCGATTTCCAGCAGTTCGCATTCCTCCGAGGCGATCACCCGCGCGGAGGTGGGGGCGTCATCGAGCAGGCTCATCTCGCCCACGTGGGCCCCGGGCCCCAGCCTGGCCAACACCGCTTCGTGGCCGTCTTCTCCCTTGCGGCGGACTTCAATGCCGCCTTTGACGACGATGAACAGGGACTTGCCTTCCATTCCCTGCTCAATCAGCACCTGTCCCGGCGAGGCGTTCACCGTCACGCAGACCCGGTGGATATTCCGCAGTTCCGGCAGCGACAGCTCCGAGAAAAACGAAATGGCCTTCAGTTCCTCGAAACCGGACATCAAACCGACAATGGATTGCCCCTTTGCCGAGGACGCCTTGGCGGTGATGGACGGCATCTTGATGGTGGCGTCCACCTGGCCGGCGTGTCCGGGATGGGCGGCGGCGGACATGGCGGCATGCGCGCCCGCCGGGGCCGCGGGCTTTTCCGGGGCCACGAAGGGCGCCGCAACCGGAGGGCGGGACTTGATGTGCTGGCGTGCTTCCTGCAGCCTGCTGCCGGCGTCCTTGTAATTGGTGTCGAAGGTGACCAGTTTCTCGAAAATCTCCGCCGCCTCGGCGAACTGCTCCTGCTTGCGCAGCAGAATCCCCAGGATGTACCAGATATCGGCCGTCTCCCGGTGCATGCCGCGTTCTTCCACCACGCCCTGCAACTTGCGGATGGCCAGGTCCACGCTGCCCGACAGGGCCAGGATTTCCGCGGTCATGCGGCTGGCTTCCAGGAAATTCGGGTCGTTTTCCTCCAGCCGCTGAAGCAATTCCATCGCTTTCTGGTAACGCTTCAGGCCGTAGTAGAGCTTGCCCGCCTGGAAATGCTCCTTGATGCGCTCCAGGTTGATGGCGGCGTTCAGGTAATCCTTGACGTGCAGATACAGGGTGGCTGCCTGCTTGAAGTTCTGGCACTTCTCGAACATGGCGGCGGCGTTGGCGAAATCCTGGACCTTGGAGAACATTTCTCCGGCCATCTGGAAATCGCCGCAGCGTTCATAGAGCCGGGCGGCGTTGGCCCAGTCTTCCATCTGCTCGCAACAATAGGCGGCCTTGGCGAAATCCTTGGCCATGGCGAACATCTTGGCCACGCGCTGCATCAGGGCCTTTTCGGTGCTGGCCCGGCTGATCAGCATGTAGCCAATGTCCTCCTGACACGAGGAAAACCATTGGGCGGCCTCCTGCAACTGACCATTGGTCAGGTAGTAGAGGCAATAATTAACGATATCTTCTGCTGTGTAATAGGCGGGCTGCGCTGCTGCCGGAGACGTGGACATGTTATCTCACAGGTGACGCCTCAAGCCCATCGGCGGACATCAGTCCGCCTGCAACCGGAAGGCGTACAGTTTCTTGTCCCCCGAAGTGACGTAGAGGCGGTCGCCATCCACCACCGGATCGGACTCAATCTTCCAACCGGTCTTTTCCTTCTGAAGCAGCTTGCAGGTGTTTTTATCCACCGCGTAGATATGGCCGTCGTTCTGGCCGCCGGCGAAAATCACCAGGTTCTTGTAGAAGGCCGGGTAGCTGATAATCTCTCCCGCCGCCTGGAAGGTGCAGACTTCCCTGGGACGCCCATTTTCCAGATTCTTGTAATCGAGCACATACAGGTTCTTGTCCAGGCTGCCCACGTAGAGTTTGCCGTCGCTTTCGCGGGGGGAGGAGTTGATCCAACCCTTGGTTTCGTATTTCCAGAGGACGGCGCTTTTGTCCTGGTTGGGATCCGCGCCTTCCTTGATGGCGTAGAGGTGGCGGTCGTTGGAGCCGAAATAAACCACGCCTTCGTGAACCAGCGGGCTGGAGGTCACCTGGGCCCCTGTTTTGAAACGGTAGACCATCTGACCATTGTCGGCCTTGATGGCGTACAGGTTGTGGTCGAGATTGCCCACGTACAGGATTCCCTTGGACAGCACGGGCGCGGAGTAGGCGAACGCCCCCACTTCCAGCACCTCCGGAATGGTGTCGAACACCTCGCGGGTGCGGGGCTGACCATCCGGGCCGATTTCCTTGATGATGGTCTTGCGGGAGAGTTCCGCCGGAAACTGCCATTTGAAGACCGGCTTGGGCTGCCCCTTGACCAGAAAGGCGTACAAATGCTGGTCATAGCTGCCGATATACACCATGTCGTCGGTGACGAGGGGATCGCCCTTGATCGGGGCCTTGGTCTGAAATTTGAAAAATTCCGACGAATCCGGATTCAGGCCGAAAAAGATGGTGTTGATGCTGCCAAACCAGATTTTGCCATGACCGAACGCGGGATGGCTGATGACATTTTTGAACGCGGCGTAGCGCCACACGCGCTGACCGGTCTCCTTGTCCACCGCGGTGACATCACCGGACTCGTTGCCAAACACCACCACTTTGTCCAGGACCAGGGGCGTCGAATATGACGGGCCGGTGCTGATGAATTCCCATTCCTTCTTCAGCGGTTTGCCCTGGCACGAGGCGAGGGCGAGCGCGCCGAGCACAATGGTCAGCAGAAACGGCGACTGGGTCCCGAATGGACGGTGTTGTGTCATAATGATTCCCTCCACCCCGTTTCCCCTCGGTTCCCTGATGAGGGGGAGGCCTTATGGCTGTTGCAAAACTGGAACTACCGAAAATTAACTGGACAAGGTGGTGCTGTCAATGCGCGCGCTCCGCCATCAAAATGCGGCGGGCAGCGCCCAGACCCGCATCATGCCGGACCGATCAAAGACCACGGCGTTGTTGTCGGCGCGCCCATATCCAAGCCCCGCCAGGTTCATCCCCTGCACCGCATAGGCCTTCACCCCGGTCAGGTCCTTCATGGACCACAGCCGGACCACGTTGTCCCGGCCCAGGCTCATGATGACATTCTTGCCGGGAATGCGGGCGATGCTCACCACTTCGCCCGAATGGCCCTGCAAAGGCTTTCCTGGCTGGAAGCCTTTCTTGGTGTCCAGCTTCCAGGTCACGAGGGTTCCGCCCTTCCCCGCGCCGGCGAAGGTCATGCCGTCATCCGAAAACGCGCCCAGGGTGATGGGCCCCACCTTGGGATCGGCGTCCATGGGCGAAAAAACCTTGCCGTTGGCCGCCTGCCAGGAAGACGGCGGACCTTCCTGGGCCAGCGCCACCAGAAAAGCCCCCGCCGGATGAACATGCAGCGACACCACGGCGGTTTTGGCCGCCTTGGCGCTCCATACCTGATCCCCCGAGGCGACTTCCCACGCCAGGATGCGTCCGTCATCCACCCCCGCCATGACCAGTTTCGCGTCCGGGCTCATGCCCACCGAGGTCAGGTTGGCCTTGGCGGCGATCGCCTTCAGTTCACGCCCCACCTTCAGGTCCCAAATGCGGACAGTGCCATCCTCGCTGGCCGACGCCATGACGCCGCCGCGGCCGAAGGCCATGCCGCGGACCGGCTTGGCGTGTCCGGAGAGCACATATTTCAGCACCCCGGTCGCCGGATTCCAGACGCGGATGGTTCCATCGGCGTGGGAGGAAGCGGTGTATTCGCCGTCCTCGGAATTGACCGCCAGTTCCAGGCGAAAACCCTGGCGGAGGCGGTCGTCGTATTCTCCATTGAGATTCAGGATGGTCAGGGCGCCGCTTTTGTGTCCGGCGAGAACCCTGTCCTGCGCGCCATTGATCAGCACCGAGACATAAGGATCACCCTTCGGCGCGGGCGCCTTCTTGATGATGGACCCGTCCCCCAGTTTGCGGAAGACCAGATTGCCGCCGGCGGCCACCAGCACGGCGATCCCCTTGGCGGCGTCCACGGCGGCGGCGGTGGCGGGTTCCTGTCCCTCGGTTTTGCGGGTGGGACCGGCCTTGCCCGCGTCAATCACCACGATATTGCCCCTGGCGTCCACGGCGGAGACCGTGTTTTCCCGGACATCGAGGGCGATCACGTTGGATTTGAGATCGTTGTATTCCCGCACCACGGTGCAGAGCGCCTTGGAATCATGAAGGCTGATCTTGCCCTTCCAGTCGCCAATGACCACGATTTTGTTGTCGCCGGTCAGGGCGATACGGCGGGGAACCGTCTTCAGCAGTTTGCAGTTGGAAATGGCGGTCCCGGTTTTCAGGGGCGTGACCATCACCGCTTCGTCGGCGCCGATGGAAAACAACGTGCCGCCCTTGCGCGAGAGCGCCGCATCAAACACGAAGGAATCATGCAGCCGCATTTCCCGCATGGGTTTGAGGGTGCGCAAATCCCAGACCCGGACGGTTTTGTCCATCGAAGCGGACACCATGAATTTTTCGTTGGAGCCAATGCGGATGCTGGTGATGCGATCCCGGTGCCCGGTGAACTCGGCGATGCGCGCGCCGCTCTTCACATCCCAAACCCAGATGTTGTTCTTTTCATCCGCGGTGGCGGCGACGCCGCCCTTGTCGCTCCAGGCGATGGCGGTGATCGGCGACTGCTGGTTCTCCGGGCGGCCGTCCACGAACCGCACGTCGCGGGAAATGGGTTTCACGATATCCTGCGCCCAGGACGCCGCGGGCGTCAGGCAGACCATCAACGACAGACCGGCGCGGCCCATCCAGTTCATGTGGGTACTCCCCTCGCGCGGCGGCGCGCCACATCATGGGGTGCGTCAGACGCCGCCAATGCGATCATCCATTAATACGGAAGGAAAGATAGCCCGCGCACGGTGGGAAATCAAAATTGAGGGCCGTTCCTTCCCGGAAACACCAACACCGGGTGGCGAAAGGCCCCTTTTTCAATACCTGAAGCACTGGTGCGGGCCCCCTCCATGGCTGGTCAGGATGGCGGCCCACGCCGCTGTCCTGGCGCGATCCCGGGATGCCGCCCAAAAACTTGCCTTTGGCGATGACTGAAGGGATGCTGCCGGCGTGGACATCAAGGATATCAGCCTGCTTGATTGGCTTGAACGGGACGCCGGCGAAGGCGCGCATGCGCTCACCCGCATCACCCTTCTGGGATTTGAAAATACGGTCGAAACCCTGAGCGATCCCCATGACGATAACCAGCAGCCGCTGGCCGGCGAATTGGCCCGGGCCCGCGAGGATGGGCTTGAGCATATCCTGCTGAATGTCGTGCATTCAGCGTTTCCCTGGCTGATCCGGGCGGCCCGGCGGGCTGGAGGCGGATCGCCCCACGCCTATTCCGAACCGCTGCTGCAAACCTATCTGGAATGGATCGCCGCCCTGCTGGTGCGCGCCCATGGCACGGACTGGCGCAAGCACCCCCGGCCGTACACCGGCATGAACCGCTGGGATTTTGAAATGGGCGTGCAGGGTTTCTGCATCGCCTCCACCGCCTGCCTGGCCTCCGAAGAGACCAAACCATACCGGGCGCTGGCGGACCTGGGATTGATTGAATGGTCCATCTTTGAACTGGCCCACGCACCCGAATGGGAAACCGCCGTGGACCACCACCTGACCCAGCAATCGCTGATCATGCCCCTTCCAGCCAAAACCCTGGACTGCGCCCGCAAGACCGTGGAGTTCTACCGCATCGCTTCCACGAATGGCGCGGCGGACGGCATGGCGAGCGAGATGTGGGAAGCCATGCAGCACCTGCTGCTCCGCGGACGGGTCTATGTGGAGCCGCCCGCCCCGCCCGCACCCCAGTCCCGCCGCCGGATCACCTCCCGCTAACCGGCTGGATTCCCCGGCCAGGCCCGCGTCCCGGAATGGTCTTCACCCGCATTTGGGTTTAGCGCCTTGCTTTTCCGGGGGGAATCATTACCTTGACGGCGCTTTTTGAACCGATGGTTCCATGGGGACAAGCAGATGATCGCATTGGATAATCCATCCGCAAACAGGGTTCTGTTCGCGGGCGCCGCCATCGTGGCCTTGCTGGCGGGCCCCTTCGCCGCCAGCGCACAGGGCGTCAAGCCCGCTCCAGCGGCGAAAAAGGAAGACGGCGGCGAACTGGGCAAGGGCATGCGCCTGATGATGGAGAAGAAATACGCGGAGGCCGCCCGGGTCTTCCAGGGCATCCGCAAGGATTCGCCCGCCTACGTGACCGCGCAACTCAATCTCGCCGAGGCGCGGCTTTACACAAACCAGCCATGGGAAGCCTGGAAAAGCATGCAGAATGTCCTGGCTGTCCAACCCATGAACCAGTTTCACGGCAACGTGAAGCGGGGACGCATCGCCACCATTTACCGGCGTATCGCGGCGGATTGTAAACGGTTGAAAAAATGCGGCCGCGAGGCTTACACGGCGCTGATGATGTCCTACGCCCTTTATCCGGAGGACGAATTCGCCCGCGTCCGCGCCCGTGAATGGAGCGACAAGCTGCTGTCGGAAAAAAAGGCCCGCGAGGTCTTCGCCGCCAATGATCAGGTGCGCAACCTCTACTCCGATTCCACGGCCCCCCTGAAGTGGATGGCCCGCGCCCGCTGGCACGAAGGCGATATCGAAGGGGCGGGGAAATTGTTCGCCGAGGCCGGCTGGACCGATATTGACGCCTTCGTGGAATACTGCGCGCGCCTGATGGACAAGGGATACCAGGAGAAGGCCGTGGCGTTTCTGGAAGAAAAGATCCGGATCTTCCCTATCGCCCGGGAAGCCGAACGCAAACGCCTGGAGGAGGTGCTGGACGGACTCAAGGCCGGCAAAACCCCGGTGGTGGAAGAAGAACGGCAATTCCTTGAGTTCAAAAAGGCCCTGGAAGAACGGGCCAAAAAGGAGGCAGCCGGCGCATTCAACTCCGCCCCCGGGCCCGCTTCTCCATGAGCGGCGGCGCGGACGCCTTTTCAGAGCAGCAGGTCCAGGCCCAACTGGACGATCTGGACTTGGAATCAAAAACCATCCAGCAGTTGGCCGCTTACCTGCGCCTGCTTTACGAGTGGAACGGCCGCATCAACCTGACCCGCATCCCACCTGAACAGGCGGCGGATTTGCACCTGCGCGACTCACTCGCCGCCCTGCCCGTGCTGCGGAAACAAACCGGCCTCCATCGCATCCTGGACATCGGATCGGGATGCGGCGCTCCGGGCATTCCACTGGCCATCGCCCTGCCCCATTCCCATTTCCACCTGATGGACAGCGTCCGCAAGAAATGCGGCGCCCTCGAAACCATCGCCAGCGAACTGGGCCTGCGCAACGTGGACGTTCACTGGACGCGCATCGAACCGGACGAACCCCATCCGCTTGCCCGCCTGCACTGGAAGGCCTTTGACGCCGTGCTGTCCCGCGCGACCTGGCCGCCCGCCACGGTGCTCCGCACCGGGCTGCCGTTGCTGGGCAAGGGCGGAGTGGTCATCGCCTGGGCTTCCGCCAACCAGCGCGAGGTGATGCAGGGCGGCGGGGAAAATCCGCCCGCCGGAGTGGAATACCGTTCCTACCAGACGCGGCATGGCGGCGAACGGTTTCTCGCCATCGCACGGAAGGCGGCCCCGGCGGCGCGGACATGAAAGTCCTGTACCTGTCGAAAACCGATCCACAGGGCGCCTCCTCCCGCTACCGAATTTACCAGTTTCTGCCCCTGTTGAGGGAAAACGGGGTGGATGTGGAAGTCCGTCCCCTGTTTGACGCCCGTTATTTCGACATTATCGGCGGCAGCGATCCCAAAAAGCCCGGCTTGCGGCGCGACCTGAAGCGGGCCGCCTATTCGCTGGAACGGTTGGCGGCGCGCATCAGGCAAATGCGCGGCGCCAGTGGATTCGACTTGGTGGTGCTGGAGCACCAGGCCTTTCCCTACCTGCCGCCGGTGCTGGAACATTGGCTATTGCACGCCCCCGGCGCGCCGCCGGTGGTGGTGGAGTTTGACGACGCCATTTATCTGACCCGGTTTCACCACCGGAAAATCGCCTGGCTGCTTGGCCAGGCCGCCGGGGTCATCGCCGGCAACCATCATCTCGCCGCATGGGCCGGCCAACACAACCCGCGCGTGGTGATCGCGCCGACAGTGGTGGACCTGACCAAATACCAGCCGCGCCAGGATTATGGAGCACGCCGCCCGTTTCGCATCGGCTGGGTCGGCCTGCCCTACAATTTTGATCAACTGGAAACCATCGCTCCCGCCCTGGAGCAAATCAACCGGCGCCACCCCATCGAACTGGCGGTGTTGTCGCGCGGACGCCCGGCGATTTCCGGCGTTCCGGTGGTGGAACTGGCCTGGAGCGAGGACGGAGAAGCCGCCGGAATCGCCCGCTTCGACGCCGGTGTCATGCCCCTGGCGGATACCCCGTGGACGCGCGGCAAATGCGGCGCCAAGCTGCTCCAGTACATGGCCGCCGGGGTTCCCGCCGCGGGCAGCCCGGTGGGCGTCAACCGCGACATCATCCAGCACGATATCAATGGATTATTGGCTTCCACGCAACAGGAATGGGTGGAAGCGCTGACCCGGCTTATCGAGTCCGAATCCCTGCGGCGGACGCTGGGGGAAGCGGGACGCAGGCGGGTCGAGGACGCCTTCTCACTGCAGGCATGGGCGCCCCGCCTGGCGGAGGTTTACCGCCGCTTCGCCCGGTGATTTTCCGGGGCGGCCGCCCGCCGGGAATATCCCCTAGCCATTCCCGCGCTGGTCAATCCGCTCCAGCAGCCATTTGCGGGTGTCGGCGAGGACGCGATCCTTGTCCGTCTCGTTGAAGACCTCGTGGTAGAAGCCATCGTATTCGATGAAGGTTTTGTCCGGGTGTTTCACCAGCTCCTGAAAACGCCGGGTTTCCGCGGGCGGCACAATGCGGTCGCCGGTTCCTTGCAAAAACAGGGTAGGAACCTGAATGCTTTCCACCTGAGCAAAGGCCTGCTCGACGGCGCCCAGAAATTCCGTGAACCAGCGCGGCGTGGCCACCTTCAGCACCAGGGGATCGTTGACATAGGCCTCCACCACCTTTGGATCGCGGGAGATCAGGCCGGCGTCAATTTCGTTGGCCATCGCCAGCGAAGGCATCAGGCGGGACAACAGCACCGCCGCCTTCTGTTTGATCAGGGGAACCGGAACAGCCACGCCCAGGGCAGGCGCTGAAATCACGGCCCCGGCGATCCGATCCAGCCGGTTGGTCCATTGCAGATAACGGATGCTGATCAGCCCGCCCATCGAATGCCCGATGATGAACAGCGGCAGGCCCGCGAACTCGCGCGCGGTTTTTTCGACCATCTGATCCAGGTCTTCGAGGTAATGCTCCCAGCGTTCGACATACGCCCGGGGACCGCCGGAACGGCCATGCCCCTGGTGATCATGCCCGACGACCACGACGCCTTCCGGCAGCAGGGCGTCCACCACGTTGCCGTAACGTCCCGCATGTTCTCCCAGACCATGGACCACCTGCACGGCGGCGCGCGGGGGATTGTCTGGCGTCCACTGTTGCCGGTGCAGGGTGACGCCGCGTTTGCTGGTCAGGGTTTCGTGGGTATGCCGCATGGGCTTCCTTTCAGAAATGGATGATAAACGAGGCGCCGATGGTCAGATAATGGGCGAACCTGGGTACGGTCTGGATATCCCCGGCGCGCCCCACCAATACCGAACGCTCCCCACGCTCATTGGTTCCTTCCACGCTCTGGCTTGGACCCGACATCAGGATATCGCGCTTTCCCCTGATATGCTGGAGCCCCAGCCAGCGCATGTCCACGCTCAAACCAATCAAATCGGAGATCAGGTAATCGAACCCCACGCCCGCTGTCATGTCCAGATACATGACATTGAGAGCGTCATGGGGAACAGGCTCCATTTCCGTGCGGACTCCGGATTTTTCCTGATTGCCGCCGCTGGCTTCAAAATCGCGCACCGTGGTGAATCCGCGCTCCGGAGCAAAATGCATCAGGCTTACGCCGGCTCCCGCCCCCATCCAGGGCAAAAAAGTCCCTTGCGAAGGGCGCAGTTTGGCCCCCAGCACAAAGGGAAGCCGCCAGGCGGAGTAATCCAGTTCCGTGGTGATGGAGGTATAACCGGTCTGGGAGCCGCCGCCCTTGACATCCACCACGGTGAAGGCCAACTGGGTTTGCTGGAAATTGTTGCGCGACAGCGCCCAGGAAAAGCCGGTGGAGGTGAAGACCTGCAGCCACGGCGCGACGGTCAGGCTGGCCTCCACGCTGGCGCGCAGAAACAGCGGATACACCGGCAGGATTTTCGCGTCGTCGCGGCTCTCCAGAAAAGGGATTTCCAGCACGGGGCCGATATTCAGGTTGAAGCGTTTGGGCCGGCGCGCGAGTTTCATGGCGTTCAGCAGATCGCCGGAGAGGCTGTCGCCCTTTCCGCCGGCGGCCTGCAACGGCGCCGCCATCAGGGCATGAACGGCGGAACGGATGGCGCCGGACAGATCGTCCTGATCGCCGGCCAGCCGCTGCGAAACCCGGTCCAGCACGGCGGGAGCGTGCGCGTCAATCAACTCTAGGTTGAGAACATGGAGATTGCCTGTCTTGCTGACGGTTCCGGCGACGATGAAGCGGACATCCATCAGCCGGGAAAAGTCGCGGTAACAGGACGCCTCGTCGCAGCCCAGCAACTGCTTCTGCTCCTCCACCTTGAGCAGGGCGCGGATGCTGTTGCGGCTGACGATCTCCCACACGTTCATATGCTGAAGCTCCATCACCACCAGATCGGTCAGCCCGGCCACGACGCCGTCCGGCAAACCGGAGCCGCGGAAATCCACTACCGCGATTTTTTCGCCGCGCGCGATCTGGATTTCCGCCTGCCCGGGCGCCGCCGTGGGAGCGGCGCTCGCCGGAAAATCCGGAATGGACTCCATCGCCGCCGCCGGCAGCGCCCATATCAGGGTCAGCGCAAGAACCGGCGGCGCAACACAGCCCCGCCTCCGCCCGCAACCCGGCTTCTTGAAAACATGCTTCATGTCCCGGAGTGTAAAACCGCGCGGTCCGCTGGGGCAACTGAACGAAGCAATTCCGGACAGCAAGGGGCGGCTATGTTTTCCCATCCCATACCCGCACGTTCCCGTGAAATTCCCGGAAAAAAATCTTGGACGAACATGACAATTCCAGTCAGGGGACTATAACAATCCGGCGATGGATGGATGCAAGGGGTGATTTGGCGGCCGCTTGACCGGGACTGGTCCGGGAGTTACCGTTGAGTCCGCCGCGCCGGTTGCTCTCCGCAGCCTACGGCGGGGCGGGTGAATAACCATATTGACGATGCGGAGTTTTACATGTCGAAAGCCGTTGCGGCCGCTCCCGCCCCCGTTGAGGTGACGGTGTACGCCAAGGCAGATGTTCCCACCCGCTTTGGCGTGTTCAAGGTGGTGGTGTTTCGCAACAATCAGGATGACAAGGAGCATGTTGCGCTGGTGGTGGGCGATCCGGCCGCCGCTTCCGCGGACACGGGCGTGCTGTGCCGCATCCATTCGGAATGCATGACGGGAGATGTCTTCGGGTCTCTCAAATGCGATTGTGGTCCGCAGTTTGAGCGGGCCTGCCGGGCCATCCAGCAGGAAGGCGCGGGGGTCATCCTCTACATGCGGCAAGAGGGACGCGGCATCGGTCTGGGCAACAAGATCCGCGCCTATGCATTGCAACAGCAGGGCCTGGACACCGTGGACGCCAACCGCGCGCTCGGCTTTCCGGATGATATGCGCCGCTACGATATCGCGGCGGAAATGTTGCGCGCCCTGGGCGCGGAACGCATCCGCCTGATGACCAACAACCCGCGCAAGGTCAACGAACTGCGCAACCAGGGTATTGAGGTGGTGGAACGGGTCTCCCACGTGGTGACGGCGCAGGAGCACAATGTCCATTATCTGCGCACCAAGCGGGAACGTTCGGGTCATTTCTTCGATGAACTGGATTTGCGCGGCGCCGCCGGCAAATGAGTCAGGTCAGGGTGGATCGGTCCTGACCGTCCCGGCGCCAACTCTCCCGGCTGGACACGTGGATGGAAATGGCCCGCTCCCATGATACCTGACCCATGGGTGAGCCGGTATCCGGCTGGGTGTTTCCGGACCCTTTCATTTGCATCAGACAACGCCCTTCCGCCGGAAAACGGAATAATTCAGCCGCTTTCCAGAAAGGTGGCGGAACCTGTCCCATGTGTTTTCACTTCCCGCCGTCCCACGCCGAAAACTTTACAAGCTGGCGGCTGCGTTATAACGTGGCATATGAGCCAAACGGTGGAATTATTCCCCGAGTCTCCGGAAGAGTGATTCGAGCCGAAGGGAACGAATGAGCAATATTTCGGTCACTTTTTGGGGGGTGCGAGGCAGTTTGCCGACGCCCGGACCGACGACCATCAAGTACGGGGGAAACACCACCTGCATCGAGATGCGGGTGGGCGGTCACCTGCTGATTTTCGACGCCGGCAGCGGTATCCGTGAACTGGGCCAGAAGTTGCTCAAGGAAATGCCCATCACCGCGGACCTGTTTTTCACCCATTACCACTGGGACCACCTGATGGGGTTCCCGTTTTTTGTTCCCGCCTATGTGCCGGGCAACAACATCACCATCCACGGCGAGACCAAGAAGGGCCTGAGCGTCAAGGCGATTCTGGATGGCCAGATGAAATTCCCCTACTTCCCTGTCACCATTGATATCATGCGGGCCAACATGACCTTCAAGAAGATCAAGGCGGACAGCGAATATCCCGTGGGGGATGGCGCCATGGTCAAGACCTGCGGCCTGAATCACCCCTTCGGCGCCATGGGCTACCGGGTGGAGTACAAGGGCTCCAGCGTCTGTTTCATCACGGACTACGAACATTTGCCCAATGGCGACCCGGCGCTGGAACGCTTTGTCGCCAACGCGGGAGCGTTGATATACGACGCCGCCTATACCCCCGAAGAGTATGAGAAAAGCAAGAAGGGCTTTGGCCATTCCACCTGGAGACACGCGGCGGAATTGGCCAAGCGCGCCAATGTGCAAACCCTGTATATCTTCCACCACGAACCGCTGAATACTGACACCATCGTGGATTCGGTCATTGAAAACGCCCGCACGGTATTCCCCAACACCGAGGCGTCGCGCGAGGGGCTGACCTTCACCGTCTAGTTCCAGCCTGCTGCAGTTGAGTGCAACAGGTTTTTCACGTACCGCGAAAGCGTTTACGCAGTTTTAGGTTGAAACCCTTTCATGGATTGGGTATGGTTTCCATCCATGAGATCCGGGACCTCTCTTCTCGCCCTTGTATTCTCGATCGCTGCATTGACCGCCTGCCAGAAAAGCGCTCCACCCACGGATGGAGACCCGGCGGGCGCAACCCCCACTTCCCGGCCCTCGCCGGTGGACCCGCCCCTATCCTCCACCCTGGCGGCGGCGGTTGAACCCGCCCCGGACACGGCCGCTCCCCCCGCCCCCACGGCGGCCGCGGCGAATGTGGTGCTCCAGGCCCATGGCGAAGTCACCGCGCTGGACCTGAACCGGGTTTCCAGACCGCTGAATGCAGGTGCTGAACTGGCGCCGGGAGAAACCGTGAAAACCGGCCGCAAAAGCCGGGTGGAGTTGAAACTGGCGGACGGTTCGACGCTCTGGCTGGCGTCAAACGCCATGGTGTCGCTGGTTCATCCTTCCGCCAACCGGGAAAAGGAGCCGGTGGCGGTGGCCCTGCTCTTTGGCCGCATGTTCGCGAAGGTGACGCGCGCCACCAACAAACACCCATTTGAAGTGCATACGGCGACCGCCGTGGCGGGCATCCGCGGCACCGAATTCGCCATGAACGTCGGAATGGACGGCGCCGTTCTGCTGGCCGTCAAGAATGGGGTGGTGGAACTGGGCGGCAGGCAGAGCCGCGTGCGGGTGGGTGAACAGGAGGCCTCCGAGGTGGAGCCGGGAAAAGACCCCACCCCTCCCCGCAAGATCGAATTCGCCGCGTTTGACTGGAACAAATGGCAAAAGCAGCGCATCGCCAACGCCTTCATGAATGCGGACCGGATAGCCAAGGACAATATCGCCGGCGCGCTGGCGGTGAAGGGTGATCTTGTGAACGCCATCAACCGGCTGGACGATCTGCGCAAGCAACCGGCGGCGGTGGCGGCCGCGGATGCATCGGATGATCAGCAGGTGGTCGAGGTCCAACTGGAAGTCAACCGGGCGAGCGCCAGCCTGGCCGCCCGGGCCGTTCTGGTGGAAATCCTGGAACAGCGGGTCAAGGAGAGCAACGACAAGGGGGCCGCGAAAAAACTCGCCGCCGCCAAGCCCCAACTGGAACATTTCAAGATCGCATTGCCGCAACTGCTGGATCTCAACCGGCGTGGATACGATCCCGCCCCGGGAAAATCCCTTGCGCCGTTCAAGCCTTCTGGAGACAATACGGGTGGAAAACCGGTTCTGAACGACAGTCTGCGCAAGTCGTTCACGAACCTGCCACCGGCGCCCGCGGCGGATGGCGGTAAGGCTCCGGCCTCTCCCGCCCCCTCGACCACTCCGTTTCTGCGGCTGCCGCTGGCGCCAACGCCGCAGAAGACGAAATGAGCGATCGCACCATCACCCTGATTGTCCTGGACTCCTGCGGATGCGGCGCATTGCCGGACGCGGAGCGGTTTGGAGACGCCGGCGCCAACACCCTCGCCCATATCGCTCAGGCGGTGGGCGGGTTGAACCTGCCTCACCTCCAGAAGCTGGGCCTGGGGCACGCCACCACCATTCTGGGCGTCCCACCGGATGATTCTCCCGGCGCATTTCATGGACGGATGCTGGAGAGTTCCCCCGCCAAGGACACCACCACCGGCCATTGGGAGATCGCCGGGCTGATCAATCGCGAACCCTTCCAGACCTTTCCGGAAGGGTTCCCGCCGGAGATCATCAAACCCCTTGAAGAACGCGCCGGGCGGCGGGTGCTCGGCAATATCCCCGCCAGCGGCACGGAAATCATCGAAAAGCTGGGCCGCGAACATATGGCGGACGGATCGCTGATCGTCTACACCAGCGGCGATTCGGTCTTTCAGATCGCCGCTCATGAGAAGGTCATCCCGCTGGACGAACTCTACCGCATCTGTGAAATCGCTTTCGACATTCTCAAACCCTGGCGGGTGGGCCGCGTGATCGCCCGTCCCTTCATTGGCGAACCGGGAGCTTTCAAACGCACCTACAACCGCCGGGATTTCAGCGTGGAGCCTCCCGCCAATACCGTGCTGGATCACCTCGTTCAGGCGAATATCCCCGTGGTGGGGATAGGCAAGATTCACGACATTTTCGCCGGACGCGGGGTCTCGGAAAATATTCACACCGATGGCAACGCGGATGGAATCGCACGCACCATCGCCGCCATGAAATCCCGGCGCGGCGCCCTCATCTTCACCAACCTGGTGGATTTCGACATGCTTTACGGCCACCGCCGCGACGTAAAGGGATACGCCCAGGCGCTCAAGGTTTTTGACGACGCCCTTCCCGCCATGCAGGACGCCATGCGCGAGGGCGACATCCTTCTTCTGACGGCGGACCACGGCAACGACCCGACGGCGGGCGGCAGCGATCATACCCGCGAATACGTCCCGGTGCTGGCGTGGCGAAAAGGCGGCGTGCGCAGCGGATCGCTGGGCGAGCGTTCCAGCTTCGCTGATATCGGAGCCACGCTGGCGGAGTTGTTTGGCGTGGCCGCTCCGCCCGCGGGCGCCGGTTTCGCCCGGGAAATCCTGGCGTGACCCCTTACGAGATCATCGCCGCCAAACGGGATGGCAAGGAACTCTCCGCGCAGGCCATCGCCAATTTTTTTGACGGCTATCTCGCCGGCCGGATCGCCGATTATCAGATGAGCGCCCTGCTGATGGCGGTCTGCATCCGCGGGCTGAACGCCGCCGAGTTGAACGCCTGGACCAGCCGCATGCTCGCTTCGGGCGAGGTGCTGGACCTGAATTTTCTCGACCGCCCGCGCGTGGACAAACATTCCACCGGCGGGGTCGGCGATAAGGTCTCGATCCCCCTGGCGCCCCTGGCGGCGGCCTGCGGCCTGGCCGTGCCGATGATGAGCGGACGCGGCCTGGGACATTCGGGCGGCACCCTGGACAAGCTGGAGTCCATTCCCGGCTTCAGCACCCAGATGACCATTCCGCGCATGAAAAAACAGCTTGAGCGGCTGGGCGTGGTGATGATCGGCCAGAGCAAAACCATCGCGCCCGCCGACAAGCGGCTCTACGCCTTGCGGGATGTGACCGGCACGGTCGAGAGCATTCCGCTGATCTCCGCCAGCATCATGAGCAAAAAACTGGCGGAAGGCCTGAACGCGCTGGTGCTGGATGTCAAATACGGTTCGGGCGCCTTCATGAAAACCCTGGCGGACGCCCGCAGGCTGGCGCGCACCATGGTGGAAATCGGCAAGGGAGCAGGCGTGAAAACGGCGGCCCTGCTGACGGCGATGGAGCAGCCGCTGGGGGCTTGGGTGGGCAATGCGCTGGAAGTGAAGGAGTCCATCGGCATTCTACGCGGCGAAGTGGAGAACGCCGTCACGGAACTGGTGATTGAACAGGGCGCGCACATGCTGGTTCTCGGCGGCGTGGCGCGCAAACTGGAAGACGGACGGGCGTCCATCCGCAACGCCATCCACAATGGCGCCGGACTGGAGATGTTCCGCCGGCTGGTGGAAGCCCAGGGCGGCGATTCGCGCGTGGCGGATCAACCGGAGTTGTTGCCCGCGGCCAAACGCCAGGCCGCCGTGCTTGCACCCCGGGCCGGCGTGGTCCAGGCGATGGACGCCACATCCATTGGCTGGGCGGCGGTGGACATGGGCGCGGGCCGCAAGCGCCAGGAAGACCATATCGATCCCGCCGCCGGGCTGGAGGTTCATGCGCATATCGGCGGCCGGGTGAAGAAGGGACAGCCGCTGTTCACCATGCATGTGAACCATGCACCCGGCCGCGATGACGCCATTGTGCAGCGCCTGCTCTCGGCGGTGCGCATTGGCCCGGAGGACGCCGCCCCGCCGGAACTCTTCGCCGGAATTGTCCGTTAATCCCCGCGCAAACCGTCATTCATTTCACGCGGGAAAACCGCTGAACACTCATTTGCCCCAGTTCTGGCGGCGGCGCGGCGCGGGAGACTGGGGTGATCCTGACGGCGGCGTGTAGCTGGGCGTCCGCGGCTGGAAGCCGGGCGCGTTGTACGAGGGCGCACGATACGATGGCGCCTGGAACGATGGGCTGCGCTGGATGGGGGCCTGATACGACGGCGCCTGCCAGGAAGGCGTGGCCGGGCGCGGACTGTCATAACGGGGCGCGGCGCGGGGAACATCGTGGGACGGCGCCTTGTATTCATAAGCGGGCTGGCGCGGTTGCACGGAAGGCGCGCGGGGGGCTTCATACTGCCGGGGCTGATACTGATATGCGGGAGCGCGGGGCATGCGCGGCGCATCCAGATCCGGGGACTGATAACGCGGGGCGTTGTAGTCCGGCTGCGGAGAAGGGTCCGTCCAGCCGGGATTGCGCCGGAACGCCGGCGCCTGGGAATTGTCGAACTGCCGGGGCTGTCCCAGGTTGGGGGCTGGTCCATTCCACTTGGGCTGGCCCCAATCGTTGCGTGGAACGGTCATGGTGCGCGGAACAAAAGGCTGCGGCGCCGTGTAGGCGGGCGCCTGGAAATCACCGCCGCGCGGCGCGGGCGCGAACTGCGAACTTCCGGGAGCCTGGAACGACGGCTGTTGCGGGGCCTGGAACGAAGGCGTGGCAGGCGCATTGAAAACCGGGCTCTGGGGCGCATTGAACTGTGGTGTTTGCGGTTGCAACGGCGCCGCCGGAACGCCAGGCGCTTGCAGAGTGCTGGACGCGGCGGAAGGAAGCGGCGCCGCGATGGGCGATGAATTGAGGAAGGAGCGGGCGTTGGGCGTATATCCCCGGAACTCAGGGGATTGCTGACGGAACCGTTCAGGCAGGCTCTGGACATTCACCAGGTCCTTCTCCGCGCGGAATTTCGGACGGTACATGGCGACCGTGCCGGCTTCGCCGCCGCCTTTCGACATCTGTCCCGCCGAGCCGGCGTCCCGCACCCGGAATTCATGCACGCTTCGTCCGCTGGACTGCTCCACCCGCTCCCGCGACGGCCCCGGATAATACTGGTGTCCGCGCACCTCGCGGGCGCGCACGGTCTGCTGGGTTTGCGGCCATACCTCCCGGATGCGGGCGGGAGGCAAACAGCGTTCACGGATCACCACTCCGCCGAAATGCCCCCATCCCATGAATGTCCACCATCCCCAGGAGCCCCAACCCCATCCCCACGCCGGGCCAACGGTGACGCCAACCACAAAGGTGGGACCCATGGGCGCCCAGCCAATCACAGTGTCGCTGGTGCGCCACACCACCCAGGCAGGCGCCCAGGTGGTGCCGGGAATCCAGACCCATCCATGCGTATCCGTCAGCACCCAGCGCCCGTAATGAAACGGCGCCCATCCCCAGGAAAAATGCGACACCCATGTCCAGCCGTATTCCGTGTACACCCACTCGCCGTAGGTGTAGGGACGCCATCCCGTCCACAGCCCCACCGGACGCCAGACGTAGCCATAATCCGCGACGGCCACCCATTCGCCATAGGGCTCCAACTCTTCATAAAAGACGCTCACGTCTTCCATATCGTCCTGCGCATGGGCGGGGGCGGACGGCGCGAACACGGCCAGACCCGTCAGAAAAGCGAGCAGCAGGGATAATCCGCGGATGGCGTTCATGGAGGTTTTCCCGTTCAATTCAATCAACCAGCACACACCCAAACGGTCATGGAGCAAATCCCATGCCAGCGAAAGTGTATCCCCCCGGCGTCTGGGCCGCAATCGGCGGAACACCGGGCCGGAATCCCCTGGCGAAGGAATCTTTTGCGCGGCGTCACTTCCGTGTTGCTTTCGCAGGAAGGTTTTTCTATGTTCCCCCCGATTTTTTCTCCAATCTCAAAGAGGAATGGCACATGAATCAGGGACGGCTTCGTCTGGGAATTTTCCTGGCGCTGTTGGCGGCGGGGGTGATGCTGGCTGGGTGCGGAACCAGCGGCGACTGTTCCATTGCCTGCCAGAAGATGGATGGATGCGGAATCAAATATTCCGGCCTGAATTGTGACGAGGGCTGCACGGGGGCGGATTTCGCCTGCTCGGAATGCATCAACGGCGAATCCAAAACCTGCGACGCGCTGAAGGCCAACCAGTGCCAGCGGGAATGCTTCACCCTGCGCATCGAGCGCTGATGACCCGGAGGCCCGCGCCGTCCGGCGTTCCCGGGTCCGGCCACGCGCTCACGGATTGCTGATCACCCACAGTTCCGAACCGGCGTCGCTGGACACCAGTTTGGCGTTGGCTCTCAGCCATTCACGGGTTTGCTCCAGCAGCTTTCGCGCCATGGCGGGATCGCCGAAGTTCTGCGGCTTGCTGGTGCGGAAATACTCCCCTTCATTGATGAAAATCGCGGTCACGCCGTTGTCCTTCAGCCATTGGCGGATTTCCCCGGGCGAAGGCGGCTTGCGCAGCAAATCCGCCCAGGGATGCGGATCCCAGTCGGTGGGCGCGATGGCCCGGGCGGGAAGCAGGTGCAGCCGTTGTTCGCCCACGGCCAGCAGAACACCGCCTTTGGGCAAACGGGCGATGGCCTTGTGCGCCTCGCCGGCCTGCAGGCGGACACGGCGGAAAGTCCAGGCGTCCTCGACGCCGGAAAACCATGCGGTTTGCCCCTCCAGTTGAAGGATTTTGAACAGACCCGCCGCGAGGTTGTTGACCCCTGTGAACAGCAGCGCGGCGGTCAGAACGCCAAACATCCATTCCCTGCGGATACGCGATTCGATGGCCGCCGAGGCCATGGCTCCCCATACCGCCAGCACCGGCAACAGAAACCGGAGTTGTGCGGAACTGCGCGCCCAATACACCACCGCGGCGGCGGCGCCAGCCCACAACAACAGCCACTGCGCCAGCGAGGATCCGCCAGTACGGGCGGATGGCTCCTTGTCCCGCCCAGGATCACCAGCGGAACTCTCCCATGAGGGGCGGGGCCACAACAACGCCATGACCGCACAGGCGGGCAGCCAGGGCAGCAAATCCTGGGAAACAAACCCATCGGGCGCGGGCGTGAAGAAGAGTTGCCGGAAAAATTCGAGCGGCGAAAGCCCGCTGGGGCCATGGGCGGCGAGAAATTCCGACTGCTGGCGCGCCAGTCCGGGCGTCCAGCTTCCTCCCCCCCACACGAAGGGCGCGACCGGATTGCCGAAGGCCGCCAGATTGCGCAGGTACCAGAACCCGCCGCCAACCAATGCGGACAGCGTCAATACCGCCAGCGGCTTCCAGCGGGTCAGCATCTCCCGGTCCGAGGACCACCACCGCCACGCAACCGCCGGCGCGAAACACGCGAGATAGGGAATGGAGTTGTACTTCGCCCCCAAGGCCGCTCCGGCGAGCAGTCCAAACAGCAAGGCGCGGCGGACCGGCGGCAATCCAGGTTTCCAGGCCGCCGCCAGCGCGCCTGTCAAAAAAGCCGCCGCCCATTGATCCACGTGGAAATGCAGCAGCATGACGCCCACCGTGGAGGTCATCGCGCAGGCCATGGCGACCAATCCCCGGCTTCCCGGATGCAGCGCGCGCGCCAGTTCCCATCCCGCGCCCATGAGCAACAGAAAACCCGCGCCATGGACAGCCATCGGCCCCAGTTCATGGCGCAGGAAGGAAGCGTCGAACCAGAACGCCAGAACAAGCGTCTGCACGCCCTGGGGCATCATGGAGAAATAATGCCAGTCGAAGGCTTCCATCCCGCCGCGTTGCACATACTGGCTGGGCAACCCCAGGTGGTAGACCAGGGCGTCGTAAAAAATCAGCGGCGCGGTGGAAGCGAACCACACCGCCGCCAGCACGGGAAACAGCAGCCACAACCGCTGGCCGGCTCCCGCTCCGCCCAAGACGCCGCGCCAGTCCGGAACGAAACGGACGCCTGGCTGGCCGCGCTTCCGCAACACCCAGACCGCCATCGGAAGCACCGCCAGCATGGTCCACAGATGAGGAATGACCATGCCCAGGCCAAGTCCGCGCGTATGGCCGGCCAGGGCGGTGAACGCCCCCAGAACGGCGAGCGCGCCCATCCAGGACAGCGGCAATCCCGCCTGTTCCAAAGGCAGAACGCGCGTCAGCAGCCATATCCACGGAATGCTGAACAGCACAAAATGGATCAGGTATGACGGCGTTCCCAAGCCGTACCAGACAAGGCCGCCGGCCGCCAGCAAACCAAATACCCGCCAAAGACGTTCGCCCCTGCCGGCGTCCTGTTCGCGCATGTCTGGCTGAGCCCCCTGCCCGGTCATCCAATCTCTTTTCATCCGCCGCGGTGGGTTATCCCGGTCTTTTCGCCTCTCCGGACTGCTGTTCCTGACGCGGACACGGCCAGGCGCAACGGGCGGACTTCACGGAGGCGTGCGGCTCCATCCATAACGGGGGAGCCGGAATCCGGTCAATTCAATCCGCCGGCGGCCTATTTTTTCTCCTCCGGCTCTCCGCTCTCTCCGGAGGAGGATGGCGGCGGTTTCGCGGCCTGCTCTTCCCCGCCGGGGGATTCCGCCGGACGGGGCGCGACGGATTGCCCTTCCGGCCCAGTCACCCGTGTCAAATCATCTTTCGCGGCGGGAACCAGCGATGGCGGCGCGGAAACCATGGATTCCAGCAACTCCTCCGCCTTTTCCACCGGCGCCTTGAAAATCTCCAGGGCGCGCCGCACCGCGGAAACCTGGCTGCCGGTTTTCAGTTTCTCCACCCCGGCGGCAATGGCTGGAGGCAGGTCCAACTCCTCGACGGTTTCCGTATCCTCATCCGCCCACCGCCGGACGGCGGCGTTTTCCATGGCCAACAGAAACACCCGCCACCGCCGGACCATCCGCAGGGCCTCCTCGCTGGCGCCTTCCGCACGGAGTTGATCGTCCAGCTTGCCCGACAACGCCCATTCCAGCGTCTGATCGCGAAGGTCAGCCATGGCTTCCCTCCCCGGTTTTGTTGTCTTCCGGTGAAAACAGCTTCCGGACTTCCGGATCATCCGCCAAAGCCTTGATGCAGCGATGGGTTTGAGCGGCCACCGTTCCGGCGGGCCTGCCCAAAGCCCTGGCCAGTTCCTCGTGGCTCTCGTGGGCCACGCCCAGTTTGTATTTCAGGTATTCCCGCAGGATCGTGGCGCAGGGCTCGCCCATTTTCGCCAACAGGACATGAAGTTTTTCCTGGAGTTCCTCCAGTTCCGCCTGATGGTCCGGGCTCAATTCGCCGGACACCAGCGGCCGCGGAAGCTGCACGCCGTCATCCAGTTCCACATCCAGCGGGACCGTGGAAAATCCGCGCTTCCGCAACTTGTCGCAGATGACACGGGACGCGGTGGTTTTCAGAAACCCGCGAAAACCCACCGGGTCCCGGACAGAGGTCAGGCGGTTGCCCGAGATCAGGCGCATGACAATCTCCTGAGCCACGTCGGCCGGATCAATCCGGGGCTTGTAACGGCTGCATATGCGGAACACAAAACCATGGATGTACCTCCAGGCGCCTTCGTCGCCTTTGAGAGCGAGTTCATGCAGGCCGGCGCTGGAAAGCTCGTGGTAATTCACCATCGGGCGTTCACCCATTTCGCCGTCCCACACAGCAGAGACGCCCCGGAGGGAAATTTTTTTTCATCCAATGGCATGACGCCGGAACCATTCCTGGATATTGGCCTTGCCCATGGCGAAAGTTCCTGCCCAGCCTTCCACCCCATGATCGGCGGGAACCAGGGCGAGGCGCCCGCCCTCGTAGTCCAAAACCACCACCTGGCCGCGCTCCGCCAGCGACAACAATTGCTCCCATTCCCGGCTGGCGGTCCCCTCCAGCCGGAATCCGGCGGGAAACAACGGCCCGGCAGGTCCATCCGGGAAGCAGCCAAACGAGGACCGCCATCCCGGCGGATGTTCCCCCACCGGCGGGCTCCACTCCTCGCTGGTGGAGCCGATGATGGCTTTTTGCAGAAACCTGCGCACGCCGGACACCCCCCGCCGCAGACCGCGCACGGGGGAATGAAGCAATCCCTGGCGATCCATTTCAACCGGCGCACAGGTGATATCCAGGATACGGCCCAAACCCGCTGCATCGCCAAGCGCCTGGACCGCTGTCCGGGCGAAAGCCGCGTCCACGAACGCAGGCTCAACCGTCTTCGCCAGGCTCGCCACGCTCTTCATGGATGGAGTCAAACTGGGCGATCAGCCTGCCCGCGAAGTCCGCGCCAAAATGGCCCCATGGGCGTCCGGACTTGCCGGGTTTCTTCCGCGGCGGCGCGGCGCGCGGCGGCATGTTGTCGTGCGGACGGATCAGGATCGCCTGGCCGCGGCTCGACCGCTCAAAGGCCCGCAGCACGGAGGTCTGCAATACCAGGCGGTCCTCGGTATTCAGCAGTTCAGGTTCGGAAGTATTCATGGTCGCGCCCGCATTCAGGTGGCCGCCGGAAGTTCCGCGGCCCTTTCCTGGGCGCCTTCCCGGCTGCGCCGCTCGGCCTCTTTGAGTGCGTCGGACAACTTGTCCGTCGCGGCGTCCCGCTCATTCTCCACCGAGCGGAGCCGCTGCGCCAGATTTTCGATATCGCCGTCGCGCTGCTTGAGCTGTTTGCGCAGGCGTTCCACCTCCGCCGCGGACCGCTGGCGCGCCTCTTCCATGTCCTTGAGGTCGGCCTCCAGGGTCTGAATGCGGATTTCCAGATTCTGCACGGCGAGGACATCAACCTGCGGCGCGGAAGCCAGTGTCTCCACTTGCGCCGCCAGATCCTTCCGCTCCTGCTCCAGTTCGCGCACCCGCTCCTGCAACGCCCGGCTGGCCGCCTCGGCGGAAACCGCCCGCCCTTCCAGGGAGACACGATCCGCCTCCAGTTGTTTCAGGCGCTGCTCCAGTTCAGCGCGGGCGGATTGCTCCTTTTCCCGGATGGCGTTGAGTTCCGCCTGCAATTCCTCCACCCGGACTTTCAGACTGGCGATTTCCTCCCGGGCTTTTTCCAGTTCGCCCGAGGCCACGAGGCCGCCAATGCCGGCGGCGCGCTTCTCCGCCTCATCCAGACGGAACTGGATGGCCGCGCGCTCCACCACCGCCGACTCCAGGCGCGTCTCCATGGCGGACGAACGCTCCCTCAGGTCCCGGATTTCCGACTTGAGCAGATCGTTCATCTTCTGGAGTTCAGCTGCTCTTTCCGTCGCGATGGACAGTTCTTCCTTCAATTCCTGCTTGCGGGTCTCCCACCTCGCCTTCTCGCTTTCAAACTGGGAGCGGATGGAAGCCTCCAGTTCGGCGCGCAACTCGCCCAGCATTTCCTCGGTGGAAAGTTTTCCGGCCCGGCTGGCCTGCTCGTGGTCCTGGGCCTCCAGTTTCTGGTTGCGGGCCTCGGCGAGTTGGGCTTCCAGCACGCTGATCTGTTCGCCAAGAATCAGCGAATCGGTCTGAATCGCGGACTCCCGCTGCAGCGCCTGTTCCAGCTTCCAGATGGCGTCCTTCAGGCGGGTGTGGAGTTCGGTCTTCTCTTCTTCGAGGCGGACGAGTTCCTCCCTCAAGGATGCCTCGCCAGATCCTGCCGCCGGC
>JAJVIH010000021.1:107206-132384 GCA_022072125.1 Myxococcota bacterium | reverse complement strand
GTTTCGATGGTCTTCCAGCGCAGGTCATCCTCGCCGCCAGCCATGCCCAGTTTGCGCAACAATCCGGGGGATTTCGTTGTCAGGAAAGGCGCGGTGAGCACCGCGGCGATGCGGCAGGACTCCGCGATGTTGTAGAGCACCGTCCCCAGCCTTTCGTGATCGCCCTTTTTGGCCAGCGTCCAGGGAGCCTCGCTGTCCATATACTTGTTGGCGGCGCGGATGAAGATCCAGATGGCGTCCAGCACGCGGGTGAACGAGACATCGTGATATGCGGCCAGAACGGCGGCGAGGGTTTCCTGGTGCAACTGCTTGAGAGCGCGATCCTCCGGCGTTTCCGGACCAAGCGGCGGGATCAGACCGTCAAATTGCCGCTCCACAAAGGGCAGGCTGCGGTTGGCCAGATTGCCCAGGTCGTTGCCCAGGTCGGAATTGATGCGTGACACAATGCCCGCGGCGGAAAAATCCCCATCGGCGCCAAACGGCATTTCCCTCAGCAGGAAATAACGGAAGCCATCGGAGCCGTAGAGATCCACCAACTCGTTCGGATCCACGAAATTGCCGAGGGATTTGCTCATCTTCCGTCCCTCGACGGTCCACCAGCCGTGGGCGAACAGGTTCTCGCAGGGCTCCACCCCGAGCGCATGAAGCATGGTGGACCAGTACACGGCGTGGGTAGTCAGGATATCCTTGCCGACCAGGTGGTGATTGGCGGGCCAGAAGCGCTCGAAACGGCCATCACCCGCGCCGTAGCCAATTCCGCCGATATAATTGATGAGCGCGTCAAACCACACATAGGTCACGTAGTTCTCATCAAATGGGAGCGGAATGCCCCACGCCAGGCGGGAGCGCGGACGGCTGATGCACAGATCTTCCAGCGTATTGTTTTTCAGGAAACCCAACACCTCGTTGCGGCGCGACTCGGGCAGAATAAAGCGCGGATGCTCTTCGATATAACGGATAAGCCATTCCTGGCGCTTGCCCATGCGGAAGAAATAATTGGTCTCTTCAATGTATTCGACTGGCAGACCGGTCTCCGGACATTTGCCGTCCACGAGGTCCTTTTCGGTCCAGAAACGTTCCGCCGCGGTGGAATACCAGCCCGCGTATTTTTCCGGGTAGATTTCCCCCGCGTCATACAGCCGCTGCAAAATCGCCTGCACCACCTGTTTGTGCCGTGGCTCCGTGGTGCGGATGAAATCATTGTAGCGGATGTCGAGTTTCTTCCAGGTGTTCTGAAAGTTGACCACGAGGAGATCCGCGTGCTCCTGGGGAGAACGGTTGAATTTCGCTGCCGTCTGCTGGACCTTCTGTCCATGCTCGTCGGTTCCGGTCAGGAAAAACACGTCGTGCCCCAGCGAGCGATGGTGGCGCGCCAGCACATCGGCGGCGACGGTTGTATAGGCGTGGCCGATATGGGGTTTGTCGTTGACGTAATAAATGGGCGTGGTGATATAAAACGTCTTCCGGTCCATGATGATTTTTTCCGGCGTGAGCGGCCTTCCGGCCCATGATCGCGGGAGCAACCGCTACTTGCGGGATTGCTGGAGCATCTTTTTGAACGACTCCACCAGGTCCACGGGCGTTGGATCAATGCCCTTGAGCAGCGCAAGGGACCAGGCGGTCCATTCGCCCAGCAGGCCGACGGAAAAGACTTTTTCCATGGCGGTTTCGCCGATCATGTCCACCACCTCGAAGGAGACATGTTTGTGTCCGGCGGCGGCGAAAGCATTGCGCATGGTGTCGAAGCGCAGGTGAATATCGGGCCGGGAGTCCGGGTCACGGACATATACCAAACAATATTCGCCGCAGGCGCCGGTCATCCCGATCATCTCGTTGTGGTTGGCTTCCGGGATGGACGCGAAGAATGCGGGATGCTTGGCGTGTTCGTTGATTTTGATCTTCAGGATGCGCGCCACCGGCTGCTCCCACCCCGTGGCGGTGTAAAACAGGGGGATTTTCCCCTGAAGCCGGAGCGCCAACTCCTGGGCGCGCGGACGCAAATCCAGCCCTTGCAGGAAATCCGCCAGCCCCGCGATGCGCTCCGGCGCCGCGGGGGCCACACCGGCATCCCACAGCGCCCGCATCATGTAGGTGAACAGGTAGCCGGTGGCGCAGCGGGGCTGAAAACCCGCCGGTTCGCGATCCTTGGGGACGATCACCAGGGGCGCCTGGTCCTTGCGCGCCAGTTCAGCCAGCGTCCCGCCCGCCGTGATAACCACCGGCTTCACTCCGGCGGCGCGAAGCTGGCTGTAAGACGCCAGGGTTTCCTCGGTATTTCCGGAGAAGGAAATCGCAAAAGCGAGCGTGGATGGGGTGAGCTTTCCAGGAATATGGTAATCCGTGGCGATGCGGAACGGGATATGCAATTCGCCGTCCAGAACCGCCAGGGCGCAAGAGGCCGGCAGGGCCGATCCCCCCATGGCCGCAACCACCACCTGATCGTATTGGCCGGCGGGAACAGCGGGAAACGCCGGGTCCTTCAGGGCGAAACGGAACTGGTCTGGCATCCGCGCAATAACCTTGGCCATGGAAAAACGATCATGCGCCTGCTCCAGTCCAGTCCAGTCTGGGGTCTGAAAATTCTGGCTCATCACTCACTCCCGGGCTTCAATTGGGCGCTGACCAGCTTCATGGTCATCTGCGGCTGCACCCCTTTTTTTGGATGTTTCAGCCGCACATCGAGGTACACAATCCCCGTGTTTTTTGCAAAACACATGTCCTGGATTCTTTCGATTTCATCGCGCAGGGGCAGGGTCGTGCGCACGCACACAGTCTCCTTGAAGACCCCCGCCGGGGTGGGAATTTCCTGGTCCCTGGAGACGATTTCTGACATCTCCACCCCGCCATCTTCCTGGATGGCCTGCCATTTGGTTCCCTTCACCACCGGCCCCCTCAACAGGTAGCGCCGGTTGGCGTCCCGCACTCCATACCGGTCAACCGCCACCCTTCCGCCCTCGTCATCCAGGATAAACGCCCCATCACGGCCCGTGATGCTCACCTTGCGCTGGGTGGTGTTGTTCAGCGAGGTGATCTCATACGTCCAGGAATCACCCGGCTTGCCCGGATACCACAAGGCGAAATAGGCCGGATCAAACGATTGACGCCGGGGACGCCCGTCTTCATCCTCACCGGGATCATCCGGAGAGCGGCGGGAGGCGCATGCGCCCATCGCCATCGCCGTCAGAATCAGAAATATCCACCAAGTACGGCTCATGGTGATTTTTCCTGTGGCGCGCCGCCGGGGTGTTGGGCCGCCACCGGCGGCGACGATTTGATGCTCCGGTTGCGCATCGCTTCCAGGGACTGGATGGCCTGGCGGCGCACCACGGGAAGATGGTGTCCGGTCGAAAGCACGAACAAGAAACCCTCCGCGTCCGGCCCTCCCATGCGCTCCAGCACCGGAATCACCTGCAGAATCTGGGCGACGTTGTTCATGCGCACGGTTTCGGCCACCGGACCCGCGCCCGCGGGGTCTCCAATGGCGTTTAACACGCCAATGATCCGCAGTTGTTCGCCCTGTTCAAGCTGGGGATCATTGAGCCGCCGGGCCAGCGCGGGAATGGCTTCCGCGAGTTTGCGCCGTTCAATCTCCTCCAGCACCTGTTCACGAACGTCCTGCCCCGATGATTCAAAGCGTTGGACCAGGGCGGCGCTGTCTTCTTCCATCAATCCCAGGCGGAAATCCAGGCCGTTCAGCGCGTTGACCATCGCCAGGGTCATGGCGTCCTTCCAGCCCGCCGGACCCGGCGAATCCTTCCAGCTTACCCAGATTTCTCCCAAACCATCCGCCAGCCAGTTTTCTCCGCCCTCCTTGCCTGTGGGCTGAAGACGAACCCGGATGGCGACCACCCGCAATATCCCGTGATCCTCCCCTTTCTTGCGGGCGGACTCACGGGCGTCGGACAACTCAACCCGGAGGCGGGCGGGATTTTTCGTCTCCCCCGCCAACTCCGGATCGGGAATGGTCAGCCGCCGCGTCACCTTCACCTGATCTCGCACCAGGTTGCGCACATCATCCATGGACATGCGGGCGTGCTGGGGAACTTCCGCCGGAAAATCGGAAATCACAATGGAAGAAATGTCCCAGCGTTGGGGCGTGACCGCTCCCGCCGTCGTGGCGGCTCCTGTCACCCCATCACTCCCAGGGTCTTTTTTTCCGCAGGTGCAGCCATGGGGACCGGCGATCGCCGCCAGGGCCAGCGCCAGGGGAATCCACAACCTCCCGTTCAGACGAAGCCGCACATGTGGGCCGCCAGGCATGATCAGAAATCAAACGGGAATCTGTTCACGGGAACATCCCCCATGTCATGTTGAGGGAACTTAAGCCCGCCCACCACCTGGGTCATGCAGGTTTCCACAAACTGTCCACGGAACTGCGGCGACTCGCTGCGGATGCCCGCGGTCGAGCCATCCGGCTTGACCAGCCATGACATCAGCAACCGGCCCCGCAGATTCGGATTCAGTTGCAGTTGCTGGGTGGTGCAGTTGCGTATCCGCGGCAAGGCGCCCTTGACCGTGCTCATAATCTGTTCCTTGGTCAGGTTGCGCTTGGGCGTTTCGATCACCGCAGGCGGCGGCGGAGTCGCCTTCTTGGCTTCTTTCGCTTCCTCCAGCCCCTTCTTGACCGTATCCTTGTCCGAACGGATGGCGCTCAGGATATCGTCCGCGCCGCCGCCCTTGCTATCGCTGTCAATATCATCGAGCAGGCTGCCGCCTCTGGAAGGCGCGGCTTTTCCCTTGGGTTTGGGTTCTTCGCGTGGTTTCGGCTCCTCCTTCTTCGGAGCGCTGGCCAGAACGTCGTCCAGATCCAGATCGCTGGATTTGGAAGCGGCCGCCGCCGGTTTCTTCTCTTCCTTCGGTTCGCGCACCACTCGCGGCGCTTCACGCGGTTTCGCCGCCCGCGGCTCCTCCCGTTTTTCTTCCCGGACGGCGGGTTTGGGCTCTTCCTTGGGTCCGGGCGCCTGAACCACCGCTTCTGGCTTCGCGGCATCCTTGGGTTCTTCCTTCGGAGGAGGCGGCGGTTCGGGCTTTTTCTCCACCACCGGCGCCGGAGCAGGGGCGGCCGCCATGGGGGCGGGCGCCTGAACCACCGGCGGGCCCTGTTGCGGAGCGGGTTGCGGTGCGGATTTGTTCAACACAACAACGACCACAATCACCGTGATACAGACGACCACGACGGCGATCGTCGCCAACGAAAGGTATTTGATTTTGTCATTGGACCGCTTCTGCGGCGCTCCGTGCGCGGCCGGAGAATAGATGGCGGTCTTGGGAATCTGGGGCTCGCCCGGGGCGGGAGCCCGGAACGCGGGCGGCGGAGCCACGGGCGCCTGCAATGGAGCCGCCGGGCGCTGCGGCGCGGGCAACATCACCGTCTTTTCGGAAGCGGGTTCGCGCGGCGCCGGGGCTTCATCCTCTTCTTCGTATCTAGGAGATTCGGCGGCCTTGTCGCTGGGACGATCAAAGGGAAGGCTATCCACCTTGATGGCGGGGCTGCTGAATTTGGGAGAGTTGAGCGCCTGAAGCTCCTCCTCGGCCAATGAAAGCAGAGCCGCACCGGCGCCCGGCGACCAGGAAACTTCCTCCTCCGCGGGCGCGCCATTGCCTGGAATGCTGGCGACTGGAGGTGGGATGGATTTGGACAACGCCGGCGGAGCAGCCTCCGGTCCGGGAAGGCTCAGCAATTCGGAGAGTTCTTCGATTTCTTCAATAGGCGCCCAGTCGGAAAGGCCGGCGCGCCAGGCCAGACTGCCCGCGTTGATCTCCCCCCGCGACCAGTAGGACTTTAAATCCGCGAAGGAAATCGGCCCCACCTGCTTTTCATTGTCCCGGATGGCGATATACCACTGGCTGGATGACGCCTGGGACTTGCCCGGAGATTTGCGTTCGCGCTCCCGGGCCTTGGCCAGCACATCCACCGCCGTCTGGCCGTACTGTTGCTCCTTGGCCCTTTCCCGCATGTCGTCAATATTCATGACGCGGGTGGACAGGCGGCTCAACGCCGCGGCGTCGGGATCATCGTCCTCCGGACGGAAAGCCTGTCTGGGAGGCGGCGAACCAGCGCTGGGGGAAAGCCCCTTGGTGATCGTGGTCTTGTCTTCCTCCGCGCCGGCGGCGGCGCCGGGAGCGCGGGCGATCACCTTGTCCGCCGAAGGAGGCTTGGGAGGATCAGTCACCGCGGTGGAATCATCGGCGCCATTGGCCTGCGGACGGACGACAATCATGTGGCCGCAGCGTTTGCACTTGACCCGAACGCCGCGGTTGCCCACCTTGGTGTCTTCAATCTTGTATTGCGCTCCACAACTGTCGCACGCGAATATCATGACACTCCCTGTCCGGAGATAGCCCTACACCCTATCAAGACGTTTGCGCACCGGCAAAGTTCCTTTTTTCAGGAACCGATGGCGAGGCCGGTTTTCTCGCGCAGCAGGAAATGATCCCTGCTGGCGACGAATACCAGCATCTCGCGCATGACCGCCCGGTACGGCATGACCGTCACCCCCGACACATCGTTCTTGAGCATGCGCAACACCAGGCCGATGTCCCCGGCCAGTAACATTCCCGTCCGGTGGGAGGTCAACTCCACCCCTTCCACCCATTGCTCCAAGGTCACCCGCTGGGGATCGGCAAGCCAGGCCAGCACCCTGCGTTTCAACTCCATGGATGCTTCTGGCGACAGCCCCTTGGTGATCTTCTTGCGCCAGTTGTCTGTCTCCCTGGGGTCGGCCCCGCTGCTGAAACCCGCGTCGAATGCGCTGACCGCCGCATCGAATACCGCCCGCAAAACATCCAGCGGGAGCACGCGGGGCATGACAAATTCCGTGCGGGTGAAGGTCATGGCGCGGCCAAAGGCGAACATCAGTTCTTCCCGGGATCGCCCGCGGAAGATATCCTGCCCGGCCGCAATGGAGGGAGGACTGGTGTTGATGACGCTCAGGCCCTTGTCCAGCGTATGCGGCGCGAATAATTCCGGCGCGCCGATGTTCAGGGCGCGTTGCACTTCCAGATAGACGCGCACCGCTTCTTCCGGCGAGTTGGGATCCACCAGGTCTTTGCGCTTCACATCCAGCATGGCCCCGGTGGCGAAAACCGTGGGCAGACGGCGATACAGCAGACTGAAGACGCCGCTGATGTGGTTGCGGACATGGGGATGGAACAGGTGATCCTCCCAGATCTGATCGCTCAGGCTGCGCGTGGGACCCTGCTTCAGTCCGCGGGCAAGCGCCCGCATTTCCTGCAACTGGCGCTCTTCCGCCTGCTGCAGGAAATGCATGACCGTGAGCAACATGTAATAGGGATCGTGTTTCCGCTTTTTGCGGTACAGCGCCAGCAACTCCCGGTAGTGCTTCACCGGCGTGGTGGTGCGCTCCAGCAGGTCATGCTGGATTTCGATGGCCTTTTCCACGTGATCGGGCGATTCCGTATAGAGTTCGCCCAGCGCCTCAAGGTATTTGAGGTTGGTTTTGTCGTATCCGCGCAGGACTTCATACGCCTTGATGGCCGCCACGGGCGATTTCATCACCTGCCGGTAAAATTCCGCCAGGGTCTGCCACAGAACCAGTCTTGGCTGCACCGCCTCCTTGGGCAGGCGCTTGATCATGCGGATGTAGTTTTCTTCCAGTTCCTTCCATCGCTTGTTTTTCGACAGAAGCTGTTCAATCCGGGCGAACGCCCTGGCGGCGGCGTAATGGATATCCAGCGCCTCGTTGTAGACGCGCACCGCCGCATCCACATTGTTGAGAATATCCGCGTGAACGTCAGCCAGTTCGGTCAGCAGGCGCACTTTTTCTCCGGGATCGCTCACGGTCTGGACAAGATCCTCTCCAGTCTCCACCGCGCGGGCGCCCTGGCGGGTCTGCTTGTACAGGTTGAAAAGCCGCTGCAGGACATCGGCGGATTTCGGGTCGGCTTTCCGCGCCAGCAGGTAGGCGTCAATGGCGCGGTAGGGATCGCTCAGCCTTTCCTCGCAGATGCCGCCCACGCGCATGTACAACGCCGCCTGGTCACGGGGCTCGCTCAGGCCGGCGAGGCGGTTCAGGTCATCGTAGGCTTCTTCCCATTCGCCGCGGCTGGAGTGGATTTCACCCGCCAGCGCCAAACACGCCGTGTGATTGCCATTGATCGCCAGCGCGGCGGAGATTTCCTCCATGGCCTGCGTGGCCTCGCCCCGCTTGAAATGGATATTTCCAAGCTGGTACCGGATATCCACGATTTCCAGTTCGTCGAGGCTGTCGCCATGCCGCTTGAGAATATTCTGGTAAACGGGGATGGCCTCGTCCAAGCGCCCGGCGCGCACCAGCGCATGGGCAAGACCATCAAGGGCTGGAAAATAATGTTCGTCCTGCTCGACGGCGAAGCGGTATGAGGTCAGGGCTTCCCCGGCGCGGCCTAGCTTTTCCTGCGCATACGCCAGGCGATGGAATTCGCGCGCGGCGTCTCCGGCTTCTCCGCTGGTCAGGGCGTGATTGGCGATTTTGCCCAGCACCCTTTCGGCTTCTTCCCAGCGCCCCTCGTCAAAATAATGATCAGCCAGCGGACGCGCGGCGTCCATGTTTTCGGGCTGGAGGTTCAGCGCCTCTTCGTAGAACACCGCCGCGCGGGAGGAGTCGCGCAGTTGCTCCTCGCAGAAGGTCGCCGCCTCGACAAACAGCCGGGCGGAATGTTCGACATCATCGGTATGACGGGCCTCTTCGCCCGTGTACTTGAGATAGGCGTTCCAGTCCTCCGCGGCGAAACATAGCCGGCGCAACGCGGAGAGCGCCGGCAGGCTGGTTTCATCGGCGCGCAAAGCCCGTTCGTAGGCGTCCCGTGCGGCCTTGTCGTTCTTGAGGGACTCTTCTTGCAGGCGGGCGACAGCCAGCAGCAACGAAGCGGTTTCCGGATCACCCTGACGCAGTTCGCGCAGCGCCGCCTCGTACTTGTCCACCGCCGCCGCGGCGTTGCCCTGCCCTTCGTAAAGCTTGCCCAGCGCGGCGAGAGCTCCGGCATGACCATCGCGGATTTTCAGAACCTTCTTGAACGAGGCTTCCGCGCGATCCGGAGCGTTCAGCGCGGTGCTGAACACCTCTCCGGCCATCATGTACATCTCAATACGTTCGCTGTCGGTTTCGGCCAGTTCCGCGCGGCGCTGGATGATGCGAATCAGATCATCATGCTGGCCCAGTTGCTGGTGCAGCGTGGTGAGTTCGCGCAGCGCCTCCAGGTTCGCCGGTTCAATCTCCAGCACGGCGCGATAGGTTTCACGCGCCGCCTCCGCGTCGCGGATATCGCGCAGGAAGATGGCGCCCAGCTTGAGCAGCAACCCGGACTTGCGGACAGGATCTTCCTCGTGCCCCGCTTTCCGGTTGTAGAGATTGGCGCGCTCCCGGTGCTGGCCTCTCTGCTGGTAGATTTCATCCAGCGCCTCGAAGCTTTCACCGTGGAATGGATCTTCCTCCAGCGCGGATTCGTACCATTCGCTGGCTTCGCGGGCGTCCTTCAGTTCGACGCGCCACAGTCCGGCGATGCGCGCGCTCAGGGCCACGCGGGCGCTGGCGTCGCTTTCCACCTGAAGGGTGCGATCCAGAATATTGATGAGCGGCAGCCAGCGCTCCTCGCGCTCGTAGATGCGCGCGAGGGCTTCCAGCGCCGGCCTGTGCGATTCGGCGATGTCCAGGATCCGCGGGTAGCAGTCAATGGCGTTGTTGATGTCCGCCAGCGGCCCCTCGTAAACCGCCGCCATCTCAATCAGGGCTTCCACCTGGTGCTGTTTATCGAGCGAGGGGATCGCCTGCTTCAACAGGGTCACCACCGATAGGGATTCATCCTCGCGCTTGTGGATGTCCACCAGGCCGCGAACCGCCTGCCAGTTTCCGTTGTCCCGTTCCAGCACGGCCTCGAAATTTTCCCGCGCCGCGCCGGGATCATCGAGCCGCTCCAGGTTCACACGCGCCAGCTTCAGCAGATAGGAGATATCGGGTTCATCCAGGCGGGAATTGACCTCGCCCAGCATCAGCACGAATTCTTCCCAGGATTCGGACGCCCCGGCGAGCGATTCCAGCCGATCCACCAGATCGGCGCGCCGCGGCGATTCGCGCAACGCCTTGTTGACCGACAAAAACGCCAGTTCCGGCTGGCCAAGCTGGTGCTCCAGGATATCGGCGATGTGCTCATGGATGGCGGATTTGCCTTCTGAATCCGGGGTCAGCGGCAACCGGCCTTCCAGCAGTTCAGAAAGCTTCTTCCATTCCTCCGCCGCGGGATACAACCTTTCCAGGGCGTCCTGAGCGCGTGCGTTGTCAATTTCGATTTCGAGAACCTGTTCATACAGCGGAATCGCCGCCTCGCGGTTCTTGAGGGAGTTTTCCTGCAGTTCCGCGGCGCGCAGCAGGAAGGCGAGTTTCTCATCATCCTCTCCGGCGAGTTCCGCGCGCATGGCGAGGACCTGGGCGAGTTCAATCCACGACTCGGTAACCTCGAACAGGGCGGCCATCCGGTCGAGTTCCTCGACATCGTGAGGCTCCAGTTCCATCGCTGGAAGCAGCACATCCAGCCCGCCTTCGATATCAGCCTCCCGGTTGATGAGGCCTTCGGCAAGGGCGATGCGCACTTCCTTTTCCGGAACATCCGGGCTGGACTCCTCCAACAGCCTGCGAAGGATGCGCCGCGCGTCGTCCCAGCGATCGGAATCCAGATACAGGTTGCGCAACTCCAGCAGCGCGGCCAGGTGATCGGGATTGTCCGACAGCGCCTCTTCATAGGCGGCGATGGCCTGATCAGGATCTCCGAGCTGGGTGGCGAGCACATTCCCCAGCCTGACGAAAAGCTCCGCGCGTTTGAACGGGCTTTGCTCCTGCTCCAGTTGCTGGCGCAGCAGTTCCGCGCGCCGTTCATGGCGGCCGCTTTCCTCCAGCAACTGATCCAGCGCGGAGAAAGCTTCCTCCGCCCGCTGCCCCAGTGCGAGCACCTCTTCCCAGTGTTCAATCGCTTTTTCCGGATTGCCGAGGCGATGCTGCTCCAGTTCCGCCAGATCGATCAGCCAGCGGACTTTATCCTCGGGGTCCTGCGCCAGCGCTATCAGCCGCTGGCAGGAGTCGCGCATGGCTTCCCAGTCGCGCTGATCCTGGTAGAACGACGCCAACCGCTTGATGACCGTGAAGCTCTCCGGCTCCAGTTCCACCGCTTTTTCCAGGGTGGCGCGCGCGGCTTCGCGATCTTCCAGGTGTTCCTCCTGCAGCTTCGCCAGGCGTTGCAGAAGCGTGACTTTCTCCTTCGCATCCCGGGCGGCGGAAATTTCCAGTTGCAGGATTTCCGCCAGTTCGGTCCAGCGTTCATTCAGGCGGAACAGGCGATCCAGCGCGTGCATGGCGTCCGTGCTCGCCGGATCGATTTCCAGGGCCCGGCGGTAACTGTCCACCGCCGAATCCAAATCATCGAGTTCTTCCTCAAAGAGATGCGCGGCGCGGCATGCATAAACCGCGCCCAGTTCATTGCCTTCAAAGGCCAGCTTTTCAGCCGCGGCGTCAAAGATATGGGCGAGTTCCTCCACGCTATCCGCCAGGCGGGCGAGACGCAGCGCTTCCTCAATCAGGTTGGTGTCGGCGGCGAAGCGGTTCATCGCCCTGCACACCGACAGGAAAGCCATGTCCGGCGAATCCTTGTATTTTTCCTGAATCGCCGCGGTGCGCAGCAAGGCGGTCTTGCCTTCGGTTTCGTCCTGCACGGCCACTTCGAGGGCGCTCAGCGCGGCGTCCCAATTCTTCTGGCTGGTGTGGTGATCGGCCAGGATCAGCGCCAGGCGCACCTTGACCGCGCCGGCGGACTCCCCCATCCACGATTCCACCGTCGCCAGCGCGTTTTCATCGCCAGACCGCAAGGCCTGGGAGAATATTTCAACCGCCTCCATCCAGGTTTCTTCGCCGCTCAACAGCGTTTCGGCGAGCCGGAGCTGGATTTCCGTGCGATCTTCGGGCGGAGCCGCCTCCAGCCAGGCGCGCAGATTATCCGCGCGCTGGCCGTGCATTTCCGCGCGGATCAAATATTCGTCCAGGCGTTCGTAATTGCCGGGTGATGCGGGGTCCAGCGTCACCGCCGCGCGCATGGTCTCCACCGCGGCGGCGTGCCTGGACATCAAATCGGACTGCACTTCCGCAATCTCCCGCAGCACCGAGGCTTTTTGCGGGGCGTCCTCGAAGGTTCCGGTCTTGCGTTCGAGGATTTCGATCAGCGCATCGAAATTTTCGGTCTCGCGGTACAACCTCGCCAGCGAGAGAATGGCGCCGCGATGATTATCATCCTCCGCCAGCACCTGACGGTACTGGTGAATCGCGCGCTCCTTGTCCTGCAAATCGGAGACGGCGATTTCGGCGATGCGCAGACGCAGGGCCACGCGCATTTCGTCGTCCGCCTCCAGCAGTTCCAGTTTTTCCGCGAACAGTTCCGCGAGGTCATCGCGCATTTCCAGTTCGGCGGCCGCGAACTCCAGGCGTTCGCGCAACGCGGCGTCCGCGGGAGGCAGGAGAAAAGCCTTGCGCAGGCAGGAGTATTCCTTCGCATCGTCTTCCATGCGCTCCGAAGCGACGGCGGCCTGGCGAAGCAACAGGGAATATTTCGCCGCGGGTCCGGTTTCTGCTCCGGCGGCGGTTTCAAGGTAGCGGAAAACCTCGGGCCAATCCTGCCCGGCGCCGCGAATGCTGGCGGCGAGAAGCGCGGTGCGAACGGTTTCGCGCCCCTGATCCGCCATTTCTCCCAGGGCGTTTTCCACGCCGGAATGGACGGGCTCGGTTTCCAGAATGATGGAGAATTGTTCAACCGCCTCACTGTCACGCCGCAGGTGTTCCTGAAGCACCTTGCCCAGTTCAAACCGGAAAGGAACCGCCGCCGCCGGGTCTTCCACCGTGGCGATGCGATCCGAGAGCGCGCCGGCGAGGTCTTCCCACCGCTCGCCGGCCCGCGCGATGGAGATGATTCTGTCCAGCATCTGGGAGGCGCTGGCGCCTGATTGAATGGCGGAGCGCAACGCCAGGATGGCCCTGGGCGCGCCGGAGAGATGGCTTTCCGCCACCGATGCGAGTTCCTGATAAAGCTCCGCCTTGCGCGAAGGCTCCTCCACCCGCTCAATCAGTTCATCGAGATGGGCGGCGTAACCGCTCCAGTCGCCGGATTCACGGAGCAGGCGCCCGATTTCCGCGCGCGCCGATTCATCGCCCGGATCGAGTTCTAGCGCCTCGCGCAGCCGGATAATCGCTTCCTGGGCGCCGGAGATTTTCGAAAGGATCAGCCCCGCCTTTTTCTTGTAGCGGGCCGCCCGGGCGTTATCGGATGTGCGCGCGGCGGCGCGCTCCAGCAACGGCGCGAACTCTTTCATCAGGTCCAGTTCGCCAGCCAGTTGCTCAACCGCCGCCAGCAGGCCGTCATCGTCCGGAAACTCCTCCAGCGCTCCAGCGGCGATCGGAAACAGCGTCACGCGAACAGTCACCGACGACTCGCCCAGCGCAAGAATCCGGCCGATCACCTCCCGGCGCGCCGCTTTGTCTTCCAGTTGATCGAGACGGCGTTTCATCAACGCCGCCAGGTGGGTGAAATCTCCCGAGTTGCGCAGGCAGGGATCCAGCAGTTCGAGGGCGTCCGCAAGATACGCATCATTTTCCGAGATGGCCCCCGCCAGCCCGATGGCGATATCGTGATCGGCGTGCAATTCCAGCACCCGCCTGAGATGGGGAAGAGCCCGCGCGCCATCGCCCAGCCGCTCCCACGCCAGTTTCGCCGCGGCCAAACGCGCGAACACGGAATCATGTCCATCCAGCCCCAGTTCGCGCTCCCGCAAGTCCAGCGCCGCGGCCCAGTCTTCCGCCTGTTCCGCCAGTTCCCGCAGGGCCGCAAGCGCCACGGCGTGATTGGGCTCCAGTTCGAGAATCCGGCTGTATGCGGATCGGGCGCCGGAAACATCGTTGAGAACCGCACGGGACAGTTCCGCGATTTCCAGAAGGCGCGGGAGTTTTTCCTCCGGGGTGCTGGACAATTCCGCTTCGGACTCCAGGAACAACACCAGTTCCCCGGCGCCGCCCAGCTTGCGCAGCACCTGTTCCAGTTCGCGGCGCGCTTCCACGTGTCCCGCCTCCAGCGCCAGCACGGACTGGTAGGCGTCGCGGGCGTTATCCATTTCTCCCAACAGGAAGTTGTAGTTGCGGGCCGCCCGCAGGCGCAGCGGCAAGCGGACAGACGCATCCAGATTGTCCCGCGCGGCGATGATCAGGCAGGCCATGCTCCATTCGCTGACATGGTTCGCCGCTTCCGCCAGACGCTGAATCCGGTCCCGCAAGCCCTCATCCGCCGGATCTTCCTGAACATATGGCGACAGAAGTCCGTAGGCCCGTACAGGATGATTCAGGTTCTTTTCGCACAACTCCGCCGCCTTGAAGTTGAATTTCCGCGCGGCGCCTGGCGAAATGTGGGCGGCCGATTCCAGGATATCCACCAGTTGTTCGATGCGCCCGGTGTCCTCCCCCAGAAAGACCGCGACATCGAAAAAGCCGTCGTTCGCCGGAAATTCCACCA
This sequence comes from Myxococcota bacterium, assembly GCA_022072125.1. Classification (GTDB taxonomy): domain Bacteria; phylum Myxococcota; class JAJVIH01; order JAJVIH01; family JAJVIH01; genus JAJVIH01. The sequence goes on along the minus strand of JAJVIH010000021.1, from coordinate 117,852 downwards.
GCGCCTGCCCGGCCCATTGCAGCGCAACCACCGGCTGCCCCGCGCGCCGGGCCAGCGTATTGATAATCCGCTGGTACAATGCCTCCCGGTCAACCGGATTGCTTTCCGTTGCAAGGCGGGCCTCCAGCAATTCCAGCAAGGGCCCCACTTCGCCCAACTGCTCCAGCGCAATCGTCAGCAATTTCGAGGCGTCCGGGGCGGTGGCCGGATTGGCGGCCAATTCGCGCAGCAACAACAGCGCTTCCGGATGGGCGGGCTGGCGATCGATCACGTCCCGCACATGGCGAAAAGCTTCCTCCGGATTGTTCAGGCGGCGGAGCAGCACCGCGGCGATCTCCAGCCGGTTTGGATCTCCCGCATCGCCTGGTTGGCCGCCCAGAAGGCGATCCCCCAGCATGACCCATTCCTCCCAGCGATCCGTGCGCGCCAGGATTTTGCGAAGGCCATGTATCGCTTGATCGTCGTTTGGAACGGCAAGCAGAATCTCCCGCCACGCCGCCTCGGTCTGCTCCTGGCGGGAAGAGTCCTGTTCCAGCAATCCGGCGGCTTCGCGCAACAGCACAAGGCGCGCGGCCTGATCCGCCCGGGAGGCGCGGTTGAGCAGCAACTCCGCGAGGGGAGTCTGATGCCCGCGCTCCCTGTGCCATGCTTCGAGGGCGTTGAGGGCTTCGGGATGAGCGGAATCCACATGAAGGATTTCCCCGTAAATCCGCGCCGCCTCTTCTTCGCCCCCACCCTGGCTTTTGCACAGACGTGCGAGATCAATCAGGAAGGGCAGTTTTTCCGGTCCCGTCGCGGCCTTGTCCGCGGCTTCGCGCAAACGGCGCTTCCAGTCGCTTACCCGCATGGCCGCCGCCGCGGCCACATTCAACTGCTCGCGCAACACCGGGTCGGACGGATGGGCTTCGAACAACGGAACAAGAAAGCGCCAGGCGGCCTCCTGATCATTCAGGCGGTGAATGGCGATTTCAGCGCCTTTTTTCAGGATGTTTTCGACAGCGGGCCCCATCGCCATGCCCTGAACGCGGGCATCCACCAACTCGACCCATTCGCGATCCCGTCCCGCCGCTTCGTAATGAGCGGCCAGCAGATTGGCGATTTCCCGGCTTCCGCTGAAGTGCTCGCGCAACCGGGCCAACGCTTCGCCCAGATCCGGCGAGGCCGCGTCCTCTTCCAGCAACGAGCGGTAAATTTCCACCGCCTCGGATAACCGGACCAGCCGGTGCGCCAGCAAATCCGCGAGTTTCAGCCGGGCGGGACGGGAACGTTCCGGGTTTTCGCCCCGGGCGTCATGCTCCAGCAGATCGGCGAGTTTTTGCCATTCGCGGCGGCCTTCAAACACGGGAATGGCCGCGTCACGCAATACCGCGGAAGAGGGCAAATGCTCCCGCACTTCCTCCAGCACTTCGGACGCGCGATTGAGGCCCGCATGATCGTCCTCATTCAGCAACAACAGAATCAGTTCCGCGGCGAGCGCCGGGCGGGATTCGACATCCGCGGTCACCATGCGGTGATGCAGCGCCAATTGACGATCCCCGGGCGTTCCGCCGGCCCGTTCCAGGTTGCGCAGAAACCCCGCAGCGAAATCCCGGTTCTCCCTGAACGCCTTGAAGAGGTGACGATATTCATCCAGCGCGCGGGCGTGATCGCCGTTCTCTTCCAGAATATAGGCCAGGGCGATGGAACAGGCGAGCGGCCGCGAGGCCGGGCCGCCAGCCGCCAGGGCGTCCAATATGTCCTCGCGCGGCAAATTCGCGGCCAGGAGTTGGAGACGCCGCGCATCCTCTCCGGGAGACTCCATATGAATTTGCACTGCCCACAGGAAATCGGCGAAAGCTCCGCGATGGTCGCCGCGTTTTTCCTTGATGGCGGCCAATTCGCGCAGACGGGGCGCCCGGTCTTGATCCGTCGCGTTCAACACGGCCAATGAAGCCGCCAGCAGCGCGGCGTCCAGATCACCGGAGTCTTCCGCCAGGGATTTCAGCCGCTGGAATGACGGCTCGTCCCCGGGCGACAGCAGTTCCGCCTCCATTCGCGCGGCCCGGGCTTGGCGGCGTTCGTTCAGTTCGTCCTCATACAACGCGGCGAGGCGGATCAGCAGGTGACGGCGCTCCAGCAGTGAGGAGGTTCTTTCAAGCTGTCCGCGGCCGATATCAATCGCGGCGGGTATGCGTTGAAACTCACGGTGAAGTTCCAGCAGGACTTCGTTGGCCACCGGGTGGGAAGGGTCGCGCTGCAGGGCCTGGTTGAACCATTTTTCCGCGTCTTCCTTCCGCTGCAGGGAGATGATGGCGAAGGCGCCGGCCCTGACCAGGGTCTCCGCCGCATGGCTGGAGTCAGGCTGCCTCGCCGCCGCGCCCGCAAGGGCGTCCAGCACGGAGGCGGGTTGTGGATCACGGGCCCCGGTCCGTCCCAGCAACTCGATGGCGCGTTCGTTTCCCGGTTCGAGAAGCAGCGCGCGGGTGAACATGGCGGGCGCGGATGCGTCGTTGGGATCGGCCAACAACCGCCATTCACCCGCCCTGCAATAGGCCTGGGACAAATCAGCGGGAGAAGCCTGATCGCCGGCGTTTCCGGTCTCCACATCAAACTGGCGGGCGGGATCGGCGAGGTGGCGATCAATATTTTCGATGGCGCGCGCCGCTACCGAGGCGTTGGGTTTCAACTCCAGCGCGCGGGCGAGAAACCGCCGCGCGACTTTGAGATTCAAAGGTTGGTTCTGCAAGGACAAACCGGCGTCGAGCAGACGGTTGGCGCGCTGTTCCGGCGAGTCGGCGGGCCAATCGTTGTTGATGAAATCGAAGGCTTCGTCAAAGCGGCGGCAACGGATCAACTGTTCCAGCAGCAGCGCGGCGAAATCCGCGCGCGCGGGAAATTTCCGCCAGGCGGCGCGCGCCACCTTCAGCGCCTTGTGCGGCGCGCGCAGTCCGTTGGAATACAACTTGAGACATTCGCGCAGCGCCTCTTCCACGCCGCGGCTGGCTTCGCCGCTGTCTCCCGCGGTCTCCAGCAATTCCGCCAGCGCACGGTCTGCGTTGCGGGAGCGGTAAATGGAAGCGAGTTCCTGGAGCGCATCGAAGCTGCCCATGCGCGTCGCGCGAATCAGGAAGGACTCCGCCAGCGCTTCGTCGGCCAGATGGGGTTTCGCGGCGTGCGCGGCGCGGATCAGCCAGCGCGCGGCTTCTTCCCGCGTGGCGGAGATGCGTGCGTAACGCTCGCACGCGGCTGCGAACCCTTTCCAGTCGCCGGCCGCTTCGAGCGCCGGCAACAGTTTCGAGCTATCAGGGACAGGACCGAAAAACGCGAAGGGGCCCGAGTACAACAACTCAAGCCAGGCGCCGGAGAACATGTGCGTGCAAACCTTTGGAAAGCTGTGGAAATCCGCCCCACTAAACTACTGGGGAAAGCATCCCTTTGCAACGCACAAATTCAGGTTTTTTCAGTCCGGATCGCCGGCTCCGGTCCGCGGCTAGAATGTGTATTTCAAGGTCGGCAGAAAACCCAGTCCAACGGACGCCTGATTGCCGAACATGAAATAACCGCGCGCCTCCAACCCCACCGAGAAATGACGGAGGTTCGTGTAATACTCGATTCCCAAACCGCCATAGGCCCCCGGAACCATGGATTTGCCGAATACCGGTTGGGGATCGGCGAGCAAGGCCCCGCCGCCTGCCTTGATGAAGGCGAATACCCGCTTGCCATATACATAAGAGAATTTCAGCCCCAGATTGGGCATCAGGGCCAAGGCATCGGGGCGGGGAAGCTGCTGGGGCTGATCCTGCTTCAGTTCCCCGGAAGGAATCAGGTTGGACGCGGGAATGGTTCCGCCTGAAAGAACCATGGTGGTGACGCCCAGATCCACGGACAAATACTGGGTGATGTCATATCCAAGCTGAACCCCCGCCAGCATTCCCGGAAAAACGCTGTTCAGGTTGCCGGTCAGACCCGCCAGCAAGCCCACATCGGCTTCCATGAAGAAGCCCTTTTCAACCTCGCGCATGACCTGCGGGCGGGGCCCCTGGGCCACCGGCGGATTCTGGGCGAACGCGGCCCCGGGCGCCAGTGCGGCAAGGCTCAGGATGATCCACGCGCCAGATTTCATGAATAACCTCGGGAACATCAACCGCTCCGCTTCAGGATGAACGGGTAAGTGACGATGACCTTTCCACCGCCCTTGGGCTCGGGAAATTTCCAGAACTTGAGCTTACGCAACATGCAGGTCTCGACATCTTCATTGTTGAGTTCCGTGTCCTTGATGCGCTCGTTTTCAACCCCGCCGTCCTTGTTGATGACAAAGGTCACGGTGACCTTGCCAAACAGGCCAGGCGAGCGGATGAGTTCTTTTTCGTAACAGTAACGGATTTCGTTGGCGTGGGCCCGGATCACGCGCCGGATGATTTCCTTGTCCAGCGAACCATAAATTTCGGGAGCGCCGCCTTCGATATTGAGTTTCTTTTCACCTTTGGCTTTGGCTCCCACATCCAGGCCGTAGCCGCCCTCACCACCCCGCCCCAAGGTCCCAACCCCGCCCAGGCCGTAGGTTCCCGTGCCATCTCCGCCGCCGCCGCCGCCCAGACCAGCGAGGCCGCCGCCCATCATGCCGCCTGAATCCGCACCGACCCCTCCGGTGATGCCGGCGAGGAAATTCTCCATTTCTCCGCCGAGTCCCTTGGCGCCGATCAGGTTGTCCGCGCCAGCAAAGCCCTTGTTAAGAAACCCCAGCACGCCAGCCGTGCGCACCCGTTCCTTGTCCTTGGGGTCCACGGCCTTGGACTGCATCATGGTTTCGCGCTGCTTCTCGTTGACCTTGCCGGCCTTGCCCTCGTCCTTGGCTTCCTTCTTGGCCTCGTCGCGCTTCTCGCCCTGGAGTTTTTGCTTCTTGTCTTCCTTCTTCTGCTCCTCGACCAGGGCAAGCTGTTCAAAGACGTTCTGGGTCTGCAGCGCTTCACCCTCCCCTTCGGTCAGGTCGGTGGGCATCAGCAGAATGACCAGCACCGCCATGGCGGTCATCAGGAAAGAAGAGATCAGGCTGTTCAAAAAACCCAGATCGACCGTGAAATGCGCCCCCGGTGGAATTTTGGGGCGGTTCACGAAGCGGAAATGAAATTCCGTTCCCGGAAATTCCAAACGGGCCTGGGCTTCCGGCGGCAGGATATAGGAATGACAGCCGGGGTATTGTGAATCGGGCTTGGCGCGCCGTTCTTCAATCAGGTTCGCCAGCGTCTTCCGCGCCCCCGACACCATGACCTCGCCGGTGACGAATTCCGGCCACAACAGCACGGTTTCATTGCTGACCGTGCGCACAATCGGAAAATCCGCCGGAACCCCTTCCAGGTCATAGGGCAAGCGGGGTTCTCCGGCCCTTTTCAACATCCCGCCCAACACCACCTTGGAGGGCGCCTTGAATTTGTAGATATCGAGCGGGGCCCCTTCCCACATCACCTTGATTTGGAGCACCCGGTCGCTGCCCGTCGCTTCTTCCTTCTCATACTGGTCAAAATCCAGCATGGGACCAATGCCATGCTCCTGAACCGGGCGCGGACGGGCGGGCTCCACCCGTTTCATCCGGGCGGACACGGAATCAGGGTCAATCCGCGGCATCATTGGACGGGGGGCGGGGGATTCAACAGGCAAGACCGCCGGGGTAGGCGCGGGAGGCGGAGCCGCCGGACGCAGGTCCTGGGCTACCTCCAGTGTCGAAATATCTTCCCGGGATTCGCGGATGGGTTGGGCCACCGGCGCCAGCACGGGCCCCGGGGCGGGAGCCGCGAAGCGGATCACCAGTTTGGTTTTGCCCACAAGGACTTCATCGCCATTGCGCAACCGGGCTTCATCGCTGATTCGCGTCCCATTCACCACGATGCCGGAGGATGATTTCATGTCGCGGACGGTCACATTGCCTTCCGGATCGGTTTCGATGACCGCATGCACCCGGCTCACCGTGGGATCATCCAGCTTGATATGGGCGGAACTCAACCGGCCGATTTTGATGATCGGCTGATTGAAAGACAGTTCCGACATTTCCTGCCCATTCGCGTAGACCTGAATTTTGACTTCAGCCGGCATGATTCCTCCACGGCTCCCGGTTGATGGGCGCACCCTCTCCGCCCGGGAGGTGAATGCACTCACCGGCCAAACGCGAACGGTCCCTGTGCTGTCTAATCTGCTGGTGTTTCACGCCAAATGCCGCCCGTTTTACAGGGTGTTGGCCTCCTTCAGCACGCGCGAGTTGAAATCCTCGCGGATGCGGATCAGGTTCTGGTGGCGGGCGCGCTTGCGGCTTTCCAGATATTCGCCGTCCGGTTTGGCCAAATCGCCGGAGATGGTGTCGCCCTCGAAATCAATGACCGTGGTTTCCTTGTATTTGACGGTTGGTTCAGTGGCTCCGCCTTCTTCCACGGGAGCTTCGTCCTGAGCAAAAACCGCCATGGGGATCAGGGTGAACAGAGCCATCATTGTCAGGGCAAGAGTCAACCGGGTTTTCATGGGACTTCTCCTGATGATTCGCGCCATACCTTCGGCGTGGTCTGGGGCCAGCTCATTCTCCAACATTTGATCCATTCCATCGTACGTCATGTGGCGGATGGCTTCCAGCTTCTCCGGCCAGGCTTCATTCACCGCCGCCGGAAGGCACCTCGATCACCTTCGGCGCCTTTTCCTCCTTGCCCGAAGGCATTTCGATTTCCTTGGGCTCGGATTTTTTCTCTTCCACCGCCGGTTCCTTGGAGCCTGCCGCTTCTTCCGCTTTGGGGTCCGGCGGCGATTCTGGTTTGGCTTCCGCCGCGGAGGAAGCCTCGGGCTTGGCTGGGGGAGCAGGAGGCTCTACCGCCCCGGCTGGTTTTGGAGCCTCGGCCGGCTTTTCCGCGGCGGGGGGTGGTACGGGCGGCTTGGGAGACTCGGGCGCCGTTTCCTCCTTGGGCGTTTCAGGAGCCTTCGGCGCGGGGGGAGGCTCTACCGCCGGCGCGGCTTCCGTGGCTTCAGGTTTGGGGAATTCAGGCGGAGGCGCGGGCGTTGGGGTTGGGGTTTCCGCCTTGGAAGCCGCATCTCCCGCGGATGGCGTCTCACCCGGAGCCGCGGTTTCCGTTCCCGTCGCGGGAGTGGAGGGTGCGGGCGGGGCTTCATCCAGTTTGCCGCTCAATACTTCAACGGCTGCTTTCTTGGCTTCCAAATCCGCTACCTTGGCGCCTTCCGCGTCCACGCCAGTCTGGATGAACTCATTGATCCCGGAACGGATTTTTTCCGTCACCGCCATTTGGACCGCATCCTTCACCCGTCCCTCGGCGGCTTTGTACCCCGCCTCGCGGCCACCCTTTTCGGCTGCGTCCTTGATGTCCTTTTCGAACGCGCCGAATTTGTCCTTGTAGGTGTTCAAGGCCCCCTTGACCGCCGCCTCCATGACATAGTCGTTGGCCTTCTTGCGGTGGTCCGCATTCTTCGGAGTGAAACCTTTCAGATTTTCCTTGATGGCTTTGTCTCCCGCCTTTTTACCCACGGACTCGGCGGCTTTGCTCAACTCGGCCACATAGGCCGTCTCCACCATGTCCTTGAGGTAGCCCGCCATTTCTTCATCCCGGGCTTTCCGGAGCGCATCGGATTTCGCCTTGTCGGCGAGCATCTTCTCTTCCTTGGCTTTCTGCTCCTTGGCTTCCTTCAATTCCTTGAGCCGCGCATAGACCGGATGATTCTTCTTGCCCCCGTCTCCGCCATCGGCCACGAACTTGTTGTAAAGCTCCTCCGCCTTGGCGTAGTCGCGCATGCCATAGTGATAAAGCACCGCCTGATTGAACAGCACCTTTTTGTTGCCCGGCTCAACCTTCAGAGCGTTTTCGTAAGCGGTCTGGGCTTCGGTGTATTTTCCCAGGCCGCGGTAGGCGACGCCAAGACCATTCAGCGCCTCAATATTGGAGGGCTCCAGTTCCGACACCTTGCGGTAAGACTCCATCGCGGTTTCATAATCGCCGAACTCCACCGCCAGCGATGCGATATTCATATGGGCCAGGGTGTTCTTGTCATTCGCCTGAATGGCCTTGCGAAACTGCGCCAGCGCCCCGGGAATATCCTTCGCGGCCAGGTTGATCAGCCCCAGGTTATTCATCAGGGTGGCGTCTTGCGGATTCAACTCCAGACCGCGTTCGGAGAGCAGACGCGCCATGTCGTACTGCTTGCGATCGAGGTAGATGAGCGCCATGGTGCGGTAGGCCTGTACGTTTTTGGGGTCTTTGATCAGCGTCTGCCGGGCCATTTGCATGGCTTTGTCGGCGTCGCCGATCTCCCGGTACAGCGAACCCAGGCTGGCCAGGGTAGCGGCATTGTCGGGATCGCGCTGCTTGAGGGTTTCCAGCACGCGGATGGCTTCCTTGGGCTTCTTCTGGCGGCGATAGATATTGGCCAGGTTCTCGGAGGCTTGCGCCAGCGACGGATCCAGCGTCAGGGACTGTTGGTAAGAGCTGAGGGCGTTTTCGTACTGCCCTTCCCGTTCGTAGAGCAATCCCAGGTTGTAGTGGGCCTCCGCGATCTTGGGGTTGAGAGACAGCACCTGCTTGAACTTCTCGATCAGGGCGGCGTTGTTGGCGGCGGCCCCTGGGTCTTTCAGTTCAGCCAGCACATCTTTGTAGAGATTGCCCGCGCGCACCTCCGGCGGCGGTCCCGCCTGTTGTTGCGCCTGCTGATCCACCACCTGTTTCTTGGCGCAGGCCCCCAGCTCCAGGGCCAGGCCCAACGCCAACACCACTCCCGGAAAGACATTTGTGATAATCCGCTTCACTGGATGTCCGGCTCCCCTGTTCTGCCGCGATGGATTCATTTGTTTTTCTTCTTCTTTCCGCCCTTGCCTTTGCCCTTGCCGCCAGCGCCGGCATCGGGTTCGGCGGACTCATTGCTTTCGGTCGTGGGCTTGTCGGCCTTGCCGGCATCGCCCTCTTTCGGCGCTTCGGCGGGTGCGGCTTCGGCCTCGGCCGCCGCTTCCTCCGCCTTGCGGGCGGCTTCACGCTCGGCTTTCTCCCGCGCTTCCCGATCTTCGCGGGTTTCCAGGAGAAACGGCCGCGGCTCCACCAGTTCGCTGGCGAAACCACGCTCGGCCACCAGTTCATACTGCGGCGGAAAATCCGCCGGCTTGGCCTGGTGAAGTTCGTTCAAACATTTTTTGGTGGAGTCGTTGTAGACATCCAGTTCGTTGGATTTCTTGACGCAGCTTGCAAAAAACAGCGCCGCTTTTTCCCTGAGCGGGTTGACGTATTCCTGTTCCACCTCGAATTTATACATGTCCACCAGATCGGGACGGCTGGCGAGTTCCTTGGGGGCCGGGAGTTTCTTCACTTCCTCGGCGAACTCGCGGAATGACGTGCCGATGATGTACAGAGCGGCGACCGCCCATTCACCCTGCCCCAGCTTGACCACCTCGGTCATTTCCTTGACCGTGGTGTCCATGGCCGTGCTTTTGGACTTGAACGAGGCGGCCAGGGTGTTTTTGTTAGCACCGTTGATCCGTACTTCCTTGTATTTATTGAACGATTCCATGGCCAGCAGGTAGCGGGCTTCCGCCGCCGCCACCGCGCCAAAGGTCAGTTTGACGCCCTTTTTGTTCAGTTCTTCGTACTGCTTCATGATGGCCAGCAGGGCTTTTTTCTGGTCGTCCCATTTGGCCTTGCGCTTGGCCAGCATGAGTTGGGTCTTGAGCGCGCGATCGGGATTATCCTGGCGGCAGGAGTTGATATAGGCGTTGTAGGCCGCCTCCGCCTCTTTCATGTCGCCGAGACGTTCCCAGGTCTCCGCCCGGGCGAACCGGACATAGCAGGATTCCTTGGCGTAGCTATTGTTCCGGGCCGCGCGCTTCAGATAGATGTCCCGGCTGGAGAGAGACTCCTTGTGCATGCCCAGGCTTTCCCTGTACAGGCCGGCGCGCAACAAGGCTTCCTTTGACCGTTCATCATCCGGATATTTGTCCGCGAATTGTTCGTAATAGAGCGCCGCCTTCTCGAAGTTGGCCATTTTGTCGTAGGTAAAGGCCACCGCGAAAAAGCTTTTCTTGACGATATCCTTGTCAACGGAGTCCTTCGAGTCCTTGTACTGCTCAATCAGGCGCGCGCGGACTTCCACCGCCTTCACAGGATCCTTGGATTTTTCATAGTTGGCCGCGGCGTTGAACAACGCCCTGCTGCCCAGGTAGCTGGACGGAAATTCCTTGTGGAAGCCTTCGTAACGCTTGCCCGCCTCGGCGTACTGTTCCTTCTTTTCATAGGCTTCGACCAGTTTGAACGCCGACTCCTCGATGACCTTTTTGAGCTGGGTTTGCAGGGTGGGTTTGTTTTCCACCAGCTTCTTGTTGGCGAGAAATTCCCGGGCCTTTTTGTTCAGGCCTTCCCAGTCCTGCACCAGGTTAAAGGAATCAAGGAAGAGGTTGGTGGCCTTTTCCGCCAGTTTGTGCTCGGGATGGGCCAGCGCCAGGTCCGCGTAGCGGCGGTTGGCTTCATCGAAGTGATTGAAGGTATAGTAGATGGTGGCGATCAACTCCTTGCGCTCAACCACCATGGCGCCGTTGGGCACCTTCTCGACATAGAGTTTCGCCGCCTCCAGCAGTTTCTGGTAGTTCTCAGGAATCTCGATCTTTTTGGGAATTTCCGGATTCTTGCGGCCCAGCAGCTTCTTTT
>JAJVIH010000021.1:0-107196 GCA_022072125.1 Myxococcota bacterium | reverse complement strand
GCTCCAGGGAGAAAACCGCGTTGTTCAGGGTATCCTCCGTGTGCTTGCCCTTGGGATCGGTGGCGTACACAAGCTGATACTGCTCTCCCGCCTTGGCGTATTCCTTCAATTTGTAGAGCAGTTCCGCGTAGTAGAAGCGGGTGTCGTAGGCTTCCTTTGACTTGGGGAAGGCGTCCAGGAACAGGCCGTACATGTCCTTGGCGTAGCCGATGATCTTGTCATCACGCTGTTTCTTGCCTTCGTCATGGTACACCTTGGCGATGGTGGCGATTTCCTTTTCGGTCTGCTCGCGCTCCTTCTCCAGCAGTTCCTTGTCCTTGGCGTCAGTGGGCGGATTGGCGTCGAATCCGCGCAGGTATTCAATCTGGGTCTTCGTCTGCTCGATGACGTAGGGCTTGACGTTCAGGCGGTAGGCCGCGGTGATAACATGCCGCTGGTAGCGGACAATCTTGATCGACTCCGGCTTTTCCTGAATCAACAGTTTGAAGACCTTGATGGCGGGCTTGTTGTTGCCCTGGTCGAACAGCAACTGGGCCAGAGTTTCCAGCATGCGGAAATAGTCGGCCTCGCCGCCCACTTCCATGAATTTCTGGCGGGTTTCATCGGCTTCGATGCGCTCGTTGAGCTGGGCGTAGGTCTTGACATAGTCGGTGAGCGCCTCGCCGCGCAACGCGATCTTGTCGCCCCGGCTGCCATCGCCTGGCATGGTGTCCGAGTAGATGACGGTTTCCTTGAACTTTTCGAGGGCGCGCTCCCACTCCGCCAGGTTGTAGTAGCACCAGCCCATCTTGTAGAGGGCGAAGCCCCTGACCTTTGAGTCGGGAAGTTCAGTCACCTTCTGGTAGGCTTCGATGGCCTTATCGAGCTGGCCTTCGTCAAAGTAGTATTCGCCAAACGCCAGGTAGGCTTCCGGCAGGTATTCGCTCTCCGGGAAGCGCTTGATCAGTTCGCGGTAGATTTTCAGCGATCCGACGCGGTCATTGTCCTGCCACAGGTTGTAGGCCAGGAAGAAGAGCACCTCGTCATAACGCTTGTATTTCGGGTAGTTCTGAAGGATTTCCTTGTACCATTTGATGGCTTCTCCACGCCATTTGTCGGATTCCTTCTTGAATTTGGTCTTGTCTTCCTTCTTCTTCTTTTCCGCCGGATCGGTCTTTTCCTTCGTCCAGTCAATGGTGATCTCCTCGGATTTCATCCACCAGAACTGGGCTTCCTCCCAATAGGCCTCGGCGATACGGAAGTACACATCCGGCTTCTCATCCTCGGACAGGGTGCCGCGCCGGATCAGCTCCTGCATGTCCTTGATGGCCTTTTCACGCTGGCCCTGGACCTTGGATTCAATCTTCGCCCGGAAGCGATCCCAGTTGGCGCGCAGCTTGGCGCCGGGCTTTTCCGGGGCCGGGGCAGGCTGGCCGCCTTCCGCGGGAGCTTCATTCTTGATCTGGCGCTTTTGAGCGGCCGCGTCCATGACGGGCAGACCCGCCGCCAGAATCGCAAAAGCCGTCAAAATCGTGATGAATTTCAATGAGTTCATGCCCGCTTTCATGGCAAATCCGCCGGTTACTGCGCCCGGCATCCCTGTGAAAGAGTGATTTCGTAAGTTCCCAGTTCATCGCGCCAGAATTCGCCATCGAATGGCCAATACTCGCGGTTGTCCGGCGTGGCCGCGCTGAAGCGGTAAGGACGGAGCTGGATTTCCAGTCCACCGCCGGAAAGCTGGGCGCGATTCTGTTCCTGCTGTTTGGTCGTGGTCTCCAGGCGGATTTTATACGCCTGGCTGATCCAGGAATTGAGGTTCTGCTCTTCTTCCTTCAGTTTGCGCTGGGCCAGGGAGCCCGCCATCTGGGTGAACTGCTTGCGGCGCAGTTCCAGATCGGTGCGCAGCTTCCGCGCCAGCGCCGACCCCGTCCAGAATGACGGCATGGTGTCGAAGGATTTCCGCTCTTTTTCAATCTCCAGAATGGTCAGATAGATGCGTTTGAGTTCCTTGTCCGACAGCACCAGCGAAATAATGCGATCCAGCACCCCGCCAGAACTGGAAGCCGCGTTTTTGCTGAAGATGAATTTGTAGGTGTCTTCCGGTCCCCTGTTCGAGCTGTTGATCTTCTTCACCTGATCCACCACGGGGTTGTAGCGATCAATGAATCCGTTGACCACGGTCTCCGCGCGATCATACCGGCAGTTGTCATAATAGATGATGGATTCCAGCAACTGGGTTTCCGGATTGTACACATCGGCGAAGAACGGCGTATGCAGGGTGTAGAGTTTGCCCAAGGCCTGATCGTGGCGGTTCAGGCGGTAGCTGGCCCAGGCGGATTCAAACAGGCTGTCCACCCACTCGTCGGTTTCGCGCTCGATCTTGTCGTAATAAAACAACGACGCGCGGAACTGGTGGGCGGCGTAGTGAACGCGGGCCAGGGTGGCGTAGGCCTTGCGGCGCAGCACCGGGTCTTCAAATTTGCCGCCTCGCGGATTGGTCAGGTTGACGACATCCTTGAGCGCGGCCACCGACGGCTCGAATACGGAATAGTTTTCACTGTCCGGATTGAAGTTGGTCAACGCCAGCCGGTACAGGATGACCGCTTCCAGGAAACGCGCCTTGGGATACAACGGATGGTCCTTGGACACCTCAAGGATCAGGCGCTGCGCCTTTTCAAAATCATTCCGGAAGTAGGCGAAGCGGGCCAAACTGTACTTGAGCTGGTCCTTGAACTTGGCGGGGGGATCAATATTTTCAAAGGTCGCGAGATCAGTCAGCACGACATCGCTGTTCACCACGTCCTCGCTGATTTTGATCATCAACGCCAGCGCCACCTGAAAGAAATTGTGGGATCCGCCCTTTTGAATGACCGATGAGGCATAATAGAGCGACGAGTGGAATTTCTTGAGTTTGTAGAGACAAAACGCCAGACGGTACTCCGCCTCCTGATGAAAATCGCCGGCGTTGGGATTGTTCAGTACATCGAACATCAACACGGAACCGGTGATGCAATCATCTTCCTTGATGGCCTTGTTGCCCGCATCCAGCTTGTCCTTGTCAGCGGAGCCGGCCGTCGTGCGGATGCCTTCAAAACTCATGTCTCCACCACCTTCTCCTCCGCTGGAAGCGGCAGGCGGCGGCAATACCGCCGGGGCGGCGGCGTCCACGGGGGCCTCTGGCGCCGCCGTGCTGGAGGACGCCGGGGGCGGCCCCATTGGGACAGCGGCCGGCGGCGGCGGGGCGGCGGGAGGAGGCGGAGCCTCTCCGCCCAGGTTCACTCCCTCATCAAAGGTGAATCCGCCGGAATCGGATGGAGGCGCATCCTCCACTGGCGCTTTTTTCTTTTTCTTGCGTTTCTGGGCGTGGGCGGAAGCCACCCATCCCTGATCCGCGCCACCCTCCAGCCATGCGCAGGGGTTGGCGAGCCAGACCGCCGCCATCACGCCGCTGGCGATCATCCATGAGCCTGCCGTTCTGAAGCGCGCCTTGAGCATGGTCAGCTTCCTTTCGGCCTAGCGCTCGAAGGTGAACGGGATATAGAAACCAAAACCCAGTCCGGCGAAAATCGAATGCTGGATATCGGTGATCTTGTTGCCGGATTTGTCCGCGGGCAGGTTGGCCAGTTCGGTGCTGTAGATGAAGTCGCGCACTTCCAGGTTCAGCGCCAGCCAGTCCGTCAGAAACACCCGGGTTCCCAGACCGATATTGCCCGCCAGATTGAAATTGGAAACCGGATTCCCCGCCTTGGGATCAATTCCCGATCCAAGACCGCCAAAACCCACCAGGAAAAACACGTCATGGTGAATGATCCATTCGCCCAGCAAATTGAGCTTTCCATAAATGGGAGTCCAGACGAAGTCGAGGGCGAAATTGTATTTGAGGTCGGCGGTCGCGGCGTCGTCCGGGGCGCCCTGCTTGCGGATGATGACCGTGTCATCGTTGGCGAAGTTCAGATTGTAACCAAAGAAGGCCTGAACCGCGACGGAATCCACGAAATGGTAGGTGGCGGCGGCGCCCAGCATCAGGCGCTGTTTGAACGGCTCGTTGACCGCGTACGAGGCGAAGGGCTGGATCTCGAAACGTCCCTTTTTGATGAAGGACTTTTTGGCGACCGTCTTGATTTTGTCGTCCAGGGATTTGGTGACTGGAGACTCCTTGGTTTCTTCCGGCGCCTGCCCATCCTGACCGCCGGGAGCCGGAGGATTTTGCGCCCAGGCCGGGGCCGCAATCAGCATCAGGGTGATTCCCGCGAACAGGCAGCGCTGCTTGATGTTCAACATGTATCTCCTGAGGTCGCCCCGGGAGTCCGGGCTTACTGGTTCTTGTCTGCTCCGCCGCTGGGCGCCTTGTCCGCGGGTTTTTCTTCCACCGGACACTCGGCCAGCACGCTGTCATCCACGTCTTTGCAATCGGGAGAATCCGAAATGAATTTGACGTCCAGTTTCTTTCCTTCCAGATCGCCGGAAGCCTTGCCGTCAAAGCAGATGCGCGGCCGCTCTCCCGCTTTCTGGGCGCGCACATAGCGCCAGCCCTCCGGCTTTTGTTTGCAGGAACGCGGGATGACCGTGGTTTCCTTTCCATCGCTCATGGTGACGGTCATGAAATTGGGACACGGCGGCGGGCTGCTGAGGGTAAAACAGTTCTGGGCGTTCACCAGATCCGCGATATCCTCCATGGTTTGCCGGTAGTCCTCCTGGCAAATGGAATCCACCAGGTTCTGGCTGTTGGCGGCGCGCACCACCTCGAACACACGCTCGCCGGCGGCGGCCTGTCCAAACGCGGAGAAGCAATTGGCGGCCTTGGATTCAACGATGGCGGTTTTGCCGTCGGGATCATCCGGATCAACCGGCTCGCGGCGGGCTTCCGCTCCGATGATGGCGGCCATGGTGACCTTGTCGGCCCCGTTGGGATCGCGTTTGCGCTTGGTATCCGCCGGACAATCCTTGTCGTTTTCCGGATTGCAGGGGGTGAAAGCCTTGACCTCTTCCCGCAGGAACCGGATGTAATCATTGGTGGGCGTCAGCCGTTCATACTGGGAGAAGGGGTTCTCCTGTTGCACGAAGGTCTTGGCTTTCTCGTCGAATACAAACTGGGGATTCTTGTAACATTCGCCGCCATCCTCGCCCTTCAGTTGGCCTTTCCGGTGGCTGCAGTCTTCCTCGTCGGTCAACAGGATGATGGTCAGGCGGCCGGTATCACGGAGAAATCCCTTGTTTTCCGCCAATCCGCCTTCGGTGCTCAGGGACTTCCGCATGGCCTCCAGCGGCTGCTCGAAGGTGGAGCCGGTGATGCCCAGAACCACGTTGTTCTTGAACTCGGAAATCAGGATGGCCTGTTTGCAGGCGCGCTCGCGCAGGTTGGTCAGGTCGCGGATTTTCGGCGCCTTGAGAATGCGCGGCAATGGTTTTCCTTCTTCCCGGTCCGAGGAAAAATAGTCGGCGCAGACCTCGCGCAGGTTGACCTGATCACCAACCCTGCCGTTGCCATCCAGGTCGGCGCCCTCTTCCTTCAATCCCTCTTCAACCCAAAGGTAGGTGTCCTTGCGGATGGGCTGGGACAAAAGCCGTCCGCTCTGGGTGGGGTCTTCCATGTCGGTGGAGACGATTCCCAACTGGAAGTCGTTGGCGGCGCCAGCGATTTTGCGGATGAAAAATCCGAAGTTTTTCTTGAGGTTGTCCTGCTCCTCGGCCATGGAGCCGGAGTTGTCAATCACGAACAACAGATCGCTGGCGGGAGGAGTGGGATTTTCAATGATCTGCTTGGTGACCGCCTCTTCGATGTCCGGATCCTGGACGAAGATGTAGTCCTGGCATCCCGCGGCGGCGAGCGCCAACCCCAGCACCAAGCCGCCCCCGCAAACAAGGACCGGCGGCGAGGCCGCCGTTTTTTTACACGGGCCTGAAAGCGAATTTTTCATTGGATTGCCTGCAAAATCACGAGCGTTTTAATGGACCGTTCGGGAAGGTGTCAAGCACAATTCCGAACCACGTGTGGGTAGCCGCGCCAATCCGGATCCTACCCGATTCGCTTCCGGGGCGCATCCGTCAGTTTACCGTCCCATTCCGGCCGAACGGACTGAACATCGTTCATCCCGCCCCGCGGGGAATCAACCTCCCATGGTTTATGATGTTTTTCCCTCCGCCGGACTCGCATATGGGCCTGACGATGGCGTACATCCCGCCCGGCTTCCGTCATCCTCCAGCAGGTCTTCCCGCAACCTTGCCTGAAAACCGGCTTTCCATTAGACTGTCGCCCCTTGAATCCGTGTCTGGACAAACTCCGGTAGGGCCCTCATGCTCGACAAACTGCGGCAGAACAAAAGCCACTCTGTATTCATCCTGTTCTTTTCGATCCTGATCCTTTTCTTCATCATCAACTTCGGACCAGGCAATGTCGGAGAATCAGGTTGCAGCGGGAGCGGCCTACAAATTTCCGTGAACGGGGAACAGGTCTCGACCCGCGATTTCAAATACATCCAGCAGACCACCCGCCGCCGGGATTCAGACGCCCTGAACCCCCAGATTGCGGCGCTCAACGCGATCATTGACGAGTCGGTGCTTTACGGACTGGCCCGTGAATACAATATCCTCACGCCACAGAAGGTGCAGGAAGAGAGCATTGTCACCGACCCGGCGTTCCAGAAAAACGGCAAATTCGATTTTGAATACTACCAGAAGCTTCTGACCAATGGCCTCGGCGTGGACCGCGGGTACTTTGAAGCCCGCCGCGCCCGCGAACTGACCGCCAACGCCATGCGCATCGCCGCCCGCGCCGGCGTTCATATCAGCTACGAGGAACTGGCGGCGCGCTACCGCTTCTTCAACGAAAAAATCAGCGTCGAATACATCGCCGTGGACCCGGAAACCGCCGCCAAGGGCATGACCCCGGATCCAGCGGAAATCGCCAAATTCACCACCGAAAAGAAAGCGGACATCGAAAAGTATTATAACGACAACAAAACCGATTTCGTTCAGCCGGAAACCGCCAGGATCCGCCATCTCCTGATCGCCGTGGAAGACCCGGACAACAAGGCCAAGGACGCCGAAGCCAAAAAGAAGGCGGAAGACCTGCTGGCCAAGGTCCGCGCGGGCGAGGATTTTGTCGAACTGTGCAAACAGCACTCCGAAGACCAATCCACAAAGGACGAGGGCGGCGACCTTGGATACCGTTCCCGCGATGGCCTGGACAAGAGCTTCGCGGAGGCCGCTTTCGGCGCCAGCCCCTATATTGTCGTGGGCCCCGTCAGATCCGCGTTTGGATACCATCTCATCCGCAACGAGGGCATGAAGCCGGGGATCAACAAAACCCTGGAACAGGCCACGGGTGAAATCGCCGCCAAACTGTATCTCCGCGATGTGGCGGGCAAACAGAAGGCCCGGGAAATCGCTGACGGTTTTCTCAAGCGCGCCCGGGCGGGAGAAAGCCTGAAAGCCATCGCCGGCGCCGATACCAGCGCCACCCCCACCGCGGATGCAAAGCCTGCCACCGGCTACAAGACCGCCTCGACGGGGGAATTTTCCCGCAATGTCACCGGATTCATTCCAACAATTGACGGCGTATCCGAGGACGCCATCAAGAAAATCTTCCTGAAAAAGGCCGGTGAACTGCTGGATGAGCCGGTGGAAATCGGCGGCAAGTTCTACGTCATGAAAATTGAGAATCGCACCTCCGTGGACTGGACCAACTTCAACAAGGAAAAGGAACTCTATGTCCGGCTGCTGTCCAACGGCCGCCGGGAGAATATCCTTCCGGCCTGGGTGGAGTCCTTGCGCGGGGACGCGAAGGTTTCTCACAACCTGACCCTCAGCCAGGGACCCGTGATCAAACTGCCGGACGGCTCCCAGCCCCCAGCCGCGCCCGCCAACTGATATTCCGTGGAAGCCGGGCAGACACAGACACCGGTCATTTCGCTGGTGCTGCCCGCTTATAATGAAGAAGACAACCTGCGCGACGCGGTCGCACAGGCCATTCCACCGCTCCGGGCGATTGATCCCGCGTGGGAGTTGATCCTCGTCAACGACGCCTCCACCGACAAAACGGGCGCCATCGCCGATGAACTCGCGCGAAACCATTCTCCCCATATCCAGGTAATTCATCATGCCGGCAACCAGAAGCTGGGCGCGTCGCTCCGCCATGGTTTTGATGCGGCGCGCGGGTCAATCATCGCCTACTGCGACTCCGACCTGCCGTTTGACATGTGGGAGTTGCACCGCGCTTGGCTGGTGCTCGACGCCATGAACGCGGACATGGTGGCCGGCATCCGCGAAAACCGGGCAGGAGAAGGACCGCACCGCATCGTGTATTCCATCATTTACAACCGGCTGGTGTCCGCCCTGTATGGCCTGCGGCTGGAAGACGTGAATTTTTCCCTGAAGATGTTCCGGCGGGATGCGTTGCGGCGCATGAACCTGGGGAGCAGCGGCTCGTTCATTGACGCCGAGATGTACATCCGCGCCAGGGAACTGGGCCTGCGCGTGGAGACCATCCGCGTCCATTACACCCCGCGCACCCGCGGACAATCCACCCTGGCAAGACCTTCGGTGATTGTGGATATCCTGCGCGAACTGGCCAGACGCCGCATGAGGAAACCATGACCACGTTCAAACGCATGACGCCGAAGGTGCTGCCCTACTACCTCCGTGAACCGCCGGGGGTAATCGCCAAAATCCTCGTCCGCCTTGCCACCTGCCCCTTCGAGGAAGTGGCGGCTCGCCTGCCGCTGCGCGGATCCTTGCTCGATGTGGGATGCGGCGCCGGGATATTCACCGCCACCGCGGCGCAAATGGGGTTCTCCTGCGTGGGCGTGGATGTGGACCCGCGCAAAATCGAAACCGCCCGCCGCGCCACGCGCGGGGCCGCCATGCTGGAATGGATCCGGAACACCGGTCCTGTCCATACGCCGCGCCTGCGCAAGGCGGACGATCTGCCCGTGGAATACGTCCTGCTTCAGCCGGAAGAATTGTATTCGCCGGGCGATCGCCGCTTCGACGCCGTGGTGATCAACGACGTGCTGCACCTGGTCGAACCCAGGCGCCGCGAGGATTTTCTCCGGCATTACCGCGGCCTGCTGGCCCACCGGGGACGCATGCTCATCAAAACCATGCGGGAAGACGCGGGCTGGCGCATCCGCATCCACCAGGCGCAGGAAACCATCATGGTCAAAGGCCTGCGCTGGACGGCTGGCGCCAGCACGGAACCGCCGCCCATCCGCTGGCTGACGGACACGCTATCCGCGATGAATCTGAGCGTGCGGGTCGAGGATATCTCGGAAGGGTATCCCTATCCGCATGTGCTGGTGACGGCGGAAGACGCGCCGGGATGAACCGCATCCTGATCATCAATGGCGACGACTTTGGCCAGTCGCGCGCCGCCAACCGGGGCATTGTCGAGGCTCATCTGGCGGGGGGCCTGCCCTGCGCCACGCTGATGGCGGGCGGAGACGCCGCCAAGGACGCCGCGTTTCTGGCGCGGACCCATCCCACGCTGGACGTGGGCATTCATCTGACGCTGAATGAAACCCTGCCTTGCGCGCAGGCGAATCAGGTAAACGGACTGCTGGCCGGTGAGCGCTTCCCGCCGCGTTATCCGGAAATATTCCGCCGCCTGCTGCGCCGCCCCGCCCTGGTCAAACAGGTCGAGGCCGAGTGGCGCGCGCAATACCAGCGTTTTCTGGAATTGGGGTTGCCCCCGCCCAGCCACGCCGACAGCCATCAGCATGTCCATTTGCTGCCGCTGTTGTGGCCCGTGCATCTCAAACTGGCCCGGGAATTTGCGGTCAAGGCCGTGCGCGCGCCCGTCGAGGCCATGCCAGTCCGTGGAACGGACACCGCCTCGGAATGGAAAGTGCTGACCGCCGGCGCGGGGATCAGTTGGATGGGCCTGGGATACCGCCTGCTCGCCCGCCGCCGGGGAATGTTCACCACCAATCATTTTTTTGGTTTCTTCGACAGCGGACGTTTTTCCATGGACGCAGCACGGCGGCTCTTCAACACCATTTCCGGGGGGGTTACCGAGTTGATGGTCCATCCAGGCGCGGAAAACGAGCCCAGCGGCTATCAGCGCCGCACCGAAACCGAAACCCTGTGTTCCAGTGAGTTCCGCGCCATGGCGCTTCGGCATGGGGCGACCATCGCCAGCTTCCGCGATGTCTTCGGCCGCGACTCAGAACACCAGTGCGATCACCATGAAGCCGGAGATTATCCCGGCGCGCATTCCTGACCCCCATTCCTCCCGGTCCATGCGAATGCGGACAATCCGGTTCACCTGACGCCGGATGAGATTCGCCAGGTCTGGCGGGACCAACCGCCCCAAAGCGAAAACGGCTCAGCGCGGAAACGCCGCCGCGACGCCGCCATCCACCGGCAGGGTGGCGCCGGTGGTGGGGGTCTGGCGGGTGGCGAAAAACAGCACCGCCCGCGCCACGTCATCCGCGGTCACGCGGGTTTTGAGCAGGTTGCGCTGGCGGTAAAATTCTTCGAGCCGGGCCGGATCCACCTGATGCGCGGACGCTCGCGCCAGCCCCACTTCCTTCCACAACCCCGACTGGATTCCTTCGTGCGAAAACACCGCATCGGCGTTGATCATGTTGACGCGCACATCCATGGATGCGAGTTCAATCGCCGCCACCTTGGCGAGTTGATGCGCCCCCGCCTTGCTGGCCGAATAGGCTCCGAATTCCGCTCCCGGCGCAAACACATTTTTCGATGCGTTGAGGATAATGTCGCCGCCGGTCCCTTGCGTCCGGAATATCCGCGCCGCTTCCCGCATGATGTGAAACGCGCCGTCCAGATTGACCTGGACAATCCGGTTCCAGTCTTTTGCGGACAACTGCTCCAGCGGGCCGGAAAACGCCACGCCGGCGTTGAGAAAAACAATATCCACCCCGCCAAACCACGCGCTGGCCCGCCGGAACATCTCCGCCGCTGATTCCGGGGAGGTTACATCGCCCGCCGCGCCCTGCACTTGCCGGCCGAACTTCGCGCAGTGGTCCAGGGCGGCCTTGAGAGCCTGTTCATTCACATCAAAGGCCGCCACATGGGCGCCGGCTTCCGCCAGCGCCTTGCACGCCGCGGCCCCAATGGGGCCGCCCGCTCCCGCCACCAGGGCGATTTTGCCGGTCAATGGCGGAAGAGCGGTCTTGCCCAACTTGGCCTGTTCCAGGCTCCAGTACTCCATTTCAAATAGTTCGCGTGGGGGCAGCGCTTCGTAGGCGCCCAGTCCGCCCGCAACGGATTTCACGCCGATGGTGCGCTCGTAGATATCCGCCGCGATCTCGCACTCCTTCAGGGTGCGCCCCGCCGTGAAAAATCCCGCCCCGCGCACCAGCAGCACGCGCGGGATGGGGTCCAGGCGTTTCCAGGAACCGCCGGTGTGAAGAACACCCTCGTCGAAATAACGGCGATAGGCTTCCGCGTAGTCGCGCAACGCCGATTCGCATTTCTCCGCCACATGGGCCGCATCCAGGTGATCATCCGGATACAGGATCAACGGCAGTTCCTTGGTGCGGATGATATGATCCGGGGTCAGCGGACCGCTCATCGCCAGCGCCGCCAGGTTCTCCGCCGCCGCGAACTGGCGGATGGCGCCGCTGGTGCGAAAACGCAGGATCCAGCGGCCGTGGGAGTCATCGGTGCGCGCGATGGCGCCGCGCAAAGCAGGCGCCATGTGGGCGGCCACACCCAGCGCGTGTTTTTCATCCACCGGCGAACGCTCATGATCAATCACAATCGAGGTGCGGCCCATTTTGCCGATGAAGCGTTCCGCGCGGCTGACCAGTTCGATGTGGCGTTCATAACTCTCCCGCGCGCTGCCGCCGTAGCTGAACAGACCGTGTTTGAGCAGCACCATGCCAATGCTGCCCGGATGCTTGTCGTAGGTTTCCGCAGCGGCTTTTGAGAGCAAAAATCCTGGTTTGATGTAGCTGACTATCGCCACTTCATCGCCCATGGCCTCGCGCACCCAGCGTTCGCCTTCCGGACGGTTGGTCAGGCAAAGGATGGCGTCGGCGTGGCTATGGTCCACGAATTTCGGCGGCAGGAAAGCGTGCAACAGCGCCTCGATGGAGGGATTGGGCGCGGCGGCGTCAAACAGATGCGTGCGCAACTGGTTGACCATTTCCTCGTCGGTCAGCGACGACAGCCCGCGCAGACGCTGGAGATACCGCAAATCCACACCGGGAAGATCGCGGGGCTCCACCTTGTCCAGGCTGGAGCCGCTGCCTTTCACATACAGCGCCGGAACTTCGTCGCCCAGCAGATTGCGGAAGACGGTTTTGACGCTGGTGTTGCCGCCGCCGTGGAGCACCAGAGAGGAATCCTGGCCTATCAGCCGGGAGGAATACACGCGCAAGGCCAAATCCTCGCCCGCACTGGCGTACCTGTGGATGAACTCACTGGCGTCCGCATCGTTCCAACGGCTGTTCATTTCATTTTCTCCGCCATGCGGGCCATGCATTTCCCGATGGTGTCATGTTGAAAAACAAAGCCCCATTCGTTGAGTTTGGCTGGAAGAATACGCTGGCTGGCCAGCAGAAGGGTATCCGCCATCTCGCGGCCCAGCCCGAACCGGAGGACGAAGCGCGGAACGGTCATCACGGCGGGACGCTTCAGGATTTTTCCCAGTGCGGCGGCGATTTCACTGTTGCGGGCGGGATTCGGACTGGTGGCGTTGATAACCCCCTTCGCCCGTTCATCTTCCAGCGCGAAACGGATGACCCGCACGGCGTCGTCGAGGGTGATCCAGGACCACCATTGCTGGCCATTACCCAATTTCCCCCCCACTCCGAGTTTGAATGGCGTGATCATGCGCTCAAGCGCGCCGCCGGCCGGATCCATCACAATGCTGAAACGCAGAATGGCGGTGCGGGTTCCCGGCGCGTCATATTTGGAGGATTCCGCTTCCCATTCCCTCACCATCTCGGACAAAAAACCTTCTCCCGGACCGGAAGCCTCGGTCAGGATATTGTCGCCCCGGTCGCCATAATACCCGCTGGCCGAGGCGCTGATGAACACCCGCGGCGGAGGATGGAGTTGTTTCATGGCGGAGATCAGGGTGCGCGTGCCCAAGACCCGGGAATCCCGGATTTTCTTCTTGTGCGCGGCGTCCATGGAGCCTTCGGCCACGCCATGTCCGGCGAGGTGAATCACCGCCTCCACGCCGTTCAACGCCTCTATATCCACGCTGGATTCTTCCGGCGACCAAGCGACCGCATCGGTGAACCGGGTTCCCTTGTTGGCCCGCCGGAGCGTACGAACATCGTGTCCCGCCTGGCGCAGGTCCTCGACCACGGCGGCCCCAATCAGACCGGAAGCCCCCGAAACCGCTATTCTCATAAAAAGCCACCCCTCATGATTCCGGACGACACAAACAAACGGCGAGGGATTATCACTGGCGCCGCGCATGTTCAATGCGCGATGGAGGGTCCCTGGACGGCGCCGGGCGTTCTTGCCCAGGATGTAGCGATCCACTAAGTTGCGCCGCGCCTGATTGCGGAGGCTTCCATGGCTGAACGTCCCAACAAGATCGTCCTTGCATATTCCGGCGGACTCGACACCAGCGTGATCCTCACCTGGCTGCGGGAACAATACGGGTGTCCGGTTGTCGCCTTCACGGCGGACATCGGCCAAGAGGAAGAACTGGATGGGCTCGACGCCAAGGCCCGCGCCACCGGAGCCGAAAAATGCGTGATTGATGATCTGCGCGAGGAATTTGTCCGGGACTTCGTCTTCCCGGCCTTTCGCGCCAAGGCGATTTACGAGGGGGAATACCTGCTGGGCACCAGTCTGGCCCGTCCGCTGATTGGCAAGCGGCTCGTCGAAATCGCCCGCCAGGAAGGCGCGGACGCCATCGCCCACGGCGCCACCGGCAAGGGAAACGACCAGGTGCGTTTCGAGTTGACCGCCTATGCGCTGGAACCCGGCATCCGCATCATTGCTCCATGGCGGGAGTGGAGCTTCAAATCCCGCAGCGATCTGATCGAATACGCCCGGGCGCACAAGATTCCCGTTCCGGTGACGGCGGAAAAACCTTATTCAATGGACCGCAACCTGCTGCACCTATCGTTTGAAGGCGGTGTTCTCGAAGACCCCTGGGCGGCCCCGCCAGAGGACATGTTCAAGCTGACCAAATCTCCGGTGGATGCGCCTGATCGCCCGCTGGAGATCACCCTGACCTTTGACGGAGGCAACCCGGTCGCGCTCGATGGTGAGCCGCTGTGGCCCGCTGAAATGATGAGCCGCCTCAATCGCCTGGCGGGAGAACATGGCGCCGGCCGGGTGGACATGGTGGAAAACCGCTTTGTCGGCATGAAGAGCCGCGGCGTATACGAAACCCCCGGCGGCACGGTCATTTACCGCGCCCACCGCGCGCTGGAGAGCCTGACCCTGGACCGGGAAGTATTGCGCCTGCGCGACCAACTCGTGCCCGAATATGCAAGGCTGGTCTACAACGGTTTCTGGTATTCACCCGAGCGCGAGATGCTGCAAAATCTGGTGGACGATATCCAGCGCGTGGTGACAGGAGAAGTCCGGCTGCGGTTATACAAGGGAAATGTCACCGTGCTGGGACGCAGATCGCCCAATTCCCTGTTCTCGAAGGAATTTGCAACCTTTGAAAAGGACACGGTTTACAACCAGAAGGACGCCGAGGGTTTCATCCGTCTGAATGCGTTGCGGCTGCGCATCCGCGCGCTGGCCGCCCATGCGCGCAACGAAGAACGGTAATCCGCCTCTCCTCCCGGCTCCCTTGCATGCGATGGGGAGAGGACGGCTGAAAACGGCGCCTTCGGGCGGATGGCGCTGGATTCCATTCCCCCGCGGATTGCCCGGAGTGATGATTTTTCGCGGGCGTGGAAACGCCATTCGCCCGGGTTCAACCGGTTTTGCGGCGGCGGAAGGCGCGGGACAACAATCCGGCCACCAGCAGGAAGGCCGCGGCGCCGCCGCCATGGGATATCCACAAATGGGCGGGGGACTGGTTTGGACAATGAATATCGAGAATCAGCAGGGCCGCCAGGGTGGCCGAAGCCGCCAGCCACGACGCCACGTTGATCCGCTTGCGCAATGACGCCTTCGCCGCTCCTCCCAGCAATAACATCCACATCACGCCAAAAAACCACACGCCGGTAAAACACCCCAGAACGGGTTGAAGGGAGTCGGCGGGCTCCGTCTCGATGCCGAGCATCAACGCCGCCGCCACGGTATTGAGCCCCCAAATCACCCCCATGAGCGCCCGCCCGGGGAAAAACACCCCCATGGCGACCCCCAGGGAGAGAATGGCCGCGCCCACCGCCATGCCAGGCACGGCCACATGGGCGAGAAGATGTTCCAAATCAAAGGTGGCACGCACTCCAAGCAGTTTGACCAGCACCAGAACGCCGGCGATGAGAAGGGTCGACAGAAATGTCCACATGGTCCGGCGGCGCCGGGCCCCGGCGTTCAGGTCCTGCTGAATGGCGCCAATCACCTGGGCCTGATCAATCATGCTCCGCCTCCCTTCCCGAACAGGGGTTCCAGAACCTCCTTGAGGCGCTGGTACGCCCGGTGAGCGCGTACCCGCACGGCTCCTTCGTTGACCCCCAGCCGTTGGGCGATCTCCGCCATGGACAACTCCTGCAGCTTGTGCAGATCAATGATCTCCCGCTGGGATGGGCTGAGTTGCTCCATGGCTTCCCGGACCACATGGTGCAGACTGGCGTCGGTTTCCCGTTCCACCCATTCGGCGAAGCCGGGCTCGGGCGCATCCTCATCGCTGATCAAGCGGGCGTTCAGGCGCTGGCGGCTGCGCAGGGCGTCCAGGGCTGCATTGCGGGCGATGGCGAAACACCACGCCTCGACCACTCCCGGGCCGCCATCCCCTGGATCAAAACGATCCCGGGCCATATGAATTTTGAGAAACGTCACCTGCACCAGATCCTCGGCCAAATCGGGATCGCGCACCCGCTTGAGCAGGAATGCGCGAAGCCGCGGGGCCATTTCAGCGTGAAGGGGGGCCAATGCGGACGGATCGCCGTCGCAATAGCGGATCATGCACTCAGTCAAGGGTGCGATGTCCCTGGATTTGCTCAACGCCCTCCCCTTTTCTCCATGGAACTACGGCGCCGGGACGGAAAAGTTACGGCTGGACGGCGGCCTGACCCAAATTATCCGCTGGATTCAGGGCGTTGAACCACGAAGTATGGGTGGAAAGACAGCCCTTGATCAGCACCGCGGCAGGATCAATTTTAAGACGCTCCAGCCCGCCGCCCGTCAACAAGTCTGTCCAGGGCGTTTGCCGGGATATGGACGCCGTGGCCAGGGCTTCCGCTTCCCCGAGCAATACCCACTGGGAAGGCCTGCGTCCCATCAATTCCAGATTCACCGTGGAAGGGGCCGCGCCGGACGGCAGCAACAGGAACAGGGTTCCCAGCCCCTCAACCGGGGAAACAAACAGCCACCGGCCTTTTGATTTGGGCGCCGGGGCTTTATCCGGCCAAAGCCATCCGGTCACTCCACCTGAATTGCCGGCAGCGACGGTCAATCCATCCCTGGAAATGTTGATCTCCGCCGGGGCCCCCGCCCGTTTGGGGGGCTTCTCTGGTTTGATGAACGCCGCCACCAGATGGGGTTTGGCGCAGACGCCGCTGGCGCCCAACGCCAGAGGCAAGGCGCGGGAATCCGTCAACAACGCGGACCATCCCTTGCCTGGGTCCGCGGCGAACAGAGCGGGAGGAGGATAAACGCCCGGGCGCGCCAAAGGCTGGCTCCACGCCGGCGCGGTGGCTGGCGCATCACCCCCTGGCGCCAGGGAGTCCAGCCCGGCCGGGGCCTCCGCCAGATAGAAGAAGTCCCGCGAACGGGTTTTGAGAAAGGCCGGAAATTCCGGTTTGCGCATGGTCTCGGCGAATGGCTTCGCCTCGTACCCGTCCCCTTCCATGGTCCGGTACATCTCCATATTGATGTGATTGATATTCATGTCGAGGTGGACCGCATATACCGCGCCCGAGGCCTTGAGCGCCCGCGCCAGGCTGATGGCGCTGGAAAAACTGCCCCAGGCGAAGATCAGATCGCCGCTGCCGGTGACCGCTATCGCCGAACGCGAGGTAAAAACCGGATCACGCCCTGGTCCGGTGATGCCCCAGGAACGCGTCTCTGCTTCATTGATGCGCCCATTTTCGATCAACGGATAGAGATTCTGGCGGAAGCTCCTCATCTCCGCCGGGGCGGTAAAGCCTTTCCGCCAGGTGAACATGCTGGCATGCCCATTGGCGTCCATGCCCACCGTGGCGATACCTGGCGACGGCGGGGCCACCATGCGGCCATCCACCTTCATGCCATAACCTCCATGCAGGGACAGGAACCCCCCGGTGAATCCCGCCACCAGTTTGCCGCTGTCCAGCACTTCCTTGGGAATGCGTCCGCTTCCGGGAATGCCCGTCGTCGAAACGGGCTCCTCCGTCCCCGCCACGGCGTGAAGCCGGACCCGGCGGCCATCGAACCGGATCATCTTCACGAATTGATGGGGACGGGCGGAATCGGTCCGCACGGTGGTGGTCCAGGCCAATGGCGGCGCGCCGGGACGGGATGGGTAAAAATCCTCTTCCTGCCACACCCCCTCTCCGGGCGCGGGCGTGGTCACCATCGGCGTCAGGGACGCCGGCGCGGGCCAGGCGGCGGAACCCGCCGTGGCGGCGTGCGGCTTCAATACAAATTCCGGTTCTTCCGGAGGCGGATCGGCGGGACGGCTGGCGATACGCTGCACGCTGTCCTGAAGGGAATAAAATTTTTCTTCAATATATTCGATTTTGCGGGAGCCCACCCACGACAGGTTGCGCACG
Organism: Myxococcota bacterium; assembly: GCA_022072125.1. Taxonomy (GTDB): domain Bacteria; phylum Myxococcota; class JAJVIH01; order JAJVIH01; family JAJVIH01; genus JAJVIH01. Next base: position 89,404 of record JAJVIH010000021.1, on the reverse strand, counting down.
GTGTTGAGCATCCATATCACCACCCCGGGAAACTCCCGTTTCCATTGGCGCACGCTCACCTGATCCGCGGGACCGGCCAGATGCCGGCGCTCAACCAGATCATATTCCCAGCGCGTTGGAGCGGCGTCTCCCGCGATCTCCAGAAGCAGGCGGCCGCCCGACGCCTGAACCCGGACACCGTCCGCCGCCTCATCCAGGGCGAAGGTCGTACGTTCAACCCCCTTGCTGGAGCCCAGTTCAAGCAAGTTTGACAGGCGGGATGCGAGACGTCCCACCCATCCCAGATGCCTGGTCACGGAGTCTGGTTCACCATCAAAATTCAGTACGGTGACCGATTCCACTCCCTCCCGGACCCGCGATTGATAAACCACCACATTCCCCTGAACCTGGATATTTTCCTCGTGGCTGTCGCGGGATCGGGAGAGATTGACGGCGGACTCCAGCCGGCTGGGCTGCCCCTCGCGCGTCAGTTGAAGTTGCCCCAGGTACAGTTCAGCAGGTTGGCCCGGCGCGCCGGACGCCGTGAACAAGACGGGATGGGAAACAAAGGACTGCAACAGAGTCCGGTGGGGCTGGTTCAGGGGGTTATCGAGTCCCGGCGCGGCCCATTGATGGATTGTCCATCCCAGGCTGCGTTGCAGGTACGCGCTGATTGGTTCGCCGGGAAGCCCCACAGGTTCGCTGGCGTCCATGGAGCACCACGCCACCCCAATGGCCGCCGCCAGCGAGGCCACCAGCATCTTCTGGCGGAAAACCGGCCCATGCCTCCAGAACAACCGGAGCAGGGCGGACTCGGCCCGCCGCAATGGCCCTGCACTCAGCCAGGGGGGCAGGCGATCCAGCGCGGCATCACCCCCTGCCCCCGGCGCCAAGAGCCCTCCGGATCGCAGCGGTTTTGGCATGTACCTCGTCCCACTCATGCCGGGGATCGGAATCCACCACGATCCCTCCCCCTGCGTGGAAGCGAAATCTTCCGCCAGAAAGATATCCCGTGCGGATGGGCAACGCCATTTTCATGGCGCCTGTTGGGGCGATCCAGCCCAGTCCGCCGCAATAGACGGATCGCGGCCAGGCCTCCAACCCGCGCAGGATTTCCATCGCCCGCCGTTTTGGAGCCCCTGTGATGCTCCCGCCCGGATACAAAGCCTCCAGCACCTGACGGCCTGTCACGTCCGCACGGACCCGGCCCGTCACCGTCGAAGTCAGGTGATGCACGGTGGGAAAGGTCTCGGTCTCCATGAACACCGGGACCTGCACGCCGCCGTACTCGCAAACCTTCCCCAGGTCATTGCGTTCCAGGTCAACGATCATCACATGTTCCGCCCGGTCTTTTTCCGACGCCCTCAGTTCCGCGGCCAGCCTTTGGTCCTCTTCCGGGCTGGAGCCGCGGGGACGGGTGCCCTTGATGGGCCGCGTGACGGCCAGACGGGATTGCGGATCATAATCCAGCAGGAGTTCAGGCGAATTGCAGATCACCTGGAAATCCCCCGCGTCAATATAGGCGGCCCATGGTGCGGGCGATTGCGCGGCCAGACGGATGAATAACTCGCGCGGGTCTCCGGCGAAGCCGCATTCAAATGGCAGGGTGAAATTGGCCTGGTAGATATCCCCCGCCAGCAGATGCTCCCGGATGGCCAGAATGGCCTGTTCATACGCCGGGTATTGAATCAAGGGCCGGGGGATATCCGCTTCATACGTGGTGAGCGGCGGCGGATTCGCATCCTCCACCGCCTGCAGCATCACCGCGTAAGCCGGAGCGTTCCGCGCCAGAATCCGGCCCGATTCTTCAGCATGATCCCAAAGGTACAGCGCGCCGGCTTGCATCCACCAGGCGTCTGGCAACGGTCCCGCCGGGGTGATGACGGTTTCATCCACCCACTTGACGCCCCACTCGAAGGTAAAAAATCCAAACCACCGGTCCAACCAGTCGCTGGATTGGCTGGATGCATCGAATATCCCGGCCTCAACGTTCTCCCGTCCGAGCCCATTGGCGGGGGCGCGGAGTATGCCGCGGGGGGATATCGCCAGAACGGAATGATCTCCCGCGGCGGGGGAATCCATTCCACGGTGAAGCAGGACCACGGGCCCACCCCTGGGCAGCGCGCGCAACACCGCAAGCGGATCCGCCCGGAAAACGGGAGACTCCGCCCTGCGATCAGCCGGGCTGGACATGGCTCAAGGGCCCTTCAGTTTGTCCGGGGGGGCGTCCTTGTACACAACGGTATGGGGATTCTGCTGGTTCTTGGAGACCACGGCGTGCTTGCCCGGCTTGATATCCACCTCAAACTCCGCTGTGTAATTGAAGTTGGGGTTTTCCAGTTTGATCTTGTGTTTCCCGTTGGGAAGCCGGTGCTGATAAACGGGTCCGACGTTATTCAGCTTCTTTCCATCCACGGATACCTGGGAAAACGGCTGGCTGTTGATGGTCAGCAACCCCGGCGTTGTATCCTCGACAGCGACAGCATCGGGAGGAGTCTCCCCCAGTTCCTGGAGTTTGCCGCCATCCCTGACCACCGGTTGCGGCGGCGGCTGAACCGGCTGGGCCGGACGGATATCCGGCATTTCGTCTTCCGGATAGAAAATCAGGGTTTCGCGTTTTTCCCGGGTGCGCACCACCCGATCATGCCGCCCGTCGGGAGAGATGATAGTCACCTGATGTTCCGGTCCCACCGGCAGGGCCGAAACCGTGACCGGCGTGGTGCCCACGGATTTGCCATTGACAATGACGCTCATGCCGCGCGGTTTGGTGTCAATACGAAGAACGCCGGTGTTTTCCATGTTCACCGGGCGCATTTCCTCGCTGATCAGTTCCTTTTCACTAACGATTTCCAGATCGCGTTCGACCTTTTCGTATCCTGGCGCTTCGATCACCATGCGATGGCGGCCGCGCGGCAACTGTTTGAAATCATATGGTCCGCGATCTCCCCGCGCATGCATGCCGTCAATACGCACCACCGCCCAGTTGGGAACAACATGCACCGTCAGGTTGGATGTCGGCGCGGCCGCAACCGGTTTATCCGGGGAAACCGTGGGTTTGCCGGGAGTTTCGGGTTTGCGCAACAGGAAAAACGCCGCGGCGCCTCCTCCAATGATCAACAGCGAGGCGGCCGCGAGGATCATGATCCGGTTGCTCGCGGGGGCCTTGCTTCTGCCGGTTCCACCCGCCGTGGGCATCGGGGAACGTTTGGAGCCAAGGGCGGGCAATGACTGCGTGCCCGACGACAACCTGGGGGCCTGAACCGGTCCCGAGTCCGGCGCCGGACGGGCCTGTCCCATTCCCTGTTCGGTATTGCGGCGATCAAACCGGGTTTTCGGCAATTCATCCTTGTTGGGATCAATCGCCAGTTCCAGCCCACCGCCGGATGCGTCAGGCGGACGATATTCATGTCCGCCGCCCAATACCTTGACCGCCTGCGCGCTCGAAGGCGCCGCCGGGGGGGGAGGCGGCGGCGCCTGGGGCGCGGCCGGTGTTCTGGGCTGAAGCCCGGTTTTGGGCGGTGCGGGAGGCGGCGCGCGCGGCGTCAATGGCGCCTTGGGCGATTCCTGGCGGGATGGCGGGGCGGACAATCCCTGAACGCTTTCGGCGGTGACCGAACGGAACTCTTCATGCCGTTTGAGATCGCGGTTGTATTCCGGCTCAAACGTCTGCTTCATGTAATTCGCCAGGTCCGTCCGCGTGAAGTTGAACTCCGTGTTCAACATCATGAAGCGCTGGAGAGCCTCGGCGGCCTCCGAGCACCACTGGTAGCGGGTGTCCGGATCCTTGGCCAGCATCTTCATGACGATGGCTTCCAAGTCCTTGGGGATTTTCCGGTTGAAGGTGGTTGGAGGCATCACCTCCACGTTGCGCACCTTTTCCAGCGTCTCGAAATCGCTTTCGCCGACAAACAGGCGCTCGCCGGTGATCAACTCGTACAGCACGATGCCCAGGCTGAACAGGTCGGAACGGCGATCCAGGGGATAGCCGCGAACCTGCTCCGGCGACATGTAGCCGAATTTGCCTTTCAGGATGCCTGCCTGCGTCTTGGTCGCCTTGTCGGTGGCCTTGGCGATGCCGAAATCAATGACCTTGACCTCGCCTTCATAGGAAACCAGAATGTTCTGCGGAGAAATATCCCGGTGAACGATATTGAGTTGTTCCCCACGGGCGTTCTTTTTGCGGTGTGCGTAGTCCAGGCCTTCCGCCGCCCGGGCGATCATGTAACAGGCCATGCCCAACGGCATGATGTCCCCGTTTTTCCGGCAGCGATCATAGATGGCGCGCACATCCCGCCCATGGATGAATTCCATGGCGATGAAGTAGTTGCCATCCACATTGCCCATGTCGAACACCTGGGCGATGTTGGCGTGGGTCAACTGGACGGAAATCTTCGCCTCGTCAATGAACATGGTGCGGAATTCTTCGTCTTCCGCGATATTCGGCAGGATGCGCTTGATGGCGAGGAGTTTCTCGAAACCCTCCGCGCCGAACGCCTTGGCCAGAAACACTTCCGCCATGCCGCCGACATTCAGGCGGTCCAACAAAAAATAACGGCCAAATGGAATCGGCTTCTTCACGGCGCGGGGCTGTCAGGAATGATTCGGGTCAGGACACAATCCGATCTACCCTCGAAAGTCAAGCATCCCTCACCTCTTGATCCATGAATAAATGTTGGGGGGCCTGGTGTCAAAAGCGCCTTGTATTCCGTGGGTTTCCGGCGCATTTTGTTACATGCGCGCTGACATGATTGACGTCTGACACATGGATTCGATCTTCACCAGTCCGCTGTCAGGCGCCGGACCCGTTCCACGATCTTCTCCTCGTCCAACCCGAGCAGCCGTCCTTCCCGGCAAACACACTCCCCCCGGACCCACACCGATTCAATGGCCGAAGGCGCCATGGAATACACCACGTTTTTGATCAGGCGGTTGGCGGGTTGCAGGGAAATATCGCCGGGGTTGATCACCACGAAATCCGCGCGCCTGCCCGTCTCCAGGCGGCCGGCCGGAACGCCCAGTACCTCGCCTCCGCCCGCTGTCCCCATTTCAAATACCTGCTCCGCTGCGACGGCCGCCGCATCCCGCCTGTCCACCTTGTGCAGGAGCGCGCAGGTGCGCATTTCATCAAAAACGCTGGTCCGGGAATTGGTGCATCCGCCATCGGTGCCCAGGCCAATCTTCCAGCCCGCCTCGATAAACCGCGGGATGGGGGTGACGCCGTCTCCCAAAAACATGTTGCTGGCCGGACAATAAGCCAGGCCCATGCCGCGCCGCCCCATTTCCCGGATTTCCTCCTCGTTAAGCCAGCAGCAATGCACCGCAACCGCGCTGGAGTTGGCGGCCCCTGACTGATCCAGAAACTCCAGCATGGTAAATCCTTGTTTTTCCTGGAGTTCCTTGACCTGATATTCCTCTTCAGCCAGGTGGAAATGCAGTTTGCACCCCAGTTCCGCCGCCGCGGCCACCCCCGCCCGGAACATTTCCACACTGGCGCCATGGGGACTGTGCGGCGCCGGGCAAACCAGCACCCCCGGATCGGACTGAAATTCCCGGTGCAGTTCGACGGTCCGGTGAAAGGAGTCATCCGGATTTTCCAGGTAACGCGCCGGCGCCCCCCGCCAGTCGTACATGCAGCGGGCGAGCACCAGGTTGATTCCCAATTCCTTCGCGGCCTGAATGACCGCCCGGCTGTTTTCATTGCCGCCGTCATGCAGGTAAAAGAAGTCGCAGACCGTCGTCACGCCGTATTTGAGCATCTCCCCAAAGGCCAGCAGGGCGCCGGTGTGGACGCCTTCCCGATCAATCCGGGGTGAATATTTGTAGAGGGAGTTCGCCCGCCATTCGAGGAAACGGAGGTCATCGCCAAACCCCCGCAGCAGGGATTGAAAGCTGTGGTTGTGGACATTGATCGTCCCCGGAATCAGGGCCTTGCCGGGAAAGTGGTGCTCGCGAACGGCCTCTCCGGACACACTGGCGCGCAGTTCCTCCGCCGGACCCACCGAGCGAATGAAACCGTTGCCGGTCAACACTCCCGCGTTCTCCAGCCAACCCGATTGCGTCCAGATCTTCTCCGCATTAAACAACACCGCGCTCAATTTTCACCCTTTCTCGAGGTTTTCCATGCAGATCAAACTGTACTACGCCCCCAAGACACGCTCCACCCGCCCGCGCTGGATGCTGGAAGAACTGGGTTTGCCCTACGAACTCTCGCGGGTTGACCTGTCCCGGGGGGAACACAAGCAGCCGGACTACCTGGATATCCATCCCCTGGGAGTGGTCCCCGCGATTGAAATTGATGGCGTACGCATGATCGAGAGCGTGGCCATCTGCATGCAACTGGCCGACCTGGCGCCCGGGAGCGGCATGGCTCCGCCGGTGGGCAGCCCGGAACGCGCCGCCTACTACCAGTGGTTGTTGTTCGCCGTGGTCAACCTGGAGCCCCATCTGGTCGTCATTTTCACCCATGGGTACCGGCTCAAGGAGCACGAGCGCAACGAGGAACTGAAGCTCAAGGCCATCCAGGATTTCCGCAAGGCGGCGGGCGTGCTGGAAACCGCCCTGGAGGGCAAGAACCTGCTGGTGGGAGACCACTTCACCACCGCCGACCTGATCACAGCCTCGCTATTGATGTGGGGACGCTTCATGGGTCAACTGGAGGGGTTCCCCAACCTGAACCGCTATGTGGACCTCCACCAGTCCCGCCCCGCCTACAAGCGGGCGACTTCGTGAGAACAGCGGCGGCGGGCTGAACCGGTCTCAACCCCGCACCCGGGCGGGGCTGTTGATCCTGGCGGAACTCCGCGCCGCCGCCTCAACCCCGCACCCGGGCGGGGCTGTTCAGCTTCTTCCGGGAGACTTCACGGCTCCCGGTTTTGCATGGCGGACGGTTCCGTTCGCCATGCGTCCGGATACATTCATATTCCGCCCACAACCAGGGCCGGGAAAGGGAGCGGATTGTGCATACCGCGCCCTGTCGCCCGCGAACGCGGAGAGGGAAACAGCGGGCCGCGGGTTGAGTAATCAAGATCGAGGCCCTTCTCCATTGGGCAGGCAATGGAAAGGGGACCGCCGCAACAACACAGAGATTGAGGTTTCCGGAGTGTGGTGGGAGGCTGGGCCCCCCTTTGGCGTTCCCCCTTCCGGATTGGGGGCGGCAAGCCGGGAGAAGCCCCGCGCTTGCCGGCTCTGGAAACCGCGTGATAATTCCAGCGGCGGAGTGATAACGCATGGCGTCAAACCCCGGTGAAATCATTGATTACGGTCTCACCGTCGAATACGACGGGACAGACTTTCAGGGTTGGCAGGTCCAACTTGAAGGCCGGACGGTTCAGGGCGAACTGAATCGCGCCATATCCACCTTTCTCCGCAAGGCGGTGACGGTCATTGGTTCCGGCCGGACCGACGCCGGCGTCCACGCCACGGGGCAAGCCGCCGGTTTCCGCACCGATGACGACCTGGACCCCTACAAATTCATCACCGGCGTCAACGCCATCCTTCCCAAGGATATCGCCATTACAGGCCTGGTCCGCCGGTGGCGCAGTTTCGACGCCCGCCGCGACGCCGTACGCCGCATTTACGAATACCGGTTCCTCAACCGGACCGCGGAGTCTCCTCTGCGCGGCCGTTATGTCTGGCACTGGAAAAGCGAACTGAATTTCGACGCCATGGCCCAAGCGGCGCAATCCCTGGAAGGGCGCCATGATTTCACCGCATTCCGGGCGGCGGACTGCCCCGCCGACCACGCCATCCGTGAGTTGTATGTCTCCAGGATGGAGCGCCGGGATGACGAACTCGTGTACCGCTGCGAAGGCACGGCGTTTTTGAAACACCAGGTGCGCGTGATCGCAGGGACGCTGCTGGAGATTGGCCGGGGCCGCATGCCGGCGCAGGACATGCGGGCGATTTTGGAAGGACGCGACCGCACCCGGGCGGGCATGACGGCGCCAGCCCGCGGCCTGACTCTCGTACGCGTGGAATACGGCGACGGCCCCCGGGAAGCGAGCCCAGCCGAATATGACCACTCCAACTGACGGCGAACACCCTGAACAGCCAGAGACGCCGGCGGGTTCCGGCGGGCCCCCCGCTTCGCCTCCGGATTTTGATTTCAAGGCATACTTCCAGCCGGGAGGGGTTTCGCCCGGACCAGCCGCCGGAGAGGATTCCGCTCCCAAGGGTGTCAGCAACTCCGCCTGGATGCTGATATTTGTTTTTGTCTCGGTCATCGCCGAGCGCCCGCTGGTGAACATGGCCCAGTTCCAGTGGATTGGCCTGTGGTCTCCGGAAGACCTGGACCTGGGAGATTTTTATGCGGGCTTCATCCTGAATATCCCCAAGCTGCTGACGCAGATTCCCCTGGCCCCTGTCGCGGCGCGGTTGATGACCGTGTCTCCCTGGCGTTATTCTGCATTCACGCTGGGATTCTCGCTGTTGATCGATCTGCTCGCCACCATGTTCTCGCTGAATCTGGAGATGTTTCTGTTCACCGCTCCTTATTCCCTGGGCGCGCTGATCGTGCTGGGCGCGTGCATGGCCTGGAACCACTGGTGTTTCCGTGGAAGGTTTTCCCCGCGCCGCACGCCTCCGGGAGGACAGGCTTGATCTACTTCCTGCGCTGGTTGTGGGGGGTGCTCTTCACCGAGGTCATGGTCACGCTGGCCATTCTGTCATTTCTGATATCGCCGCGCGGAAACGTCATGTACTGGATGAAGCGGAACATCTGGGCCCCGGGGCTCTTCAAGGTGTTTGGCATCCAGGTCGAAACCACCGGGGCCGAAAAGATTGATTGGTCCAAGGCCCATATCGTCATGGCCAACCATTGCTCGAACCTGGATATCGTGGCGCTGACCCTGGCCCTTCCAGTGAATATCCGCTTCGTGGCGAAAAAGGAACTGATGTACCTGCCCCTGTTCGGACAAATGTTGTGGTTCGCGGGATTTCCGTTCATTGACCGGCGCAACCGGGCGGCCGCCATCCGCACCATCGCCCGCGCGGCGGAGAATATCGTCCGCAAAAAACATACGATCATCATCTTTCCAGAAGGCACGCGCTCGCGCGACGGCGTGCTTCAGGAGTTCAAGAAAGGTCCCTTTCACATGGTGGAACAGGCGCGGGCGCCGGTCATCCCGGTGCGCATCCGGGGCATGGGCGAATTGATGCCGCCCGGATCGCTGAAAATCCGCAGCGGAAAAGTGCGGGTGCATATCGGCGACCCGATTGATGCGGACCTCGTCGCGGGCGATATCGAACAGCGCCGGGCCAAACTCGCGGAATTGGTCAGGGAAGCCATTCTGTCTTTGTAATGAAAGGGCGGCCGCCCGGGCCGCGGGAAAACCGGTTTGGGTCACCCATTTCCGGCGATGCTCGCCCCCGCAAATCGCCATTTCATGGACAAAATACGGGATCGCCATCCTCTCTTCCGCTGACCGGACCGGTCCGGCGGCTGGCCGCGGAAACCCGGGGAAGCCAATCCATCATTCCCGTCATGGCGTATACATCTCGATTTCGGGAGCGGGGACGGGACGGCCTTCCACCTCACGGTAGCCGCCGATCATCGCCAGGTTGCCATCCGGCAGGCCGGCGACCGCGAACAACGCCCGGCCGGACATATTCCCAGCGCGGACCACCGTTCCCACAACCGTGTTTCTGTCGAGGCCAATGGCGGTGATCCGCTCGATGCTCTGCACGAAACCGCTGGAGCCATTGGGCAGGGTGCGCCTGCCCCCCATCAACAACAGGCTGCCGTCTTCGAGCATCCAGCCCAGATGCTGGTGGCGGGGGATGGTTCCTTCTATGGCGGGGGTTTCGGGCCGGGTGAGGCGGACATTCCTGAACTGGGGCGTCCGGGCCCCATAATCCCAGGCGACGCCGCCCGCCTGCGACTGCTTGCCGTCGTATCCGCCCAGGATCAGCCAGAATGAGCCGGCGGCCAGGGTGGAAACCCCACCGGTGCGCCCATCCTGCCAGATCGCGGCGGCCTCTCCGGCGTTCAGTTGCTCAACCTGACCGGGACGCCACCGCTCCAGCCCACGCACCGGTTTGCCGAGTTCATCCTCTCCACCGGCGATCAACACGCTTCCATCGGGCATCGGCGCCAGGTTGGCGAACAGGCGGGGCTCGAACAGCAATTCCGGCGCCTCCTCATATGCGGGAGGATTCAAGGAGAGCACGCCTACCCGGTTGGAAATTTTCCACGCCGCGCCATCCCACCGGCGGCCGCCCACAATGAGGATTTTTCCATCGGGCAGTACAATGGCGGCGTGCGCGGCGACATGAACCGGGGCCGCCGCGGTCTCAAACTGCTCGGTTTCGGGGGTGAACAGCACCGTTTCCATGGCGGGCTGGCCCTTTTCGTTGACCCCCCCGGCCACCACCACTTGGCCGTTGGGCAGGCGGGTGGCCGTGAACAGTCCCCTCCATAATGATGGAGGCGCGGGCGGACAATCACCCTCCCCCTGGGCGCACACAGTTCCCGTCCAATGGTTGTAAACCTGAAGACGCCCCAAAAGCCCTTCAAATTCAAAGGAGGACTTGCCCGATTCGGCCCCGCCGAACACGAACACCTTGCCGGACGGGGTGGCGACCGCCGCCGCGCCCCAGACTGGACGCGGCAATTGGGCCATCTGGGTGCTTTCGCCCACCCGGCCGAGAACCATTGGGACCAGCAGGGAATCCACCCCATCGGCGTTGACCATGGGCGACCGTCCACGGGAGAGAACCTGATCCCCGCGCAGGCATTCGAGCAAGAGCCTGAATGGACCGGCCGGAACCGGCAGGCTGACCCGGAAGTGCCGGGAAGGGGGCGGCAACCTGAACTCGGCGACACCCGTCTTTCCGGCGGATTCCGGCGTGGCGGTGAAGCGCAGGCGATCCACCCCATCCAGCGGGTCCGTGCCGGTTTTTCCCAACCGGAACTGAATATCCACCCCCACGGTCCGGGGGGCTGGAGGCTCCCCGCCGCAGGCCGCAAGGAAAATCCCCAGACAGGTCAGAATCCGCCGCCAAACCATGCCAAATCCATCAACGCCGGGGAATGGCGCCGCTAAGCTCCAAGGTTGCGGCGGGAGGAGGAGGCGAATCACTGGAGGCCATGGCGATGCCGATACCTGTTCCCGCTCCGGCCAGCAGGACGCCGCCGGCGATGGTCCAGAACCACCATTGCTTGTACCACGGAGAATCCGCGGCAATCACTTCAGATTTATCTTTAAATCCGATTGATTTTACATGCTTTTTATTTACACATAAAAAGACGGATTCACAATTCAGCACGGATTGGGGCGCCTCCGCCGGGTGAATGATATCCTGTCCCGAAATCACCCAGCGGTTCAGATCGTCCGCGTCCAGGCGGGCGGCCAGATCGGACAAATCGGGATTCAACGGAATCACCAGCCGGGCCTCCCGGATATCCCGCCAATCCCCCCAATGTTGTCCCAGAATCAGGGCCAATCCATCCCCGGCCATCACCACCCGGCCGGAGATCATGCGTCCCACACCCAGACGGGACATGACCGGCGCGGCTGCGTCGCGAATGCGCTCCCTGGATTTGCGTTCGCGGAGCAGGTTCATCAACCGGTTGACCTGAGCGGCGTTGGGGTCTTCCACCCAATCCAGATCGGTTACCCTGTGGGTTTGACCCTGGACGACTTCCAGGGCCTTGCGGATGGGCAGATAACCTTCCCGCTCCAGGGAGAGGACATGCTTGCCCTGGAATGGTCCGGCGGCGAGAACCGGCTGAACGGGCAGCGGCGTCATGCCAACCACACGGCCGTCCAGCAGCACGCGGACGCCTGGTTCGATATCCAGCACCAGTTTGCCGGCCGGGCCGGAAGTCACGGTTTTTCGCATGAGTTCGAAGTTTCGCGCGGTGTCGGGCGGCATCAACGCGGGGTCCGCCCGGTATTGCGGATCCAGGCGGGCCAGGTCCTCCAAAGTCAGGGATTCAAGGTCGAGCCGTCCGGTCTGCCGGTAAAGCACCGCGAGTTGGGTCAGCAGCAGGGTCAGCAGGCGGGAATCCTGCAGGTGAAGGGCGTTGGCGACCGCCAGATCCCGGGCGGATTCAAAAGCGCGGACAGCCTCCGCCGGGTCCAGGGCTTCCACCGCCTTCATCCCGCGGTGAAACTCCACCACCGCCTGACCCAGCGCCTGGCGCACCGGGGCGGGGGCTTCTTCCGCCCGGGCGGCCGCCAGCGCGGCTTCCAGTTGAATGGTTTTCCAGTCCCGGGAACGGCGGAGCGCGGTTTCCACGTTTCTCTGGATGCGATCCAGCGCCGAAGGCTCGACCGCCGGGTCATCGCTGAACAGGGGCAAAAGCAGCAGCGCCCCGCTCGCCGGAGCCTCCTCCCGGCCGGCGGCGGCCAGGGGTTGCGGCGCCATCGCCGTCACACTGATGCCAGCGCACAACAGCGCCCGCTGAATCCACTGCTTCACGGCTGAACTATGCCGCAGCTTTCCCTGAAAAACCATCGGTTTTCTTGCGGGGGCGCCAACCGGGGGTATAATCCGGACAAGGTTTTGAGAAGTTTTACAACTTCCATGCAACGGTTCTCCATGATGCTTACCGCAGGCATTTGCGCTTCCAGGCTGCTGGCGGGTTGTGCTGCTTCCCGCGCGGAACAGGCGGCGGACCCGGCCATTCTGGCGGAGCGCGTGGACCGTTTGCAGGCCCAGAACACCCGGCAGGACGACGAGATCCGGGCGCTGAAATCCCGCATGGAAATCCTGCAGAAACGGCTCGAAACAGCGGCGGCCGCCCCTGCTCCCGCGGCGGCGCAGGACGACGATTTGAAAGTGGTGAAGCTGGCCCCGCGGCCCGCGCCAACCGCCCCTGCCCCGGCGCCCCGGGAAAGCCGTTATGACAACGCGCCCCCCATCCGGATTTCCGGCGCATCAAGCGATTTGCTGGACAAATCCGGCGGCGACAAGGAAATCGCCCGCCTGTCCGAAGCGGTGAAAAGCGGGGATCTGGATCCCGATGAAATCCCGGCGAAGAAGGCGGCGTCCGCGCCTGCCGCTTCCACCGCCCCGCCGCCGCAGTCTTCCAAGGAGAATGAAGCGGATCTGAAGTTCCATCTGGCCTACACCCGCTTCGCCGCCGGCCAGTACGATGACTCCGTCAAGCTGATGGAGGAATTCATCCGCAAATACCCGGACCATCACTACGCCGACAACGCCATCTTCCTGATTGGAGAAAGTTATTTCCAGCGGAAGCAGTACCAGCTGGCCATCAACGAATACCAGCGGGTCTCCACCCTGTACCCCAAGGGCAACAAGGTTCCGGATTCCCTGCACAAGATCGCCAGGTCCTACCTCGCGCTGAATGACAAGGTGCGCGCCCGCGAAGTTCTGGAGCGGGTGATGCGGACCTATCCGGACAGCCGGGCGGCCACCCTCGCCCGGGACGACATCCAATCCCTTGATCAAAAAGGAGCGCTCGCGCCATGAAAACCAGCCTTCGCCGCATGATGATGCAGACCGGGGGTCTGATTCTGATCCCCCTGACCGTGATGGCGCAGAATCCGCCCATCGGCCCGGAAGGGCGCGGCCAGTTCGCCAGCGGCCCCGAGATTCAGGAGCCCAACATGAATCCTCCCGCGGCGAATATCGCTCCGGATGAGCCGCAACAGGGCAGCAACCAGGAATACACGGTCAAAAAAGGCGACACCCTGTGGGATATCGCCAAGCAGCAGAAACCCAACGACCCCTGGTACTATCGCCAGATCTGGGCCTGGAACCCGGAACTGGAAAACCCGCACTGGATTGAACCCGGCACGGTCCTTCGCCTCTACCCCAGCGGCGAGGCGGTGGCGGAAGGCCCCGTTCAGACCGGCGATGTCAAAGGGCTGGAAGACGGTCCGGACAAGCCCGAGGACGAAGACATCACGATTTCCGCCCTGGGCACGGATGGCAAATACGCCAGCCAGGACCCCAAGGACGAAAAAGTGGTGGTGATGGGCCAGATCGGCATGAACCTGGAGGAAAAAATCCGCGGCACGGTGCTGATCCGCCGCAACTCATTCATTTCTCCCGGCCTGCTGCGCGCCGCCGGCACGGTCAGTCACGCCTTTTCCGGCCGCACCATGTTCGTCCAGCACGACGAGGTCTACCTGAAGTTCAAGGATCTGAAAAACATCCGGCTGGACGAGACCTTTGTCATTGTCGGGCGCACCCGGGAGGTGCAACACCCGGTGTCCGAGGCGCTGGTGGGGTACTGGACCGAAAACAAGGGCGAGGTCCGCATCACCCGGATCACCAACGAATATGCGGTTGGCGTGATCAGCCGCACCTTCAGCGACGTGATGCGCGGCGACATGGTGATCCCCATGCGGGAACTCAGTTCGCGCATCAGGCCCCGCCCCAACGAAGCCGCCACCACCGGCCGCATCATTCTTCTGGAGCACCATGGATCCATCATGGCGAATGAAGAAGTGGTCTTCGTGGACCGCGGCTCCCGCGATGGCGTTTCTATCGGCAACACCTTCGAGGTGATCCGCCGGGGCGATGAACTGTACGAAACCCGCAAGGAAGAATACGACCGGGATCGTCTGCCAATCGAAACCATCGCCCGGCTGCTGGTGATTGACGTATCCGAAACCGTCTCCACCTGCCTCATCATCCGGTCCATGGAGGCGCTTGAGGTGGGCGACGTGGTGGAAATGAAGATGCAAAAATGACCGGCGTTTCACCCGCGGACCAAGGCTCCGCAACCCGTGAACTGGAGGCGCTATTGCGCCTCTGTTCCATTCCGGGACTGGGGTTGACCGGCATCTCCCGCCTGCTCCGGCAATACAGGTCCGCGGAGGCGGCGCTGGAGGCCCTTCCCTCCCTCAATCCAGGCGGTCATCCCCTCAAACCAGATGAATCCCGCGCCGCCGCTCATCGCCAACGCACCTTTGAACTGATTGAAAAAGACAGGGTTTTCTGGGCGATTTTGGGCCAGAAGGACTATCCCTCCGCGTTGCTGGATCTGCCCAATCCGCCGCCATTTGTGTTCTGGAAGGGAGGAGGCGCGCCGTTTCCGGTGAAGGCGGTGGGGATTGTCGGCACCCGGAAACCCAGCGCCTATGGGCTGCGCATGGCCGCCCTGCTCGCCAATGAATGCGCCAAAGTCAACCTGCGCGTGGTCTCCGGCGGGGCCAGCGGCGTGGATACCGCCGTTCACCGCAACGCCCTGGACGCCCCCGGCGGAACCACCTGCATCCTCGGCTCGGGAATAGACAAGACCTATCCGCCCGCCAACCAGGATTTGTTCCGCCAACTCGCCGCGACCGGATGTCTGATCTCGCCCTTCTTGCCGGGAACCCCTCCCCTGCCCGGTAATTTTCCCTACCGGAATAATCTGATCGCCGCACTCTCCCAGGCGGTGGTGGTGGTCGAGGGAGGGGTGGATTCCGGCGCCATGATCACCGCCAGGCGGGCCGACGCCATTGGACGCCCCTTGCTGGCGGTTCCCGGGCGGGCTGCCGATCCCATGGCCGCCGGTCCCCTGTCCCTGATTCGCGATGGCGCCATCTGTTGCATATCGCCCGAAGACATCTGGGCCTGTCTGGGCATGACGGTTCAATCCGGGGAGAATCACCGGGCGGACGGACAACTGAATCTGGCGGTCCTCCAACCGGTTCCGCCGCCGTCCCCCCCCTTGACAGAACGCTTAGATTTGGAGCCGGAGGAATTGCCGGTGATCCAGCGTTTGGAAGGCGGTCCACAGTTCTTTGATGAACTGTTATCGGCCCTGAAACTTGACAGCCCCGCCCTTTCCGGTCTTCTTCTGGCCCTCGAACTGAAGGGGGCGGTCAATAAATTGCCGGGAAACCGATACGAACTCGCGGCGCGCTAGCGCCCCTTGGAGTCAGTCCATGCCAAATACGCTGGTCATCGTGGAATCGCCCGCCAAGGCGAAGACCCTGCAGAAGTACCTGGGCCGCGGCTATTCCGTGAAGGCTTCCGTGGGACATGTGCGCGATCTGCCCAAAAGCAAGATAGGAGTGGATCTGGAGACCTTTATTCCGCACTACCAGACCATCAAGGAGAAGACCAAGGTCCTCAAGGAACTCCATGACGCCGCCAAAAAGGCGGAGAAGGTCCTGCTCGCCCCCGACCCGGACCGTGAAGGCGAGGCCATCGCCTGGCATATCGAGGAAATCCTCAAAAAGGACAATCCCAATATCCGCCGCATCACCTTCAATGAAATCACCAAGTCCGCGGTTCTGAAGGCGCTCAAGGACGAACGCCCCATTGACATGAACAAGGTGGACTCCCAGCAGGCGCGCCGGGTGCTGGATCGCATCGTCGGATACCAGATCAGCCCCATCCTGTGGGATAAGGTGCGCCGCGGGCTCTCCGCCGGCCGTGTGCAGAGCGTCGCCCTGCGCCTGGTGGTCGAGCGGGAGCGGGAAATCCAGGCCTTCAAGCCGCAGGAATACTGGACCCTGGAGGTTCTGCTGGACGCCGCCCTGCCGCCCAGCTTCAAGGCCCGCCTGACCCATGTGGACAAAAAGAAGGTGGACCTCAAACAGGGGCCGGAAACCCTGGCCCTGGCGGAAGAGGCCAAAAAGGCCGCCTACAAGGTCGCCTCGCTGCAAATCAAGGAACGCCGGCGCAAGGCCCCGCCGCCCTACATCACTTCCAAGCTGCAGCAGGACGCCGCCGCCCGCTTTGGCTTCAGCGCCGCGCGCACCATGGGCATCGCCCAGGGGCTGTACGAAGGCGTCGAGGTAGGCGACGAAACCGTGGGTCTCATCACCTACATGCGCACCGACTCGGTGCGGCTCTCCAACGACGCCCTTGAAATGGCGCGGGAGCATATCCAGAAGAATTACGGAAAGGAATACCTGCCGGACTCCCCGCAGTTCTACAAGGGAAAATCCAGCGCCCAGGACGCCCACGAGGCCATTCGCCCGACCAGCGCAAGCCGCACGCCGGAGGCCATGGCCAAATACCTGGACGCCGATCAACTCAAGCTCTACACCCTGATCTGGAAGCGCTTCATCGCCTGCCAGATGAATCAGGCGGTATTTGATCAGACCACGGCTGAAATCGAGGCGGGACGCCTGACCTTCCGCGCCACCGGATCGGTGCTCAAGTTTGACGGCTACCTCACCCTGTACCGCGCCGAAGCCGTGGTCGCGGATACTTCCGATAATGACGCCGCCGAGAAGGAAGAAAACGACGGCGCCGGACCAGGGGTGTTGCCGCAGTTGAAGGAAGGGGAAAAACTCCGCCTGAAGGATGTGCTGCCCGAGCAGCATTTCACCCAGCCCCCGCCCCGCTTTTCGGAAGGCACCCTGGTCAAGGAACTGGAGGAGCAGGGCATTGGCCGCCCCAGCACCTACGCCCAGATCATGTCCACCCTGCTGGATAAGGAATACATCACCCGCAATCAGGGACGCCTGGCCCCCACCGAACTGGGTTTTATCGTCAGCGATCTGCTGGTGCAGGCGTTTCCCGATGTCATGAATGTCTCCTTCACCGCCAGCATGGAGAACCGCCTCGACGAAATCGAGGATGGCAAGGCGGCCTGGCAGAGCGTGCTCAAGAATTTCTACCAGCCCTTCGTCAAGACCCTCGACGAAGCCAAGAAGAAGATGAAAGACGTCAAGCGTCAGGAGACGCCGACGGATGTGGTCTGCGAGAAATGCGGCAATATGATGGTCATCAAGTTCGGGCGGAACGGCAGCTTCCTCGCCTGCTCGAACTATCCGGAATGCAAAAACACCAAGGAGTTCCGGAACGTCAATGGCAAAATCGAGGTCCTGCCGGACAGTGAGCCCACCAGCCGCAAATGCCCCACCTGCGGAAAGTTCATGGTCATCCGGCGCGGACGCTTCGGCAAATTCCTCGCCTGCTCCGACTATCCCACCTGCAAGACCGCCATGCCCCTGCCGATTGGCGTGGCTTGTCCCAAATGCAAGGTGGGCGAACTGGTGGAGAGGCGCACCAAGGGCAAATTCCAGCGGGTATTCTACGGCTGCAACCGTTATCCGGAATGCGACATGGTTTCCTGGGCCAGGCCGGTGGATAAAAAATGCCCCTCCTGCGGCAACCCCTACCTGGTGTACAAGGAATCCAAACGCATCGGTCCACACATCGGGTGCCCGGTGCGCGGCTGCGGCTACCACGAGGACCTGCCCGGCGCGGAACCCGCCGCTTCACCAGCAGCCAGAGCGGCGTAAGGCCGCCCATGGCGGAAATTGATTCCGCCGTTATGGGCTCACAACCCGGATGACGGCGCGCGCAAACCGGCGGAGAGGCGCAACAGGCTCCCGCGTTTGAAACGGATCCCGGGAGGATGGCGCGACTCTCAAAAGGAAGTTTCTCGAACAAGAGAATCGGGAGTGAGATGACCATGGATAACCGATTCTTCGAAAAGCCCATTCTCAACTCCCCATACGCATATCCGGCCAGGCACTGGGAGCTGGATGAGCATGGCCAACCTACCCAGCGAATTGTTGAGAATAGGCGCGGCGCAAAGTTCATTACTCCAATTCCCAAACCCAAGAAACAGAGAACACAGAGGTTCCTGGTCCTCGACGAAGGCAGTGGCCTTTCAACGGAAAACCAACCGTACGATGCAACCAGAATGATCAACTCCCTTCGTAAGGAGGTTGATTCCTGGCGGGCGAAGCCCAACTCAAATGATTGGAATGTTTTCCCCGAAACTGCCCGATTGCTCCAGCACTGGCGACATCACAAGTTCAACGAAATTCGTCCGTTTTTTTGCCAAGTGGAGGCCGTGGAGACAGCGATTTGGTTGACGGAAGTGGCTCCCCAAATTGGCAGGACCGGAAAGCGCTTCCTCGAATACCTTGAAAATGCGAATAACGATGCAAATCCGGGACTTATACGCTTGGCGCTGAAGCTGGCGACCGGCGCGGGCAAGACGACCGTCATGGCGATGCTCATCGCTTGGCAGACCATCAACGCCGTCCGCCGTCCCGGAAGCAGGAAGTTCACCCGAGGGTTCCTCATAGTCACACCGGGCCTTACCATTAAGGACCGCCTCCGGGTTCTTCAACCACACGATCCGGATAGCTATTTCCGATCTCGGGAGCTTGTTCCGAACGATATGCTCGGCGATCTGGACCGCGCCAAGATTGTCATCACCAATTACCACGCCTTCAAACCCCGGGAACGGATGGATATTTCCAAGGGCGGCCGCTCTCTTTTACAGGGCCGTGGGGGCCCACTGCAGACCCTCGAAACCGAAGGCCAGATGATCCAGCGAGTAATGCCGGACCTGATGGGGATCAAGAACATGATGGTCCTCAATGATGAAGCCCATCACTGCTACAGGGAAAAGCCGGGGACCGAGGACGAAGCGGACCTTAGGGGTGAGGACAAGGACGAGGCGACGAAGAACAATGAAGCCGCCAGGATCTGGATTCGAGGGCTTGAAATCGTAAACCGGAATCTGGGGATAAATCAGGTCGTTGACCTCTCCGCCACCCCGTTTTTCCTTCGGGGCTCAGGCTACGCGGAAGGCACGCTCTTCCCCTGGACGATGAGCGACTTCTCCCTTATGGATGCCATCGAGTGTGGCATTGTCAAACTCCCCCGAGTACCCGTTGCCGACAATATCCCTGGCGGGGATATGCCCACGTTCCGCAACCTTTGGGAGAACATCCGCAAGGATATGCCGAAGAAGGGCCGGGGCAAGGCGACGTCCCTCGACCCCCTCCGTCTTCCAGTTACGCTCCAGACCGCGCTCGAGGCCCTCTATGGTCACTACGAGCGCACGTTCAACCTTTGGTGCGAGCAGAACATTGAAGTTCCCCCATGCTTCATTGTCGTCTGCAACAACACGTCCACATCCAAGCTGGTCTACGATTACATTTCGGGGTTCCATCGGGTGAACGAGGATGGCTCCACCACGCTGGAGAATGGCCGCCTTGCGCTGTTTCGCAACTTCGACGAGCACGGAAACCCGCTCGCCCGTCCGCACACCCTGCTCATTGACAGCGAGCAATTGGAGTCCGGGGACAAGTTCGACGTGAATTTCCGGGACATGGTTTCGGCGGAAATCTACCAGTTTCGCCGGGATATCCTGGAACGAACCGGGGATCGCCAGCGCGCCGAGAACATCACCGACCAGGAACTCCTCCGGGAGGTCATGAACACTGTTGGAAAGAAGGGCCGCCTCGGTGAATCCATCCGTTGCGTGGTCTCCGTTTCGATGCTCACCGAGGGCTGGGATACCAATACCGTGACCCACGTCCTCGGGGTCCGAGCTTTCGGAACACAGCTTCTGTGTGAACAAGTCATCGGCCGCGCCCTCCGGCGCCAGTCCTACGATCTGAACGAGGAAGGCCTCTTCAACGTGGAGTACGCCGACGTCCTTGGGATACCCTTTGACTTCACGGCCAAGCCGGTTGTGGCTCCGCCTCAACCATCCCGTCAGACCGTTCACGTCAAGGCGGTTCGGCCAGATCGGGATGAACTCGAGATTCGCTTCCCTCGGGTGGAGGGTTATCGGATCGAACTCCCGGAGGAACGGCTGACAGCCGTGTTCAACGACGACTCCAGACTCGAATTGACCCCTGACCTCGTCGGGCCTTCGAACACCAGGAACGAGGGCATCATAGGTGAAGGTGTGGACCTGAACCTGGTTCATACCGGGGACATCAGGCCCTCCACCATCCTTTTCCATGTGACCAAAAGGCTCATCGAGACCAGGTGGAGGGAGCCCGGGCAGGACCCGCCGCTCTTCCTGTTTGGCCAACTCAAACGGATTGTGAAGCAGTGGATGGATTCCTGCCTGGTCTGCCGTGGTGGAACATATCCCACCCAACTCATGTATCTGTCCCTCGCCGATATGGCCTGCGAGCGCATCACGGCCGCCATCACCCGTTCGTTCCAGGAAGAGCGCCCCATCAAGGCTGTTCTCGACCCGTACAACCCATCGGGATCGACAACCCACGTCAACTTCACCACCTCGAAGCTGAATCGCTGGCGGACAGCCCCGAACAAATGCCAGATCAACTGGGTTATCCTGGATAGCGACTGGGAAGCCGAGTTCTGCCGGGTGGCGGAGGTCCACCCTCGTGTCCGCGCCTACGTCAAGAACCACAGCCTCGGCCTGGAGGTCCCGTATCGGTATGGGTCCGAAACGAGGAAGTACCTTCCCGACTTCATTGTCCTGGTGGAGGACGGGCATGGCGAGGACGATTTGCTCCACCTGATTGTCGAGATCAAGGGTTACCGTGGAGAGGATGCCAAGGACAAGAAGGAAACAATGGAAACTTACTGGATACCCGGCGTCAACAACCTGGAGAAATACGGACGATGGGCGTTCGCGGAGTTTACCGACGTGTATGCCATGGATGCGGATTTCAAGGCGAAGGTAGAGGCGCGGTTTAATCAGATGATCGGGGACGCGACCAGGCAAGATGAACAGGTGGAAGCATGAAATTCGAGATCGTCCAAACCCTTACGGGGACGTTCGAAGCCCACGCCCAGCAGACCGAAGGATGCGTGGAATACTGGCTCGCCCGCGACCTGCAGTTCCTCCTGGGCCATGACCAGTGGAGGAACTTCCTCGATGTGGTTTCGAAGGCCAAGACCACCTGCGAAGTCTCCGGATACTCGCTATTGGATCATTTTGCTGACGTCAGCAAAATGGTTGGTTCTTCGGAAAGGTGAGGTAACCCATGCCCAAGCCCAAGGACATCAAATCCATCGAAACCCTCACCCACGACGAGGCCTCGCGGAAGAACATTCCCACCGCCGAGTACCAGCCCCTCCTCGACAAGCGCCAGGCCTCGCCCGTCCGCCTCGCCTACGAACGGCGCAACCGCGACCTCGACCCGCAACTCGTCTGGCGCGGCAAGGACGAGCAGGACTGGTCCGACCTCGTCGTCCATGCACCGCCCCTCTATATCCAGGAGAAGGTCCATCCCAAGGTGCTCATTGACGACCTCCGCCGCCAGACCGAGGCGCAGCAGAAGCAGGCGGCCGCCCAGCAGTCCATGTTCGACCTCTTCGCCGACTTCAACGGCCTGCCCTCCGAGGACGCCAAGACCGAGTTCTACCAGCACGACGCCCACTGGTCCAACCGCATGATCCTCGGCGACAGCCTCCAGGTCATGGCCTCCCTGGCCGAGCGCGAGGGCCTGCGCGGCAAGGTCCAGTGCATCTACTTCGACCCGCCCTACGGCATCAAATTCAACTCCAACTTCCAGTGGTCCACTACCAGTCGCGACGTGAAGGACGGCGACACCGGCCACATCACCCGCGAGCCCGAGCAGGTCAAGGCGTTCCGGGACACATGGCGGGATGGGATTCACTCGTATTTGACCTATTTGCGGGACAGGCTGACGGTGGCGAGGGATCTGTTGACGGATTCAGGGAGTATTTTCGTGCAGATCGGGGATGAGAATGTCCATCGGGTAAGGGCGTTGATGGATGAGGTTTTCGGAGATACCAACTTTGTGTCTGAAATTGTATTTTTGAAGACAAGCGGGGCAGGCAGTCCGGCAATTGGCACCAATACAGTGGCTGGAACCTATGATGTGATTGTTTGGTACGCAAAGAGTTTGCCGAACATAAAATATCGGCAGCAGTATAGAGAGAAAGTGCTCGGAGACGAAGGCACAGACCAATACCGATATGCAGAGGATCATTTCGGGAAGCGGATGTCCATTAATTCTCTTGATGCTCTTAACGATTCCTATAAGGTGTTTCGATACGATCAATTTACATCTCAATCTGGCGCTGAATCCACCCAACAACCGATTATTGTTGAAGGTATCGAATATACGGTCAATAAGGGAGGATGGAAGACGAACGAACTGGGAGCAAAGAGATTGAAGTTCTCCTCGAGACTAGCGGGAATTGGGAAGACCTTGACCTATGTTAGGTATCTAGACGATTTTCCTGCGTTCCCCGTTAACAATCTTTGGAGTGATACAAGGCAAAGTGGATTTGGACAAGAGAAGTTATATGTCGTTCAGACTGCGCCAAAAGTCCTTCAACGCTGTCTCCTCATGGCCTCTGACCCCGGTGACCTCGTCCTGGACCCCACTTGCGGCTCCGGAACCACGGCCTACGTCGCCGAGCAATGGGGCCGCCGCTGGATCACCATCGATACCTCCCGTGTCGCCCTGGCTCTGGCTCGTGCCCGCATCATGGGTGCCCGCTATTCCTACTATACCCTCGCCGACAGCGTGGACGGCCAGCGCAAGGAGGCCGAGGTCTCCCGCTCGCCGCAAAGCTCCGCTCCGACCCGCGGCGACATCCGCCACGGTTTCGTCTACGAGCGCGTGCCGCACATCACCCTCAAGTCCATCGCCAACAACGCCGAAATTGATGTGATTTGGGAGAAATTTCAGGCGCAATTGGAGCCGTTGCGGGAGAAGCTGAACAGCGCCCTTGGTAAGAAGTGGGAGGAGTGGGAAATCCCCCGCGAGGCCGAAACCTCCTGGTCCCCTGAGGCGAAGCAGGCCCATGCCTCCTGGTGGGAGTTGCGCATCAAGCGCCAGAAGGAGATTGACGCCAGCATAGCAGCCAAGGCCGAATACGAGTACCTCTATGACAAACCCTACGAGGACAAGAAGAAGGTGCGCGTGGCCGGTCCGTTCACGGTGGAGAGCATCTCCCCGCACCGGACCCTGGGCGTGGACGAGAACGATGAGCTGATTGACCCGCTGGTGGAGAAGAAGACGGGCAAGGGCCGGGGCGACGGCTTCGTCGAGATGATCCTGGAGAACCTCAAGACGGCGGGCGTCCAGCAGGCGCACAAGGAGGACAAGATTACCTTCACCTCGCTGACGCCCTGGCCGGGGACGTACATTTGCGCCGAGGGGCGGTATAGCGAGGGAGAAGGAGAGAAGCGCGCCGCCATCTTCATCGGCCCGGAGTTCGGCACGGTGCAGCGGCAGGACCTGGTAGCCGCCGCCAGGGAGGCCGGAGACGCGGACTTCGACGTGCTGGTGGCCTGCGCCTTCAACTACGAGGCCCACGCCACGGAGTTCACGAAGCTGGGCCGCATCCCGGTGCTCAAGGCGCGGATGAATGCCGACCTGCACATGGCCGACGACCTGAAGAACACGGGCAAGGGGAACCTGTTCGTCATCTTCGGCGAGCCGGACATTGAAATCCTCACTGAGGCTGGAGGCCGAATTGACCACGAGATCACCTCCAGCGGCCTCTACCGCTACAAGGTGGCGAGTGGGCGGATCCGGGTGAAAGTGAACGGCGTGGACGTATTCCACCCACAGACCGGCAAGGTCCGCAGCGACGGAGCGGAGGGGATTGCCTGCTGGTTCATCGACACGGACTACAACGAGGAGAGCTTCTTCGTCCGGCAGGCGTACTTCCTCGGCGCCAACGATCCCTACAAAGCGCTCAAGACAACACTCAAAGCGGAGATCAACGAGGAAGCCTGGGAGAGCCTTCGTAGCGACACATCCCGCCCCTTCGACAAACCCGCCAGTGGACGCATCGCGGTGAAGGTCATCAACCACCTCGGCGACGAGGTGATGAAGGTTTTCAGGGTGGAGTGATGGATTATGAGCACCTCGGAGTCCTCCGGGAAAACCACGAGGCCAAACATCTTAAAAAAAAAACCGGGAGCACGGCCTGAATGAACAGGGTTACGGTCATCGGCGGCGGACTGGCGGGCAGTGAAGCAGCCTGGCAACTGGCCCGGCGGGGCGTTGCCGTGCGTCTGATCGAGCAGAAACCCGTGCGTTTCAGCCCGGCTCACCAATCGCCCGGCCTGGGCGAACTGGTTTGTTCCAATTCCCTGAAATCCAAGGACCCGGAAAGCATGCCGGGCCTGCTCAAGGACGAAATGCGCCGCCTGGGCAGCCTGATCATCGCCGCGGCCGATGAATCCGCCGTGGCGGCGGGCCAGGCCCTGGCGGTGGATCGCGACCGCTTCAGCGCGTTCATCACGGATCGCCTGACAGCCCAGCCTCAGGTCGCCGTCGAGCGCGCGGAAGCCGCCGCCCTGCCGCAAGAAAGCGAGGGACTGGCCATCATCGCCACGGGTCCCCTGACCTCGGACGCCCTCGCCCGCGCGCTGGCGGAGCGCATCGGCGAAACCCGGTTGTATTTTTACGATTCCATCGCCCCCATCGTGGACGCCGGCAGCATCAACCGGGATATCGCGTTCACCGCATCCCGCTATGACAAAGGCAGTGAAGAGCAAGGCGACTACCTGAACTGCCCCCTCAGCCGCGAGGAATACGAGGCGTTTGTCCGGGAACTGCTGGCCGCCCGCAAGGTGACGCCGCGCGAGTTCGAGGATGCGAAATATTTCGAGGGTTGCCTTCCCATCGAGGTCATGGCGGAACGCGGCGAACGCACCCTCGCCTTCGGTCCCATGAAACCAGTGGGGCTGATTGACCCGCGCACCGGACGCCGCCCCCACGCCGTGGTTCAACTCCGCCGCGAAAACCGCGAGGGAACCTCCTTCAACCTGGTGGGGTTCCAGACCCGCCTGGCCTGGCCCGAACAGTCCCGCATCTTCCGCATGGTTCCGGGGCTGGAAAACGCGGAGTTTCTGCGTTTTGGATCCATCCACCGCAATACCTATCTCGACAGCCCGCGCCTGCTGGGTCCCACCCTGGAACTCAAGGCCGCGCCGTGGATCCGTCTGGCGGGGCAGATCACCGGCGTCGAGGGGTATACGGAATCATCGGCGATCGGATTGCTGGCGGGGTTGTTCGCCGCGGCTCGATTGTCCGGAAAGAACCTGCCGCCTCCGCCGCCGGAAACCGCCCTGGGGGCGCTTTGCAGGTATTTGCGCGAGGGGGCCTCCAACCGCCCGTTTGATCCCATGAATATCCACGCCGGCCTGTTTCCCGCGCCGCCGGCGGACATTCATAAATCCGAACGGAAATCCTTCATCGCCCGCCGCGCCCGCGAATCCCTGGAAGAGTGGCTCCAGACCTCGCCGTTCCCTGTGATGTGATCCGGCGGGGCCTCCTCCGGAGCGGCGCCCGCCATCCGGCGCATCCTCCGCGCCCCACCCTCACGTGCTCTTGTCGCGGAGACGGGCTTGCGGATAGTATTCCGCATGATTGAATCAACCGCGGCGCGGCGTATTTCCACGGATTCCGCCCTGCCGCGGGTTGTCCGGTATTCCGTCTTCACAGGAGATATTCATGCGCGCTGATTGGGTCGCCAGGAGAAAAGGACAGGCCAACGTCACCCAGATGCATTTCGCCCGTCGGGGCGTGGTGACCGAGGAAATGATGTACGTGGCCAAACGCGAGGACCTGGATGTTGAACTGGTGTTGTCGGAAGTCGCGCGCGGGCGCATGATCATCCCCGCCAACATCAATCACCACAGCCTGGAGCCGATGTGCATCGGCATCGCCTCAAAGTGCAAAGTCAACGCCAACATCGGCAATTCGGCCATCACCTCGGACACCAACGGGGAACTGGAAAAGCTGTCCATCGCGGTCAAATACGGCGCCGACACGGTGATGGACCTCTCCACCGGCAAGGATATTTCGGATATCCGCGCCGCCATCATCCATGCCAGCCCCGTGCCCATCGGCACGGTGCCCATTTACCAGGCCATCCAGCAGGTCAAGCGCCCGGAGGACCTGACCGTGGACCTGCTGTTCGAGGTCATTGAACACCAGGCTCAACAGGGCGTGGACTACATGACCCTGCATTGCGGCATCCTGCTGGAGTATCTCCCCTATGTCAGCGGACGCATTACCGGCATTGTCAGCCGCGGCGGCTCGCTGATGGCCCAGTGGATGCTCCACCACCACAAACAGAACCCGCTCTTCGAGCACTATGACCGCCTGCTCGACATCTGCGCGAAGTATGATGTTACCATCAGCCTGGGCGACAGTCTGCGCCCCGGTTGCCTGCACGACGCCAGCGACAAGGCCCAGTTCGCCGAACTGAAGACCCTGGGCGAACTGACCGCCCGCGCCTGGGAACGGGATGTCCAGGTCATGGTGGAAGGCCCTGGTCACGTTCCGTTCGATCAGATTGAGATGAATGTGAAGAAGCAGATGGAACTCTGCCACGAAGCGCCCTTCTATGTGCTGGGGCCGCTGGTCACGGACATCGCTCCCGGTTACGACCACATCACCAGTTGCATCGGCGCCACCATGGCGGGTTACGCGGGCGCCGCCATGCTTTGCTACGTCACCCCCAAGGAACACCTGGGTCTGCCCAACGCCAAGGATGTCAAGGACGGCCTGATCGCCTACAAAATCGCCGCCCACGCCGCCGATGTGGCGCGCCACCGCAAGGGAGCCCGCGAATGGGACGACGCCTTGTCGAAGGCCCGTTACGAATTCGACTGGAACCGCCAGTTCGAACTGGCGCTGGATCCCGAAACCGCCCGCGCCATGCACGACGAAACCCTTCCCCACGACACCTTCAAATCGGCGGAGTTCTGCTCGATGTGCGGTCCCAAATTCTGCGCTTACAAGATTTCGCAGGAAGTGGACGAATACAACGCCAAACGCAAGGCCGCCCTCTTCGCGGCGGGCGCCGTCACATTTGACAGCGCCGTCGCGGCGGCGGAACCTGTGGGCGGAGAATAACCGGATCAGAGTCCATTCATCGCGGAGGCGGCCATGGCCATTGACATCACTTCGGATAGCCTGAAGGAATTGCTCGGACGCGGACTGGAAGAACTGCGTTACCGCTGGAAAGCCAGCGAACAGACCGCCTTGGGACGCCCCGCCCTGGTGCAGCAGACCCCCCATGCCCTGCAACCGGTGCTCGGACTCTTCACCGCCGCCGGGCTGATTCTCGCCAGCGGCCTGGCGATCACCGGCTTCGCCGCGGTGATTTTCGCCGCCATGCTGGCCTATCTGCTGTTGACCCGCATCATGGGAATCCGGATCAACATAGACCCGCAGTTGTTCCAGTAGTCTGTATCCAACGCTTTCCCCGGCGAGGCGTCCCCCCCTGCGCCGCCAAGTTCCGCCGTGATTGTTCATTGCCTTGCGCGATCAGGCTTCGCCCCGGCGGGGGTGACTCCGGTTCATTCCCCCACCATCCCGGACGCCTTTATTTCTCCACGCCGGCGAGGCGGAAATTGTATTTGGGGTGGCTATAGCTGGGCGGCATCACGAAATCCTTGAATATCCACAAGCGGGCGCCGTTGATTTCGACCTGCACCCCGGCGTTGCCCAGTTCCTTCCCTTTGGTCGAGATGACATCGCCATCCATGATGAAATCCGGCGTGAAAGCCAGCAACCTGACCACCGAACCATCGGGAAGTTTGCCTTCGCCCCCAGCGACGGGAATCTCCGTCATGGACGGCGCTTCCCCGGTCTTGCTGCTAACTTCAATCCGCGCGGTCTTGTACTGGGCGATGATCGCCGGGTCCACCTTCACCACCCGTTGACGGGGCGCCACTGGGGCATGGACGGAAGGCGGCGCCGCCGCACCACCGCGAGGACCATCTATCGGCGGATGGCCGGGCGGCAAAGCGGGCGCGGAAGGCGGAATCACGACCGGCGGGGCGCCGCCCGGAGCGGGGTTGGAACTGAGGTTTTTGTCCTCGCAGGCCGCTGTCCACGCCACAATCGCCAGAACAAGCACTGGAAAAAGAGACCATTTCATCGTTGGAAGTTCCTTCCCGCTCCCCCATCAAATCAGCACGGAAACACGCGGGTCCGCCTGGGGCTCCACCACTTCGTAAGCAGCGGTGCGGGTGGCGCGCAAGCGCTGGATTTCCTGCCATGCGGCGCCGGTTTTCCGCTCCAGCACCACTTCGCAATCCGCGATTTTGGAATTGTGGCAGATCCGCGGTTCGCCATCCGGGTCTTCATAGCGCACGCCCGCCATCCATTCCGGTTTGCAGGTGATGGCGGATGTCAGGCGGTGCTCTCCATCCTCCGCCTGCAAGCGCCAGCGTTCCAAACCATATTCTGACTGGTTGCTTCGCCATTGAGACAGCCGGTTGAACGCCAGCCGCCGTTCGGGGGTCAGCAGAGCGGCGACCGTCAGCGGCGGGGTCAGCCATTTTCCCACCTTCACCTGGGCGGTCAGCAATTCCAGCGCGGCGTTTTCACCGCCTTCCCACTGGTTGCAATTGGCCCACGCCCAGCGCTGGGCGTGTTTGGTCCCCCAGATATGCGCCTGGTGCCCGGGGATGCGGGCGAACTGCAACCGGGTTCCCTCCACCACCACATGTCCGGACAACTTCATGGACAGATGAGGCGCGACCACCTTGGTTTTGGGAAGCGGCGCGCTGTACATCCAGTCATGCGGAAAATGGCTGAACGCCGGCAGGCCTTCCTCGAATACCAGATTCCAGGATAATCCATCTGGTCCGCCCACCATGCCACGTGCGCCATGGTGATTGAACGCCGCATCCCCAATGCGGACTCCTGATCCGGTGAACGAAAACCGGCCGGGTTCAAACCCCTGTTTCCACGCCCTGTGCTTGCCTCCGGCCTCGTCAAATGCGATGGCCCACAACTCCCCGCGCGGAACCGCGCCTTCGCCAACGGGTGCGGTCATGGTGTAACGGATCCAGAAGGCCCGCTGTTCGGACGGCAGGTTGAACTTGAGGTAATAGACTTCGTACCAGCCGCCGCGAACGCCATCCCAGACCGGCCGGTTGAGGGATTCAGCCGTGGCCGCCGCGGCAGTCATCTCGCGTCTGGCCTGGACGCATCCGTTCCGGTGGCGGAACGATCGTCATCCTGTCCGCCGGCGTCATCCTCGCCGTTCCCTGGCGCCACAAACACGGGAGACCGGCTCTTCGGAGAAGCGCAGACCATCTTGCCATCGAGCGTGGCGAGGCAGCGGTTTTCACCCGACTTGCAACTGGAGTCGTCCTCGCAGCCCTTCATGCAAAGGTTGACGGATGTGCAAACGCCGTTGTCCGGGCAATTGCCCTTTTCGCACAGGCGGGCGCAGTAACCGCCGGGAAAATCGGGGCCGGTGTAGCAGGTCAGCCCCACCGCGCAATCCACGTTCCAGTTGCAGGCGCTGCCCAACGGCGCGCCAAGGGAACTGACGCCTCCCCCGCATCCCAGCAGCAATACGGCGGCGAATATGATCTGAAAGCAGCGCATCAACCCATCAACCGTTCAAAAAAGCTCTTGCGGGCGCCGTTTTCACCGGTCTCTTCGGCGAATTGGCGGAGCAGTTCCTTCTGCTTGCCCGTGAGCTTCTTGGGGATTTTGACCGCGATATGACATATCAAATCCCCCTTGCGCCGTCCACGAAGGTCTTCCACCCCCTTGTCCCTCACCTTGATGGTCTCTCCGGGCTGGACCCCGGCGGGAATCTCCAGTTCCTGTTCCGCGCCGTCAATCAGGTGCAGTTTGACGGTTGCGCCCAGCGCGGCCTGGGTGAAGCTGATCGGCACCTCGCAATGAAGATCATTGCCATGGCGCTCGAAATGTTCGTCGGGGCGGACGTGGATCACCACGTACAGGTCGCCTGGCTCGCCGCCGTTGCGGCTGGGCTCGCCCTTGCCGCCAATGCGCAGGCTCATGCCGTCTTCAATCCCGGGAGGAATTTTCAAGTCCAACTTGACGGTCTCGGGAACAATCCCGGCGCCATGGCAATCCGGGCATTTGTCCTTCACCGTTTTGCCCGCGCCACGGCAGTCCGGACACGTGGTGGAGAACATGATGATGCCCTTGGCCATGGTCACCTGGCCGCGTCCGCCGCAGCGGTTACAGGTGATGGGCGAACTTCCTTTCGCGGCGCCGGACCCCTTGCAGGACTCGCAGGTTTTGTGGTGCTTCAGGTTCAGCGGATAGGACGCGCCGAGGATTGAATCCTTGAAGGAAACCTCCAGCCCCATCTGGATGTCGTCGCCGCGCATGGGCCCGCGGCGGTTCCGCCCGCCAAACCCGCCGCCGAAATCCCCAAAGATATCGCTGAACGCCGAGAAGATATCGTTGATGTCGCGGAACCCGCCCTGGTGATGAAATCCGCCCGCCCCGGGACCGGTCGCGCCGCGCAAACCTTCGTGACCAAACTGGTCATACATGCGCCGCTTGTTTTCATCGCTCAGGACTTCATAGGCTTCGGCGGCTTCCTTGAATTTTTCCTCGGCCTGCTTGTCGCCCGGATTTTTGTCCGGATGCAGCTTCATCGCCAGTTGGCGATAGGCTTTCTTGAGTTCCTGCGGACTCGCGTCGCGCGCGACGCCCAGCACCTCGTAATAATCGCGCTTGCTCACGATGAACTCCGCGCCACCACCACCTGCGCCGGCCGCAGAAGGCGCTGGCCAAACCGGTATCCCGCACGGGCCTGATAGAGCACCTGACCATCCTGTTCAGGCGTTGGCGCGGGAGCCGTGGAAATGGCTTCATGTTCGGCGGGATTGAACGGAGAGCCCGCGGCTTCAATCCGCTCCACCCCGAGGCTCCGGAGAACCTGTTCAAACTGCGCGCGCACCAGTTTGACCCCATCCAGGAGGGCGTTGGCCTGGGTGTTTTTCTCCCCCGCCTCGATGGTGCGATCAAAATTGTCCAGCACGGGAAGCAGGTTTTCCAGCATGCCGCCCAGCCGCGACTGAAGCTGCTGGTCCTGATCCCGGCGGAGCCTTTCGCGGAAGGCGTCCTGGCTTTGCTGCATGTTGCGGTAGGCGGTCAGAGTCTGCTGAACCTTCTCTTCCATCTCCGCAATCTTCTTCTCCAGTTCCTTCACATAGGCGGTTTTGGTCTCGATGGTCTCGGAGGCCGGGGTGTCATCGGACCAAAACCGGCGCTCCTTGACCACAAACCCGGGGCCTTCATCCTTGCCCCTGGCTTCAGCGGAAGGAGGAAGCGGATTCGCCGCCGCTCCAGACTCGCCGGAATCTACCGGCTGAACGGTGAAATCGGGATGATTTTCCTGGGTGGTGCTCATGGTGATTCTGACTCAATGCTTTTAGAGGATCTGGACGTTCCAGACCCCGGTTCGGACGGAATCTAACCACCCTTTGATGAAGGGCAAGGCGTTTACCGCCTGCGAGACGGCGGGAAATATGAACCCCGGCGTCGCCAGGCGCACAGGTGTTCGCGGAAGAAACAGCCAGGCGCCGCGGCTTGCGGACACCGGAAAAAATAACGGGGACGGCCCTGGGGCCGTCCCCTTCCCCTCCAGGGCGCCGGGCGCCCGGAATCAGTGTTTGAACTGCTCGGCTTCGGTCGATCCGCCGTAGGCCAGCGTGGATGAAGCGCCGCCGGTAATGACCATGGACACCTCGTCGAAATAGCCCGTGCCGACCTCGCGCTGGTGCTTGACGGCGGTGTAGCCGAACTTCTCCGCCGAGAACTCCTCTTCCTGCAGGCGGGAGTAGGCAAGCATGCCGTCGTCCCGGTAGGCGCGGGCCAACTCGAACATGCTGTAGTTGAGGGCGTGGAATCCGGCCAGGGTGACGAACTGGAATTTGTATCCCATTTTCGCCAGTTCGGACTGGAAGGCCTTCATCTTCTTCTCGTCCATATGCTTTTTCCAGTTGAACGAGGGCGAGCAGTTGTAAGCGAGCAGTTTGCCCGGATATTTCGCGTGGACGCCTTCCGCGAATTTGCGGGCCTCGTCAATATCCGGGTGTGAGGTCTCGCACCAGATCAGGTCGGCGTAGGGCGCATAGGCCAGGCCGCGGGCGATCGCCTGATCAATGCCCGCGCGCACCCGGTAGAAGCCTTCCATCGTGCGCTCGCCCGTGCAGAACGGACGATCACGTTCGTCCACGTCGCTGGTCAGCAACTGGGCGCCGTTGGCGTCCGTGCGGGCCACGATGATGGTGGGCGTGTTGCATACATCCGCCGCCAGACGGGCGGCGATCAGGTTGCGGATGGCGGCCTGGGTGGGAACCAGCACCTTGCCGCCCAGGTGTCCGCATTTCTTCTCCGAGGAGAGTTGGTCCTCGAAATGCACCGCCGCGGCGCCCGACTCAATCATGCCCTTCATCAATTCAAAGGCGTTGAGCGGACCGCCAAATCCGGCCTCGGCGTCGGCGACGATGGGGGCGTACCAATAGACGCTGTCATCGCCCTCGCTGTGCGAAATCTGATCCGCGCGCTGCAGGGCCTGGTTGATGCGGCGGACCACGTGGGGCACCGAGTTGGCCGGATACAGGCTCTGGTCCGGATACATATGGCCGGACAGGTTGGCGTCGGCGGCCACTTGCCAGCCGCTGAGGTAAATCGCCTTCAGGCCGGCCTTGACCTGCTGGACGGCCTGGTTGCCGGTCAGGGCGCCCAGGGCGGCCACGAAATCCTCCGTGTGCAGCAGTTCCCACAAACGGCGGGCGCCGGCGCGCGCCCAGGAATGTTCGACCGGCAGCGTGCCAGCCAGCCGTTTGACATCCTCGGGCTTGTAAGGACGAACCACGCCCTTCCAGCGCACCTCCGGCGAATGAATGGATTCGTCTGCTTTACTCCCCTTGAACTGCTGCGACATCAGGCTGCTCCTTCTCGTTGTTATAGCAATGGTTAACTGACGGCTGGACAATTGGCGGTGACCGCTGTCACGCGGCCGCAGGCTCCACGATGCGATCATAGGCGGGCAATGTGAGGAAATCCGAATAGTTCTCCGCGAAGGACAACTCCTCGAACATCTGGATGGCTTCCGGGAAACGGCCCCCGGAAAACTTCGCGTCGCCGATTTCCTTGCGCACCCGCTCCATTTCCTCGCGCATGATGGTCTGGAAACGCTCGCGGGTGATCGCCTGGCCGTCATCCAGCACGGCCATATGGCGAACCCACTGCCAGACTTGGGTGCGGGAAATCTCGGCGGTGGCGGCGTCCTCCATCAGATTGTAGAGAGGAACGCACCCCACCCCGCGCAACCAGGCTTCGATATACTGCACGCCCACACGGATGTTGTGGCGCAGACCTTCCACGGTGCGGGTTCCCGTGGGAACCGCGATCAGATCGGCGGCGGTGACATTCACATCCTCGCGTTTGCGATGGATCTGGTTCGAGCCCTTCATGTGCTGGTCGAAGATTTCCCTTGCCACCGGCACAAGCCCCGGATGGGCCACCCAGGTGCCGTCGTGGCCGTCAGTGACCTCGCGCAGCTTGTCCGCGCGCACCTGCTCCAGCGCCTTCTCATTGGCCGCCGGATCCGTCTTGACCGGGATGAACGCCGACATGCCGCCCATGGCATGGACATTCCGCCTGTGGCAGGTCTTGATGACCAGTTGCGTATAGGCCCGCATGAACGGCTGCGTCATGGTCACCTGCACGCGGTCGGGCAGCACGCGCGTGGGGTCGTTCCGGAAGGTCTTGATGTAACTGAAAATATAATCCCAGCGGCCGCAGTTCAGACCGGCGGAATGCTCCCGCAGTTCGTGGAGAATTTCATCCATCTGAAAGGCGGCGGGAAGCGTCTCAATCAGCACGGTCGCCTTGATGGTTCCGCGCGGAAGACCCAGCGCCTCCTGCACCTGCAGGAATACATCATTCCACAGACGGGCCTCGAGATGGTGCTGCATCTTGGGCAGGTAGAAATACGGGCCCGAGCCGCGCGCCAACAACTCCCGGGCGTTGTGGAAGCAATACAGCGTCAGGTCGAAGAGTCCGCCGGGAATGGGCTTGCCGTCGAGCCGGACATGTTTTTCCAGCAGATGCCAGCCGCGCGGGCGCACCAGCAGCACAGCGGTTTTGTCATTGAGTTGGTATTGCTTCCCGGTCGAAGGGTCTTGCCAGGAAATGGTCCGGCGGACCGCGTCGCGCAAGTTGATTTGCCCCTGGATATTGTTGCTCCACGTCGGGGCGTTGGAGTCTTCAAAATCGGCCATGAAGACATTGGCGCCCGAGTTCAGGGCGTTGATGACCATCTTGCGGTCCACCGGACCGGTGATCTCGACCCGGCGATCCTGCAAATCCGCGGGGAGCGGCGCGACCGTCCAGTCGCCGGAGCGGATATCCTTTGTTTCCGGCAGGAAATCCGGCTTCTCCCCCGCGTCAATCCGGGCCTGATTGGCCTTGCGGGCTTCCAGCAACTGCCCCACCCGATCCCGGCTCCGGTCCACCACCTGGATCACGAGTTCGAGCGCCTCCGGAGTCAGGATTTCCTGGAATTCCGGGGTCATATGCCCAAGGATTTTCAACCGGCTGAGGGAATTTGTGGCGGACATCTGGCCTCCCTGAATAACGCGGGGCGTTATTTTGGACTTACAAGGGCGTTTTGTCAACCAGCGGGCGCCAGAAAACTCACGGTCGCACGCCGCCTGGACTGAAAAGACTTCATTATCTCCGTTGTCCCCGCCATTTCACACCACGAACTGCGGACCCCGCTTCGTTGTAAAACGGGGTCTTTGGCCATCCGGGCCGGAAAATCGCGGCGGAAAGCAGTGGTCCGGCAATGGAGATCAAAAGCAGGTGGAAATACGCCGGTGAAGGCTACCCGCCTTCGACAACATCATACATGCTGCCCAACTCCGCGGAACGCTGGGCCGCCTTTTCCACCGCGTTAATCAACGTGGTGCGAAGACCGCCCTGTTCCAGGGTATGCAATCCGGCGATAGCGGTGCCGCCGGGAGAGGTGACCATATCCTTGAGCCGTCCCGGATGCTCCCCGGTCTCCAGCAACAACTGGGCGCTGCCCATCACCGTCTGCGCCGCCAGCAGCAGGGCGATATCGCGGGAAAGGCCAACCTTGACCCCCGCGTCAGCCAGGGCGTCAATGATCATGAAGACATAGGCGGGTCCCGATCCGCTCAGGCCTGTCACCGCGTCGAGGGCTTCCTCATCCACCCGGACCACCTTGCCCACCGAATTGAACAATTCGCGGGCGAGGGCGACATCCCCTTCGGCGACGAAACGTCCCGGGGCGATGGCGGTGGCCCCCGCGCCCACCAGCGCCGGGGTATTGGGCATCACGCGGATAATCCGCTGGGCGCCTCCCAGGGCGCTTTCAATGGCGTGAATGGGGATGCCGGCGGCGATGGAAATCACCAGATGCTTGGGCAGCACCATGGGACGGATTTCCTCCAGCACCTCGTACATGACCTGTGGCTTCACCGCCAGCACCAGGATATCCGACACCTGCAGGGGGGCGGTATTGGCGGTGGAGGTTCGCACGCCATACCGCATGCGCAGGACTTCCAGGCGATCTTCCCGCGTGTCGGTGCAAATGACATTTTCGGGCGGCGTTCCGGCCACCTCGATCAGACCGCGGATCAACGCCTCCGCCATGTTTCCAGAACCAATGAAGGTGATCTTCTTGTGGATCGGGATGGACGGACTGGAAGGTCCGGCGACGGATCGCGGTGTGGGTTTGAA
The DNA here is from genome assembly GCA_022072125.1 of Myxococcota bacterium. GTDB lineage: Bacteria > Myxococcota > JAJVIH01 > JAJVIH01 > JAJVIH01 > JAJVIH01. The sequence continues at coordinate 53,264 of JAJVIH010000021.1, read as the reverse complement.
ATTCGAGGTCATTGCACCTTCGCCGACAGCCCCTGGGCCAACTGGATGCTGGATGAAAAATTATGGGTCAACGCCACCTTGTCGGTCACGAACTCCCGCAGGGTGATGGCGGACGGATGTCCGTTGCCGCTGCGCTTGAGACCGCCAAAGGGCAGATGAACCTCGGCGCCGATGGTTGGCAGGTTGATATACATCAACCCCACCTCGGCGCGCTCCTTGAACTCCCTGGCCTCGCGCATGTCATCGGTAATGATGGCGCCGGCGAGCCCGTATTCCGTGTCATTGTGGATACGCAGGGCTTCTTCAAAATCACCTTCCGGATAGGGAATGATCCCCGCGTTCATGCCAAAAATCTCCTCCTGCAGCGGACGGAAAGAGGAGTCGTATTGATCCATCTGGTACACAAAGGGCGACATAAAATGCCCTTCCCGGTGTTCCGGCGCGGCGGATGGACCGCCATTCAATAGCACCTTGCGCCCCGAATCGCGGACCATCTGGTTGTAACGCTCGACCTTCTCCACCGCTTCCCGGTTGATCTGCGGGCCGCAGAATACATTGGGATCGCGCAAGGCGTCGCCGATACGAATCTGCTTCGTCCGCTCGATGAACGCCGGAACGAATTTGGGCAGAATGGACTCGTCCACAATCAGGCGCGAGGTCGAAACACAACGCTGCCCCGCCGTGCGGAAGCATCCCAGCACGGCGGCGTTGACCGCCAGTTCCAGGTTGGCGTGTTTGGTGATGATCAATCCGGATTTTCCGCCGCATTCCGTGGCGGCGCGCTTGTGCGGATGGGCCGCGCAATGCATGCGGATGAGCCGCCCCACTTCATAACTGCCGGTGAAGCAGACGGCGTTGATATCTTCGTGTTCGACCAGCGCCTTTCCAGTGGCGCCGTCTCCATGAACCAGATTGAAAACACCGGGCGGAACGCCCGCCTCATGCAGCATCCCGGCGATACGCTGGCCGCAGAGGGGGGTGTCTTCGGATGGTTTGAAGACAATGGTGTTGCCTTCCACCATGGCGATCTGGAATAGCCAGAGCGGAATGGCGAAAGGAAAATTCCAGGGGCTGATGGCGGCGATCACCCCCACCGGGCGGCGCAGCAGGAAGGCGTCCTTGCTGGCGATTTCACTGCCGATGACCTCGCCGTAGGGCAAACGGCCAAAGGCCGCGGCCACCTGGCTCATGTGGATGCCTTCGATGACATCCGCCATCCCCTCGGGCTTGCCGCATTCCCGGGTGACAAGTTTGGCGAGTTCTTCCTGGTTCTTCTTGCAAAGCTGGACAAAGCGATCAATCACTTCCGCGCGAAGCGGGCGCGAGACCGCCTTCCACGCCGGAAAGGCCTGGCGGGCCGCTTCCACCGCGCGCGACACCTCTTCCGCGGGCGTGATGGCGAACTCGCCAAGAACATCGGATGTTCTCGCCGGATTGACCGAAAAAAATCTCTCCGCCCCCGGCGGGGAATGAAATTCACCAGCAACATAGTTCTTGAAGAATTCGGCCATTCATGGTCTCCTTCACAAAATAAGCCACGGGCCTGATTGATAATCCTAACCTCAGCCTTCAATTCCTTCAACTGTAATACCGACTGCCATGGCTGGCGAATTTCCACGCGCGCTTCCCCGTCCGGAAGGTCCCTACGCCCTGCTCCGGAATGATACATTGACCCACGCCATCGAAATGTCCCGCGCCAGCCCGCGCGGACGCATTATCCTGCCTCTGCACGACGGCGCCGGGGACCCCACCCACCGCATGTTCAACGCCATGCAGCCGGGCACCTATGTCCGCCCGCACAAGCACCTGGACCCGCCGAAAAGCGAGGTCATCCTGTGCGTGCGCGGCAAAACCGGCGTGGTGTTTTTCGATGAAAACGGAACGCCCACGGAGCATGCCCTGCTGGAGCCCGGCGGAGCGGTATTCGGGGTGGATATCCGTCCGGGCGTATTCCACACCTTCGTGGCGCTGGCGCCGGACACGGTGATCTTCGAGGCGAAGACGGGTCCCTATCAGCCCGCCTCTGACAAGGATTTCGCCCCGTGGGCCCCAGCCGAAGGTTCTCCCGGAGCAGCGGCCTACTGGAAAACCATCGAAGCGCTGTTTGGCGTCCCCCTGGAACGAAGCCCGTGAAGCGGACGAAACCCGCCCCTGAATCAGCGCGAGGAAAGCCGGAAATCCGTATGCGTCAGGGCGTCACACAGCCTGCGGTTTGGCTGTGTGGGCGATGCGCAGCCCCAACTCCTTGAGTTGGTCATCATCCACCAGGCTGGGGGCGCTGGTGAGCAGACACTGGCCGCGGGCGGTTTTCGGGAACGCGATGACATCGCGCAGGGAGGTGGCGCGGGCCAACAACATGGTGATGCGGTCCAACCCCAGGGCGATGCCCGCGTGGGGCGGCGCGCCGAAGCGGAAGGCGTCCAGCAGGAAACCGAATTTCACGCGCTGTTGCTCCTCGCCGATGCCCAGCAGGTCGAAAATCTTCGACTGCAATTCCGAATTGTGGATGCGCACGCTGCCCGACCCCAGTTCGTTGCCATTCAGCACCAGGTCGTAACTCTGCGCGCGCACCTGGAGCGGATTGGTCTCCAGAAAACCGGCGTCTTCAATGACTGGCGAGGTGAAGGGATGGTGCGCCGGGCTGATGCGCATGTTGGCGTCGTCCCACTCGAACAGGGGAAAATCCACCACCCACAGGAAATTCCAGCGGGATTCGTCAATCAGCTTGAGTTGGCGGCCCAGTTGCAGGCGAATCTGCGCCAACACCTGGTTGGCCAGGTGATGCCGGTCGGCGATGAAGATCGCCAGGTCGCCGGTCTCCAGCGCCAGCTTTTCCGCCAGCTTCTGTTTTTCGCCATCCGACAGGAATTTGGCGATGGGCGATTGCCAGCCATCGGGGTTGACCTTGACCCAGGCCATTCCCTTGGCGCCCAACTGCTGGGCGAAGGCGGAAAGTTCATCCAGTTCGCTGCGCGACATGGACACTCCGCCCTTGACGTTGAGCCCCTTCACGATTCCGCCGCCCTTCACCACTTCGCGGAAGACCTTGAAATCGCTGTCGGCGACGATTTCCGACACCTCGCGCAGCGGCAGGCCAAAACGGGTGTCCGGCTTGTCAATGCCGTAATCATCCATGGCCTGCCGCCAGGTCATGCGCGGAAACCGCGCGGGCAGGTCCACGCCCTCCACCACCTTCCAGATGTTGCGGATGAGCCCTTCCACCACCTGAAAAATATCCTCCTGGCTGGCGAAGGACATCTCCATGTCGAACTGGGTGAATTCGGGCTGCCGGTCGGCGCGCAGGTCTTCGTCGCGGAAGCAGCGGACAATCTGGAAATAACGGTCATAACCCGCGACCATGAACAACTGCTTGAAGAGTTGCGGCGACTGGGGCAGCGCATAGAACTCACCCGGATGGATGCGCGAGGGAACCAGGAAGTCGCGGGCGCCTTCCGGAGTGCTTTTGGTCAGCATGGGGGTTTCGAGTTCAAGGAAACCCAGGCCGTCGCAATAGTCGCGCATGACCTTGCTGATGCGGTGGCGCATCATGATGTTGCGTTGCATGGGGAAGCGGCGCAAATCCAGAACGCGGTGCTTCAGGCGCGACGTTTCATTGACACCGGTTTCATCCTCGATGGCGAAGGGGACCGGTTCCGACCGGTTGAGAATCTCCGCCTTGCGCACCTTGATTTCAATCTCGCCAGTGGCGAGTTTGGGGTTGATCGCCTCGCCGCGGCTGGCCACCTCGCCCTGCACCGCGATGACAAATTCGGATCGCATGGATTCGGCGGTTTTCAGCGCTTCCGGGCTGATGGCGTAATCGAACACAAGTTGGGTCAGGCCGCCCCGGTCGCGCAAATCCACCATGACGGTCTTGCCATGGTCGCGGTGGTTCTGCACCCACCCCATGAGAACCACCGTCTGACCGATGTGTTCCTTCCGCAATTCGCCGCAGTTGTGCGTGCGCTTGAGTTGGCTGACAAATTCGCCCACGATGAAACTCCTCCGGTTCCCGGTCCTTTCGCGGACCGAAAAGCGCCGTGACTATAGGTAAGCGCCGCCCGCTGTCAAACAGGACGCGGCGCGCCAGACCTGAATCGCACGGCTTCGTTGATGGACGGGGAAATCGGCGGATGGCTCTTCCGGCGCCGGAATGCCGCATGTTCACCCGATTCCGGCGGGGCGCGGCATGGGCGGCATCATCCGGCTTCAGGATGACGGCGTTTCGGCGCGGCGAAGCAGGCGCTCGACTTGCCGCGGTTCGCGGATGCCCAGGAATCCGTTGGCGGCGCCCTTCGCGGCGAACGCAAGCCCCGGCGGAAATCCGCCGACCACGGGCATATCCGTGGTCTCGAAAAGAATATCGCCATCGGTGGGCGAACGCTCGATGCGGTGGATATTGCGGATGGCGCCGCGATCCAGCGACAGGATTTTGCGCTCGCGGCCGTCCACCAGGGTGATGACCCGCTTGCTGGTGACGGCGTGCCAGGTGCGCTCCGCCTCGCGGTACGCGCGCCAGGGCGTGGCCAGCATGTACAAACCTGTCAGCACGAATGGAACGCCAAAAACAGGAAAGATGATGACAAACCAACCCATCTCCGTTTCCGCGGCCTGGGTGACGGCGTAGATGGCGGCGCCTTCCCAGAACAAGGAAAACAGGGTCCACGGCGCGAAAAACAGCCAGAGCCACCAGCCCTTGCGCGAGGCCCGTTTGGGATCCGGCTGGCCCCACCACAACAAGTGCTCCCCTGGCTCCATCTCCGCCTGCAACAGGGAAGCGGGGCTGACGGGCGTATCATGATCCCGGTTGTACATGGCCGCGGTTGCTCCGGTCCGGTTGGCTGGCCGGAGAATTATACCGCGTCGCTGGTGCTGGTGAAACGGAAGTCCTTGACGCGGATGGCGGGAACGGCGCGCATATCGTCCCAACCCGGCATGCGGACAGGTTCCGACAGGGCGTCCATGTCCTTGAACACCCTCAGCATGCTTTCGTTGAACCGCATGTTCTTGACCGGATGGACGACCTTGCCGCCCTCGATGGCGAAGAGACCATCACGGGTCAGGCCGGTCATGGTGACCGTGCGCGGGTCCACCAGGTTGGTGTACCAGAAACGGGTGACCAGCAATCCCTTGTCCACGCCGGCGATCATTTCATCGAGGGTGCTTTCGCCGCCGCTCATGATCAGATCGCGCGGCTCGCAGGTGGCCGCGGCGCCGGATTTTTTCGCCCATGAGCGCGAGACAAACAGCGTGGACAGCACGCCCTCCTTCACCCAGTCGGTGCGGGTTTGCGGCATGCCCGAAGGCGCGAACGGACGCCCCAGCAACAGGGGCGAATCCGGCGCGGTCCGCACCGTCAGTTTCCCGGAAAACAGTTTTTCACCCTGCCGGGTTTTGCCCTTGCCCGCTGAAAACGGACCCCGTCCTTCCATGTTGGCGCGGGCGTCCAGCGCATAGGACAAACCGGTCAGGAATGTGGACGCAGCCGCGGGCTCCAGCACCACGGTATAGGCGCCGGGCGGCAATTCCTTCGCGCCCGCGGAAGCCCGGGCCTTTTCCGCGGCGGCGGAGCCCAGAAGCGCGAAGTTGATGTCGCCGCGCTGGGTGGAGATGTCCTGGGCCCATCCGCTGCCCTGGCCATCCGCCGTGCGCAGGGTGGTGTTCAGTTCCAACTCGGTGCGCCGGTGGTAGCCGAACAGCCCGGCGCGGTGGGCGACCGCGGTGAATTCATTGCGATTCTCAATGAGACCGCCCGCGGACAGTTTGAATTCCTTCGCCTTGTTGACGATCTGGATGGCGCCTTCCACGCGATCCGCCGGAGTCATGCGCGCGGTGTCGTCAAACCAGGCGTCAATTTTCTTGATCTTCTGTTGTCCGAGGTCGCCTTCATACTCCGGGTCTTCCGGCAACATGCGGGCGAGGTCCTCGCAGAGCCGGACCTTCGCCTCGATCATCGCCGGGTCGGCGCCGTTGAGTTTGACCGTGGCGTGGCGCGAACCAAAAGCGCAGGTGATGGCGATGCGCAGGTCCACGGCTTCGCCGGTCTGGTGGATTTCGTTGTTGGCGAAGCGCGTGAAGGCGCGGGTTCCGCCCTCGATCCAGATCCGCACCGAATCCGCCGTGGCGGCGCGGAAAATTCCGGCGGTGATGGCCTGCACCCGTTCGATCTCGAGCATCAGCCTTCCCTCCGCGCATTGAGCACATTGACCTTGCGGAAACGCCCATGGCTGCATCCATGACTGACCGCGTTGACCTGTCCGGGCTGGCCCTTGCCGTCATAAAACGTACCGCCCATCTCCCAGTAGCGGCCATCGGTCAGGCCATCGCAATTCTTCCAGAAGTCCACGCTGTTGGACTGGTACATCACCGACCGCAGGGGCGCGCCCAGCTTGCCATTTTTGATTTCATAGGCGCTGCCGCATCCAAACTGGAAATTGTAGCGTTGCTGGTCAATGCTCCAGCTTCCCCGGCCGGCGATATACACGCCGTTTTTGATGTCCTTCATCAGGTCTTCCGGCGTGGTTTCGGTCCGCGCGGGCTCCAGCGAGATATTGGGCATGCGCTGGAACTGCAACGACGACCAGTGATCCGCATAGGAGCAACCAGTGGATTCCTTCTGCCGCAGCCAGATCGCCTGTTCGCGCGTGGTCTGATACCCCACCAGTCTGCCGCCCCGGATCAGATCCCATTTTTTCGCGGGAACGCCTTCGTCGTCATATCCCACGGTGGCCAGTCCCCCAGGCGTGGTGCGGTCGGCGTAGATATTCACCATGGGGCTGCCGTACTGGAATTTGCCCAGTTTGTCCGTGGTGGCGAAGCTGGTTCCCGCGAAGTCCGCTTCGTATCCCAGAACCCGGTCCAGTTCGGTGGGGTGCCCCACTGATTCATGAATTGTCAGCCACAGATTATTGGGATGAATCACCAGATCGTATTGCCCGGGCGTGACCGGTTTGGCCTTGAGTCCTTCCACCGCCAACTCGCCGATTTTCTTGCCTTCCTCGAAGAAGCCGGACTGCTCCAGGTGCTCGTAACCGGCTCCGCGCGGCGGAATATCCGACGACCGGGATTCAAAATCCCCCTTGTCGTCGGTCGCGGTCGCCACGAAGTTGGGATTGATGCGCACCAGGTACTGTTCAATCCGCGAGCCCTCACTGGAGAAGAACCATTTTTCCTCGCTCTGCAGGTTCAGGGACGAGGCGGCCCGCCTGACGCCCTTAACCGCCAGCGCGGACTTGTTCAACTCCAGCAAATCATTGACCTTGCGCTGAAGCGGCACGCGCAGCAGCGGATCCACGTTCATGGCGGTCTGCCAGAAGGCGGCGACGGGTTTGATCGGAGCGAGTTGCACCGGCTCCCCGCGCATTTTGGCGTTGGCTTTCGCCATCTCCACCGCGGAAGCCGCCAGTCGATCCGCCTCCGCCGGCGTCGCCGCGAGGCTGGCGGAAAACCCCCATTCGCCATCCACCAGCACGCGCACCGCCATGCCCATGCTTTCGTCGTCCGCGAGGTGATCCAGGTGATCATCCAGGCAGGAGACATATTGCTTGCGGTAGCGTCCCCACCGGGCGTCCGCGTAGGAGGCGCCGGCCTTCTGGGCCGCGCCAACCGCCCGCTGGAGCAGATCGTCAAAGATATTGAATACGCCGTCTGGCATGAGTGAGCTCCCGGTCAACCGGTTTAACTGCGCGACCAGTGCAAACATCCCATGGAATGGTTCAACACGCCGCAATCCACCGAACGGCGGAATGCGCCGTAACCATCTCCATGTTCAAATCCTTCATAGGCTCCGCCGGTGATGGCGAAAGGTCCGGGCGGTTCCACCTTTGCGTCCGGTTTTTCCAGACCCGGAAGCGTTTCCACGCCCATGACCGCATCCGGAATGGCGGCGGCGGCGCTGGTCACGGCGGAAATAATCAGAAACTCGCGGCGATTCATCGGTGTCTTCCGGTCAGCGGGCCCATACCTTGAGGCGCCGTCCAATGTCATCCATGATCAGGCGAAGCTGGTCATAATCGGGGTGTTTCACCATCACCCAGGCGTTGGCCATGAAGCCATGCTCCACCGGCTGGGTGGGCGTTCCCGGCGGCGGGAGATGGGCCTTGAACACCCGCTCCCCGTATTGGGCCTGCAACTCCTCCACGCCCGAATACCCCGCGATCACGCCGTCCTTGTTGGGGCGCAGGGCCATCAGCCCCGCCGCATAACGCCGCGACGGATTGGGAAACGTGCGGCCCAGCGCCGCCATTTCAGCCCAGTGGTGGTAAATGTCGAAGTCGTTGGAGGCGTTGTAGCAGTCCCAGAACGACACCCCTGGCGGTCGGGCGCCGATTTCCGAAAAGCGCAACCCCTTGGGACCGAAAAACCACTCCATATGGGTGGCGGTGTCGGTCAGACCGAGGGCTGCGTTGACCTTGCGGCCCAGCGCACGGACTTCATCATAATCCGGCCGGTTGATGCGGTTATCGGCGATGATCTGAGGGTTGACCCAACGGTTCCGCATGGCGGGCAACACGCCCGGATAATAAAAAGCCACGCCTTCAAACGCCACGCCGCCCCGGCACATCAGGGTGTCGAAGATGCCCTCCTGGCCCTCGTTGAATTCCTCGATGACAGCGGTTCCGCCCTTTCCCAGCCGGTAGGATTCGCAGGCCCGGCGCAATTCGTTCATGTCGTGCAGTTTGGCGGCGCCCTGCGCCCCCGCGCCATCCCGCGGCTTGATGATCAGCGGAAAGCCGGTTTCCTGGGCGAAGGCCTCCGCCTCCGCGATTGTCGAAACCCCGGCGCTGCGGGCGCAGGGAACTCCATTCTTCCGGAGGAATTCCTTCATCAGGGCCTTGTCGCGGCATAACGTCACCTGACGGACATCCAGCCCCGGAATACCTGTGCGCTCCCGCACCACGGCGGCGGGAAGCATATGGGCCTCGACCACCGCCTCAAGCCGGTCAATCCAGCGCCGGCGCTGGGCCAGACGGACCGCCTTTTCCAGTTGCCCGGCGTCGGTGACATTGGCGATTTCAATCCAGTCATCCAGACATTCGCGAACGCCGGAATGGATGGCGTGCTCCGGCGCGTCGCCGACGCCCGTGACGTGGGCGCCCACATCCTTGAGTGCGCGGACAAAACGCACCTGATTGGCGGGAAAATGGGGAGCGATGAAAATGATATTCATGGGCCGCCTTACGACATCCGCTCCAGATAACCGGGAAGGAATTTCCGCCAGCTTGGCCAGTCGTGATCCCAGCCCGGACCCCAGTTGTCCACGTAGTTGGGAACGCCCTTGGCGCCCAGGATACCGGCCAGCCGCCACGAATGGGCTGGGTTCTCCCACCTCCCCTCGCCATAAGCCATCAGGATGAAGCATTTGCGCAAGGCGGAAAGGTGCGGGCCTTCTCCCAGGTTGGGCAGGAAGTGCATGGGCGAACAGAAGTAAAATTCCGGACCACCCTGTCCATTTGTCCACTTCTCCAGATCATAGGTGCCGCTCATGCCAATGGCTGTGTGGAAGATTTCCGGATGGCGGCAGACGGCCGCCACCGCGTTGAACGCCCCGATGGAAGCGCCAACCGTGGTGATGGGCGATTCCGCGCCGCGGCAATCCATGCGGATGGCGGGAACCATCTCGTGACAGATAAACTCGTCGTAGCGGTTCTGCATCCAGGCGCGGTGCTGGCCGCTGCTCTTGCCATCGGTCCACACGCGGCCTGACACGCTGTCGCAGGAATACACCTTGATGCGGCCGGCATCAATCAGGTGGCGGATGGCCCCGATCAGGTGAAAGCGCTCGATTTCCTCGGCGTCGCCTCCCGCGGTGGGGAAAATCAGAACCGGCTTGCCGTAATGACCCCACCGGACCGCCGTGATGTGCTGCTGAATGCGCGGGGAATACCAGCGCATGACTTCCTTGTTCATGATTTCCCCAAAGCCAGCCGGTCGGATTCGGTCTTCCGCCAGAAACCCACCATTCCGAAGAAATGTTCGGTGAACTGCTCCACCTCGTGCGCCGGATAAAGCGCCGCGGTCTTGGCCCGGACAATTTCCTTCGCCCGGTCTGAGCCAAAAAACTCCCAGGCCGCTTCGTCCAGGTGGGCGAGGTGCTTTTGGCAAAACTCCTCGAAACGATCCGCCTCCAGGCGCTTGCGGCCCAAATCGGCGTAGGCGCGGAGTTTTTCGCGGAAAGGCAGGTCCTGCTGCTGGATGTCATAGAACGGCTGCCAGTCGAGCATGCGCGGCATCTGGCGCCGGGTGGCGGCGCAGAAGATGGTCCAGCGCATGATCGCCTTGACCAGCCACGGGAAATGGTAATGCAGCGAGGTGACCTGCGAATCCGGGCAGGCATTGGCGAAATCAATGGGATAGAACATGCCGTCCTTGCGCAGGGCTTCGCAGGAATTGAAATCCCAGCCAAAAAAGGTGTTGATGGTCAGCGTCATGTCGGTGAGCAGCGACCATTCTTCCGCGTCCACGAAATTGAACGCGACGGTGTACCGGTCGTGCAACGGCGCGTCCGGGTTGTACTTGATCACGTTGACCTGCGGGCCCACGCCGACGCAGCGCACGAAGAGATCAAACGGCGTGATCGCCTTCTGCAGCAACATCAGGTATTCGCCGCTCTTTTCATAGGCGACGCGCAGTTCCTGTTCGTTGTCTATCTTGCTGACCCCCTGCCATCCGCCGCCGTCGTAGGGCTTCATGAACAGCGGATACCCCACCTTCTCGCCCACCTCGCCAAGGTCAAACAACCGCGCGTACCGGTTCAGGGTGACCTGCAGATCAGCGTGGTATTTGTGCTGTTTGTTGGGGATCATCCACGTGGGCGGCACGGGCAGACCCAGGTGCATCATCGCCACGTAGGTGGTGTTCTTCTCCATCGCCTGGATGGCGAAGGGATTATTCAGCACGTAGGCGCCGTTCATCACCACTGCTTTCTTGATCCATTCGCGGGTGATGGGCAGCCAGTGGGTCAAGCGGTCAATGATCAGGTCGTATTTGACCGGCTGAGACAGATCAAAAGGCTCGATGGTGACCCGTTCGGTCTCGAATGAAACGGCGTCGCCATCCACCGGAATGGATAACTTGAGCCGCTTGAGGATTTCCTCGTAACAGGCGGGCCAGCACAGGTCGGCGCCCAGTGACAGGCCAATGCGGCGGGTGACGTTGGCCATGACTCCCTCCTCGGTCGGAACTATTCATATACCATCCACAGCGGTCCCGGAAACAACCAGGACAACCCTTCGCGCAAGCGGTCGCGCCAGTTTTCCCAGTTGTGCCCGTCGCGCACTTCCGTGTACTTGACCTCCATGCCCGTGGCCTGGAGCAAGGGAAGGATGGAACGATTTTCATATATCAGCGATTCGTACATCCCACAACTGAGGTAAATGCGATCGCTGGGCCGGCCGGGATTGTCGCGGAAGGCGTTCACGAACCGCACCACCGGCTCGAAGGTGGGGCCGCGCCAGTGCGTGCCGATATCCGTGAAGGCGAACGAGCCCGATTGCAGCAGCAATCTCCCGAACTTGCCAGGATACCGCCACGCGCAGGCCAGCGAGGCCACCGCCCCGAAGCTGGCGCCCATCAACCCCCGGGCCGCCGGCGAATCATTGATGGGAAAACGCCCCTCGATGAACGGGCATACTTCCTCGGCGATGAATTTCGCATGAAAGGGATTGTCGGGATACTCCACCAGCCGGTGCTCCGGATAGGTGAACGCCACGATCATGGAAGACACTTCCAGGCGGTGGATCAGGTTGTCCATCACCACTTTCATGCGGGCGAAGTTGAGGTAATCCCCGCCGTCGTGAACCACCAGAAGCGGATAACGCCGGGTTTTGCGGAAACGCGGCGGCAGATAGACCGTCAGCCTTCTCCGGTCCGCCAGGCATTTGCTGTGCAGGTGGAAGTCCAACAACTCGCCGGACATCGCCTGCGGATCGTGGTGAATCCAGTCAGGAACCTCGTATCCCGGACATTGCACCACCGAGTTGGCGCCAAAGGGATCGTGCGCCAGCAGCGGGTTGAGCGGATCCTGCATCCACTGGGTCTTGCCGTCCCGCACCACGTTGAGTTTGTACTCAATGCGGGAGCCTGGCGGCAGTTCGATGATCAGGTACCATAGGGTGGTTCCCGCTATCCGCTCGAATTTCTGAGACGAGGGAAGTCCGTACACCCAGTGCTGGAGTTGCACGTCTTCCGCCTCGCCGCGCCAGACAAAGGTGGTGGTCGTGCCTTCGCAAACCGGAAAGCGGTGGGAGGCGAGGAAGCGATCCACCGCCGGCTCATCCACCTTGGGCGAGGCCAGGAACTGCCGGATCGCCAGACTCATCTTTCCACCGCCGGCGTCACGCGGCCGTCCCGGCGCAGCACCTGCACATGCTCCGCGCTGGTCCAGCGGCCGTCCCGCCACTCCAGCATGGATCCATCATCCAGCGTCATGCACAGATCGGGGGCGAATCGCTGGGCCAGCAGCGAAACCCGGAGTTTGTCGTCCAGCCGCAGCCGGGATCGCGCATGCGGCAAGGGAATCAGGCCGGTGCAAATCCCCGCCCCGGCGTCAAAGAGTTCGGCGTGCCCCGTCCCCTGCGGCGGATTGTCATGGAACAGCACCAGCCGCTCCGAAATCGCCATCGCCCCCGCCGACCAGGCGATGATCCACTTGCCTTCCACCCAGCGTCCGATATCGAACAGGCGCATGCGGTTGAGCAACACCGCCACATTTCCGCCCGCCACCACGATGACCGGGCACTCCCTGACCGCATCCTCGATCTCGCGGATCTGGCGGGCGACCGCCTGGCGCTCCAGCGGTTTCCACTGATCCTCGAATTCCGCGTGGATTTCCCGGATACGCACCAGGTGCTCCAGTTCCAGATCGCGGATGGCCTGAACCAGGCCATCCTTGGCCGGCTCCAGCAGGTCCGCCGGGGCCTGAAAGCGGCACAGTTCCTGGTGGCTGTCAATCAGATGATCCAGACGGAGGCGGTAGATTTCCTGGAGTTTGCGCAGGCGATCCTGCTTGGCGCGATGGGCGAGGAAGAGTTCCCGGTCCTCGTGAAAGGCGGCGTCGCTGCGGGCGTGCAGGCGCAGATTGCGAACCTCGCCCGTCAACTGCTGGCGGATGTCCTTGTCGTCGTTTTCCCGGTCCTGCCATCCGGCGGTGATCAGCGCGCAGGGCCCCTCCGCCTGGATTCGTCCCTCCGCCTCCCGCAACGTGGGCTCATAGCGTTGCGGTCCCAACAGAATCGCCCCCGGAACACCCATGCCGCGGCCGCCTTATCCCCCGCGGGCGATGGAAGTCACTTTTTCCAGAATCCAGCGGAAATCCTCGACCTTGAGTCCCTGGTTGGTGATGCGACACATGGCCTTGCCATTGGCGTTGCGCACCACCTCGCCGCCCCCGCCTTTCTGCAGCAGCTTCATCGCCTGATCGGCGTCGAGTTCGCCCACCGCGACCCGCAGCAAGAGTTCGCAATCCATCTCCAACCTGGCGGCCAGGCGGTGAATCACGGCGGCGGAGGTATAATCGCGATCGCCGGTTTTGAATCGCGAGGTCAGGTCCCGCGAAAAACCCAGCAACTGCCCTACTTCATAATCAGCCACTTCGGAGACATTTTTGGCCCCTGTCCGGTGCGCGCGCACGGCCTTTGCAAACCGGAACAACTCCTGGGAGTGCGGAAAACGGGGTTTCTTCTGCATAAATAAGATCGAAGCGTCCTGTAGGGTTCCGGACTTTCCCTCAACCAATCGGTGCAGCCTGGCGCGGGCGGAGGATCATCACAACTTTCACCCAATTGTAAAGTGAAATTTTCACTGGCCCCGGATTTTCCGGATGGCGGCGCCCAAACGTTTCAATGAGCGCTCTCTCCCCAACAGCACCATGGTCTCGAAAATACCGGGGCTGACCGTGGTCCCGGTCAGGGCGGCGCGCAGCGGCTGGGCAACCTTGCCCAGTCCCTCGCCGCGCTCCTCCGCCAGCGTCTTGACAGGCGGCTCCAGGCTGGATTCGGTGAAGTCGCCAACGGCCTCCACGCGGCGCAGCAATTCCTCGTACAGCGGCAGATATTCCGGCGTCAGGAACTTCGCCGCCGCCTTTGGATCAAACGCCACTTCATCGCCGAAGTAGAATTGCAGGCTGGACGCCAGTTCCTTGAGGGTTTTCACGCGCTCCTGCTGGCTTTTGACGAGGGCGGGAAGCCGCGGATCATCCACCGCGTCTATCCCCAGAGCGGCCAGAAAAGGAACCACCTCGCGGGCGCACTCCTCTGGTGAAAGCTGCCTGATATAATGGTTGTTCAGCCACAACAGCTTTTCCATGTTGAAAACGCCGCCAGCCTTGTTCACATCCTTCACATCGAAGTACTGGATCAACTCTTCGCGGGAAAAGATTTCCTGGTCGCCGTGGGACCACCCCAGCCGCGCCAGGTAATTGAAGAGCGCATGGGGCAGGAATCCCTCGTCACGGAACCCCATCACGCTGACCGCGCCGTCGCGCTTGGAGTATTTCTGGCGGGCGTTGTTGAGAATCAGCGGCAAATGGGCGAAACCGGGAACCGCCGCCCCCAGCGCTTCATAGATGAGGATCTGTTTGGGCGTGTTGGAAATATGGTCCTCGCCGCGGATGACCAGGTTCACATCCATGTCCACATCGTCCACCACCACGACGAAATTGTAGACCGGGGTGCCATCGGAACGCACCAGCACGAAATCCTCAATTTCTTCATTGGCGAATGACACCCGGCCGCGGATGCCGTCATCCCAGGCGGTCATGCCCGTCAGCGGCGTCTTGAAACGGATGACGTATGGTTTGTCCGGATGCTGGTCCGGCCGCAGGCCGCGGCATTTGCGATCATAACGCCAGACCTTTTTTTCTTTTTCCCACTCGGCCTTCCGTCCGGCGATTTCTTCCTTGGTGCAAAAACATTTGTAAACATGGCCCGTGGTCAGCAGTTTCGCTGCCATCTCCTTGTGGCGATCAATCCGGCGCGACTGGAAATACGGTCCTTCGTCGAAATCAATGCCCAGCCAGGCCATCCCATCCAGAATTGCCTGCACCGAGGCCTCCGTGGATCGCTCGTAATCCGTGTCTTCAATGCGCAGGATGAATTTGCCGCCAAAACGGCGCGCATAGAGGTAATTGAATAGCGCCGTGCGCGCTCCTCCAATATGCAGGTATCCGGTTGGCGAAGGCGCAAAACGCACCCTTGGCTGAGTCATGACGATGGTCTTTCCTGATCGTTTCCACCTGGGGGGCCGTTCCTATGCTCGTCCGGGGGCCGTTCTGTCAAGCCGATGCGCCGGAGCGCCTTGCGCGAGAGCCATCCGCGCTTGCGGAAGACCATCAGCATGGCGATGGCGATGACGAACATCAGTCCCATCACGGCGGGATAACCGTATTTCCAGTTCAACTCCGGCATGTTCCACGGCGAGGTCTCTGTGTTGAAGTTCATGCCGTAGATGCTGGAAATGAATGTGAGCGGAATGAAGATGGTCGAGATCACCGTGAGCACCTGCATGGTTTCATTCATGCGGTTGCTCAGCGAGGAGTGGTACATGTCCATCAGGTCGGCAGTGATTTCTCTATAGGTTTCCAGCAGGTCAATGAGTTGGATAACATGGTCGTAGCAGTCGCGGAGATAGACGCGCGTGCCTTCAGAGATGATCATGGAAGGCTCGCGGTACAGGGAGTTGATGGCGTCGCGCACGGGCCACAGGGCGCGACGCAGCATCAGGAACTGGTGCTTCACGGCGAGGATGTCCTCCATCGCCAGTTCGTGCGGCCGCTTGATGATGGCGTTTTCGATGGCGTCCAGCGCTTCGCCGAAGGTTTCCAGCACCGGAAAATAATTGTCCATGATGAGATCAATCAGCGAATAGGACAGATAATCGGCGGAGCAGACCCGCAATTTTCCGCGTGAATGGCGGATCCGTTCGCGCACCGGCTCCAGGAAATCCCCCGGCCTTTCGAGAAAGGTCAGCACGAAATCCTTGCCAATGAACATGCTGAACTGCTCGGTTTCCACCGCGGGACGGCAGTGATACACCTGCGCCTCGAAAAACAGGTAATCAGGATACTGCTCCAGTTTGGCGCGCTGGTGGACATTCACCACATCTTCCAGCGCCAGCCGGTGCAGATTGAATATCTCGCCTAGTTTTCCGATGGTGGTGACGTCGCCCAGACCATCCACATGCACCCACAACACGGGGTATTTCCCCCGCCACTCCAGAATCTGGTCCAGGTGTTCAATGCGTTTTTCGAGCAGGGCTTCGGGGCCGTAGGCCATCACGCGCACAACCGGCACATGGGCCGACGGATCGGCCACCAGCGAACCAGGCAAAACGCCAATGGTTTCCGCCCTGCGCCGCAGCTTTCGCTTTCGATCCCGGTTTTTCATGGAAACCACGGGAGGCGGCGCCGGACGCCGGCCCTATACCTTGACGTAGTGGCCTTTGCCCTTACGAACCAGCGTGGTGAAGCCTTTTTCCTTGATGTTGCGGGTGGTCAGGATATTGACGGACGCATGAAACCCCGTGGGCGCCCGGCGAACCTGCAAGCCGCACCATGGGCATTTCGCCAGCGGCTCCGCCGACATGGATTCCAGTTCTTCCCACGCTTCGGGGCATTGATCCCCCATGGCGTCCACGTGTTCATACACATAGATCGGCATGGCGGCGCTCCGTACGGGTCAGATTTCGACGCCCTGCTTGCGGGCGAAGGCGGACAGCCCCAGCTTGCTGATGCTGCGCAGGGCGTTGGCGGAGACGCGCAAACGGACCCAACGGCCGGTCTCGGCGTCCCAAATGCGCTTGGTCTGAAGGTTGGGAAGCTGACGCATCTTGGTTTTGTTGTTGGCGTGGCTCACCCGGTGGCCAACCAGGGGACGCTTGCCAGTCAATTCACAACGGCGGGCCATGACGCACTCCTCATAAAAATATTGCCCGGCGCACAGGCGCGGGGCGAGGATAAAATCACGCCCGGCCCGGCAAGTCAAGCCCATGGAGAACCGGCGTCAGGCCGGATTCCAGACCAGGCCTCGCCGCGCCGGCCGTTACCCGCCCTGCTCCAGTCTGGCGGCCTCGACCACGCCGGGCAACTGCCGCCAGTCCCCGGCGTGATGGCGCTGGCCGCGCATCAAGGGGCCAAAACCGATAAAACAGACGCCAGCCGCCTGGGCCGCCTGGGCGTCCACCGGCGAATCCCCGATATACGCCGCCTCTCCCGCGGACAAACCCAGTTCCGCCAGGGCCAGTTCCAGGCCTTCCGGATCGGGCTTGGGGCTCCTCACCCGGCCGATATGCACCGCGGTGGAGAATAATCCGGCGATATCAAAGTGGTTGAGCAGAACATGCAGGCTGGGGCCGCGGTTGGTCACCACGCCCAGGCGCCGCCGCCGGGATAGTTCATGCAACACTTCACGCATCTGGCTGGGCGGGCGGACATGGCGCAGGGCGGCCTCTGGCGTCGAGGCGATCTGGCGGGCGTAGGCGAAGGCTTCCTGAAGCCGCCCGGGTTGATTGCGGAGCAGCATTTCAATGGCGCCATGGCTGGACAGGTATTGCACCTCGCGGATTTCCCGTTCATCCAGCGGTTCGCGGCCAAAATGATCCACGATCGCCGAGTAAAAGGCGATATTGGCCTGGTGCGTCTCGAACAGCACGCCATCGCAATCAAATATCAGAGCCTGTAACATCTTGAGACGCCGTGACGGACGGATCGATCAGAGTGTGATGACAATGCGGCCGACGCGGTACACACGCAGGTCTTCCGCCTCCGGGCCCAGCACGATGGGAGGGTATTTCTCGTTCATCGGCTGGAGAATGACATTTTTGCCCTGGCGGTGAAACTTCTTGATGGTGACCTGACCATCCAGCCGGGCCAGCACGATATCGCCGTTCTCCACCTGCCGGTTGGGTTCGATGAGCAGGAGGTCTCCTTCCTCGATGCGCCCGCCGCTCATGGAATCCCCCTTGGCCTTGACGATGAATGCGTTGAGATCCCGCGTCGCCATGGGATGGTAATAATCGGCCTCGCCAGGCGGCATATCCTTGTCATTGGCCTCCATCCATTCGCCGCAGGCCGCCAGGTTGAGAACGGGCACCATGTTGCCGGCGCGCTCTCCGGTATTGGCGGCGTGCAGCCCGTTGAGGAAATCCACGATTTCCTCCGGACGATAGATGTCCCGCAGTTCGGCGGGAGCCTTTTCACGCCGCGCCAGCATCACCAGTTCGGCTTCGTTGGTGTTCAACATGCGCGCCATGCGCATGACCACCGCATCCAGAGGAATGATATCTCCCTTCTCGATGCGGGTGACATAGGAGTCGGAGATTCCAGCGCCCCGGGCAAGCTGCTTCTTCTGCATGTGAATCGCCTCGCGCAGTTCACGGATCCGGATCGCGAAGGCGTTCAGTTTCCTGGGCTTCTTCTTCACCGCAGTATCTGGCCTGGTTGAGTTTGTCGGGGCATATATTTCCGGTTACCCGGACTATACAAAACCGAAATTTTCATACACAGGGCGGCGCCCGAGGTCAATCCTGAAGGGTTTCCGGAGGTGATTTCCGCCCTGGCGCGTCCGCGAAAACCCGGGGTCACGCCGCGGCGTGACGGCCATCACATTCACGCGCCCTCAACTTGACCGATTTGCACGGCCTTCCACCTGTGCAATATATAGGGGGAAACTGGGTGCCCAACTGGCCTGCACAGGCTGGCCCTGGCGGATATTCCGCGAGGGAACGGGAGGATATCTCGAATGTTCGGAACCGGATTGAAGATTTCGTTGACCGCTCTGGCGGCGGCGCTTGTGTTGTCCGCTTGTGGGGATGATCCCACGGCCCCCGGGATTCCCGATGTGGGGGGACTTGGCGGCGGCAACAAGAACAACGCCGCATGCGAACTGGACATGGATTGCGGGGAGGGTCAATTCTGCGACACGGCGGAAAAGGTGTGCAAGGACCAGCTCAGCGGCGGCTCCTGCACCGGAGATCTGGAATGTCCCGCCGAAGAACAATGCGTGGGAGGAATCTGCACCCCCCGTTCCGCGGGCGAGGATGCATCCACCGGCGACGCCCCTTCCGCTGACGCGGGCCCGGAATGCACCAGCAACAACGACTGCGCCAATGGCTTGGTCTGCGATCCCAAGAGCCAGAAATGCGTCTCCGGCGGAGACAAGACCATCGAGGTGAATCCCAAGGACATCGTGTTCGGCTCCGTCGCCTTCGGCGCCGCGGTCACCCGCGAGATCACCATCCGCAACTCCGGCACGTCCGATTTAACGATTTTTGACGTGGCCTTCGACTCATCCACCAACAAGAATGTTTTCAAATTCGTCCAGCAGCCAGGCAAAAATCTGGTGCTCAAGGGCGGAGAAACCGCCAAGGTCGAGATTTCCTACACGCCCGACGACGGCGTGCCGGACACCGGCGCGGTTGACATCATCAATGACTCCTCCAACTCTCCCAAGGTCAGCGTGCCCATGGCCACTGAATTCAAGGGCAAACCGGACCTGCGCCTCTTCGACAGCGCCAGCGGCGCGGATTACGCCCACCCGCAGGACGGCTACAAAAACCTGGTCTTTAATTTCGGAGACGTGAAGGGCGGAGACAGCAAATCCATGTCCTTCCTGATCAAGAACGCGGGCGACGGCAACGCCATTCTCTCAATCAACGGATTCGCCCTGTCGGGCCGCTCCGCCCAGGATTTCACGGTAAAGGCCGCGAAGCCCGACCCCATCTTCCTGAATCCGGGAGAGCAGGTGCAGGTGGACCTGACCTATACCCCTGCCCGCGACGAGAGCGACGAGGCGATTCTCACCATCAAATCCAATGACACCGACGCCAACCAGGACGGCACCCCGGGCGACACCGAACTCTCCATCACCCTCAAGGGCCGGGCGGGGTTTGTCCCCCCTGGACTGGAAATCTCCCGCACCGCCATTGACTTCGGCGATGTGCAACTCATCAAGACTCCCAACAACAAACCCGGTCTGGAAAAGGTTATCTTGTCAAATACGGGCGGCGCGGTGCTGACGCTGGACACCTCCAAATCCGGGCTTGTGATTCCGCAAACCCCGTTCACCGTGTCGAACCTGCCCGCGAATATTCCCCCCAGGGGCAATGTCGAGATCCAGATCACCTACGAACCCAAGGACCTCGGCAATCCCAACGCCAACCAGCTCAAACTGGTCAGCGACGATCCCAACCGTCCCGAGGTGACCATTGATCTCAAGGCCAATCCGGTGGACCCGGAAATGAAGATTCTGACCATTGACAAAGTGGAGACGGACCTCAAACTGGATTTCGAGGAAGTCCAGCGGATCAGCGGGAAGAAAACCCTCGCGGTCAAAATCAAGAACGACACCCCGCGCGGAACCCTGACCCTGACCGAGGTCAATCTCGTCGGATCATCCACCTTCAAGATTCTCAATCCTCCTTCCCTGCCCGCCACGGTGGCGGCCAACGCGGAAGTGGTGATTGAGGTTGAGTTCGCGCCGCCCGATATCCAGGAATACACCGCGACCCTGCAGGTGCGCAGCAATGACGCGGACAATCCCAAAGCCGATATCCAGGTGGTGGGCAAGGGCTTCGAGCAGTTCGACAACGAAACCCTCGATGTCACCATGAGCGCCTCGACGGGTGGACAAATCATCATTATCACGGACAACCGCGATGTGGACCTGTTCCTGCAAAAGGACCTGTTCAAATGCCCGCCCAGCAGCAACTGGGGCGTTTTTGGGCGTTGCACCCACACGGCCAACAGCAACAACAGCGAATCCATCAGCCATACCTATACGGAGGCCAGCGACAAGGGCGATGGCTCGTACAACCTGCGCATCTTCTACAAGGAGGACTGCAAAACCTCGATTGGCGGGACCATCTGCTTCGACTCGGGCAGTATCGAAGTCACCCTGCAACTGGTGGCCACCAGCAAGGAGAGCGGCAAGGTCAACGCCAAATCCTACACCGTCAATCTGGGCAAGAAGAACGCGGAGAAGATCGTCCCGCTGACGCGGAAGAACGGCAAGTGGACCTTGCCAAACTTCATCCCGTAAGCCCGCCGTCCAGGTTCATCATGTTTCAGGGGCCCCGATGGGGCCCCTGATTTTTTCCGGAGATGTCTCCAGACTTAGGAGAGGCGTCTCACCTGCCGGCGCAGGCGGCAGGAAAAGCCGGGAGATGATGCGCGGCCGGGAACACTCCCGTCCGGATTTCCCTGGACGCCAATGAACCCGCGCTCACATCTTTCCGGAATCGGGACGGCAACCCGTGCCAAGCAGGATATCCGCCTCCAGCGCGCGGGATAGCTCCGTCCAGGACTTTTCCAGCGCCAGTTTGTCCCGTTTGTATTCATCGGTCACACACCCGATGGGACAGCGGAAAGGCTTGATGTCCAGAATCGGCGAGTCCTTGTCCTCGGGCGGGGATACCGCGAACCTCCGGTGGAATGTCGTCGCCAATGCGCGATGTTTGGAGACCTGGCTTTTCATGTCCGGACTGGCCAGTTTTTCCAGTGAGTCCAGCACGGGATCCATGGACGCCGCCGGATCAAATGAAGCATCCAGCGCCAGCAGGCTATCCTCGAAGCCCTTCATCTCCCCCCGGTACTCCGCTATCGCAGCCAGCGATTTGGCCTTGTTGGCTTCGGCGTCAGGTCCCCGCAACACCTTGATGTAGGCTGTTTCCCCGAGAATGCCCCGCTGGGCGAACGATATGGCCAGCACCTGTTCCGAACGCGCGACCTCATGGTTCCAGGCGGCGGCGTAACGCCGGCGGCCCTCCTCCAGCACCTGAAGACGGCGATCCCGCGTCTCGCCATCACATGTCCTGTGGCCCGCGTAACGGACATTCGCGGACATGCACGCGACCACCACCACCCCCACGGCGACCGTCAGGCTGAGCGCAAGGCGTTCGATGGGCGACAGGCGCTCTCCGCTGGATTGTTCTCCATCCACCCCGTGACATTAACATCCGGAATATCCCCACGCCATGGGAAGCCGGTTCCATCAGTTGGCGAGGAACAAATATCGCGCGTCCGGAAAACCGCCTGGCGGATCAGACCGCTTCGGAAGGCTGGTCCGGTTTTGCCCGGGCCGCCCAGGGAATCAGCAGAAAGGACGGAAGCGCCGCCGCCACGGAAGCCAGAAAATACGCCCGCCAACCCCATGTCTCCTGAAGGTACCCGGCGTTCCCCACCATCAACCGCGGAAGCACCATCAGGGAAGTCAGGGCGGCGTATTGGGTGGCGGCGAACTGGCGCTGGGTGAGCGACAGCAAATAGGCGACGAAGGCGGCGGTTCCCACCCCGCCGGCGAGGTTTTCGATCACGACCACGGCGGCGAGCACAAGGGAATCGGCCCCTGTCCAGGTCAACGCCAGAAAACCCAGGTTCGACAGGGTCATGACAACGGCGCCCGCCCACAACGAGGCGCGGAGTCCCCATAGCGAGACCAGCACCCCGCCCGCCACGCCGCCCGCGATGGAAGCCATCAGCCCCACACCCTTCGAAACAACCGCCACATCGCCTTTGGTGAAGCCCACGGACAGCAGAAAGGCCGTCGTCAACAGGCCGGCGAAAATATCGGACAGTTTGTAGAACAGAATGAATGGCAGGGCTATCCACGCGCCGGACTGGCCGAAAAACGAGCGCAGGGGATCCACCACCGCTTCCCGGATGGTGCGCGGACGTTGAGAATCATCGTCCGCGGCGGGCGCCCAGAATACGCCGGCGGCGCCAAACACCAGGATCACGCCGGCGAGTACCCAGAATACCTGGCTCCAGGGCAGGCTTTCCGACATCCACAACGCCGCCGCGCCGGAAAGCAGCATTCCTATCCGGTACGAGAAGACGCTGGCGCCCACGCCCGCTCCCCTTTCGGCGTCGCCGCGCAGGGTGGCGGCCCGGTAACCATCAAAAGCGATATCGAAGGTGGCGCTGAAGACCGCGAGCGCCAGCACCATATGCACCACCGGCAGCAGGGCCTGGTCTGGCCGCAGCCACGACAGCGCCAGCACGCACAGGGCGGCCGCGATCAGGCTGGACAACATCCAGGCGCGGCGGCGGTCGAGAAAACCGAACGGCGCCGCATCCACCAGCGGGCTCCAGAAAATCTTGATGGAATAAGGCAGTCCGACAAAGGCGGTGATGGCCCCGATTTCTCCAACGCCGATCTGGCTGTCCACCAGCCAGGCCTGCAGGGTTCCCGAGGTCAACGGCAAGGGCAGGCCGGAAACCAGTCCCAGCGGCAACAACACCCGCACGCGCGGCGACAGCCATGCTTTCCAGCCCGCGCTCATGGAACATCATCAACGCCGGTAAAACCGGCGCGGGAAAAGAAACCGTCCCTCATGCCGGAAATCTGCCGCAGGGTTCTTCCGCCCGCCAGCACGGAGGGAAAAGCCGCATGTCAAACTTGTCAGGCGTCTCAAGGGATCCACAAAGCGCTGAAATCCACGGGCGGCGCGGATGCTTCGACCGTTTCGGTGTCAATCTGGGCGAGTTGAAGGCCGCCGGAATAATCGGCGTTGACCGCCTGCCAGCGAGAATAGGCGTCAATCACCCACACGCCGGATTCCCGCGTGCCATTGCCCGACCCCTTCACTCCGCCAAAAGGCAGGTGCGCCTCGGCGCCTGTCGTCGAGTTGTTGATGCTCGACATGCCCGCTTGAATCTCCGTGCGGAAGCGGTGCATTTCAACCGGATCATTGGTGTAAATGGCGGATGACAACCCGTACGGCGTGCCATTGGCGAACGCCATGGCCTCATCAAAGTCGCGGGCCTTGATGATATTTACGGTAGGACCAAAAATTTCGGTCTGCGCCAGACGCATCTGGATGGTCACGCCGCTCCACACCGCAGGCCAGACATAAAGCCCCGCTGCTGCGTCTCCCTCGAAGAGGCGGCAGGCGTTTTCCCTGGTGATGCGTCCTTCATGCATCAGGGGGATGGCGCCCTCTTCCCTTCCCCATTGCAGGTGTTCGAGAAAGCCCTGCATGAACCGCTCATTGATCATGGGGCCGTAGAGCACATCCCCGTGCAGGCTGGGATCACCGATGCGGATTTGTCCGGCCCGCTCCGCAAACCGCCGGGTGAAATCCCCGGCGATGTCCTCATGAAGAATCAGGTTGCCCAGCGAGGTGCAACGCTGGCCCGCCGTGCCAAAAGCCGCCCACAGCGCACCTTCCAGCGCCTGATCCAGGTTGGCGCTGGGCGTCACGATCATCGGGTTCTTGCCGCCCAACTCCAGCGAGGGAATCTGCAACGCGCGGCCGCATTCCGCGCCAATCCAGCGCCCCACCGCCGTGGAGCCGGTGAACGAAATTTTATCAATCAGTCCCTCATGCACGAGTTCGACCAGGTATTGGCCGGCCCCATTCCCGCCGCCGCCATGCACCAGGTTCACCACGCCCGCGGGCGCCCCCGCCTCCGCCAGCAACTGCATGAACAGGCTGGCGCAGCCCGGAGCATCGTCAGACGCCTTCCACACCACCGTGTTGCCGCATATCAGCGCGGGAATGATCTTCCATGAGGGCACGGCGACCGGAAAATTGCCCGCCGTGATCATGCCGCATACCCCCAGCGGACGGCGGTAGGTGAAGAGTTCCTTGCGGCGCATCTCACTGGGAACCGTCTGTCCGTAGAGCCTGCGGCCTTCCGACTGAAAGAAACGGGCGGTGTCCACGGCTTCCTGCACGTCCCCGCCGGCTTCGCGCGGGGTTTTGCCGATTTCGCGGGTGAGCAGACGGGACAAATCCCCTTTGTGCTTCGCAATCAGGTCGCCGAACCTGCCGATCACCTCCGCGCGCACAGGCGCCGGGGTGGCGCTCCATTTTTCAAACGCCTTGCGGGCCGCGCGCGCCGCTTCCCGCACCTCTTCCCTGCCCGACAGCGGGAACGAACCGATCAGGTCCAGGCGGTTGGCGGGATTGCGGCGCTCGAATCCGCCGCCGGCCGCCTCCACCCAACGGCCATTGATGAAGTTCGCTCCGGCGATGGATTTTCCATAACACGCCGCTTCAGGATGATTGGCCACGAACCGCATGGAGGGTCTCCTTGATCGCTTCCTCGAGAATCTTCATGCCAGCGTCGATCACTTCGTCATCCACGTCCAGCACCGGACGCAAACGGATGCTGCGCACGCCACACCCCAGGAAGATCGCCCCTTTGTCAAAGGCGCGGTTCAACACCTGGTTGCGGATTTCCTGATCGGGCAAATCAAACGCCGCCAGCAGACCGCGTCCGCGCGCCGCCGTCACTTCGGGCACGCGCCCGCTCATTTCCTGAATGCGTTTCAGGATTTTCACGCCCTGGCGCGCGGCGTGGGCGAGCAGCCCCTCTTCCTCGATGATCTGACAGGTGCGGGCGCAGTGAACCATATCCACCAGGTTGCCCTCGAACGTGCTGCTGATGCGCGAGGACTCACGGAACACGCTGTCCACCACATCCAGCCGCGGACCGGCGGCGATGCCGCATACCCGCGACTTTTTGCCGAAGCTGATGATATCCGGATGAACGCCCATCTGTTCAAAGGCCCACCAGGTTCCGGTCATGCCCATGCCGGTCTGGATTTCATCAAAGACCAGCAGCACATCATGATCGTCGGCGCAAGAGCGAAGCCATTGCAGAAACTCCGGACGGAAATGCCGGTCGCCTCCTTCGCACTGGATGGGCTCAATAACGATGCAGGCGATGTCGTGCGGATTCGACTCCAGCGCGTCGAGGATTTCATCCTGGGCGATCTTTTCCCGCTCGCGGACTTCATCCATCGCAAAATCCTTCAGGCTGAAATCAATGGCCGGGCTGGAGACGCGCGGCCAGTTGAAACGCGGAAAATGCCGGGTCTTGCGGGGGTCTGGCGAATCGGTCAACGACAGCGCGTAGCCGGTGCGCCCGTGAAAACAATGCCGGAAATGCAGGGCCTGAAAGCCTTTTTCCCCATGGCCGGAAGCAAGGTTGTGCTTGACCTTCCAGTCAATGGCGGTCTTCAGGGCGTTTTCGACGGCCGGCGATCCGCCTTCGATGAAAAACAGGTGGCTGAAGCGATCGCGAATGGCCAGGCGGGAAAACACATCCACGAACCAGGCGTATTGCCACGTGTACACATCGCAGTTGGAGGGCTTGTGCAGGGCGGCGTCCGCCAGCATGGCCCGGGTCTCTTCATTGTTGAGCCTGGGGTGATTGAACCCCAGCGCAAGCGCGGCGTAAAACGAAAAAAAATTGGCGTACCGCTTGCCGTTGCGGGCGTCCACCATCCAGGAGCCGCGGCTGTTTTCCAGATCGAGAACGAGGTCATAGCCCTTGGTGAGCACCCAGCGGCTGAGCAGTTCGTGTACGCGCCCGGGTTCGATCTTCGGCTGCATGATGGCTCCTTGTCCCCGTGGTTCAGGTGGGCAGTATCACCATCCGGCCAATGCCTTCAAGCCAAGGGTTTTCCTGTGTTTTTCCTCACTGCTGGAAGAGGATAATCACGCCCGGACCATAACGGGAGCCCGGACAGCGCCCTGCCCGTCCGGCTCTATCAGAACGAAACCACCAGATCGCCGCTTTCCGGATCATACACATTCGATCCGGATCGCGCTGGCGGACGGACCAGCCAGCCGCCATGAACATCCAGTTCCGGCGCATAGCAGGCCTCCAGCCGGATCATGACCGGAACGGGCGGAGCAACCAGCCGGGATTGATAGGCGTCCAGCCAGACGGTGGGTTCCCCCCGGTTGGCCATTTCCGCCAAGTGCATCTCGATCTTCTTGCGGAAACACGCCAAGGCGTAGGGCTGTTCGTGATCGGACACCAGATAGGTCCGTATCCCCGCCGCTCCCGCAAGCGACATCAGCAGCACCACCCGATCCAGGCGATCGCCGCTTTTCTCCTTCAGTGTCTGCGAGGGCGTCTGAACCGGTCCGGTTTTTTGCATCCCCGGCTGCGGCAGGCGGATTTCCGCCAGCACAAACTCCAGGATGCGCGTGAACTGGCAAAGCTGATCATGGCCGCGGCAGCCCGTAATCTGTTGCGCCGCCAGCTTGCGCAGGGATTCATCCCGCAAGGCGATCCGCTTCAGAATGGAACGCGGATTGGGCGGCGCGGGGGCGTTGTTGACGGCCTCCCCGCCGCCGGAAAATCCGATATTCAACGGCGCGCTCCCGCCGGCTGCTTCACTGGGGATTTCCTGGGTGACGGCCTGCGGCAACATGCGTTTGGCCGATTCCACCGCCTGGCTGGCGGAATGCCGGATATCGGCGCCCACGGCGGCCGGATCCGCCTGTTTTTTCAGCATCCACCAGGCTCCTCCGGCGATGACCACCAGCAACGATCCCTGAATCAGGCAACGGCGCAGGTATTCGACGGATAGAAAGATCAACAGCAAGGCCACGCCAAGGCCAGCCAGCGCGATGGTATCCTGAACCATGCCGGATGCGGTCCACAACAAGCCTGTCGCCACGCCGGTAATCGCGACGCCCAGCACTGGATGCGGCCATTTGGCGGCTTCCTTTCTTGCGAGCGCTTCTGTCTCCATGCTCCCACCCTGAAAGGCGTTGTCCCCAATATCCAGCTTGCAGCCCGCGGCGGCGGCTCACGGATCGGGAGCCGCTTTCCGGTTCTCCCGCAAAATGGACTGGATGCCCTCGGTCAACGCCGTCACGCCGGGGAAATCCTACACCACTTTCCGGCAAAAGCGGCGTTAATTCCATACCAGTGATTGGGAGATCGCCGCCGCCTCGAACCAAGGGGAAACCGCGTATTCCGCGGGAATCATCAGGGCGTGGAAACCGCGACTTCCGGACCCGCCCGTCCCACCCCGATCAGGGGGCAAGTGGATGGCGCGAACGCCGTGCGTCAGGCGGGCTTGGTCCCAATCACGCAGACGGGAAACTCCAGCACATGGATATCGGTCAGGCCGGCGTTTTTGAACCAGCCGAATACCTCCGGATAGGTGTGCAGCGACTGGTACTTCGGCCCGTAGAAATCAAAGGTGTCAAGCAGGCGCTGTTCCGCGTTTTCAGACGCGGAGACCAGCGGGATCTTGTGGAACAGGAATCCGGGCAGTGAATTGTGGATGGTCTTCCACACGGTGGGGTTTTTCTGCAGGTGATACAGCGGCAACACCGCGCGGCACCAGCGCATCAGCCTGTCCGTATCCCAGTTGACGGTGCGCGAACGCCAGAAATCGAAGGTGTCGCGGATATCGCCGTAGTTCCAGCCATAGGCCCCATACACCCAGATGGCGATGCGTCCGCCCGGCTTCAGCAGCGGTATCAGCTTTTCAAAGGCCGCCTTGCAATCGGGCGTGTGGTGCAGCACCCCAAGGGAATAGATGGTGTCGAAACATTCCTTTTTGAACGGCAACTCGAAGACATTGGCCTGGGCGATATGCGCCTTGGAGTAATGCTTCATGTTGGAGTACGCGGATTCCACCGCGAAGCTGAGGTCCACCCCCACCACTTCCGCGCCCGCCTCCAGGGCGAAGTCGGCGAAACGGCCCTGGCCGCAGCCTACATCCAGCACCAACTTGCCCGCGATATCGCGCTCGCGATCAAAACCGGTTTTGTCCCAAAACGCCTTGCGCGACTGCTCGCGCAGTTCGCCTTCGCTCTGGGTGCGCTTGAACTTCTGCCACTGGAAGCTGAAATTGCCCGCGTAGTTGTCATCGGGTACGAAGCGCGGCATGCCGCGCACCACCTTGACCACGCGGGCGCCCTGTTTGAGTTGGCCTTCGATGACTTCCTCCCCTTCGGATTTGGAAGGAATCAGTTCCCAGGGTTGCGAAGAAGCATCGAGGAAATCAAGAAAGCGGCGTTTCATACCCGTGTGGTTCCTGTGGCGAATCGCGTGTGCTGCTCCCGGAGTCCGCCGGTTATCATCCCCATTTCAAGCGGGGAATGAACCGGCGAACAATGAACCGGGCGGTTTCAGGGCGCAGACTCATGGCATATTTCCCGCCCCCCGGCAACTGTCTGGACATCATCCGGATTGCCCAGCGGCCGGACTGATTGTTCCGGGAGACCGCCTGCCGGAATGTCCGCCAATGGCGGCGGAAAGCGATTGCGCGATCCGCTCCTGCTGCCCGGCGGTGAGCCCAATCCACAAGGGAAGACGGATGAGCCGCCCGGAAAGCCGGCCGGTCATTTCCATGGCGCCATGCGCCCGGCCATACCGCCTTCCGCCCGGCGAGGAATGCAGGGGAACATAGTGGAATACGCATTGAACGCCGCGGGTTTTCATCTCCGCCAGCACGGCCTGCCGATCCGTCTCTTCCGTGAGAAGCACATAATACATATGGGCGTTGTGCCGGCATCCGTGCGGAATGATGGGACGGCGCAACACGCCCTGTTCCTCCAGCGGGGCCAGCAATTGATGATAGCGGTTCCATATTTCCATGCGCCGGGCGGTGATGGAACGCGCCTCTTCGAGTTGCGCCCACAAAAACGCGGCGATCAACTCTCCAGGGAGGAAGGACGAACCCACTTCCTGCCAAGTGTATTTGTCCACCTCGCCGCGGAAAAACCGGCTGCGATCCGTCCCCTTTTCGCGGATGATCTCCGCGCGCAGGGAATACGCCCCGTCATTCACCAGCAGCGCGCCCCCTTCCCCCGAAATGACGTTCTTGGTCTCGTGAAAGCTGAAGGCGCCCAGATCGCCAATGGAGCCCAGGGACTGGTTTTGATACGATGACATCACTCCCTGGGCGGCGTCTTCCACCACCTTCAGGCCGCGGCGCCGGGCGATTTCCATGATGGCGTCCATCTCGCACGGCACACCCGCGTAGTGGACCGGAACGATGGCGCGGGTCCGGGGAGTGATCGCGTCCTCGATCAGGCGTTCATCCAGGTTGAGGGTGTCCTCCCGGATGTCCACGAAAACCGGAACGCCGCCGCGCAGCACAAAGGCGTTGGCCGTGGATACGAAGGTGAACGACGGCATGATCACTTCGTCGCCGGGCTGGATATCCAGCAACAGCGCCGCCATCTCCAGGGCCGCCGTGCAGGAATGGGTCAGCAGGGCCTTCCGGCTCCCGGAATATTCCTCGATCCAGCGGTGGCAACGGCGGGTGAACGGGCCATCGCCCGCCAGCATGTTCCCAGAATGGGCCTGGGCGATGTAGTCCAACTCCTTGCCAGTCATGTACGGGCGGTTGAAAGGGATATTTTCGTCACTCACCACTTCGCTCTCCACGCGGCGCCCGCTTCCCGGAACGGGGAATGCAAACGCCATCTGTCCGCCCGCGATATCAACCCGAAGCCGGCGCGGAGGCAAGGAACGCCGGCGGCTCAGCCGCGCGAGGCCACAATCACGCCAATGACGATCAAGGCGACGCCCAGCACCTTGAACAGGCTCAGGGGCTCGCTCAACAGCCAGACGCCCAGTATCAGCACAATCACGAAATTCAGGCTCATGAACGGATAGGCGTGGCTTAAATCGAATTTGGTCATGGCCGCCATCCACGTCAGCGAAGCCAGGAACGCGGCGGCGAAGCCGGAAAAAATCCCCGGATCCAGCAACAGCGAGAACAGGAATTTGATCTTTTCCAGGCCCTCCGCCGGCATCGGCCCCAGCTTGCCTATCCGCCACTTGATGATGAGCTGGCCATACACGGTCAGTCCAATGGTGGCGGCGATATAGAGATAATCGAACGCCCGGTGCATCAATCCCCCTTCGCCGCCCTGGCGATCTCCCGCCAGAAGGCTTCATCCTCGAAGCTGGAACGCGGACGGAAGCCGCCGTTGAACAGGCAGGTCCGGCCCATCATGATGATCACGGCGGCGGGCGGCGGCGGCTCCCGCGGAAGCGCCTGTTCCATGGCGGCCAGCAGGGCCAGGCATCCGCAGCGGAAAACCAGGTTCATCAACTCATCGAAATTCGCTTCGCCGGATTGCAATGGAATCGCCGCCTGAACCACCGGCTTGCCGCCGTCCAGGCTCTCATCCACCTCGTGGACGGTCACCCCGGCGAACCGGGCCCCGTACGCCACGGCGGCCTGCACCGGCTTGACGCCAATGCTTCCGCCAAAGGCCGGAAGCAGCGAGTAATGCAGGTTGAGCAGCCTGCCGCGAAAGGCGCTCACCACCGGCGGGCGCAGAATCCTGTTGACGGTGGTGATGATCAGGTCCGGCTGCAACGCCCGCAAGCCTTCCAGCACCTCATCCTGTTCCGCGGTCTGGAAGTGGACGGTCCGGTTGAACAGCCCCGCCCTGTCCGCGAAGGCGTTGGCGCCGCAGTTCCGGTCTGTCAGCACCCCCGCGAGTTGCGCCCCGGGCAGCCATCCGCGCTGGATGGCCTCATGAACAAAGGCCAGGTTGCCGCCGCCCCCCGAACACAAAAAAACAATCCGCCTGGCTTCACTCGCCGCGGCCATGCACCTTCCTCACAATCGTGTATGGACGCTGTTTCGTCTCGGAAAACACCTTGGAGAGATAAATCCCGATTACGCCCATGAATGAGATCACCAGCCCGCCCAAAAACCAGATGGACGCCATCACCGAGGTCCAGCCGGCCGGCGGCGACGAAAACACCAGCCAGTTCAACACCAGCCATCCGATATATCCGCACGCCAGGCAGAAGATCACGATGCCCGTCCAGAAAATCACCACCAGCGGCAAATTGCTGAACGAGGTCACCGAATTGACGAACAGCGCCAGCTTGCGCCGGAAGGTGTACGTGGAAACCCCCTTGTCCAGCTTGCGCACGGTTTGCGGACGCTGATCAAAACCGGTGATGAACCACAACCCCGCCATGAACACCTCGCGCTCCTGGTGGCGGACCAGCGCATCCACGTAGGCGCGGGTCATCAGGCGCGCGGTCAATACATTTTCCGGAAGCGGCAGGCCGGAGAGCAAACCGATCAGCTTCCAGAAGAGCCCGCCGGTGGAGCGCTCGAACCAGCCGCCCTTCCGCTGTTCCTGCACGCCGTACACGACATCGCAGGACTGCGACGCCATCTGCCGGTGGAAGGAGAGCAGAAGTTCGGGCTCTTCCTCCAGGTCCACGTCAATCAGGAAAACCCGTTCGCCGCGGGCGTGGGACAGCCCGGTCATCATCGCCTTGTGGTGGCCGAAGTTGCGAGACAGATCCACCACCACCACATGGCTGTCGGCCCGTGTCAGCCCCACCGCGATGTCCAGGCTGTTGTCGGGCGAGCCATCGTTGACCAGCACGATCTCATAATCGTCGCCCGCCAGTTCGCGCGCGGCGGCGCTGGCCCGCTCGTGAAACCCGGCGATATAGGGCGCCGACTGGTACAGCGTGGCGACAACCGACAGTTTCATCGCTTCACATGCCTCATGTACCGGTATGCATCCGGGCCGCAGTTGAACAGCAAATCCAGAATGCTCACCCCGTGGACGAACTCGCCCCACAGTTGCGGGTACTCCGGATATCCATCGTAATCGAACCATGTCAGGCGCAGGCCCCGCTCCGCGAAGACCCGCTCGTCAATATAGTCCCGGGCGGAAGGACCGGAGATATACTCGTCTCCCCCCG
Source organism: Myxococcota bacterium (assembly GCA_022072125.1). Lineage (GTDB taxonomy): Bacteria > Myxococcota > JAJVIH01 > JAJVIH01 > JAJVIH01 > JAJVIH01. The sequence goes on along the minus strand of JAJVIH010000021.1, from coordinate 20,812 downwards.
CCTGCCGGCACAGATCGGCCAGCCGTTCCGTTTTGCCTTCGGAGAGCGTGTAATCCCATGAATTGGTGATGCGTGTGCGAATCCCCAGGTACTGGCAGATGGCCTCGATGAAGCGCCGGTTCAACCGCGTCAGCAGGGTGTGGGATTCCCGGTAGAGGGGCTCGACCCAGGCCGCGATCTCCGGGAAATGCGGGGCTCGTTTGTAGTTCATTTCCAGCGAGCGCCAGTGGGCTTCCGCCCAGCCGGTTCCGTCAATTTCCGTGTCACGGATTTTCTGGTGGTATTTGCCCTTGACCAGCACGGGCACGGTCAGCCACTGCACGCCCTGGGGGGTCTTGATCTGATTGCGGTTGCGCCAGTCCCGGCGGGTGTACTGCATGTCGTCGTAGAGAATGAATTCATCCGCCGCCGCGATGAGGTCGAAATACCCCTTCCACGGAATATAGTTGGACTGGACGATGGCGACCTTCTTCATACCGCCATCTGGTTACCACAGGACCATCACCGGGTGGAGTTTTGCGGTGGAGTCACGCGGCCATCGGCCCAATCAACCGGGACAAACCGGACCGGAAAACACCTGTCTTCAAGCCAAGGGTGCTGGCGGGAGATTCCAGATTAGGGCAAGCACAGGGACGCGCCCCGGCCTCGCCAGGGCATTCACGATGGATGGTTCCTGGCTGGCCGCATTCCCCGGCTGACGCTGCTGACGCCGGATATCATCGAGGCGGAGGGTTGGGGGGAAAGTTGATAGAGTGTTTTGTAAGGCTGGAAACAGCAGGGGACGCTTATTCAACGCACTCCAAGGCGGGGGAAGATACCAACCACTCTATATGAAATTCCAGTCACTTTAATGCGCTAATAGCGAGAGACACTTCTCGCATCGTTTGCAATCGTCGCTCCGGCAACAACTGGGTCATTTTTTGAATTAATGTGTTAAATTTTGATGCTCTGAAGCTTGTATGATTGACAATGTTTTCCTGAATGCCTCCTCCCACATACTTCAATTGATTCTGTACTCCTGTTGCAAGTTCGGCAAGGAGAATGCCAAGAGAGTAAATATCTCCAGTTTGATCGCATTTTCCCGTGTTCCATTGTTCTAAAGAGCAGTAATATTCTGTGCCCATCCCTCCTCTCGTTAGTGGAGCCAAGACCTTTGAAGCCTTGTGAACAAAATACCCTAGACCCCAATCTGCAATGACTGGATTTCCCCTTTGGTCAAGCAAAATATTCTCTGGCTTAAGATCTCTGTGAATAAATCCAAGATTATGCGCGTATGAGAGAGCTTTAGCTAGTATCAATCCAAATTGAGAAATTTGAGACCAATGAAATCCACTAGGGTGCTGAAAAAGATGATGACGAAGGCTGGTTGGATAGAGAGGCATGCAATAGAAACGCTCAGAGCCATTGCTTAGATTCTCGCCCTTGTAAGGAATAATATTTGGGTGGGACATTTGTCTTACGGCATTAATTTCTCTCTCAAATCTTTCAACAGCTTCTGGATGATTTCTCCACTGGCTATTTAGCTTTTTTTGAGCAAGATGAGTGCCAATAGGATAGCATTGATTAGAGGCAACTACCTCTATTTCATTCACGACACCGAGTCCACCGCGTCCGATTTCACGAATAACATTGAAACTAAATTGTCCCGGTCTCAACTGATTGGCGATGTCCATATCGATTCCTCGGTAGATTAACCCTATTAATAACAAACAAAAACAACCACACGCCTAGATTCTATGCGATCATTCCGATTTTTTCCAATAGCATAAATATAAATCAAAATTTCGATTCTTTTCAGATAGAAAGCATAAAACGACCCCCCCCCCCCCCCAATACATACAACATTGGGGGGCTTCAGAATAATTCGAACGCACACTCAAACCGACCGTCTCGGCGGCAAGCGCATCCGAATCATCCGGCGGCCGGCCCATCGGCCGGAGCACGTTCGCCGCTCAAAACTTCAGCGATGGTCTTTCTTGTCAGCTGGGTGCTTTTGGCGATTTTCCCAAGCAGGTCAGATGGCCATCAGCCCTCGCTCTTCAACTGGTTTCCGAGGACGGGAAAGGACGGCAGGTCCGCCTCCTTGACGTCGGCGAGCGCAAGCGCCGCGGTCCACAGCGTGTCGAAGACTTTGCCTGAGACCCGATCGAAGCCGTGCGCGAGAATGGAGCGATTCCGGGCCATCAGCGGCGACTTCTCGCCATCGAGCCCTTTTTTCTTGAACTCTTGTCCGAGCGGATCGCCCAAGGCCCCAAGGAGCGCGTACGTGTCTTGGAGGCCGAGCGCGGCGGCGCCTTCGTTCGCCCGCGATGCCCACAGCCCCCGAAGCGGCTCCGGAACGCGATCAAGTGGAATCTTCCCGGTGCTCTCGAAATTATATTGCTCCTTCAACGCCACCTGAGCCACGGCTTCGATCACGCGGTAAAGCCTGGCGACGGCGTCATCGAGCCGGCCTTCTTCCATTCGACGTTTCGCGTTCGCCAACAGGTCGAGCACGTGATGGCGGCTTGGCGGATCTGCCTGGCACAGCGCGCCGAGATGGTTAGTGAGACGGTCTCTGCTGGTGAGAACCCGGTCGCCCTTGATTGAACCGAGCACGGCGCGCAGATCGTTGGCCGAGTTTGCGACCTTCTCGATACAGGTGTTGCTCGCCGCGTGCTCGAATCGATCCCAGGCGTCGTACGCCTTCGCGAGATGCTCCAAGGCGGCGAACTCACGCTTCCGATCCTCGCGGCTCATATGCTTCTTCGCCACCTCAGCGACATTCGCAGCCGCGAGAAATGCGCGCTGATCGAACAGCACGATGAAGTCCTCGACGGCTTGATAGCCGAGCGCATCCCACGGGTTCGCATGATGCACAACGCGCTCATGACCGGACTCGACGATTCCTACGCCGTCCTTGGTCCGCTGTGCACCACCAACGTATGAGAACACGCATGGCCATCGGCTGGCCTGGAGCCCAACCGCCACCGACATGCACTTGGTGCCGCCGGTGAAATCGACAACCACGTTAAAGTTTTCGCCTCGCTTGACCCATTGCTCAACACAGCCCGTCAAACGCTGCAGTTCGGTCAAGCACAAGGCAAGGTCTTCCCCGTTGCTCAACTCATGGATGTCATATCGGCCAGGGTCGAGCGGAAACCCGGCAATCCTGGCTGCGCCAAGGATGCTTGGTATGGTCTTCCCACGGTCAACGCTGTCATGCTCGATGCTTCCCCTGGTCTGAGCCGTCGGGACGAACCAAACTCTGATGGGTTGCCAGTGGATCAGCGCCTTGACGATCGGCTCTGGGCTGCCGCCTACCGTACAGATAAGGAGCGTGGATGGGGTCTGCGTCATTTCCGGTCCTTTTCTGGCAGCGTGGGAAGCCCCGGATCATTCACAAGGTTTTGCAGCGTATATCGCGCTCCATCCCGCTCGTTCGCCACGAACCACTTGAACGACTCACCATCGGGACGCGGCGGCCCCGGCTTGCCGTTCGCCGTGGCCCGGGGGTAGTGGATCGGAAGGCCATCCCCATGCCCCTGACAGGCGGTCAGAAAGGCCGCAATGAAGGGCACACTGTCGAAGCCGCCATTTTCCACATGGTAAGCGCGCACTACAGCCTCTTGAAAGGCTTGAATCACCGTGATGCACGGGTTCGCTGACGGCGTGCTATCGCACCACGCGCCATAGCGCGCGCGAAGGTCGTTTCCAGTTCGCACATCGAGAGATTCGACGTCGAGCCTTACGCTGCCGAAGCCGAGCGGCTTGCCGCCGCCGAAGCGCAAAAAGCAGCCGTCCGGGAGGCCAAGGAGCCACAAGAGCGCGCCAAGTTCGACGGCTGACAGGTTCTGAACGTGGAGGTCAAAGCCAAACTTCGCGCCAGGCTTGACCCAGCCGAGGATCGAGCGGTTCTGATCGTCGCGTTGCTCGTGGCCACCCCTGCGAGGGCGCCGATATTCCTGGTAGTGGTGGGTTGGCGTACCGTGCGCTTGCTGCGTCCGGTCCGCGGTCGGATCATCCCAGTGGCCGTGGCGCTGATGCGGGTACACCTTGCGGCCGCGAAGCCCCTTGCCCGCCGAATAGCCCGCTTCCTGCTTGGATAGGCCGTTCTTCTGCGCCTCACCCTTCGTGGACCGGGCGACGTAGAAGCGCCCCTGCTGGGGCTTGGGCGCCGACAGAATGGCGAGCGGAACCCCCGGCTCCTGGAACCGCTCAACTGCATTGGCCGTGCTCGATATGCAGCGCACCGGACCGACGCGTAAGAGCCCCCGGGCCGCCACGCGCTCGCCCCTCGATCGCGGTCCGGTGTCCGCATCGACCTTGACCCAGCCGAAGACCCGGTCGGCAGGCGAGAGTTGATTGATGGCAACAGCGGGCCGGAGCGACTCGTCGAGCAGGTCCCAGGCTGACGTTTTGTAGTCTACTTTCTTGAACGGCTTATGATTCTGCCGAAACTTCAGCTTCTGTTTGTGAGACTCGGAGAAGCGACCGAAGCGCGAGTTCGTGATGGCCTCGTAGGCGGCGCGGAGCATCCCGCGAACGCTGGAGGCCGGGATGAGCGGTCTCCCGTCCGCTCCCACGCGCAGCGGAAAGGTCTTGTGTCCGTTCGGGCTCTCCTGGGCTCCCTCGGTATCTGGAACGAGCAAGGGCGTCTTCGCGGTCATCCGTACGCGGATCCAGCCGGAGTAGCGGTCGGCCAGGAAGACGTCCTGGTCGACGGGCCGATGATCACCCAGGTCGGGATCGCTGACGTTCCGAGGAGGGGCCGGCACGAAGTTGTAGGGGTTGTGGAAGTCGGGTTGACGGCAAGGCATCTCCTCCCTCCGATCCTGACGCTCTTGCCGGCGGCCCGGCTGGAAGCCGCCACTACGGTCCGCGCGCCCTTTCTCCCGATCACCTTCTCGGGTCTCGCGGCGAGGCGGGACGAAGGATCCACCAGCCTCCCGGACCTTCTTCGGCTGGCCTTCCACGCGCTCGAACTCGACCTCCTTGCCGGCGAGGTCGGCGAGACGGTCGAGCACGCTTTGCGAGATCTCGCCCTCGCTTGGGCTCAGCTTCGCGGTTCCTCCCTTCTTCGTGGCGACCTCGATCTGCACCGAACCAGACTTGGACACACGGAGGATCCCCTTCTCAAGCGCCATGGCCGCCTCCCGACCTGAGCGTGACGAGGCGTGTCGCCGCGATGCGGACGGCGCCCGTATGCACGTCGGACTCGTAGTAGTGGCGCACTGCGAGCTGAACCTGACGGGCTCGAAGCTGTTCGTTGCTGCTGACGGCCAGCGGAAGCACCTGCTCCGCACCCGCGCCGTCGCCAATATGCGTGAAGTCATGGCCAGCGTCCTTGATGATGCGGTCGCCGCGCAGGATGCGCCACTCCTCCGATGGGCGTAGGGGATTGGCCTCGTCGCCGCAACCCGCCGCGGGATCGGTATCACGAAGCATGCGTCCCCGGAGCCCCGCGCCGGTCCGCCAAATGAGGACCTCGCCACCATCACCGAAGAGCCGCAGTTCTTGCAGCGTCTCCGCGCGGACCGGCGGCGACACATCGGATGCCGCCTGGTTCCCAAGGAGCCAAACTCCTTTCTGCGCATCGTAACGGCCCCATGTCACGCCATCGCCGGAGTGGGCGAGCGCCCAGGCAAGCCTAGTTGCGCTCCCGGGCGCGACGGCGTTCTCCTCGCCGAGCAGCCACGAGACGTATCGCTCGCAGGCCGGGGAATCGAGGGGTGTCAGGTCACAACCTGCGAGGGCGCAAGGCGATCCGGTCTCGTTCATATCGAGTCCCCCACTCCGGCGCCCGCCGCCCCGTCAGCCGGTTCACCTGCCCGGGCGCCCGCCTCGTGAAAGACGCGGATCGCCTCATCAATGTCCGCAGCCGCATCGCCGTCCGGTTGTTCGCCCGGCTGGATCCGGGCAGAACGCTGGCGGGGCCCAGTCCCATCGAACCAGGTAACGGTAGCGGAACCACGAAGAACGCCGCGGCCCACGCTGGCCGTGCCGCCGACGGGCAGCGCCCCATCGAGCAGATCCTTCAACACGAGGAGCACGAGACCCAGTTCGCCAGGCTCGGGATTCCGCAATTCCAACCGTACGATCGCGCGGCCGCCGATCTCCGTCTGCTCGTCAAAGAGCGCGCCATCAACGACTCCCTGAGTGAAGCGATCAATGGCGATCCGCGTCTGCCGCTGCGGCCTGCCGCCCTTAAGCCGCGCCTCACTGAAGCGCAGTCGCGCCGCGCGGGGGCTCAGCTTTCCCGAGGGACGCTGCCCCTCAAAGCGCGGGCCGAATAGACGATCGATCCATTCATTAGCGTCGTTCTTGCCTTCCCGGACCAGCTTCGCGATGCGCAGCGCCTGTGCGCGCATCACTCCCGCGACGCTCGTCCCGGGGAGGATCGCGGTGCCCCCGCTGTGCAGGTGCGAGACGTCGGGGGCGCCAGGATCCGTGCCCGGGCTGCGGACCAGGATGTCATGGCCGACCTCCAAATTCAGGTCGATCACGACCCTCGTGCGTACGTCGCCGGGCAGTGCGAGCGGCCTGAGAGACTCCGGCGCAGCGGCCTCGAGCGCGTCGCGGATGCAGGCCTGGTCCGGGGTCGCTACGACCGGATGCTCGTGGTCAGAGATAAGCCATTGTATCCAGCCCTCGCGAGAGTCGAGACCGAAGCGTTTCGCGGTCCACCGCGCACTGACTCGCCCGAGGCCACGCGATCGCTTGGCGCCCAATCCATTCTCGCCGTGAGTAAACGCATCGAGGGCGGCCGCGAGACATTCAAGGATCTCTTTCTCTTCCGGACGAGCATCATTGCGATCCGTGGATGGGCCGGGCAACAGGAGGTCGAGCCGAACCGGGAACGTTGTTCCAGCCGGGAGCACCTCGTAATCGTACTTCTTATGGTCCTCTGCGATTCCGGTTGCCGGGGAAATCGCGACCCCGTCGCGAATCTCGACGGATTGGTTTTCTGGCAACGCGCCCAGGCTGTCAAAGACGATGAGCGGGCTCTGGCCGCCTTCGTCGTCCCCGCGAGCAGCACCGAATAGAGCGGCGACCTCCTTGGGCTCGGCTTGTCCGTAGCCCGCCAGCCGGTCGGCCAGCGCGCTGCGCAAAGCTCCGGCGATGGTTGTACCCGGGAGCAAGGGTCTGCCGTCACGGGGATCGCGCAGCACCGGCATGTCCACCCGCTCGGTTCCCTCCCCTCCGAGATGGAGCGCGGTGTCGATGGTCAGCGTTCCTCGGATGACCCACCGCGCTACTAGAGCGCGGGGCGGCATGGCATCGTTGAGCGGGTTCGGACTCATGTCGCACCTCTCCGGTTCAGGCGGGCCATGGCGCCCAGGACCGCGTCGACAAGGTGGACGCGCAGCAGTGCCGAGTGCTCGTGCAGGACGGCTTCAGCCTCGGCACCAGTGGTGAGGTGGCTCCTGGCCGCGAGTCCTGTCAGCGTGGCCTGATTCCCGGAGGCCAGGACCAGGGCCTCCCAGCCAGGCTCGCCGTGATCCGACTCGGCCAGCCGGCGAAGCCAACGGCGGAACTCCTCACAGCCGAACCCCTCGCGGTTGACTAGGCAGCGATCGAGCTGCTCACGCGCGTTCTTCTTGAGAGCATGGTCGTCGTCGTCGCTGCACCAGATCCGGAGGTTCGCCAGCGCCGCTTGCGCGGCCTGCTCGTCCATGGACCGCCGGAACAGGGTCCGAAGCCGACCAAGCAGGCTATTCGTCGGTCGCTTGCCTTTCGCCTTGGCGGCCAGGTCGAGCGCGGCAACTCGATCCAGTTCCGCCCGCGCAGCCGCGAGCACGATCCTCCGTTCCAGGAGATCAAGCTGGCGACGAGACTGCTCGCCCTGGGGCGCGAGGGCTGTGGCCGCCGTGGCGTCCGTCTGCTCGTGATCCTCGGCGCGCCGCAGCCGAATCGTCCCGCGGTCGTCGGAGTGCTCCAGGAACAGCACCCGACCGAAGCCCTCGACCCGCCGCTCGCCGAGGCCCTCGTGCTCGATGGCGCGCAGCGTGGCCAGGGGGATCGCAGACGTCGCCTTGAGAACGAGCACGGCCCCAGCCGCGACCGCCTGCGCCTGCGGAACCTCGAGGCGCCACTTCTGGTTGAACGCTCCAACGACCTCGAAGGTCCAGCACGTGCGCTCGACCGTCGCGGCGCCGCCCAACCGGCTGAGAAGCTCGTCTGGAAGCGCGCTCGGATCGAGCTGTCCCGTCTCCGGGTGGCGGCCCACATACGCGGAGGCAAGAAGCACCCTGAACAATTCGCCAGCGGCGACATCCTGGGAAACCGATTCGGATACGTTCTCGTACTCTCGCCGCACCTGCCCGGTGAACTCGACGGCAGCCTCACCACCGTATCCTGCCCGGCGGGATCGCCCGATCAGAATGGGGCTAGAAACGAGCAACTGCTTGATGATCTCGATGTCTCCGGCAGCCGCTGGCATGACCTGGATGGCGCCGCGGAAGACTTGCTCGGCCTCCAGGTACTCGTAGACGAAGAGCGCGCCATGAGGCTGTTCTTCGCGATCCTTCCATGGCCGCCCTTTGATGCGATCCCGTTGCTGGTGGATCCGGGAGCCGATTGATGGAGCCGCGATGTCGCGGGCTCCACTGGAAACCGACACGGCTGCGAACGGGGCGGAAACGGCGGCCAGCCCCTCTTCCGGCCAAACGTTCTTGAAGTCTTCGGCATCGACAGCCGTATCGATCGCTCCACTGAACGCGGCAAGGTCGATCACGCGGGCCGGATCCACCTTGTTGGTCTTCCAGGATAAAGCGCTGGGCAGGGAGCGTTTTCCTGCCAGTTCGGGGAATGCATGAAGGTAGCGGACTTCACCGGAGAGGATGAGCCGCCGAAACTCCTCGTCGTCTCCACCGACGCCGCTCGCGAGAAGCCGACCGGCCAAGACGCCGCGAAGCGCGCCCCCTGGAATGAAGGACTGCGTGGCTATGCTGTTGGGATCGCCCGACAAGGTCGAAACGATGGCTGGTGACCGAAGCTGCAGCCTGTAGTGGAGGTAGGTCGGGGCGGCCGAAGAGCTCACGTCGTCGCCTCCGCGTATTTCCGCGTCTTCTCGAGATCGCCGTCCAGGGTCATGCGGATATGACCGCGTCCTCGGTTCCGAAGCAGCCCGCCGTGACGGGTCGCAAGCGCGCACAGCGCCAGGAGCCGCATATCGCACGCTGTGGGCCGGTAGCCGTCGAGCCAGGAGAGACTCGCCTCCAACACGAAGCCGCGGAGAACGAGGCGTGACGACCGCAACGTTGTGACGTCCGGAGCGCCGGTCTCGCGATCCTCGGCCGTCTGGTAGCGGATGCTCGTGAAGCCGTCGAGGATGGCTCCCGGCGCGAGCGGGTGTTCCTCTCGCTCGGCCGCTCCCCGAACCGCGGCCCGGATCGCCGCAGGCAGCATCGCGTCACCGATCCTCAGCCGACACGACTCGTCGACGGCCTGGCTCCGCCCCAGGACCCGCGCGGCCGCGTCCACGAGGCTCGGGAAGTGGCGGGACATGGAGAGCCATGAGTCGCGAAGGAGGCCGCGCACGGTCTTCCCGCCGATGAACGGCATCCCGAGATTGTCCCTCTCGACCTCGGTGTCGACGACCCCCGCCGCGCCCTCGCCACGACTGAACGTGGTGTCGGAGAGCAGCTCGATCTGCAGGAAGGAAGGCGAAGTGCCATTCGTCATGCGGTCTCCTCATCTCTCACGACCGCGCTGGCGGCCAAGCCCGCGGCCGTAGGATCGGGTTCCAGACGAACGTGAAGATCCAACAGCTCGATCGCGTCGAGGAGCGGCGTCTGCTTCCCGACAAACCCATCCCCCAAAAGTCCGCCGGGCAGCGCGACTCCATCCTCGATCGCGTTCCACGCTTCGATCTGGCGCCGGATATCGTCTCTGCCCGCCGGTACGAGCGAGCCGAGCCGCTTGACGCGGCTTCGGCTTCCCGCCCAGCATGCTGCACCGCGGAGGCCTCGTCCTGCTGTTTCGGACGTGCTGCCGGGTCCGAGGAACTCGGTGTCGAGCCAGCCCCATGACTGCTCACGGCCATCGAGCGGCGCAAGGGGATAGGGGCGCATCGTGAGATCGCCACCCTGGTACTCGCGCCTGCGAACGTCCTCGACCGTCTCGGCAGGCCGTGTCGAGCCCACGTGCCAGTCGAGCCAACATCCTTGTCCCTTCTGGTTCACGTCCTGCCGCGCACGCTTTGCCGACGTGCAAAGACTCTCGGCGAGGTCGTAGCTTCGGTGGAAAGGTGCGTGCGCCTTGACGAGCGCCACACCAGCGCAGGCTGTAGGCGTCCACGCGGTGCCGTTCTCGCCGAGATGTGGGATCGGGCGCACCCCAAATTCCCTCAGTGCCGCCGCGGCAAGGTCGAGCGCGATCCGCCCGTCACACACCAAGGTGAGATCGTCCCCGCCAAGGAGAATCGGACGGAGCGGGAGAAACACCGTCTTCTCGTACGTCTTCAGTGGGAAACCGAGATCGTGCGGCGTGCCGCGGACGACGAATCGCCTCTCGCCGCGCTCGTTGTTCTCCTCGAAGACGCGGGACGCGACCCGCTGGACGATGGCCCTCAGGACGTGCTCCCCGAGCTCGTCGATACTGCGCGACCACTCGCGGAACTCGGCGCGAACCTGCGCGTCCTTGACGTCCTCCTTGAGGCAGCGGTCGAGCCACCCCTTGATGGCCTGGCCGACCCCATTGCCGTCCACGTGAACCACGCCGAGGAGGCTGGTGTCGCCGTGGGTGCGGCCCATGAGATCAAGTTCGTCGGGGAACCCGGCGGCCCATTCGGGGGCTTGGTCCAACCCCTCCGGCAGGTAGCGGTCCCAGCGTTCTTTGGCGCGCCTCTGGACTTCGTCTTGTCGGAGCGTCTCGATGTGGCGCGAGATCGCAGCATGATCGTGTCGATCGAGCGATGTCGCTGGTAGTCCCGTCACCGAGCAGGAAGCCGTGACGCTGAGCCCGAGCTGCGGCACGCTCGGGCGCCGCTCCAGCTTCGCTCGCGCGAGATCCACGGCGAGCGCTTTGAGCCCCCACGCCAGCGGGCGATCATCGTATGACCGGTGAGCGACAACGACGTCGAGTCCCGGCGCCTCGTCCTGCAGCCAGCGCGTGTACCTCCTGGTCCACGTTCTTGCGTCCTCCACGTTCTCAAACTTGACGACGGCGTTTCCGCCAGCGGCGAGCAGGACGCGGTCGTCCGTCATGCCCCACTGCAGCAGCGAGTCGGCCTCGCGTCCCAGGACGTGATCCACCATCCACGACGCGGCGAGCACATCCCGGAGCCGGTTCGACGCGAAGACGTACCTCTGAATACCGAGGACATCAATTCCTGTGATCACCGCCATCTCAGCTCTCCAACCATTCCTTCAGCTTCTGCCGGCTCGGCTGCTTGCCTTCGCAGTCGGACCACGCGCGGACGTCCGAGATGCCGAAGACCCTGGTCGTGTTGCTGGCACCCCATACGTCATCGACATCGTTCTGTAGCGCGGAGACCGTTTGGTCATCAGCGAGGCAGACCACGGCGGCCCGGGCGAGGTCTCCTCCGAGTTGACGGGAGCGGACAGCCACCTCGAATAACTTGGACTTGCAGAGCGATTTTGTCTGATCCGTCGTGCATGAGATGAAGTAGGATCGGTGACTGCGGACGACGGCGACATCAACCTCGAGCTGCGCCCTACTGTCGCCGCGGTATGCGTTCACTCCGACCGTGATTTCGGGCTTTGGATCCCGTTCGAGCGCGCGGATCTGGTCGCCAAGCCATATTTCCAGCCACTCGCCGCCGATGAAGGAGAACCACTGCTTGAACCAGGACTCCTTCTCTTTGCTGTTCTTGAATGAACTGAGTTGTGTCTCCGTTGGGAACTCCTGCAGGCTAAGCGACAAGCCGTAGCGGTCCGCCCGGAAGGGCTCCGATATCGCCTTGTTCGGGTTGCCGAGCTTCTGAAGCCGCTTGCGCTCGCTGTAGAGCTTGGCCGCCAGGGGCGGGTCCGCCAGCACCTTGCACAAGATCTGGCACGCATCGTCGGTCGTGGAAGCCGGGGTCCCCTGCGGCTTGTGCGTGATGCCGTGTAGTGCGAGCACCGTAGCTAGCGTCAGCGGGATCTCGAGGTAGTCGGAGAGAGGCTTCGAGTTCCCGTCGTCGAAGCGCAGTCGCGGTGGACGGTCCATGCCGCCCTCGTCGAGGTACGACGCATGTTCTGGCCGCCCACCCAAGCACGAGAAGGCCAGCCGGGCGTGGGCGGCCATCACCTTCGTGCCGCCCGTGTAGTTCAAGAGCACTTCTCCGCCGGCTTCGCTCCGCATGAACGGATCGAGGACTCGACGGACCGTCGTGGCGCAGGTTGGATCCTCCACGAACGGCTCGTCGACGGCGACATGGCTGCCCAGAATGTTGGTCAGCTCGCCCCCAAGGCGGTCCTTCGCCTCTCTGGTCTGCTCGGTGTACACGAGTGCGATGCGGCTCGGTCGCAGCGCGCAGGCCGCGAGGTAGTTGGGGAGCGGGTTCGATCCGACGAGCAGCGCCAGCCGCTGCGCGCGCCTTTCGGTGGTCGCCATGGTGCTCATCTTTCGTCTCCCTCGAACAGCGCTGTTTGCTCGTCCCGGCGCACGCCGCTCTCCCGTGTGAGACGGGAGATTCCGGGCCCGCTCCGCACGAGCACGTTGCAGGATTCCGTCAATACCTCACATTTTCCATTCCGGACGGCCACGGTGCAAGGATACATCCATCAAAATCACCGCCGCTCTCCGCGAACCGTCGCGAGAGCATGGTCGCGGCGCGCGAAACACTCCAGCCGCTCCATCGTGGACGCCAGGCTTTCAGTGGTTTCAACACCTCCGGGAGACTGGCGCACACCATCAACGACGCGGCCGCATATCCGGTGGACCACGCCCGGCTGGCGCCGGTCCCTTTACGCCGGGCGCAGCTTGCAGCGCGTGAAATTTCACTGTAATATGTCTGAAAAGGAAAGAATCATGAGTACTTCATCATACAACCTGCTCTGCGAAAAGTGGATACCCGTTCTTTACAGCAACGGGAAAGTGGATCGCGTGGGCATCCTCCAGGCGCTGACCGGCGCGCACCAGATCCGGCTGATAGCCGCCAGCAACCCGATGGACAGGGTGGCGCTCCTGCGATTTCTGTTGGCCGTGCTCATGTGGTGCAAGGAGGACGCCAAGTCTTCCCTTGCGGAACTGGACGAGTCGAGCGCGGGCATACCGGAAAACTGGCTGGCGAAGCTGGAGGCAAACCGGGCCGCGTTCAATCTGCTGGGCGATGGCAAAAGGTTCTATCAGGACGCCTCGCTGCAAAATAAAATAAAGCCTCGGCCCATCGGCGATCTGCTCGTCGAGTTCCCTGGAGCGAATTCGGTGAATCACATGCGCCATGTTGTGTATGATGATTCCTATGGGTTTTGCCCCGCTTGTTGCGCGATGGGAATCTTGCGGCTCTCGGTCTGGGCTCCGGCCAACGGGCATTATCCCGCATCAGTCAACCCCGGCTCCGCGGCTTATGCATTGATTGAAGAGAGGAACCTGCTCCATACTCTTTGCGCGAACCTTCCAGAAAAAAATCCGCAAGTTGATCAGGCTCCATGGTTAAGCAACAAGCAGCCGGATTCACCTGACACGGTGGCCCTGCTTGCCTGGCGGCCCCGCAAGTTCTGGCTGAATAACGATGGGGAAAATGGTCCTTGTGCAAACTGTGGGCAAATTGGAACGCCTGTCAAAACCCTATCAATTGAGAGAGGGTGGCCCACTCCCGTCACCCGGGGCCAGCAATTCGGAAAGGACGTCTTGGCCGAGTTCCAGAAAATCAACAATGGTTACAAGTCAAAAGAAACAAAAGAGCGCAGGCTGGCCAACAAAGTAGTCAAGGTCGCTCAACTCATCGGCAAATGCAGAATGGCGGCGCTTGATGCGGCCGACACCCCCGCCGCCGCTGCGCCAAATCCTGAACCCGATGAACAGAAAATCGCCCGCGTCTTCCACCAGCTTTTCACTGCGGCCAATCATCAGGCGATCAAGGAACTGACCAAGAAGGCAACCAAACAGGAAGCGCCGCATCTGCGCAAGAACGACACGCAGGTCAAGAAGTTCTGGGATGAGGACCCGCACCTGCTGAAAGACGCGGAAGCTCTCGGCTTGCCCGACTTGAACGCGGATGCGGGCATTCAAGCAAGCAGGTTCTGGCGCGACGCCCTTCGTCTTCGCGGTCAACGCCAAGGCAAAGTATCCGCCATCGGTCCCGTCGTAAACGATTTCACGTTCCAAGACGCGACAAGCGTGTCCGTTCCGAATGAGGCGGCTAGTCAGCGCGTCGAACGCTCCGCGAGCATTCGCGAGGGTCTGCGCTCTCTCGTCAAGTGCACCACACCCAACAAGAAGACGGGCAAGGATGATCACCCCGAAGTCAATGCTGCTGTTGTATTGGCTATACCCGACGCCGAGTCCCGCCTGCGGGCCGCTCTCAAACAACCCGACGCTGAGGTCGACAAGTTTCTTTGGGTTTTTTACGAGCCGGTCGTCGAACAAATTGTCGCTTCCGTCACACCCGGCTCACCGCTTCGCCGGCGCGCCGCGCTGAAACACGCGGAATACCTGCTGAACAACAAGATCAAAGAACTGGTAGAGAAGCCGGATCAACCATCGAACGCAGACGCGGCTGAAGCCGCGCCTGGCAAAGCAAAACGCGGCCGCAAGAAGGGAGGCTCAAAATGAGTCCGACCGCTGAATACATCCAGAAGCTTTCAAACTTGCAGGAAGGCGAACGCTCGCGGTTGCGCCGTCTGGCCGGACGGCCGCTCGACGAAACGCTCCCGGGTTTCGACCTCTTCACGGGCCTGTGGTGGCCGCTGCGGAAGGAAAATCAGGCGGCTCCTCGCCGGGAGCCGTCATGGCTCGTGGCCAAGCTTTTCGGCGCGTTCCCCGTTCCGTCCGGTTCAGACGAACTGTGGTTGCCTGTAGTTCTGGGCCGCTGCGAACCACGCGACGAAAATGGCCGCAAGCGCTTCCGGCAACGATTCGACGCCCTGCTTTGCTCGTCCTTGTCTTCCCTGGAGCCGCATTTGCGCTGGGCGCTGGGAGAGGCCGCCCGGGCCGTCGCCGGGCGCGTACCCCATGCGCGGGATGTGAACGGCATTGACTGGGTGAAACTCCTCGACCATCTCTCCATCTGGGACCGGGGCGAGGAGCACCGCCTCGAACGCGATGTACGAGACATCTGGGCGGAAAAATATCTCGGCGCCGCTAATTCAAAAGTTCCGGATGATGCGGCGGAGCAAAACAGTGGAAGCGGAACAGATACCAACTCAACAACCAGAAAGGAAATATGAACATGCTGATCGAAATCCACATGATCCAGAACCACGGCCCGGCGAACCTGAACCGGGATGACCTGGGCGCGCCCAAGACCTGCATCTTTGGCGGCTTCACCCGGGCGCGCATCTCCAGCCAGTGTCTCAAACGCAGCATCCGGCGCAGCCCGGAGTTTTCCGCCGCTTTGGAGAAGGACGGCGGCGTGCGTACACGGCGGCTGATCGAACTCATCGCGAAGGAGGCGGCGGACGAAGGCAATCCACCTAAAGAGCAACATTGCAAGGCCATTCGAAAGGTCTTTGAAGAAGGGGGGGTCGGCCTGAAGAAGGATGAGAACACTTTCGATGCGCTCTTCTTTCTCCCCCAATCCGCCATCCAGAAAATGGGCGCTGCCGTGCGTGACGGAAACGGTAACCTGGGAAAGAAATTCGCCGAGATCATCGGCGAGTTTGTCAAGACACCCGACATCGCACTTTGCGGCCGTATGACGGAATTCGATGCAAAGGAGCCGTTTAAGGTTCTCAAAGGCAAGTTCACGGTCGAGGCCGCGCTCTCCGCCGCTCACGCCATCTCGACTCACGCGGTCGTCAACGAGGTGGATTACTTCACAGCCGCCGACGATGTGCCCGGCCAGGACGCCGGCGCCGCCCACGTCAACGAGGCCATGTTCAATTCGGCCTGCTTCTACAAACACTTCGTCATTGACTTCGAGCAGTTGAAGACGAACCTCGGGGGTGATGAGGAACTCGCCAAGACGACCATCCGCTGCTTCCTCGAAGCAGCGGTCAAGGCCAATCCCTCGGGCAAGCAACATTCCCACGCGGCATTCAATCCGCCCGACGGAGTTCTGGTGGAGATCAAAACCAGGCAGGCCACGCCGATCAGCTACGCCAACGCCTTCGCCGATCCAGTGCCGGAAAAGTCCACACGTGGTTTGATCGGCGAAAGCATCGCCAGACTGGGCCAGTACGCCCACGAACTCATTGAAGGTTACGGCGTCGAGGCCGAACGTTTCTGGTTCTCGCCGGGTCTTCGCCATCGCCTGACCTGGATCGACAGGCAGAAGAAGGAACACGAGCAGGAACAACCCGTGGACGGTTCCCGCGAGTTTGACAAGTTCGACACCTTTGTCGGGGAGGTCATGAGGACAGTGGAATCACCCACTGCGCCGGTGGAGGCGGGAATATGACCGGAGCCAACACCCTCTTCCTGCGCCTCGAAGGCCCCCTTCAGGCATGGGGCGACACGTCAAAATTCGTCATCCGGCGGACCATGGATGTCCCAACCAAGTCCGGTGTGCTGGGCCTCGTCTGCTGCGCCATGGGGCTGTCGCGTGAGCAGGCGCGGCAACGCCTGCCGGAGTTGAATGCTCTTTCGATGGGCGTGCGCGTGGATCGCCGTGGCGCGCTCTGGTGGGATTACCACACGGTGGGAGCCGGAACCGGTATGACAACCGCTGGGGGTGATGTGAGGACCGGCGCCAAGGGCACGCTCATCACGCGCCGGGAATACTTGGCCGACGCGAGCTTTCTCGTCGCGCTCCAAGGTGATGCGAAGTGGATCCAGAAGGTCGCTGAGGCGGTTGCGGCGCCAAAGTGGCCGGTTTTCCTTGGACGCAAGTCCTGCCCGCCGTCCGTTCCGGTGCTTGCAAGGCCCGGCAAGGATGAATCGTGGACAAATCCCGCCAGCCATGACGACCTGAACACCGCGTTGAAGTTCATTCCATGGCGCCCGCGGTACAAGGACGACGACAAGCCACGGAACAGGAAGGTCCAAACGCTCGTGGAATGGCGGCGCGCCTCTGAAAATGACGTCGCCCCCGATGACGCGGAAGTGTGGTATGACGCGCCGGTTTGCTTCGATCCACCGGTCCACGAGCCGAGATTTGTCCTGCGCGGCGAGGTGGGGGTGACCGTTGGCGATCCGGTCCAGGAATATACGCCGGCGCCGCCGCGCCCGCGCGCGAACTATAAGGATACGGAATACCGGAAGCGCCGCGCAGAGCGGATTGAAGCCGACGCCGGGTTGTGCGTCTTCTGCAAGTCGTCCGGACCGCGCATGACCGTCCAGCACATCACCTACCGGAGGGCCGGGGGAGCCGAAACCCTGGAAGACCTGCGTTCGCTTTGCAGGCTATGCCATGACGCCGTCACCATGATCGAATACGGCCTTGGCATGGGGATGGACCGCATCAATCCCGAGGAGCCGCGCTGGCGTGATCGAATCATCGAAAAGCGGGAGGAGATTATCAAGTTCCGCTCACTGGAGACCCGGCGCCGGTGGCTTTCCGCGGAAGAGGTGGAATAACCATGTACCTGTCCCGTCTATTGATTAATGCAGGAGACAACCCAGACCAGCCCAGGCCCGGACGCTCGTGGCTCCGAAATCGCTATCGTGTCCACCAGCGCCTTTGCATGGCTTTTCCGTCCGGAACCCAAAAGACCCGCGATCCGGACTTTCTCCAGCCGTTCAAACCGGATGAGTTTGGTCAGGATCAAGTCTACATCAAATGCTCCTCGGACCAGGATCAAGTCCACAAGAAACGCTCCTCGGACTCGAACTTTCTGTTTCGCATTGATCCTCTTTCCAACGGCCGGGTGATGATCATCGTGCAGTCCGCCGTTGAGCCCGACTGGGGCTATGCCTTTCACAATGCGGATTATCTTCTGGCGGCGCCCCCCGGGGTGAAACAATTCGATCCGCGCTTCTCGAAAGACCAGCGTCTGCGATTCCGCCTCGCGGCGAATCCGACCAAACGGCTGAGTGAAAAATCACCGGATTTGAAGAAACAGGAATCCATCGGAAAGCGCGTGCCCGTTCCGGCCTGCCAGCTTGTGGACTGGCTTGCCCGCCGGGGCGAATCAGTGGGATTCTCCATCAACTCCGCCACGGCCAGTTCGAGCTATGTCCATGTGGACAAGAACAAGCCAAGCAATGCCAACGACAACGCGGACGAAAACCAAAAGGGGAAGGGCCCAAAAGGAATACGCCTGTTTTCCGTCCAATTCGACGGCATTCTGCAAGTCACGGACCCAGACGCCTTTCGCGAGGCGCTGGTTCAGGGCATCGGCCCTGGAAAGGCATTTGGGTTCGGCCTGCTTTCGGTTGCGCCGCTCGCCGTGCCGGGCGCGGAGGAGGCGGTCTGAGAGTTCAAGACCTTCACGTTTTGCCCAAATTCAGCGACGGCTGGAGCTATCTCTACGTCGAGCATTGCCGCATTGACCAGGAAGCCCGGGCAATCGCCATACACGACAAATCCGGCAAGGCGCCGGTCCCCTGCGCCAATCTGGCGCTGCTCATGCTGGGACCAGGCGTCTCCATCACGCATGCCGCCGTGACCGTGCTGGCGGATCACGGTTGTCTGGTGACTTGGTGCGGCGAACAGGGAATCCGGTTCTACGCGGCCGGCATGGGCAAGACGCGCAGCGCGGCGAATTTTCTTCATCAGGCGCGGGTTTGGGCCGATGCGGAGCTTCATATGAAGGCCGTGCGCCGGTTATACCAGTTGCGATTCGCCGAGGTGTTCGATCCGGAGCTGACCCTGCAACAGATCCGCGGGATGGAAGGCGTTCGTGTCAGGAGCGCATACGCCAGAGCCGCCCGGGAAACCGGGGTACCCTGGTCCGGCCGCAATTACCGGGGTGAATGGGCCAACGCGGACCCGGTGAACAGGGCTTTGTCGGCGGCCAATTCGTGTCTTTATGGCATTTGCCAGGCAGCCATCGCCTCGGCGGGATTTTCTCCGGCGCTGGGCTTCATCCACACCGGAAAGATGTTGTCCTTCGTTTATGATGTCGCCGATCTTTACAAATCGGAAATCACGATACCGGCGGCTTTTCGCGCGGCGGCGGAGAACAAGGACGGCCTGGAACGAAGTGTGCGGATCATGTGCCGCGACCTGTTTGTGTCAACGCGGCTTCTGGCCAGAATCATTCCGGACATTCAGAATGCGCTGATGCTGCCCAAAAAAGGAACTTCCGGCGAGAGTCCGTTCGACCAAGCTGGCGTCGCTCCGGGCCCATTGTGGGATCCCGTGGAGGGAGAAGTGGAGGGCGGACGCTCCTATGCTGTGGACACGGATGAAAAGGAGGAGAACGATGGTGGTTCTGATTCTTGAGCGCGTGCCAATCGGGTTGCGGGGAGAATTGACACGGTGGTTTTTGGAGCCGAAAGCGGGGGTCTTCGTGGGGAGGGTTTCAGCCATGGTGCGCGATAAACTGTGGGAAAAAGCCTGCGGCCAAGCCGGTGAAGGCAGTTGCGTGATGATTCATTCGAGTGATAATGAACAGGGCTTCCGGGTCCTGAGCTGGGGGAAATCGGCGCGATCGGTCGAAGACTTCGAGGGGATTTTTCTGGTTCGGATGGCGTAAATACAGGTTTTTTTTAGTGTTGTCCCCACGCACGTGGGGGTGAACCGACCGTCTCACGGAAAACCAAAACCTACGCGTTGTTGTCCCCACGCACGTGGGGGTGAACCGAAAATCGCGCGAACCGTTGACATCGCCAACAAGTTGTCCCCACGCACGTGGGGGTGAACCGTTTTTTTACAGCGCAATCTATGGTTCCTTTTCGTTGTCCCCACGCACGTGGGGGTGAACCGCCGTGGCTGCGCTAGACACGGCGCAGCTTGGGGTTGTCCCCACGCACGTGGGGGTGAACCGCCGGACAATTGGTACTTGCTGAGTTATGGAGCGTTGTCCCCACGCACGTGGGGGTGAACCGGTTGCTAATTACATCTAACAAAGGAACGCAAAGTTGTCCCCACGCACGTGGGGGTGAACCGGAGCCGTCTTCGAGTGTCACGACGTGGAAACCGTTGTCCCCACGCACGTGGGGGTGAACCCCGGGCGGCGCCCTTCCCGCCGGTTTTGATGAAGTTGTCCCCACGCACGTGGGGGTGAACCGGACCTGTGCATGCGTACAGTTCCTGGGCTCCGGTTGTCCCCACGCACGTGGGGGTGAACCGCGGAACGCCGGCGGCATACAACCCGTGAATCAGTTGTCCCCACGCACGTGGGGGTGAACCGGTGTCTCTCGCAACCAATCAATGGCTAAGGAGGTTGTCCCCACGCACGTGGGGGTGAACCGGAGGAGCCTCGCACCGTTGCGGACGCCGTAAAGTTGTCCCCACGCACGTGGGGGTGAACCGCTCCCGCCGGCGGCTGGAACCTGGGCGAATTGGTTGTCCCCACGCACGTGGGGGTGAACCGTCGCGCCACCACGCCGGGCTTTTCCAGTACCCGTTGTCCCCACGCACGTGGGGGTGAACCGGGCGACGCCCGGGCGCACTCGGCCAGCACGTCGTTGTCCCCACGCACGTGGGGGTGAACCGGTTTTTCTCGCAGCCAATCAATGGCTAAGGAAGTTGTCCCCACGCACGTGGGGGTGAACCGTCGGCGGCGGCGGCGCGGATTTCCTCCAGCGTGTTGTCCCCACGCACGTGGGGGTGAACCGCTCCTTTCCCCGCGTGCGCGGGGGGGGGGTGGGTTGTCCCCACGCACGTGGGGGTGAA
>JAJVIH010000020.1 GCA_022072125.1 Myxococcota bacterium | reverse complement strand
GCTTTCCGGTTGTTCTCTCCAACGGGTTGGGCGGCACCCTGCTGGCCTGGCATTATATCGTCGAGCATTTGCGGGGGCGCTTCCGCATCATCTCGTGGGATTATCGCGGCCTCTACGGCTCAGAACGTCCGGCGCGCAAGGGTTCGTACAGCGTCGCCCATCACGCCCGCGATCTGGAGGCGCTGCTCAACCACCTCGACATCCAGGAGGCGATTTTTCTGGGCTGGTCCATGGGCGTGCAGGTGAATTTTGAATTTGCGCGCTTCAACGCCCACCGCATGCGCGGCCTCGCCGCCTTCAACGGCACCTGGGGACGGGTATTCGACACGGCCTTCAATTCCCCTCTGGCGCGCTTCGTCATTCCGCGCATCTTCGACGCCGTGCAGGAACGAGCGGAGTTGACCGCCAAGGGCATCGCCGCCGCCACCAACACCACTGTTTATCTGGACCTGATGAAGCTCGCGGGCGCTGTTCACAAGAATATTGACGAGAAGCTGATCCACGGCCTTGCGCGCGGATTCGCGGGTCTCGACTACGTGGCCTACAGCGAGAACATGAAGGCCCTCGGCCTGCACGACGCCAGCGACGTACTGCCCGCCATCGCCTGCCCGGCGTTGATCGTCACCGGCGACAGGGACCTGTTCACCCCCGTATCCACCGCGCAGACCATTGTTCAGCGCATGCCGCGTGCGGAAATGATGGTGTTGAAAGGCGGCACCCACTACACGCCGCTGGAGTTTCCGCGCGAGATCACCACACGGCTGGATAGCCTCTTCTCCCGCGCCGGCGTGCAGGGCTAAGGGCGGATGGCCTCCGTTCATCATTCGGACTTTCTGGTGCTGGGCAGCGGCCTGGCGGGGCTCAGTTACGCGCTGCGGGCGGCCGAAAAAGGCCGGGTGATCATCCTCACCAAGCGCGAGGCCAGTGAATCCAACACCATTTACGCCCAGGGCGGCATCGCCGGGGTGTTGTCGCCGAAGGACTCCATCCAGTCCCATGTGGAGGACACGTTGAACGCGGGAGCGGGATTGTGCCGGCGCGACGTGGTCGAGGGCGTGGTGGCGGAAAGCGCGGCGGCGATCCAGGACATGATCCGCCTGGGCGTGCGCTTCACCCACCGCGAGGATCGCCCGGAGCAGCTTGATCTGACGCGGGAGGGCGGCCATTCCCAACGCCGCATCGCCCACGCCGGTGATATCACCGGACGCGAGATCGAACGGGCGTTGCTGCAGGCCGCGCGCGGCCATCCCAATATCACGCTGCTCGAAAACATGGCGGCCATTGACCTCATCGTCTCCTTCAAGCTGGGGATCGAGGGGCCGATTGAATGTTTCGGCTGTTATGCGCTGGAAAAAGCCGGCGGGCGCGTCCATACCTTCCTGGCCGGGGCGACGCTGCTGGCCACGGGCGGCGCGGGGAAAGTGTATCTGTACACCACCAATCCGGATATCGCGACGGGCGATGGCATCGCCATGGCGTACCGGGCGGGCGCATCGGTCTCCAACCTGGAGTTCATGCAGTTTCACCCGACCTGTCTCTTCCATCCGCACGCCAAGTCCTTTCTGATCTCGGAGGCGCTGCGCGGCGAGGGAGGCGTGCTCCGGCGCAAGGACGGCGAGGCGTTCATGGCGCGCGTTCATCCCATGAAGGACCTGGCCCCCCGCGATATCGTCGCCCGGGCCATTGACGCGGAGTTGAAACGCACCGGCGATGACTGTGTTTTCCTCGACATGACGCATCTCGAAGCCTCCTTCCTGCGCGAGCGCTTCCCCAATATCCACGAAACCTGCCTGAGGTTTGGCGTGGACATGACCCGGCAGCCCATTCCCGTGGTGCCAGCCGCCCATTATCTGTGCGGCGGCGTGCGCACCAGCGAATCCGGCGCCACGGATGTCCGGCGTCTGTTTGCGGCGGGAGAGGTCGCCTGCACCGGCCTGCACGGGGCCAACCGCCTGGCCTCCAATTCCCTGCTGGAGGCCGCGGTGTTTGGGCGGCGCGCGGCGGAGAAATCCATCTCCCTGCTGGATACGCCGGTGATGTTTCCACCGATTCCCGGATGGGACCCCGGCAGCGCGGTCATGCCCGACGAAATGGTCGTGGTCACCCAGAACTGGGAAGAGGTCCGGCGCCTGATGTGGAACTACGTGGGTATCGTGCGATCGGACCGGCGTCTGACGCGGGCCAAGCGGCGCATCGAACTGCTGCGCGAGGAAATCAAGCAATATTACTGGGACTTCCTGGTCACGGCCGATCTCATTGAGTTGCGCAACATCGCCACGGTCGCCGAGTTGATCATCGAATCGGCGCTGATGCGGCGGGAAAGCCGGGGACTTCACTACTCGATTGACTGCCCGGACCACGATTCACGCAGCCGCCCGCGGGATACCGTGCTGCGCAAGGAAGTGGAAGTGCGTCATCCACCGCCAGACATCCAGCGCCTCATGGGCGAACGCAGGGGAGAGTGATCATTCCCGGCGTTGGGATGACGGGCATTCCTGATCCTTCGCATGGGGGCAGCCGGAACAGCACGCATCTCATCCCTATCGAGGCGGACGGCGCGGGAACATATTTCGTACAGCGCCGGGGCGGATTATTTTCTGGCGGCGGATTTGAGCGAGAGCGTGCGCTGGTTTTCCGCGCGGGCCGCCGGCGGCGGCGGCGCCAACTTCTCCCTGGCGGCGGCCATTGAGCCGCCTTTGCCCGCGACGAACTGCAGGAATCCCAGCACAGCCGGTGAAGGCTGCTTGCTTCCCACCGCGATGATGCTCCAGGTATGCGGATAGGTTCCGCTGGACACCGCCGCGCTGTCGGACGGGCTGACGGGCGCCTTACCGGACTGAATCATCAGCACCTTGACGCCAGAAGTGTTGATCTCACCCGTGCGCAGCAGCGACACGGGCGCCCACCCGAAGGCGTTGAGGGATTCGCTCACAGCGGCCGTCACGTGGGCGGCGGAGCGCAGCCGTTGCGTGCTGGCCGGGATGGTTCCGCCGCTGGCGGCCCTGATCACGTGGAACGCCGCGTTTCCGGAGCCGAGCCCGTAACGGAGGATCGGACCATCACCCATGCCGGTGGGTTTCCAGTCCCTGTATTCTCCGCGCAGAATGGCGTTCAGTTTCGCCGCGTCCAGGTTCGACACCGGGTTCGCCGGGTGAACAATGAAAGCCATGGCGTCGGTCCCCAGCGTGGCGGTCGAATATTTCTTCGTTAGTCCGGCGAAGGGCATGCCCGCGGTTGCGCTGGTGATCAGCACCACGTCCGCCTGGCCTGAATCCAGCAGCCCCAGCACCGCCATGGGATTCCCGGCCGCCTGCCGTTCGATGCGGGGGCCGCCCTGTTTGGCGTAGTCCTCCGCCAGCCGGGACAACAGATTGTCATGGCCTTCGTCGCAGGCCGCGCGCAGATGGTTGTCCGCCCACGCCTGCGCGGAGAACAGCAGCCCCATGCCCAACATCAACGTCAGTTTTTTCATCACACCCTCCAGATTGGATCATGAAGACTCACGCGCTTGGACTCGCATCCATCCGGTGCCCGCCGGGAAGAGCCGGATTGTGATTTCCCATCGCCGCGCCCTTGCGAAGCTGCTGATCGGCGATCGCCGCCTTGATGAACGAAACGAACAGCGGATGCGCCGCCGTGGGTTTGCTCTTGAACTCCGGATGGAACTGGCATCCCAAAAACCAGGGATGTCCCGGCAGTTCGATCATCTCCACCAGATGTTTTTCCGGATTGACCCCCGACACCACCAGACCGGCCTCTTCCAGGCGCTTGACGTAGCGGTTGTTGACCTCGTAGCGGTGGCGGTGGCGCTCCCAGACCCGATCCTGTTTGTAAATTCTTGCGGCCAACGTGCCGGAATTGATGGCGCATTCCTTGGCGCCCTTGCGCATGGAATCGCCAAATTTCGTGACGGCGCGCTGCTCATCCATCATTTCGATGACGCGGTGGGGAGAGTTCTCATCGAACTCCTCGGAATGGGCGCCGGTCAATCCCGCCACGTTGCGCGCGTACTCAATCACCATGCATTGCAGGCCCAGGCAGATGCCGAAGATCGGCACGCGGTTCTCGCGGGCGTAACGGACCGCCGCGATTTTTTCCTCGACGCCGCGCACCCCGAAGCCGCCCGGGATCAGAATGGCGTCCACGTTCTTGAAGCGGTCGCTGGATTCGGCGGCGGTGAGGCCCTCGGTGTCCACGTAATCCAGTTCAACTTTGCACTCGTTGGCGATGCCTGCGTGGACCAGCGCCTCGTTGAGAGATTTGTAGGATTCCTTCAGTTCGGCGTATTTACCGACAATGCCAATGCGTACATTGTGGCGCGGATGTTCGATCCGCTGGACGATCTCCTCCCATTGCTCCAGGGAGCCGGTCCTCGACCAGATGTTCATCAATTCGAAGATCACCTCGTCCACTCCCTGTTCGCGGAACTTGAGCGGACATTTATAGATGCTGTCCAGATCAATCGCCTCGATGACCCGTTCCACGGGAATATTGCAGAATTCGCTGATCTTCTTCCGGATTTTCTGATCCAGCGGATATTCGGTGCGGCACAACAGAATATCCGCATCAATGCCTAGGCCCTGCAGCGCCTTGACCGAGTGCTGGGTCGGCTTGGTCTTCAGTTCACCCGCGGCCTTGAGATAAGGCACCAGCGTCAGGTGAATGGTGATGGCGTTTTCCGGGCCCAGTTCCATCTGCATCTGCCGGATGGCTTCCAGAAAGGGCAGTCCCTCGATATCGCCCACGGTGCCGCCGACCTCCACGAAGGCCAGGTCCACGCCCTCGGCGGCGCGGCGGATGCGATCCTTGATCTCGTTGGTGATGTCGGGAATCACCTGCACGGTGCGGCCGCCCGCTCCCATGTCGCGTTCGCGCTTGATGACCGCCTCGTAGACCTGTCCGGAAGTGAAATTGTTGAGGCGCGACAGTTTGACGCTGGTGAAGCGTTCGTAATGGCCGAGATCGAGATCGGTTTCGGCGCCGTCGTCGGTGACGAAGACCTCCCCGTGCTGGTAGGGGCTCATGGTGCCCGGATCCACGTTGATGTAGGGGTCCATCTTGATGTGGGTGATCCGGAGACCCCGCGCTTCCATCAGCGCGCCGATGCTGGCCGCCGCCAGGCCCTTGCCGAGCGAGGACACCACGCCGCCCGTGACAAAGATGTACTTGGTGTGCGTTGGCGTGTCGCCATTGCGCGAACTGTTCCGGCGGTTGCGGGTGGGCGTGCGTTCATTACCGGAGAGTTTTTTCAGGCTCATGGCTCAACAACCTTTCAATGCGTTCCACGTCCGCTGGGATATCCACGGAGGGGGCCGCGTGGTCCACCCGCACAACAACGATTTCCATGCCCAGTTCCAGAGCGCGAAGCTGTTCCAGCCCTTCCGCCTGTTCCAGCGGCGAGGGTCCCGCCTCGACAAACCGCCGCAGGGCTTCCCGCCGGAAGGCGTACAGGCCCACGTGGCGGAGCCGGTTCACTCCACCCGCGCCTTCGCGATCATGGGGTATTGACGCGCGCGAACAGTACAGCATCCGGCCCAGTCTGTCACAGACCAGTTTCACCACGTCCGATCGTTGAGAATCCTCACCGGGAGCGAAGGGAACCGCGATGGTGGCGATGCTGGCGGCGGGGCGATCACGCAGTGCGGACGCCAGCAAATCCACATGGCGGGGATTGACCAGCGGTTCGTCTCCCTGCACGTTCACAATGATGTCAGACGAAAGGTTTTCCGCCTCCGCGGCGGCCAGGCAGCGATCGGTTCCAGAGGGCAGGGCGGGGCTGGTCATGGCGGTCCGGGCGCCGAATGAAGCGCAGACCGAACGCACCCGCTCGTCGTCAACCGCGATCAGCACGGCGTCCGGAAGACGGGCCTGCAGCACCTGTTCGTACACCCGCTGAATCATGGATTTGCCGCCAATCGGGACGAGGGGCTTGCCGGGAAATCGCGTGCTCGCGTAGCGCGCGGGGATGATGGCGGCGATGGAGTTCCGTGCAAGCACGGGGTTTCATCTTCCACAGTTGACCCCCTTCCGTCAAACCGGGTTGAGAGCCGCGCCAACCGGCGGGAAGCGGCGCAATCGAATGAGTTCCGCCTTGCAGGGCAGGGATGCCCACGCTATCGTCCGCGCGCCATGCCGCAAGCGCGTTCACACGAATCGCCCTCCCTCCGCCCCCCCTTGAATGGCAAGGGCGGAAGCCATGTGGTGCTGGCGTTGCTGGCCGCCGCTGCAATGGCGTTGACCGCCTGTGGAAAGGCTCCCTGCGAGGAATACGCCGACGCCATTTGCGCATGTCCTGATCACGATGAAGTGGTTTGCGCCAACGCCCGCCAGCACGCCGCCGCGGCGGAGAATGAGTCAACCCGTTTGAGCTGGCAAAGCTGCCAGACCGCCCTGACGTTTTTCCGCTGCTATGCGCAGAAAAAGGAGAATCCATGAGAAACCTGTCCGCTGTCCTGATGTTGCTGGCGTTGTCCGTTCTGGCGGGGTCCTGCGGCATGGGAGACGCCTGCGATGAATACGAAAACGATGTCTGTGACTGCTCCGGCGGCGGTCCTCAGGCGTGCGATGACGCCCGCAACCGCGTGAAGCTGCTCCAAGAGACCGAGAAGGATCCCACCTTCAAATGCGCCGAATTGCGGCGGGATTACCGGTGTCCGGAAACGAAATAACCCGGACATGGCTGCTCCCTTTCCGGAGAGGGATGGCGGCGTTCGCCATCGCCGCGGCGGCGTCTGCCTGCGGCTCCGCGGACGCCGATCCGTGCGAGGAACTGGCGTCGGAGGTCTGCGGCTGCCATGGTGAGCAGTCGCGCGAGTGCAAGGACACCCGCGGCGCCATCACCGCCCTGGAAAATGACAATCCCACCGGCAAGAAAGCCGGTTGCTCCGCCGCCCTGGATTACTTCAAATGCGAAAAACAGGAGCCCGGTTCCTGACCAGGCTCCTGTTTGCGGAAGCGCTTATTTCACGTCAATGCGCAGACCGCCGTCCCTGGCTTTTTCGGCCTTGGGCAGCCGCAGTTCCAGCACCCCGTCCTGGTAGCTGGCGGCGATGCCCTGGGCGTTGACATGCTCGGGAAGCTGGAACGATCGCCGGAAATTGCCGCTCACGCGCTCAATCCGGTGGTAGCCGTTCTTGTCTTCCTCCTTCACGGTCTCGCGCTTGCCGGTGATGGACAGGATGCCGTTGTCCACGTGCAGGT
Source organism: Myxococcota bacterium (assembly GCA_022072125.1). Taxonomy (GTDB): domain Bacteria; phylum Myxococcota; class JAJVIH01; order JAJVIH01; family JAJVIH01; genus JAJVIH01. The sequence continues at coordinate 148,348 of JAJVIH010000020.1, read as the reverse complement.
TGATGTCTTCCTTCTTCACGCCCGGCAGATCCGCGCGCACGGTGTACGCCTCGGGGCTCTCCTGAATGTCGACCTTGATCTGCCAGTCGGTGAGACCGGTTTCCTTGGCCAGTTCGGCGAAACGGTTGCCCCAGTTTTCATCGAACATGGACTGGAACTGGCGCTGGAAAGCGTTGATGTCGCGGAAAGGGTCCCAACGGATAATGGCCATGACACAAACCTCCTGTACCGGTTGAATATCGCCGCGGATGCATTCGCGGCGCTGGTTGCATTGGATCAGGTAACCACGATTTTGGTGATGAAAAGGGGGCGCGAAATGAGATTCCTTACTTTCTGCGGGGGAGACCGCCGGGTTGAATTTGTTTCGCCGCCCATGAACAATAAGCCATCGTCATCCACATGATTCGCGGGAGGGGGACACCAGATGAAGGCGCGCCGGTTTTGTTGGGGATTGCTGTTGGCGGTTTCTCTGTTTCCCGCGGGGACGCGGGCTCAGGCGGGATCCAACACCACGGGCATGTGTGTGCATGTGCCCCCTGGAGCGTTGCTCGACGCCTGCGCGGAACTTGGCGTGGAGTGGGTGCGCATGGACGGCAACTGGTTCGACCTGGAGCCAAAAGCCGGGCAATACAACTGGGGTTTTCTCGACGCCCCCATCAAATACGCCGCCAGCAAACGGCTCAAGACTTATCTGACGCTGGCCTATACGCCAGAGTGGGAGAAGCGGAAGAGCGACACCGACGGTCGTTTTCACAACGACCCCCCCGTGTCCTCCACCGGGTGGGTTTCTTTTGTCACTGCAGCGGTGAAACATTACCGCGCGCTCGGGGTCACGCATTTTGGTCTGTGGAACGAGCCCAACCTCAAACAGTTCTGGGAGGGCGGGGTGGATGATTATCTCGACCTCATCGTCAAGCCCGGAGCGGCGGCGGTGCGCGCGGCCTGCAAGGACTGCAAGGTGCTGGGTCCCGATCTGGCCAATGTGGGCGAAGTGGACAAATACCTCGAAGAGGTTCTCCGGCGATCAGTCCGCGACTTCGATATCATCACCCATCATATCTACAACGGCTTCCCTGAAACCGGGACCAGCACCTTTGATGGCGACAGCTACATCAATGTGCTGGACAAACAGCGTTTCAACTTCACGCGCAAATCCCTGCGGCAACTGCTGGATGCGGCGGGATACAGCGGCGAGGTGTGGATCACCGAGGCGGGCTACCGGACAAAATCCATCGGCGACGCCAAACAGGAAGAGACCCAGGCGATCTTCTACCGCCGCGCCCTGGAGGAGCAACTCGCCCGGTCATGGGTCACCAACACGTTTTTCTATGAAATTCTGGATTGCGGGCCCGACCAGCCCAATTGCGAAATTGACGGATTCGGCATTTTGCGCGCCATCGAGCCCGATCCCGCCAAACGGAAATTCCCCGCCAGTTACCGCAGGAAACCGGCCTTTGATGAACTGAAGAAATTCATCGCCGCCCATCCGGAACTGCGCGGCGGCGTCATCACTCCTCCATCCGACGCCGGCGCCGGTGGTGAAGGCGGAGCCGGGGATTCGGGTTCTGGTCCGCCGGACAGCGGAACTCCGGACGCCGGTCCTTCCGGTCCGGTGGTTCGCGCGCCCCGGTTGCCGGCCAGCCCTCCCGGGGACGAAAATTTTCTCGCCGCATGGAGCGCGGCGGATTTCCACCGCCTGGGCGGGGCCCAATACGTGCGGTTGAGCGCGCCACACAATGGCGATGCGGACCTGTCCTCCCGTTTCGCTCTGGGTTGGACGGACAGCGATCTCTGGCTGGGCGTTGAAGTCACCGATGATGGAAAGGGGGCGCCACAGCCAGCGGATTTGCTCTGGCAGACCGACAGCGTGCAGTGGGCTTTTGACACGGATCATGATCGGACCAGGGGCGCCTACGACGATGACGGCGATTTCGAATTTGGCGCGGGAAGGCAGGGTTCTATTTTCCGTTTCAAGGCGCCAAACGGATTCCGGCCCATGACCGCCGTGTCCAATGTGCGCGAGGCGGGAAAATCATTTGTATACGCCATTCGCGTTCCGTTTGCGGATATCGGTGTGAAACCGCGTCCCGGCCTGCGCATGGGATTTACGCTGCTGGTCAACGATGACGATGGCGCCGGCCGCAAGGGCTTCATCGAATGGACTCCCGGGGTGGGCAGCGCCAAGGATCCGTCGCTGTTTGGCGTGCTGGAACTGGTTGACGCGCCTGGTCCCACCGATGCGGGAACTCCGGAGGCGGCCGTTGACACAGGCCCTTCCGATTCCGGAACGCCGGACTCCGCGCTGGCGGATATATCCTCTTCCGACGCCGGCGCCGCGGACGACAGCGCCGGACCATCCGCCGATGGAAACGGCGCTTCCGGAGATGGCATGGCGGATGGCGCATCCGCCGATGGTTTCGCGGATGACAGCCCTGTTCCGGGCGAAGAGGCTGGAGAGAATAACCCGCAGGCCTCTCCGGACCGGGATGGCGGAAAAGGCGTCAATTCCGGCGGCTTGACCAGGGCCGGCGAAGGCGGTTGCGCGTGCTCCGCCAGTCCTTCCAGCAGCAGCGGATTGTCATGGGGTTGGGCGGCTCTCGGGCTGTTGTTATGGCGCCGCCGCCGGTTCGCGATAACGTGAGGGCGGCCTGTTTCACCCCCGGGGAGCGAAGCAGTTCAGAACGGTTTGCTCCAGCAACAGGCGGGGGGGAAGGCGCGAGGATTTGAGCCGCCGGTCCAGCCTCTGAAATTCCGCCAGCATGCGGATCAGTTCGTCTTCATCCCGGTTGGCCGCGGCCTGAAAAACCTTGGCCGCGCGGAACTCGCTGGGGCGCTTGCCGAAGATGGATTCTCCGCCGTCCGGCATCCGGCCCAGGATTTCCTCCCTCACCTGATCCGCGGGCCAGAAGCCCATGCGCACGCGGATATTGAATTCGCGCATGGCGATGCGCGCCATCAGCCAGCGCCGCACCTCGTTTTCCAGCGTCGCCGACAGCATGAAGACATCCCCCGGTTTGGGATGGTGGAACATGAACTCGGCAATCATTTCCAGCGCATCTTCGAGGCGGTTTTCGGCGAGGTTGCCGGCGATTTTGTAGGCGGGGTCTTCCTGTTGATCCGCCACCAGGTCGTGGATGTCGGAGGGTTGAATTTCCTGGCCGTCCGCAAACAGGGCCAGCTTCCGCATTTCGTTGTAAATCAGTTCGCGATCGGGGATGACCCGGCCGGCCATCAGTTTCGCCGCGACCCCGGACAGCCGGACGCCTTCCGCCTGGGCCGCCTCGGCGATCAGGGCGGGCAATATCTTTTCGGGCTTGCCTTCCTTCACAGGTGATTGGCAGAGCAGAATGACTGCGTGGACGGCGAGCGGCTTCGCCCAGGCGCTGTCCAGTTTGCGATCGCCGCTGATGATCAGGTGATTTCCCGGCGGCAACCCTCCGGCGGCCGCGTCCAGCACCAGGGTTTCATCCACCCCGGGCTCGGGCGGAGACAATTCGCGATCCAGGCAGAAAGCGCACAGGGGTTCTATCCACGAACGCGCCTGGCCCAGGGACACCGTGCCGGATTCGCTTCCCAGGGCTTTTTCCCATTCGGCGTCGGGATGGGCCCCAGGCGAACGGGCGTCTTCCAGAGTCCATTTCAGCGCGGAGAGCAGGCGCAGAAACCAGCGCGCCGCAACCTCGGGCTTGTTTTGCAGCCACGATTCGCCGGCGCGGGTGAAGAGTTCCGCCTTGTCCACGCCCGAACAGAAGAGGGTGGTATCCTTGAGCCAGATGGTTTTTCCGCCGCCAAACAGGGAAGGGGAGCGCAAGTCATCCACGGCGGCGGCGGCGTTGGCCTGGGGCCCATCCAAAACGAAAACGCCGGTATCCCGTCCGGCTTCGGGAACCAGCGCTTCGATCAGGGACTTGCACCACTGGTGGCGCAAAAAATGGTCGTCCCCATTGACGATGTAGAGCGGACGGGCGCGGCCTTTGGCGATGTCATCCAGCGCGGCGCGAACATCGCCCGCCATGGAATCAGGTCCTGGCGCCGGCGGCGTGGGCGGCCTTCGCGATGCGGCCGATGCGGCGGGCGGCGTTGCGCTTGTGAATCAGGCCCTTGCTGGCGGCCTTCTGCAGGCTGCGGGCGGCCTCGGTCACCGCGCCTTCGGCGCCGGTTTCCTTGTTTTCAATGGCCACGCGGGCCCTTTTCAGGGATGTGCGCAGGGCCGAACGGGCGGCGCGGTTGCGTTCATTCCGTTTGATGTTCTGGCGGTTGCGCTTCTCCGCCGACTTGTGATTGGCCATGAAATTCCTCGTGGTGTTCGATCGCCCATGGGGGCGCGGGGCCGGGAACCTAATGGGACAGCCCGGTTATTGTCAAGAATGAGTGTCCGGTCCTTGCCGCTCTCCGGTTTGGGGGATTGGTGAACGCCACGGGCCTGTCCCTGTGTTCTCCCCGGGACCTTTCCCGCCGCGATTGCCCCGGCTGCGCGCGGGTGGTAGGTATCCATCCCGCGCCGAGGAGTATCCGGAAGCCCATGTTTCCCATTCCCATACGAGACACCACCCCGCCGGTGCGGCGTCCGGTGGTCACGCCATTGCTGATCGGCGCCTGTGTGGCCGTTTTCGCCGCCCAACTGGCGTCCGGGCTGGAGGAGAGCATCGGCGCGTTCGCCTTTGTCCCCGCGGAAATCACCGGATACGCCGATCTGGGAGAGCGAAATCCCTGGTTTCATGGGCCGTGGACCATCCTGACCAGCATGTTCATGCATGGCGGAATCCAGCATATCGTCGCCAACATGCTGTACCTCTATATCTTTGGGGACAACGTGGAAGGGGTCATGGGGCGTTTCCGCTACCTGTTGTTCTACCTGCTCTGCGGCGGGGCGGCGACCCTGGCGCATTTGTGGGCTGATCCGTCGTCGGCTGTACCGCTGGTGGGCGCGTCCGGCGCCATTTCCGGCGTGCTGGGCGGATATCTGCTGCTGTATCCACACTCCCGCGTGGTGATGATGTGGTGGTTTTTTCTGTGGGTGCGCTTCTTCGTCTGGCCAGCCTGGTTCACGCTGGGGCTGTATTTTTTTCTCCAGGTGCTGTTTGTGTGGATGTCGGACGGGCAAGGCGGCGTGGCCTATTGGGCGCATATCGGCGGATTCGCCATGGGCCTCTTGCTGACGGTTCCGTTCATGGCGGGAAAACACTGGCCGCATGAATCCGCGCGCACCTACGCACGCTGGGCGGGGCGCCGCGGAGGTGGTGACGACCCTGACATTATGTGGGAAATCCCGCGCCGCCGCCCCGGGCGTATGTGGCGGCGGGAAGACTGGAATGACTGATACGCGGGGGATGGACCACCCCGCCATTTCACCCGGAGAGGGCATGACACGGCATAAAATCACCGTCCGCGACATCGGCAAGAAATATGAGTCGGGCCGCAAACTCACCATGATCACCTGTTATGACGCCGCTTTTGCGCGCATCATGGACAAGGCAGGTCCGGACATGCTGCTGGTCGGCGATTCGCTGGGCATGGTCATCCAGGGACGGCGCAACACGCTGGAAGTCACGCTGGAGGAAATGGCCTATCACTGCCGCGCGGTGTCGCGGGCCAATCCCGCCGCCCATCTGATTTGCGACATGCCCTTCATGTCGTACCAGATCAGCCCGGAGCAGGCGCTGGAGTCCGCCGGTTTTCTGATCCGCGAGGGACGCGGGGAATCGGTCAAGCTGGAAGGCGGCGAGGAAGTCGCGGAATCCATCGCGCGCATCGTCAAGGCAGGCATTCCGGTGGTGGGACACCTGGGATTGACCCCCCAGAGCATCCACAAATTTGGCGGCTTCGTAATGCAGGGACGTGATGAAGAGAGCGCCGCGCGCATCCGCCGCGACGCCCTGATTCTGCAGGAAGCGGGGGCGTTTCTGATCGTGCTGGAAGGGATTCCGGCGACGCTGGCGGAGGATGTGACTCAGTCCCTGCGTATTCCGGCCGTGGGCATTGGGGCGGGGCCCGGCTGCAGCGGCCAGGTGCTGGTGTGTTACGACATGCTGGGCATGGACGAGCGCTTCAACCCCAGGTTCCTGAAGAAGTACGCGGCGCTGCATGAGATCATTGAAAACGCGGCCAAGGCATACGTCAGCGAGGTTGAATCGGGCGCTTTCCCCGGCAAGGAAAATTATTGAGGCTGGATGTGGCCTTGCGCCGCCGCAGGGGTCGCCCAAATGGCGTGGGACACATGCTCACCGCATCCCACGGCGGGATAGCAGAGATATTTCGCTTCACGCCCGGCCCGGTGGAGTGGAGTTTCCTGTTCCGGGATTCGCCTGGATTTTCCGGTTCTTCCCTATCCCCGGCATTTTCAGCCCCCACCCCATTTGCGTGACGCCAACCACATCATATAAATTAAGATATCTTTAACATTCGGGGTGAGTTTCTTTGCCCAGAACTGGGCCGTTTGGTAGTCTGAAATGGTGAAATTCCGGTCTCCAGCATGGATTGCAGCCTCGCTGGCCTGTGCGCTGGTTTGCCTCGGCGGCCAGGCGCGGGCGGGCGGGCGCATCTACAGGTATACCCGGCCTGACGGCACCCTGGTCATCACCAATGTGCCGCAGGGAAAGGATCGTTCCGCCACGTTCACCAGCAGCGTCGGCGCGGCGCGAACCCTGGAAAAACGCCCTCTGGATCGCCGCACCCGCGACCAGAAAAAGCAGGCCCGGGACTATAAGCCCGATCTGAACGCCTATGACGAATGGATTGAGGAAGCCGCTCTCCGTTACCGGGTTCCCTTCCCCCTGGTGAAGGCGGTGATTGCGACCGAGTCCTATTTCAACCCGTTGGCGGTCAGCCATGCCGGTGCGGAAGGCCTGATGCAACTGATGCCCGGAACCGCGGCGGAAATGGGCGTGGAAGACAGCTTTGACGCCTACCAGAACATCATGGGCGGGTCCCGCTACCTGAGGGAAATGGCCAACAAATTCAACGGCGATATGATTTTGTTGCTGGCCGCCTACAACGCCGGTCACGCCCAGGTCACCCGGGCGGGCCACCGCGTTCCCAATATCGAGGAAACCCGCGAGTATGTGCGCCGGGTCCTGACATTTTACATCCGTTTCAAAAATGAACGGCTCCGCCAGGACCCGGATGCGCCCAACGCTCCGCCGGCGGATCCGCAGACGATCCAGCGCGTCCTGATGGCCCATCCGGGCTGGGATGGACGCTGAAAACCCCAGAGGGGAGCCAAAGAGGATGGAACCGCAATCCCGTTCGGCGGCGAATCTCGATCAGGAAGAGGCGTACCGCTACCATTTCGAGCAGGGCTCCGCTTACTACGGACTGCAAAAGTACAGGGAGGCGCTTGAACACTTCCGCCTCGCGGACGAAGCCATTCCGGGCCGCATTCAGTGCCTGGACATGCTGGGTCAGACCTTCTACCGCCTGGAGGATTTTACAGGCTCCGCCGAAGTGTACCGGCGGCTGGTGCATGACCATCCGACCGAACCCACCATGTTGCTGAACTGGGGTATGGCGCTGCTGAAGGCCAAGCAGTACCGCCATGCGCTGGACCCCTTGCGTTCGCTGGTCCGCCTCAAACCGGATCAGAAGAAAGCCCACGGCCTGCTCGCCATGGCGCTGGCCGAATGCGGAGATCTGGAGGGCGCCAAACATCATTTCCAGCAGGCGGGACTGGCGCACAAGATCGCCGAACTGGAAACCCGCGTGATCCGCCGCGCCACCACCATCACCCAGGCGGTGGACGCCGCCAACCCGAAGGGCGCCGATGCGCCGCTGACCAATGTGTCCATTCCGGGCGTGACTCCGCTGACCAGCCTGTCTTCTTCGCCGCCGTCGCCCGTGCAAACGCCTGTATCGGCGCTGAACTCGCCTCCCGCCACCACGCCGGCCGCTCCGCCCGTCGCACCCGCCGCGGAAGCCCAACCGGAGAAGCCTTCCACGGCCGCCGCTCCCGTGGTGCTCTCCGCCGATGCGCCGCGTCCCATGACAGCGTCCGTGGACAAACATATCCGGGCGTTGCTGAACCAGACACTGTCGGACAGCGGAGAGAGGCCCCACCGCGAAGAACGGGTGATCCGTCCGCGGACCGCGGTGGAGGAAGTCCAGCATCTCACCTTGGGGGATTCGCGGGATGAAATTCCCGTACCTGGAAACCGCCAGGTTGAAGGGACGCCGATCCACGCGGAAGACGAGCCGCCCGATGAATCCGTCCAGCCGGAAGCGGAGGTCGCCGCGCCGGAAATGCCTCCGCCGCCCCCAATGGAGCCAGAGCCCCAGGAGACCGGAGCGGTTGCTTCCGCCAATGCCGAAGCACAACTGGGCGCCATGGTCGCCGACGGACCGGAAGATGAAGTCTACGAGGTGGATGTCAACAGGCCGCCCACCGGCGGCGGAGAAGTCCCCGTTGTGGAAGAGGTGGAGGAAGAAACACCGCCGCCTCTCCCCGGTTCGAACGGCCAGTCCGGCGAGGCTGCTTACGCCTTGTCCGGAGCGGTGGCGGAAGAGGCTCCGCATCGCAATACGGCGGACATGCCCGCCGTGAATGAGCCGGCTGCCGCGCCACCGGGCGCGGAAACCCGGCGTACCAATCCAGTGGGGGCCGCCATCCAGCTCCCGGCGACGCCATCCGGAGCGGGTGAGTCCGCCGCGGCGGAAACCTCGACGCTGAAGGAGCCCGAACCGGCGGCCAGGGCGCGTCCAACCTCCGATACCTACCGGCGGCCGAGAACCGAAACCGTGCCGATGGTCAAACAGCAGCAGACAGCGTCCGCGAGTCCGGAAGCCGAAACGGCGACGGTCCAGCGGCCCCTCAGGCGGGCGACCGAGGATATCCTGCCCGTGGAGGTGGATGAATCTCCCGCCGGGCCGGAGGATGCGCCGCCTTCCCGTGTAATTGAGCCAACCGATACCGTGCAGGCCGCGCCGGCCCCGACCGCTCCTGCCATGGCGGCGGCCCGGCCAGCAGAGCCTCCAGTCAAAACCGGATCCACGGCGGTCACCATGAATGAATTCGCCTCCGCCCACCCCTTCCCGGAACCCACCAGCGGCATGTTCAGCCTGAAGGACAAGGTGATTCATGTCCATGTCAACGGCGAGGTGCATTGCCGCATGGGCAATATGATTGGCCTGGTCGGCGCGCCACGTCCCACGGAGGTGTTCCGCAAGGTCAAGGGCATGCAGCGCGGCGCCTTTGGCCGCGGTCCCGACTCGGTCTGGCGCTGGGAAGGCAAGGGCCAGTTGCTCTTTGACGTGGGCGACCACCGCACCGAGGTGATGGCCATCCCGCCGGAGGGCGTGTACCTGATCGAGCGCTACATGCTCGGCTTCGGCGGCGACGTGAACTGGTTAAACCATGAATTGCTCTATCAGGATGTCACGCTGAATATCATCAACCTGACGGGCAAGGGCGAGTTTTGCACAAAATGCGCCGAGGAAATCAACGCCTTCGCAGCCCACAAGGGTGACAGCGTCTTTCTGCCCGCGGAACGGGTGATCGGCTGGACGGGTAAAATCCTGCCCCGGCTGGTGCCGCCGCCCTTTCCAGAGACGGGCGCCTCGGTGCCGTTCCTGGCCCTGCAGGGCGAAGGCGTCATCCTCGTCCGTTCACCCTATCGCCGTTAATCCGGAGATTCCCACGTGCCTTCCACAGAAGAGTTGCTGCGCCTTGAACAGCAGGTGCTGTTTCCCAATTACGCCCGCCAGCCCCTGGTCATTGACCGGGGCGAAGGATGTTATCTCTGGGACAAGGAAGGACGCCGCTACCTGGATCTCGTGGCGGGAATCGCCGTTTGTTCAGTGGGGCATTGCCACCCGCGGCTGGTCGAGGCGATCAGCGATCAGGCGGGAAGGCTGCTCCATGTCTCCAACGGCTTCCATATCGAAAACCAGACCCTGCTCGCCCGCGCGCTGACCGAGCGATCCTTTGCTGATCGGGCGGTGTTCTGCAACAGCGGAGCGGAGGCCATCGAAACCGCTCTCAAACTCGCCCGCAAATACCATTATGAAAAAGGCGACAAGGGGCGGTTCCGGTTCATCAACTTCCACAACGCCTTTCATGGACGCACCATGGGCGCCCTGTCCGCCACCCCGCGACCCAAATACCAGGAGGGGTTTCAGCCGCTGGTGCCCGGATTCGACACCGCCCCGTTTGGCGATCTGGACGCGGTCCGCAAACTGACGGGACCGGAGACCGCCGCCATTCTGGTGGAGCCCATTCAGGGCGAAGGCGGGGTTTTTCCCGCTCCGCCGGGTTTCCTCGCGGGCTTGCGGGAGATCGCGAAAGCGTCTGGAGCGCTGCTCATTTATGATGAAATCCAGTGCGGATTCGGCCGCACCGGCAAGTGGTGGAGCCACCAGCACGACAACGTGGAGCCGGATATCATGGCGCTCGCCAAGGGATTGGGCGGCGGAACCCCCATCGGCGCCGTGCTGGCGCGCGAGGAAATCGCCCAGGTGCTCAAGCCGGGAACCCACGCCAGCACTTTCGCGGGCGGACCGCTTGTCTGCGCCGCCGCGCTGGCCGCCATTGACATCATCGAAAGTCAGGACCTGCTCGCCAACGCCGCCGAAACCGGCGCCTATCTCCAGGCCCGGCTGCAGGATCTGGCGCCTTCGCTATCCGGTCTGATCAAGGATGTGCGCGGACGGGGTCTGATGCTGGCCCTGCAAATGACCCGCGAGGCTCCCAAACTGCGGGATGACGCCCGCGCCGCCGGTCTGATCATCAACCAGACCAGCCCGGACACCATCCGCTTCGTGCCGCCGTTGACCCTGACCCCGCGCGAGGCGGACGAGGCGATTGATTTGCTGTTCCCGCTGCTCAAACAACTGGCGGGGTAAACTCGCGGCGGGGCTGAATTGCTTGCCCGGACGGTCGGGCTCCGTTCCATGAGAACCGCGCCCCCGGCGCCGCGCGCCGGAACTTTTCCATCTCTTCGCGCTGGAGAGGGGAATGCGGGTTCCCGGTTGGGCGATGAAGTCGAAGCATGGTTCTCCTCCTCCCTGTTGCGCAAGCAATGAAGGGGGATTCGCAAGGCAGTTGCTCCATGATTGGCATTGAATCCGGACTGGAAACCCCCAACGCCGCCAAGACGGACCTGGTGGACTTCATTGACTGGCCACGCGCCGATCTCGACGAACTCATGGTGCTGGCCGAGCGTCTGAAGGCCCGCCGCCGCGCCGGAGAACTCTTCCAGCCCCTGCGCGGCAAAACCCTGGGGATGATCTTCGAGAAATCCTCCACCCGCACCCGCGTCTCCTTCGAGGTGGGAATGTTTCAGCTTGGCGGCCACGCCATCATGCTCAGTTCCCGCGACACTCAATTGGGGCGCGGCGAGCCCATGCAGGACACCGCCCGCGTGCTCTCCCGCTACGTGGACGCTGTGATGGTGCGCACCTTCAGCCAGGTCCGCCTGGAAGAACTGGCCCGTTTCTCGACCATTCCGGTCATCAACGGCCTGACCGATCTGACACATCCCTGCCAAGTGCTGGCGGATATCTTCACCATGCGCGAGCGCTTCGGACGCATTTCCGGGCTGGAGGTGGCTTGGATCGGCGACGGCAACAACATGTGCAACTCGTGGATCAACGCAGCCGGAATCTGGGGGTTCCGGCTGCGCATCGCCTGCCCGCCCAGCCATCAGCCGCTGGCTCGTTACATGGAAACAGCGCGTTCGCGCTCCCCCGGCTGTATCGAGATCACCAGCGATCCAGCGGCGGCGGCCCGCGGCGCCCACGTCATCAACACGGATGTCTGGGCCAGCATGGGCCAGGAAGAGGAAGAGGCAGTGCGCGCCCGAGATTTCGCGGGATTCCAGGTCAACCGCGAACTGGTGGAACTGGCCGATCCGGCGGCGATGGTCATGCATTGCCTGCCCGCCCACCGGGGCCAGGAAATCACGGAAGAGGTGCTGGAAGGTCCGCGTTCCGCCGTCTGGGATGAGGCGGAAAACCGCCTGCACATCCAGAAGGCGATTCTCGTCCGCTTGATCGAGGGCATCCGCGCAATCGCATGACGCGCGGGGGGATTTTGGGTCTCGTTCAGAAGAACGCCGGGTTTTCGGTCTGAGCGGTTTTGATCCGTTGATGAACTTGGCAAGGTTTTTTCAGTCTGTTACAAGGCGATGACGGGTGCATGAATATTTGGGGTCGGGAAGTCCGTCCTGAAGGGGCGGGGGTGAATACGTCAAGAGTTTGGCGGAACAATCAATAATGAACAGCCATCCCGGACATGAGGAAGCATCCAGGAATTTCCGCCTGTACCAGGGCGAAATCGTCCTGCTGACGTTCTATATCTTCTGGCTGAGCTTTTACCTGTACCGTTATCCGGACATCGGCAATTTCCCGCTCAGCGTCACGGTGTTGTGCACCGGCATCGGCGCCGTGCTGCTGGGCCGCTGGACGGCGCTGAAATGGCCGTCCATCTGGTCCTTTTACATTTCGGAAATGTGGATCATCACCGCGGCGATCATCTCTTTTTATTCGGTGCTGGGGCCGCTGATTGATCTGTTCAGCCCGCAACTCAAGGACGCCGCGCTCATCGCTCTTGATCAGCGGTATTTTGGCGGGCATCCCGCCATCTGGCTGGAGCCCTATATCCATCCGTGGGTGGTGGAATTGCTGCACCTGGCCTACGCCAGTTATTATTTCTGGCCCATGATTCTGGGCACTTACCTGTATTTCAACGGCCGCCAGGATGACGCCCGCTTCTTCGTGCTGGTGGTGGTGATTTCTTTTTTCACCACCTACATGGGCTATGTCATGGTGCCGGCGATTGGCCCCCGTTTCGCCTTCGATCCCTCCACTCCGGAGTATTCGCAGATTGGCGACGTGGGGCAGCCCCATTTCGCCCGGGAACTGAAGGGCGTCTATTTCTCGCAGTTGATCGAGGGCGGCCTTCGCCAGGTTCCCTTCAAAAAGGATTGCTTCCCTTCGGGTCACACCGCCCACACAATCACCTGGCTGATCATGGCCTGGCTGCTGTGGCGGCGGTTCTTCTGGGTGTATCTGCCGGCGGGCATGCTGCTCATCGCCGCGACGCTTTATTGCCGCTACCACTATCTGATTGACCTGGCGGCGGCGATTCCCACCGTGATGTTCGTGCTGGGAGCCAGTTGGTTGCTCAATAGGGTGCTTCCGCGGACAATCGAATTTCCCGTCCGGCAATCCTCCAGCGAAGCGTGGCGATAGCCGGGTTCGTTGCGGATCAGGGTGCGGCTTGTCCGCCCCGGTAAGTTGCGGACTTGAATTCCGGCGCTGTTTCGCGATCCCTTTCTTCCAACACGGGTTGACCGGCCCCGCCGCCGGTTTTATGTTGATCCCGCTTTATTTCCGGACCTTTGTCAGATCAGCCGAGCGTTCAGGGAGCATCCATGAGCCGTTACGAAACCATTGGGGATATGCTGGAAACCCGCGCGGGCAAAACCCCCGCCGCAGTCGCCTACAAATACAAGTCCGAAGGCGTCTGGAAGGACCTGACCTGGAAAGACGTGTGGGAGCGTTCCCGCGAGATCGCAGCCGGCCTGATCGCCCTGGGGGCGGAGCGCGGCGATCGCGCCGCCATCCTGTGCTCCACCCGCTACGAGTGGTCCGTCGCCGACAACGCCATCGTCATGGCCGGCATGGGCATGGTGACCATTTATCCTTCCAGCACGCCGGATGACTGCTGGTGGATACTCTTCGATTCCGGGGCGCGCTTTGTCTTCGTCGAGAACCAGGCGCAACTGAAAAAAATCAAGGATATCCTGGCGATCTCCGATCCGGAGAAGAAGATCACCAAACTGAGGAATATCATTGTGGTGGACAACTCGGGCGGCGGCGGCCTGGACATCGCCATCAACTTTTCGGACCTGGCCGCGAAGGGGAAGGAATGGCTGTCCCAGAACACCTCCGGCCTCAACCAGCGCCTGCGCGAGACCACCAAGGACGACATCGCCTGCATCATCTACACCAGCGGCACCACGGGGCGCCCCAAGGGCGTGGTGCTGACCCACCAGGCGTTCAGTTGGGGGTGTCCGCGCGCGCTCAAATCCCTTGGCATCCAGGATGGCGAAACCCACCTGCTGTTCCTGCCTCTGGCGCATTCCTTCGCCAAGATGCTGTCGGCGGTGTGCATCGAGGCGGGCATCACCACGGCCTTCGCTGAAAGCATTGAAAAGGCGGTGGACAACGCCGGGGAGATTCACCCGGATTTCATGGCCTCGGTGCCGCGCATCTTTGAAAAGGTGCATACCAAGGTGGTGTCGGATGTACAGGCGGCGGGAGGTCTCAAGCTGAGCATTTTCAACTGGGCGCTGGAAACCGGCAAGCAGGTTTCCGGATTGCGGCAGCAGGGCAGGGAGCCGGGCGGCTTTCTGGCGTGGAAGTATGGCATCGCCCACAAGCTGGTGTTCTCGAAGCTGCACAACCGATTCGGCGGGCGCATCCGTTTCTTCATCTCCGGCGGCGCTCCGCTGTCCCCGGAACTGGCGCGCTTCTTCCACGCGGCCGGGCTGCTGATCCTGGAAGGCTACGGACTCACCGAAACCAACTCGATCAGCACGGTCAACCGGTTGCAGCGTTACAAATTCGGCACCATCGGCCTTCCGCACGACGGCGTCGAGATCAAAATCGCCGAAGAGGATGGAGAAATCCTGCAACGGGCGCCCTGTAACCTGCGCGAGTATTTCAACAACCCCGCCGCCACGAAGGACGCCATTGACGCCGATGGCTGGTTCCACACCGGCGATATTGGCGTGATGGACAAGGACGGCTTCATCAAGATCACCGACCGCAAGAAGGACATCATTGTCACCGCGGGCGGCAAGAAGATTGCGCCGCAGAACATCGAAAACCAGCTCAAGATGAGCCCATACATCAGCCAGGTGGTGCTGCACGGGGACAAGCGCAAGTTTATTGTCGCGCTGATCACCCTCGACGCCGACGTGATGAAGAAATGGGCCGCCGAAAACGGGGTGTCCTTTTCCAAAATGGAGGAACTGGCCAATAACGACAAGGTGCGCCATCTTATCCAGGGCGAGGTGGACAAGGTGAACAAGTCATTGGCCAGTTTCGAGAGCATCAAGAAATTCTCCATCCTGCCGCGCGACCTGACGATTGATGACGGTGAACTCACGCCTTCGCTCAAGGTGAAGCGCAATGTGGTGAGCGCTCGCTACAAGGATCTCCTGGACGGCATGTACGCAGGCGGCAGCGGCGGCGATTGACAGCGGGGCCGGCCCCACGGAAAATGGGTTCAGCATTTCAGCGCGGCAGGATTTTCATCGGCGGCGCGGGAGGAAAACAGCATGGCCTCGATGAACAAAGTGATTCTGATTGGCAACCTGGGCGCGGATCCCGAGTACAAAGTCACATCCGGCGGCTCTCCGGTGATGAACTTCAGCGTCGCCACCACCGAAAAATGGGTCAACAAGGAGGGCGAACCACAGGAACACACCGAGTGGCACAAGATTGTGGTGTGGGGAAAACTCGCTGAAACCTGCAGCCGCGTGCTGAGAAAAGGCATGCAGGTATGCGTGGAAGGCCGCCTGCAAACCCGCAAATGGCAGGATCAGCAGGGGCAGAACCGCTACAGCACGGAGGTCAACGCCTACACCGTGATCTTCCTGGGATCGCGTTCCCAGCAGGGACAGCAGGCGGGCGATCAGGATGGCGGCGGCGACTATGCCTCCCGCCGTCCCAGCCAGGGCCGGAACAACCGCGATTACGACAGCGGCGGCGCGGGCGGTGGGTATGATCGCGGCGGCCGTTTCAACAACAATAACAACAACAGCTACGACGAAGGTTCGCGCGGCGGCGGCCGCGAATCCGGCTCGGCCATGAATGATTTCCCGGGACCGGGCGGCGGTTCCGATGACGACGGAGACATTCCGTTCTGATCGCCAGGGATCTGATGGAACTCCCGCATGGCCGCTGGAAAAACCAGAACCCCGAAGTCCGTATCCGCCCGCAAGGATGACATTCAGCCCTTTGTGCTGACCGGTGCGGGCGGCTTCATTGGCAAGCGTCTTCTGCCTGCGCTGCTCCGCTCCGGCTGGACCAAAGGCTGGGTGATCGTGCGGCCGGGCGCCGCCGATCAGATTCGCGCCGGTTGTGAATCGGTGGCGGGCGTGACCCTCGACTGGAGCGGCCTCACCTTCCTGGAAGGAGACACCACGCGCGACGATCTGGGCGTGCGCCCATCGGAGGCGGATTTGATCGCGGAGGAAGCGGTCCACATCTTCCATTTCGCCGGGGTGTCGTCCCTGCGCACGAGCACGGAAGACGCCCAGCGGCTGATCATTGACGCCACTTCGCGGGTGCTTGATTTCGCCGGGGACTGCGTACGCCTCAAGCGGTTTCATTACCTCAGCAGCGTGATGGTTTCCGGGTCTTTCTCCGGCGTGTTTCTGGAAAGCATGCTGGACGAAGGCCAGCGCTTTGATCTTCCGCTGGCCGAGGCCAAATTCCTCGCCGAGCAGGAAATCCATTCGCGCACGGAACTGGCGTCCAATATATACCGTCCCTCGACGGTGATTGGAGATTCGCGCACCGGTCAAACCGAGCGCATGAACGGCTTTTACCAGTTGCTGCGCATCCTGTGGCGGCTCAAAAACCTCCCCCGTGATGTGACGATCCCGGGCCCCGGCGGACCGGCGTATTTCAATATCGCGCCGATTGATTATGTCACGGCCGCCATCGCCGCCATCGCCACGGATACCAGCGCGCCGCCGGGCGTCTTCCAGTTGACGGATCCCAAACCGCTGACCTACTTCGAGATGTGCAACCTGATTCTTGAACGGTTGGGCGGCCCCAAACTGGCGTTTGGCGTGCCGCTGACGCCGCTGGCGTCGCTGACCCGCTTCAAGCCGTTGCAAGGGCTGGTCTCCCGCGTGTCGCGGGAAGTGGGCATTCCGCTTCCATCGGTCAATATGATGGCCGCCGACGTGGTATACGACACCAAAAACACCCGCGCCGTTCTGGCCGGCAAAGGCGTCGAATGCCCTCCCCTGGAGAGCTATATTGACACCATCATCGGTTGGTACGGCCAGATGATGATGGGTGAAAAAATCCGGAATGACTGACGCTCCGCCACGGAGGCCGCCATGACCACGCCAGGATTGATGATTGCGGCGCTGCTCCTGCTGTTCCCCGGCGCCGCCTTCGCCGATGATTTTGAAAAACTGCTCGACAAGGCCCGCGATCACTACCGCGCCGGCCGTTACGCCGAGGCGGCGGACTCCCTGGAGGACGCACGAAGGCTGGTGAAATCGCGCGAGGCGGAAACCGCGGCGGATGTGGATCAAGGGCCGCCCCTGCGCCTCACCATCCAGAAAGTGCGGCTGTTGAAAACCCGCACGGGGCAATCTTACCCGGAGCTTTCCGGACAGGCGCAGGCGGTGGGAAAAATCCCCCCGGGCAAGCATATGAACTTCCTGCTCTCCTGCGAGGCGCCGGGCGGCCTGCGCAAGGGCGTTGCGGTTCCCGGGGCGGGGGTGGACAAACTGGTTGCCGGCCAGGCGGTTTCATGGGTGGCCGCTTTCCCGTCGGTGCGCGCGGAGAACGTCTCCCGATGCACGGTGGAGGTGACCCTGACGGGGATGTTTCAGCAGGCCGATCTCAATTCGCTCATCCACAGCGAGGACATCCGCCTGCCCGCCGCGCCCGCCAGGGACGGCAAGGATTAGATTCACGGCGGCCATCGCGCTGAACAGGTCGCGGAAGCAGAGCCCCGCCGCGCATCCCGCCGCATGATGCCGCCCGGTGGAAGGCGGCCTAAAACTGGAAGTAGATGAACTGTTGTCCTTCCTGCTTGCCGAACATGACCACGCCCATCAGCGCAATGAACATGGCGTAGTACATGGCCCAGCGGGGCAGGGTGCGGATCCCGGAGAAGAACTGGCGGATGTTCTCGTGCGGTTGCATGAAATGCACCGCCTCCATGAATGCAATCGCGGAGCAGGCGAAAAGGAAGGTTTGCCACCCCAGGACTCCGGGGATATCCGACAGGCTGGCGCCGCCCCAGTCGGCGAAGTTGCCGATGATGGTGAAGGCGTCCTGGATATTGTTGGCGCGGAAGAATATCCAGGCAAACAGCACCAGGTGGAAGGTGATGATCACCCGGGCGGCCTTGTCCAGCAGGGGAAAGCGCTGAAGGCCCAGCGGTTTCGTGATGAATCCCAGGCCGTCCCGGGTGAACGACTCCACCATCACGAACAGCCCGTGCAGCGCCCCCCAGACCACGAAGGTCCAGTTGGCGCCATGCCACAATCCGCTGATCAGAAAGACCAGAAAAACATTGCGCCGGCGCACGAAGACCCCGCCGCGGTTGCCGCCCAGGGGAATGTACAAATAGTCGCGGAACCAGGAGGAAAGGGAGATATGCCATCGCCGCCAGAATTCAGTGACCGACTGTGACGAATAGGGGCGATGGAAATTATCCATCAGGTTGAAACCCATGACTTGGGCGGAGCCGATGGCGATATCGGAATATCCGGAGAAGTCGCAGTAAATCTGGAAGGCGAAAAAATAGGTCGCGATCAGGGACTGAATGGCGCCGTGATCCCCGGGATGGTTATAGACATTGTTGACATAGGAAGCGATGGTGTCCGCGATCACCACTTTCTTGAAGAACCCCCAGAGCATCAGCTTCACGCCATCGGCGGCGCGCGCCAGGTTGAACCGCTGTTCGGGGAAAAACTGGGGGAGCAGGTTGGTGGCGCGCTCGATGGGACCCGCCACCAGTTGCGGGAAGAAGGCGATGAACACCCCGAATATGCCCAGGTGACGGCAGGCCTTCATTTGCCCGCGGTAGACATCAATGGTGTAGCTGAGGGTCTGGAAGGTGTAGAACGAAATGCCGACCGGCAGGAGGATATCCAGGACCGGCGCCGTGTATTCGATTCCCAGCGCGGTGGCGATGGAACGGACGCTTTCGTTGAAAAAACCCAGGTATTTGAAATAGACCAGCAACCCCAGGTTGCTGATCAGACTGATCAGCAACAACTGGAGCTTTCTTTTCTGGGATTCCGTCTGTTCAATCCAGATGGCGACCCAGTAATCAATCAGCAGCGGGGCCAGCAGCAGGATGATGTATTCCGGCCTCCAGGCCATGTAGAAATAACAACTCGCCGCCAGCAGCCAGACCCACCGGAAACGGTGGGGAAGCAGAAAAAACACCACCACGACAATGGGGTAGA
The DNA here is from genome assembly GCA_022072125.1 of Myxococcota bacterium. Taxonomy (GTDB): domain Bacteria; phylum Myxococcota; class JAJVIH01; order JAJVIH01; family JAJVIH01; genus JAJVIH01. Next base: position 129,179 of record JAJVIH010000020.1, on the reverse strand, counting down.
AGATCAGGAAATGCAGGGAGTTAAAAATCATACCGGCTGAATGGCGGGGACTGGAATGGCGTATTGAAAAACCACGGCCCGGCGGCTAATGTCAATCCCTCACCGTAGAGATCGCCAAATATGTCAGCAGTCGAAGTCAGCGCCGCTCATATACAATATCCCCCCGCCACCCGGGAAGAAATCCGGACCGTGATCATCCGCCTGCTGATTTTCGCCCTGGCGGCGGTGCTGGGGTTGGAACTGCTTTGCCGGTACTTCATCAACTATCGCCCGGATTATTACCAAAGCTACACCAATCCACCCCGCAACAGCGATCTGAGCTACCCGTGGGGCTCCATCCATATCAACAACGATGGTTTCCCCGACGAAAATTTCCACGCCGTGAAACAAAAGCCCCGCGTGGCCTATGTGGGAGACTCCATTTGTTATGGCGTGGGCGTGGGAATGCCTTACCGCATTTCCGACCTGCTCAAGCAGCATTATCCACAGTACGAGCATATGAATCTGTGTACGATCGGGAATGGCGTGACCCAGGCCGTGGCCGATCAATTGCTTTACAATGTCGAGCGCTACCGGATTGACAAAGTGGTGCTGCTTTTCAATCTGGATGATTTGCTCCCCGACGCCCCCCTGCGTTTTGGGCCGCCTGGCGCCGCCACGGCCGCCGCGTTTGCCGGGCCGGCGGAGCCTCCCGTCAAACCCGGGCTTCTCAAATCATTTGTGTCCTGGTTCGCGGCCAATGCCGACTTCCTGCGCGGCAAGAGCTTTCTGTACACCTATGTGCGTTTCGCCATCAAAAACTGGCTGACCCAGAAGGGTGTCGCCTTCCATGGCGGCAAGGCCCATGAGTTTTTTCCGGACCAGAACCGCCAGGTGATTGTTGACACCGCCGCGCGGGTGCGCGCCCTTGCGGACGCCCTGAAGGCCCGCGGCGCGGAACTGATCGTGTTGTTGCTGCCTTATGAAATGCAGATTTCCGCCGATGCCGCGGAGCAGTACGCCCGCATGAAAATCCAGTGGGATGGCGAGCGTTTTCTGAATCGCGGTCCCCAGGAAATCATCGCCAGGGAACTGGAGGGCATCCGGGTGATTGACGCCTACCATGCGTTTGTGGACCCCGCCAACGTGGAGGCTTCGCGGCGCAAATACAAAATCGGCGAGGTGTTTGTGTACAACAAGGGCGACCGCCTGGATTGGAATCACCCCACCCGGGAAGGCCACAAATTGATCGCGGACTACGTCAAGGCCCAGCAGGGCCTGGATTGATCGAATCAGTCAACCAGTCACAACCCGAAGTAACCTCCCTCACCCCGCGTGCAAAGTCGCCGCCTTAATATCTTTGTGGCTACTCCGGGGTGTAATAGGTCTAGTATCCATACACTAGGCCGGTGATGATGACTAAACGAACCAAGAGAGGCACAGGCAAGGCTCACCAATTCGGAGGGGAATGGACCTCGACGAAGCTGGCCATGCTGGAGAAATACCTCACCGCGTACATCGACGCATTCGCGGGCACCGGCTACCGGACTATGTGCCGGGAGCGAGAAGAGGAGGCGTCCTCCGGGAATTTGCTCTTCCCCGACCTCGCTACCGACGAACCGCAGCAGTTCCTCGACGGGTCTGCGAGGCTCGCCCTTAAGGCACGAGGCTCGCCCTTAAGGCACGAGGCTCCGGCCCGCAAGGCGCAGACGCCCGCTTCCACCGCTTCATCTTCATCGAGCGTGACGCTGAGCGTTGCCGGCAACTCGAAGGGCTCAAGACCGAGTTCCCCGACCTCGCGAGGGACATCCATATCCGCCAGGGCGACGCGAACGCCGAGATCCGGAAGCTGTGCGCCAAGAAGTGGAGCGGTCGGCGGGCGGTGCTCTTCCTCGATCCCTACGGCATGCAGGTCGAGTGGCCGACCATCGAGGCCATTGCGAAGACGAAGGCGATCGACCTCTGGCTGCTGTTCCCGCTCGGCATCGGCGTCAGCCGACTGCTCACGCGCTCGGGCGAGATCCCGAAGGGCTGGCGGACGCGGTCGACAAACTGCTCGGAACGACGACTTGGTACGACGACTTCTACAAGGTCGAACACAACGAAAACCTGTTTGGCAACAATGAGGAGCGTGTCATCAAGGCGACGAACGAGACGATCGGCCGATACTTCAATGATCGGCTGAAGTCCGTGTTCGCGGCTGTCGCCGACGAGCCCAAAGTGCTGCGCAACTCGGCCAACTGCCCGCTCTACCTACTGTGCTTCGCCGCTGGAAACGACAAGGGAGCTCCGATCGCACTGCGCATTGCGAGCCATCTCCTGATCAAGGGAGTGCAGTGATGGCGCAGGGCTCCAGCATCGAGTGGACCGAGTCCACCTGGAACCCCGTGACGGGGTGCAACAAGATCAGCCCCGGTTGCAAGTACTGCTACGCCGAACGGATGGCAGAGCGCCTCCAGGCGATGGGGCAGCCGAACTACAAGGACGGCTTCAAGCTCACGCTGCAGCCGCAGATGTTGGAGCTGCCGCTCCAGTGGAAAAGACCGCAGACGATCTTCGTGAACTCGATGAGCGACCTGTTCCACAAGGACGTGCCGCTCGAGTACATCCAGCGCGTCTTCGACGTCATGCGCCGCGCGCACTGGCATCGCTTCCAGGTGCTCACGAAGCGCGCGGATCGGCTCGCCGAGCTGAGCCCCGAGATCGAGTGGCCCGAGAACGTGTGGATGGGCGTGAGCGTCGAGAACGCCGATTACGTCGGCCGCATCGACGACCTGCGGACGACGGGCGCGCATGTGAAGTTCCTCTCGCTCGAGCCGCTCCTTGGGCCCCTGAAGAAGCTGAAGCTGAAGAACATCGACTGGGTGATCGTCGGCGGCGAATCTGGCCACCGCGCGCGCCCCATGGACCCGGCGTGGGTCACCGACATCCGCGACCAGTGCGAGAAGGCCGGCGTCGCGTTCTTCTTCAAGCAGTGGGGCGGCAAGAACAAGAAGAAGGCAGGGCGCGTACTCGATGGACGGACGTGGGATGAGATGCCGGTTAATCGAGTCGTGACGGGCGCGAGGCCCCGCCACTCGCTCCTGATTGCGGCGACGTCATCATGAGAAGCGTGACCAGATTCTCCCTCACCCGGCGTGCCAGTGCAGTTCGAGGCCGCCCATCAGGTGGAAGCCCGGCATCAGGTAGTTCTGCACGAAGGCGTACTGGCGGTTGAACAGGTTGCGGGCGATGAGAAACAGGTTGATCTGACCGCCAAAAGGCATCCAGTCCGCGCGCGCATCCAGCGACCAGGGGGAGGGAATGGGGTCTTCGGAATAATCCCGCTGGTAGAGGGCCCCGTACCAGAAACCGGAGATCGTGGCGCGCCAAACCGGACTTTCCCAGTTCAGTGAGCCGGTGATGCTCTGTCCCGGTGTTTGCGCGGTGTAAATGCCGGTTTCATTCCACGCGCCCGTGACCGATGCCGACAAGGGACCGTGGATGCGCCAGCGTCCGCGCCCTTCGACGCCGTTAAGCGACAGATCGCGCAGGTTCACCCGTTCAAAGGCAGGAAACGCTCCCGTGATACGAATATAATCGGCCGCCGCCATGTGATAGACCACCGCCTCCAACATCAGGGTTTTTCCCGCGGCGAAGCCCAGCACGCCTTCGACGACCGTGCTGCGCTCGGGGCGCAGATCGGGGTTCGCGGCGGGCAACGGCAGGCGCTGCTCGACAATGGTGGGTTCGCGGTAGCCCTGCGACATACGCGCCGCCACCCGGAAACCCGCGGGAAGATCCGCCTCCGCTCCCGCCTTGCCGAACAGGTTGAAGTTCCCCCGGGTGGTGAAATGCTGGCGCAGCCCGCCATTGATCCGTAGCCACGCCGCCGGTTTGAACAGCAATTCCTGATAGGGGTCTACGAGCATATCATGCCAGGCGGGCCAGGACGCGCCGGTGACGATATTCCGCGCCAGGCCGCCGCTCAGGCGCGCATCCATCCCGAAGCTAAGATCGGCCCAGGGAGCGGCCTGAAAGGTTTCCGATAACCACAATCCGCCGGATTCGTCGCGGCTGCGGAAGCCATCATGAATCTGGTGATGGCCGGTGTTGAACCACAGGGTGTGCCGCCCGGACCAGCGGCCCTGCGTGTGATCCAGCCCCACTGACTGGTTGAAGCGTAACGCGGTGATTTCATGGTTGTGGAACGGGCGCTGAACCGTTCCTGGATCAAACGCACGCAGAGAAAATGTGCGTTGGCGCAACCGCAACGACCAATGATCGCCCAGCCGCATGCGCGCCTTGCCAAACAGGTTGAGATTGTTTCCGCCGGCGAAGTCCCGGTGTCCATCGGAAGACAGGAAGCGCCCGGTCAATACCCAGTCCAGGCGCCCGCATGAACCGGCGTATCCGGGTTGCAGACTGATGGTGTTGAACGCCCCGTACTGGCTGTTGAGGCGGACCTCGGGCTGATGAACCCAACGGGTGCGGATATCCACCACACCCGCCAGCGCGCCATTGCCATAACTGACCGAGTCGCCGCCGGGAATCACCTGCACGCCGTCCAGATAGGCGGGAAGGTAGGCATCCGGAATGGGGTGGCCGAACAATCCCATCATGTCGGGAACCCCATCTTCCAGCACCACCATCTGCGTGTTGGGACTCCCGCCCAGACCGCGCAACCGCATGCCGCCCGACGCCCCGAACGCGAGCCCGTGAATAGGGCCGCGGGCGTTGACATACAAGCCGGGAGTTTCCTGCGCCACCGCTTCCAGCAAGGTCCCGCGCGGGCTGTGTTCAAGCACTTCGCCGTTGATCCAGCGGTCTGGAGCGGCGGGAGGGTGCGAGGGTTCGTTCTTTCGCACGCGCACGCGGATGGGCGCGGTTCTCTCGCTGGAGGTGGCGGAGGGGTCTCCGGCGTCCGCCTCATCCGGTTCATGGGCCCAGGCGGCGGATGGGAGGATTACCATCCACAGCAACAACCAAGGCGTGGCCCATGAACGGGGAATGGGGATTTCCAGATTCCCTGTCCATTCCGTTGACTTATGCGCGGCTGGGTTTCCCACTTCAGTGTCCGAAGCGGTTGGGCGCGGCGAGATCGCGCTCAATGGCGTCCGCGCGCAGCACCACGGTGATGGGGGATGGGGATGAGGCGTCCACTTTGACCTGGGTCTGGAAGCCCAGCCAGGGTTCGTTGGGAATGGATGCGTCCGTCATTTCGAAGAAGACGCGGCGATCCCCCGGCATGCAGTCCCGGGGAGTGGTTTTTTCGCCGGGGGCCAGCACCTTCGGCCATACGCATCCGGAGTAACGGACATTCCGTACCATCACCGTTGGTCCGATCTGGTTTTCAACGATGATCTCCGGATATTCCCAGCCGCAGGCGGCGAAGAGCGCCACCGCGCCCAGGACCTGCGCCCAGCCTATCCATCCCGGCAAAAAAACAAGGGGGAAAAACTTCCCCCTTGCGGCGATGGCCTTGCACATCCTGATCAAGGCGCGCATTTGATGGAGTCGTAGGCCTGCACCGGATCGCCCGGGAAGTAATCCTTTGCAATCTTCTCGTATTCGTCCTTGGTCATGCCGCCGCATTTGCCGAAATGGGAAGGTTCCGAGAAGACAACGGAAATGGTTTTGCCTTCCGCCGCTTCCACTGGTTCCTTGGTGCGCATGACCAGTACTTCCTTGGGGGGGCCGCCGGCGGGATCGTAATTGAAAGCCGCCGTGGCGTAGGCGCGATCCGCGCCTGGAGTGACAGCCTGCGCGCTGCTCTCACCGCCCTTGGCAATGGGACCGTTGAAGGTGACTCCCTTGTACACCACCTTGATCAGGGTGAAGGGAGCATTCTGGAAGCTGTTTTTGATGGCCGCCCTGGCGGTCGCATTGGCGGCGCCATCTCCGGTTCCGCCGTCGCTGGAAGAACCCGAATCCCCGCAACCAACGGCCAACAAGGCGATTGTCATTAGAATCCTGGCATGGATCTTCCTCATGTTTTTCTCCCGTTGGTGACGTTGCGTCGCGATCTGTTTGACTGTTTTCGTGGACGTGAAAATATACTTGGCCGGTTTTCCTTGCAACTTTGGAGACGAGATGAATATCCGTTTTTTATTGATGGTGATCGTGGCGGCGGCCGGTTGCGCCTCGTCCCACGGCCATCACGGCGGAGCGATGCCAGGCGGACATGGCGCCTCACATGAGCCGTCCGTGCTGACCCCCGATCAGAAACTGGACCGGGTGGCCTCGGTTCATGGCGAGGCCGGACCATGGGCCGTGGCGGGTTACCGCATGGGCGAATACGCCCTGCAAAAGCTGGGCGCCCGCCGCCTGGATATGGATGTGGAGGTCACCCATATATCGCCGCGCGAGGTGAAATATTCCTGCATCGGCGACGGCGCGGCGGCGGCCACCGGAGCCAGTCCAGGCAAGCTGAATTTTTTCCTGAGCGAGGGCAAGGCGGAAGACCTGGCCACCCGTTTCCACCTCAAATCCGGCGGCAAAACCATTGTGTTGCGGCCCACGGATGCGTTCCGCCGGCGCTACGGCGTGATGAAAAAGGAAGACGCCCGCAAACTCGGGGCGGAAGTGCTTGCGCTCTCCGATAACGAGATTTTCGAGGAACTTCCCGCCAATTGAACGGCGCACGCTCCCGCCCGCCGCAATGACTGGCGCTTCTGGATGAAGCGCCCCGAAGCGCCTCGTCAGGTATGGCGCCAGCCCTGGGCGATGGGCCGGACGCGGCCCGGCCCGAACGCCTTCGTGCTCACCTTCAAAACCGGCGCGCCCTGACGGCGCTTGTACTCATTGATATCCACCATGCGCAGCACGCGGTGGACCAGCGCGGCGTCGTATCCCTGGGCGATGATTTGCCGCGCGGACTGGCCGCCCTCCAGGTAGCAGCGCAGCAACCCATCCAGCAGGGGATAATCGGGCAGGGTGTCCTGGTCGGTTTGGTTGAAGCGCAACTCCGCGCTGGGCGCCCGCGTGATGGTGTTCCAGGGAATCACTTCGCATTCGCGGTTGATCCAGCGGGCGAGATCGTACGCCTGGGTTTTGTACAGGTCGCCAATCACCGCCAGCGCGCCGCACATGTCGCCATAGAGGGTGCAGTAACCTGTGGCGATTTCCGATTTGTTGCCGGTTGTCAGCAGCAGCGAACTGAATTTGTTGGACAGCGCCATCAGCAGGGTTCCGCGGATGCGCGATTGCAGGTTTTCCTCCGCGACGCCGGGAGGCAGGCCGCGAAATGGGACAGCCAGCGTGTTCAGCATCGCTTCAAACGCCGGTTCTATGGGCAGGGTCAGGGTGCGTATCCCCACGTTCGCGGCCAGTGCCTCCGCATCGGCGGAACTTTCGGGGGCGTTGAAACGCGAGGGCAGGAGCACGCCGGTGACGTTTTCCGGACCCAGCGCCCCGGCGGCGATCACGGCGGTCAGCGCGGAATCCACGCCGCCGGAGAGCCCAAGCAGAACCTGCCGGAATCCGCATTTGTGGACGTAATCCCGCACCCCCAGAACCAGCGCGGCGAACAATTCCGCCGGGCCTTCATCCGGGGGAGGAGACAGCGGTGGATGACCGCCATCGGGGTCGAACAGCAGCAGATCCTCGCTCCAGGCGGGAGATCGCAGGACCACGTCGCCTGATGCATTGAATGCGGCGGAGCGCCCATCGAAGATCAATCCGTCGTTGGCGCCGGTGGGATTGACCGCCACGAGCGGCAGCCCGTGGACGCGCGCGATATGCCCGAACATGCGTTCGCGCAGCCGCTGCTTGTTGAGCCAGAACGGCGATGCGCCCACGCTGATCAGCAGGTCCGCCCCGGCGGCGGCCAAATCGGACACCGGATCGCGGCGGTACAGGCGCTTGTCCCAGAACCCCTGCTCGTTCCAGTAATCCTCGCAGATGGCCAGGCCCAGCCGCCGCCCGCGCCATTCGATAGGCTGGTTCTCCGCGGCGCTCTCGAACCAGCGGTATTCGTCAAACACATCGTAGGTGGGCAGCAGGCTTTTGTGGCGGCGCGCGATCTCCCGTCCGCCGTCGAGCAACATGACGCTGTTGCGCAGGGGTTTGCCTGCGGGATCCGTGTTGCGGGTTGGACAGCCCACAATCATCGCGGGGCCGTTGTCCGCCGCCGCCGTGAGTTCGAGCAGGGCCGTCTCCAGCGCATCCAGAAATCCGGGATCATCCACCAAGTCCAGCGGCGGATAGCCGGAAAGACAACATTCCGGAAACACCACCAGGTCCGCGTCCATGCCGCGCGCCCGTTCGTAATCCTCGAGAATGCGCCGGAGGTTGCCGGCCACGTCTCCCACGGTGGTGTTGATTTGGGCGAGTGCGATGCGCATGAGAAATCCGCCTCCCGGGGCCGCCGGAGACCGTGCTGATATACATGCCGCCGCCGCTGGCGGCAACGCTTCGTCCGGCGGGGAGAGAGGATGGGAGATCTTATCCCGTTTCCGCTGGATCGCCAGTGGAAAGGGTCTCCCACTCGGTCATGTATTCAAGCAGGCGGGTTTCGGCGGCGTCCTTCTCATCCTGCAATTCCTTGAGTCTGGACCAGTCCCGCGAAACGCCGGGATCCTGCAATTCCGCGAGCAGGGAATTGACCATGGCCTCGGTCTCTTCGATGAGGTTTTCCAGTTCAAAAATCCGGCGTTCCCGTTTCTCCCGCGCGCGTTTGGCCGCCTTGTCCTGCCGGAAACGATCAGAAGCCGCTCCGGCGCCCGCGCCGCCGTCCCGCGCCGATTCTTCCTCCCGTCCCTGTTTCCACAGCTTCATGGCGCTGGAGTAATCGCCCGGCAGGTCGTCAATCTTCTGATCATGCAGAAACCAGATGCGGCTGACCACCCGGTCCATGAAGAAGCGATCATGGCTCACCATCAACAATGTGCCGCTGTAATCCCGCAGGGCGAGTTCAAGCGCCTCGCGCGCGGCGATGTCCAAGTGATTGGTTGGTTCGTCGAGAATCAGCAGGTTGTTGGGCAGCAGCAGCAGTTTGGCCAGAAGCAGGCGCGCCCGTTCGCCGCCGGAAAGCGTGTTGATGGGCTGATCCATGTCCTCCTCGAAGAACAGGAACCGTGCGGCGTATGACCGCAACTCGCCATCGGTGATGTTCTTGCGCGCCGCGAATCCCGTCTCCTCGCCTGCTGGAATCAGTTCGCGCAGGGCCTTTTGCCGTTCGTGGGCCGCCTCGCGCAGGGTGGCGATGATCGTCATGCTGTCATCGAGACCTTCCAGCTTTTGATCGAGATAGCCGATGCGCATGCGGTTGCCCACGCGCAACTCGCCCGTGCTGCTCCGGTTTTCCCCCATGATGGCGCGCAGCAGTGTGGATTTGCCGCTGCCGTTGGCGCCCACCAGGCCCAGCTTGTCTCCGCGGTAAAGGGTCGCGCTGGCGCCGGAGAACAAGACGCGATCGCCTGCCCGCTGTTCGTACTGGGCGAGGGCGATCACTTCCTTGTTGCCCGGCGGCGGCTCGCCGAAATTGAATTTGGGCGGCTCGGGATCATCCTGACGGAGTTCGATGCGTTCCAGCCGTTCCAGCATCTTGCGGCGGCTTTTGGCCTGTTTGGTCTTCTGCCCCGCGATATTCCGGCGGATGAACTCCTCCTGTCGGGAGATTTCTTCTTGCTGGCGCCGCCAGGCCGAGCGGTTCAACTCATGCCGGAGTTTGCGTTCGCGCAGGTAGAATTCGTAATTGCCGGCGTAATGCTCCACCTGGTTGCCGCGAATCTCCACGATTTCATTCACAGCGGCGGTCAGGAAGCGGCGATCGTGGCTGATGGCCGCCACCGCGCCGGGGTAGGAGGAGAGAAACGACTCCAGTTCCTCGGCCGCCTGGATATCCAGATGGTTGGTCGGCTCGTCCAGCATCAGCAGATCGGGACGCTCCAGCATGATGCGGCACAGCGCCAGGCGGGACAGTTCGCCGCCCGACAGCACGTTGACCGGTTTATCGAGGCTGGCGGCGTCAAAACCCATGCGTTGCAGGGTTTCGCGCACGCGCGCATCCACCGAATAGCCCTGCGCGACTTCAAAACGGGTCTGCAACTGGTGAAGTTCACGCAGCAGGAGATCATCGTCGGGACGGGTTTCCAGCAGCTTCTGCACCTGGGCCATGCGGGTCTGGTCCTCCAGCAGGTGATCAAATGGCGCGCGCGCGGCCTCGAATACCGTTCCGTCAAAGATACGCAGGGGGTCCTGGGGCAGATAGCCCAAGGTCATGCCGCGCCGCCGGATGATCGCGCCGGAGTCCGGTTGTAATTCACCCAGGATCAGCCGCAACAGGGTGCTTTTGCCAGTGCCGTTGGGGCCCACGACGCCCAGCCGCGCCCGTTCGCCAATGGACAGCGTGACGCCGGTCAGCAGTTCCTCCGCCCCGTAGCTGAAATGCAGATTGTCAACAATCACCAGTGACATGGCTTGTGCAAGCGGAATTTCATCGCGGGAGGTCTGATACCATTGCGGGCGGGGTGAATGCGAACTTCACCGCCATTTTCACCGGTTCACATGGGCGGATTGGCGCGGGGCGAAAGCAGGCGGTGATCTCCGTCCGGCGGACGCGATGAAAACCGCGCGGATCGGGACCTGGCGCCAGCGGGGGGGGGGGCGTCTTATCGCCCGAAGAAACCCTTGCCCTTGTTGATGAGGTCCTTGCCGCGTTTCTTGGCTTCGTCCTCGGCTTTCTTGCGGGCCTTCTCCGCCTCTTCGCGAGCGCGCTCCTTGGCCTTTTCCAGTTCGGCGCGGGCCCTGTCCTCCAGTTCCTTTTTCGCCCGGTCGGCCTGCTGGCGGACGCAGTCATCGCGGATGGCGTTCAGCGGCGGGCCGAAATCAATTCCGCCGAATCGCGGCGCGTTGATGAAGCCGGTGATATTCACGGGAATGGGCAGGGGCCGGTTGATGGAGCAGTACTGGCCAATGGCCTGGTTGATCGGCGCCGGGTTCATGTTGAACGTGCCGCGCAGTTGCAGGCTCTTGTCCAGCCCCATGGAGCCGGTGAGGTTCAACTCGCCCTCGTTGGTGTTGAGGACAATCGGCTTGTCCAGGTTCATTCGCCCATCGCGGAGGGTGAACAGACCCGCCAGATCCTTGAACGCCGCGTCGCCCTGGGGCAGACGGATATTCTTCATGAAGGGCAGGGGAAGGTTCCGCATTTTATCATAGAACGGGCCCACGATCTCACGGCTGATATTGCCCTGGTTCCAGCGTCCGTTGCGGATGGCGCCGCCGATATTTCCGGTGACATTGCGTTTGATATCCTCGAAATCCGCGCCCGTGCCGCTGACCTTCACCGTCGCGTCGGCGCGGCCGTACAGGACATCCTTGAGAGTGGTCTGCTCGCTGAGCAGCGCGTTGATGTCCACGTTGGAGAGCCGCACGTCGGCGGAGTAGGGCATCCGGCCCTTGGAAATCTGCGCACGGGTGTTGCTGCCGGAGAAGCTGCCGCCATAAGCGTTGAACGTGAAGGTGCGCAGGGTCGCCCATCCGTCGCGCAGGTCCACATCCATCACCAGTCCGGTGAAGGGAAATTCCGACACCACGCCCCGATCAATGCGCAGACTGCCGCTGGCCTTAATCGCTTCCAGCGCGGGGTTGTCCTGGGCGGCGGCTTTGGAGCCGCCATCGGATTTGCCGCTCTTGTCCGGCGGGAAGAGATCGTCCACGTTGAAATAGGGCGAGCGGATATCAAACTCCAGAGCGGGTTTGAGCGGGTTGCGCACGCGCAGGGAGCCGTTCAGCGAGTTGCGCCCTACTTGAAACTCAAAGCGTTCGATGCCGGCATTGAGTTGTTCCATTCGCAGGTAATTGCCCGACGCCGCGAGGGCGATATTCAAGGTGCCGCCCTTGACGGGGAGGTTGGCCAGCGCCGGCATGGTTTTGCCCAACTGGTCCAGCAGAATCTTCTGGTTGGTTTTGATTTTGACATCCAGCGCGCCAGTATTGGGATTGGCCTTTCCGCTGCCGGTCAGGTTCAGTTCGTTGACGCGGATATCCGCCCGGCCGATATCGAACATGTCTCCCTTCTGTTTGACCGCGAGAACAAAATTCATGGGAGCGCCCCGGGGTTTGGAAAAGGTGTCCTTGACCTCCACGTTCATGTTGTCGAAATCAATTTTCGCGTCGGAAGACACCGCTCCAGGCGTGGATTCTCCCTTCGCCGTGATGCTTCCCGAACCTTCCAGCGACACCCCCGAAGCGGGCAGGCGGATGGTCATGCCCGACAGTTTGGTGTTCAGATCGTAATCCAGCGAGCGCAGGTAATTGGTTGGGGTCAGATAGGCCGTTCCCCTGGTGGTCAGGTCCACGCTGCCGCGCAGGGTCAGACCCGATTGGGGAACCGCCAGGTCCATATTGGTGAGGTGGAAATCCACGTCGAATTTGGCCGAGTCCTGCTGTTTGTTCACGGAAGCGGTGAGTTTGCCATTGCCGCCCGCCTTGACTCCGGCGGGAATGCTGCTGGCGGCGGCAGGCAATACCCGCACGATATCGTCGAAGCCAAATTCGTTGGTTTGCAGTTTGATATCCGCCGAGGGATTTCTGCCGCTCAGTCCGGAGACATGTCCCGCCACGGAGGCGGCCAGCGCGCCGAGCACCAGTTTCATTTCCTTGATGGAAATGGCGTCGGGCCGGGAGGTGTCCACCTCGCCGGTGAAGCTGTATTTCAGCGCCGTGCCGGCGGGCTTGTCGAGCATGCCTTTGACCTTGAGAGCCGTGCGGGTCAAGTCCAGTTCGATGGAGGGGGTCTGTTTGCCCATGACGCGCCCCGCGGTGGCGACGCGGAAGGACAGCGGTCCCGCCATTTCGATATTGGGCGGCAATGATCCTTTCATCATTGGCGCCATGGCCTCCAGCGCGGACAAATTCACCGAATCGCTGGCGATGGAGAAGCTTTCGATGACTGTTTTTTGCAGGATCTGCTCGGGTTGGACGCCCTTCGTGGCGTCCACGTTCTGGAGATCGGCCTTCAATTTCGCCGCCAGTTTGATGACCACGTCATCCAGCGCGATATCGAGTTTGCGCAGTTCAATTTGCGGCGCCGGAATGGCGGGAGTGATGGAAATATCCAGGTCTTCCCTGAAGGTGAATGGTTTGCCTCCCTGGCCGCTGGGGGAAAGCAACACGATATTCTTGAGGCTGAATCCCTGTTTGAAATTTAGCGGACCGGCGTTGGCGAGCCAGAACTCGGCCAGTTTCGCTTCTGTACTTTTTTGGCCGGGCTGAAGAAGCGGCGCGAAGTTGAGGGACGGCAATTCGATATCGAGAGAGACCAGCGCCTTTTCAAGGTCCAGACCTTTCTGCTTGAGCGCCTCTCCCGCCGGGATCAGCGAATACTCGCCGGTGTCCACGTCGTATTCGCCTTCCATGGGCGGGGCCAGGGTCAGGGCCGCCGACACGGGAAAATCGTTGAATTTCAGGTCCACGCCGCCAATACGGTACATGGCCGCGGCTTCCTCGGGGGGCAACGCGGCGATATCCACGTCGGAAGGCAACTGGATGCCCTTCAGCGCGAATTCAAAATTCTTCGTTTCCGCCAACAGCGCCGCGGTCACGCGCAGGTCCACCTTGTTGCCCAGCTTCAGGTTGTCGAAAACCACATTGAAATCGTTGATGACTGTCTTGCGGGGAGTTTCCGTCTGAAAAGCGTCGGTGAACTCCAGCCGCGAACTGAGAATGCGCGTCTTCTCGATCAGCACGTTGCGGATGCGCTCCCGCGTCTGCGGGTCCATGGGTTTGGGCGGCTCCTTGGCCTTTTTGGCCTGCAGGTCGAGGATGTCCTGGAAGCTGAAGCGCCCATCCTTGTCGCGGCTGATATTCACCTTGACTTCGCTGAACGACACCATGGGGATGGTGGTGGCGCGCCCCATGGTTTTGACGGCGTCCCAGAAATTGACCTCGAAAAACACCTTGCCCACCTGCAGGAGCGGCTGGGGATTCGCCTTGTCGTCCGGGTCGCCGTGGATTTTGAAGCCGCGCAAATCCAGCGTGACATTGGGGAAGAAGGTGGTTTCGATATTGTCCAGGCTGACTTCGCGTCCCAGTTCCTGCTTCGCCACCGGGATCACATGGTCGTTGATGAGCCCCTTCAGATCCAGCGAGCGATAGGCTATCACGGCCGCGATGAGGATGAGCCCCGTGAATCCCAGGAATGAATAGGCCGCCCATTTGAGAAATTTTTTCATGGTGTCCACCGCCAGCCGGCGCCGTGGCGGAACCGGAAATCCCCGGACGCCCGTCCTCGCGCCATGCTCCCGATTTGCTTCAGGATTCGATGGTTAATAAAACAGCGCTTGAATCCTTGGCAAGCAGGTGGGCTTGCGCCCGCCTGCGCTGTTGTTATGTGACGTCCGGAAGCCCCCTTGGTTCTGCAGCCTGGCGGTTTAGCCGGGGGCTTTCGCGTGGTGATATGAGGTCTGTCATGCAAACCAGAACCGAAATGAGGGACCGTTTGTCCCACCTGCTGAAAACGTATGCGTTTGAAGCGCGCGAGGTCACCCTGTCCTCGGGCAAAAAGAGCAATTTCTATATTGACTGCAAGCAGGTGACCCTGACCGCCGAAGGGGCTTACCTGATTGGTCAGCTTCTCTTCCACGAAATTGAACAAATGGATGATATCGCCGCTGTTGGCGGACTGACTCTCGGCGCCGATCCGCTGGTCACCGCGGTCGCCTATACCAGTTATCTGGAAGCGGCCCCCGTGGCCTCGTTCATCGTCCGCAAACAGCCCAAGGGGCATGGCACGCAGGCCTACCTTGAAGGCGTCAAGCATATCCCGGCGGGTTCCCGGGTGGTGATCCTGGAGGATGTCATCACCACCGGGGCTTCGGCGCTGGAGGCGGTCAAGCGATCCCGCGAGCATGGCTTTGAAGTGGCGAAGGTGCTGGCGGTGGTGGACCGCGACGAAGGCGGCCGCGAGGCCATCGAAGCGGCGGGCCTGACCGTTTTCAGCCTCTTCAAACGCGGCGATTTCTTCTGATTTGGAGCAAGGGATCGGTCATGACCTCTTTCCAGACAGCACGCCGGACAGGATCAACGCCCGCATGAGATCTCCCCGCGAAAGGCGCTGGACGGATCATGGGATTGAGATCGGCGGACGGCTGGTCCCGCTGATTTCCGCGTCCATCCAGTACTGGCGGCATGATCCCGCTCACTGGCCGCGTCTGCTGGATTTGGCCCTCGAAGCGGGGTTCCCGGTCATTGAAACCTATGCGCCATGGAGCGCCCATGAACTTGCGCCCGGAACATTCGATTTCGGACGCTCCCCGAACCTCGACCTGTCCCGGTTTCTGCGGCTCTGCGCCGAACGGGACCTGCACGTCCTGTTGCGTCCGGGACCGCATATCAACGCGGAGATGACGTGGTTCGGCTTTCCCCGCAGGATTGTGTTTGATCCCGAATGCCAGGGCCGGAATCCGCGCGGCAAACCGGTGATTTTGCCCGCCTTTCCGCATCCGTTTCCCGTTCCGTCGTACGCGCAGACCAAGTTTCTCGATGAAACCCGGGGCTGGTTCGCCGCGCTCCGGCGGGAGTTGGGCGATCTGGCCGGGCCTGACGGTCCCATTCTGGCCATGCAAAGCGACAATGAATGCTGTTTTGTCTTCCGGGCGGGCTTCTTCGATCTGGATTATTCGCCGGGCGCCCGGCAGTGGTGGACCAGCTATCTGAAGCAGCAATTTCAGGAGGATCCGGCCCTGCTGGCGCGGGATTTGGGTGTGGCCGCCGGTGGTTTCGAGGATGTGTCGCCGCCCGCCCGGCTCAACCCGGATGATCCGGCGTCGGTGCGCCTGGCGCTGCATTGGGGCCGTTTCCGCGAGCATTACCTGGTGCGCTCGGTGCGGGAAATCCGGCGGCTGTACGAGGAGTCCGGCTTCACCGGCTTTCCGTGGTATCACAACATCCCTTCGACGGAATTTGTCCATCCATTCGATATTCCCGGTTGGGAACGCGACGCGGTGCATGCTCTCGGGATTGATTTGTACTTCCCCACCCGGGATTATCCGGTCATCCGGCGCGGCGTGCGGGCGCTGGTGGGACAAAGCCGCTTTCCGCATATTCCAGAGCACGCTTGCGGGGTATGGACTTTCTGGCAGCCGGTCCAGCCCCAGGAATGGTTGTTCTCCGCCCAGGCCTGTTTCATGCACGGCGCGCGCGGACTCAATTTCTACATGTTCGCCGAGCGGGATCGCTGGACCGGCAGTCCGGTCTCCCGTACCGGCGAAAAACGCGAGCCCTGGTTCAGCCGCCTCCGGGCGCTGGTCCGCGCGTGGGTGGAACACCAGGTTCATGCCGCGGAAACCCGTCCGCTGGCGGGCGTGCTGCAGCAGCGCGAACCCCATCAACTGGCCGCGGCGGCGTCGCTGATGGAGCCCATTCCCAATTTTGTGCTCAAGGCCATGGGGTACGGCGAGCGGAATTTCGGGTGTGAATCGCTTTCCACCGCTGCTCCACGGGATCATTGGGAGGTTCCGGCGGCGGAGCGGGCGATTGAAAAGGCCCTGCTCGACGCCTGCATCCCCATGGCGTGGATGCACCCCGCCTTGCCCGGCGGGCCCAGCCAGGATTTGCGCATCCTGATCGTTCCAGCCTGCGCTTCCATGGAGCAGCAGACCGCTGATCAGTTGCGGGCGTTCATGGAACGCGGCGGCATCGTCTGGATGGCTCCTCCGGCTCCCCGGCATGATCTCAAGGGCCGCGCCATCGCGGCGCCGTGGATGGAAGCAGGCGAATTGCATGCCGATGGCCGCTATCACCCAGCGGGGGCGGGCGGATTCCGCATCGCGCCCGGCGCGGCGGAACTCGCCAGGCCGGAATTTCTTGCGCAGTGGCTGGCCGACCATGGCGAAAAACCTCCCTGCAAATGGGACAACCGCCTGGTGGACGTGGCCATCCGCGGTTCGGGGGAGCGGCGTTTTCTCTTCGCCGCCAATCCCACCGGTGATGAGCAGATGGTTGAAATTCGCGCGGACGGGCTGACCTCGCTCACGCCCCTGGAGGGCGGTTCCGCCATCGCGGCGGCCCGTCCGGGCCATGTGTTGTTGACCCTGCCGCCGCAAACCGTGCTGGCCTTCCTCATGGGGAGCGCGCCATGAGCCTGTTTGATCCCCATCTATTTTTTGGCGATCTGGATCAACTGGCGTGGTACCGGTTGCTGGACTTGGAACGGCTGACCCGCCCGCGGAGCGGGCAAACGCCGCGCCGCCATGGCCGCAAACCCGCTCCCTTGCTGGTGCTGCACGATGGCCGTTGCGTGGTGCGCATGTTGCAACACCGCGCGCCAGTGGCGGGCGGCGCTGGAGCCGCCATCCCGCAAGATCTGGAGCGACTGCGCCGCGAGCGGAATGCATCACTGGTGATTCTGGCCCATGTGGAGGGCTTCAATCGCCTGATGGATCGGGTGCAGGAGCGTTTTCCCGGGGACGGAGACATATGGGACTTCGCCATGCTGGTGTTGCGCTGTCTGATTGACGAAGGCGAGGCGATGGGCGTGGTCATCCACCCGCTGCCGGAAAATCTGCGCTGGCTCTTCGCCGGACAGGGATTCGAGCGCTGGTTCCGCCGCGTCTGGCCTGACAACAGCACGGTCACCCTGATGGTGTTGGGACATGATCGCGTGGAAGCCGCATTGGTGCTGGGCAAGCGGGAAGGGCGGATTGCGCTGATCACCTCTCACCTGCATTTTACCGGCGGGCCGCCGCCCGTGCTGACGCCTTCCGCCGTGGCCGCATGGCTCAACCCCGCCATCGAATCCGCCGGATGGCGGCCCGGATTGGGAGCCTTCACCACACTGGAATTTTTGCGTCAGGCGCGGGCTGCGAGGGTTCCGGCGGTTGCGCTCGCGCAGGGGATCGCCATGCGCAGGCTGGTGTTGACGGCGGGACATACCGGGGCCATCCGCACGGCGGTCCGCCGCTGGCGCGGCTAGGGAGCGGATGTCCCGGTTTGGGCGTTCTCCCACCCCCTGGAACCGGACGGCGGCGGGGAGCGGCAGAGCCGCGGAAGCTGGGTGAATGACAAGTTTTGGAAAGAAAAAACCTCCATCAGTTGATGGAGGTTTTCATTGGTTGCGGGGGGAGGATTTGAACCTCCGACCTTCGGGTTATGAGCCCGACGAGCTACCAGGCTGCTCTACCCCGCGACAACATCCCGGCGTTTCCGGGGGAGTGCGTGTATAGCCCTCGCCCCCGGTCGAGTCAAGAGGTTTGATGAAGAGAACCTCCACGAATTTCCGGCCGGCCTGGCGACCCCATGGGTGAGGGATTTCCGTTCAACGGATCCCGGAGCGGGGCATGCGCCCGCCATCCAGCGAAAAAATCTTCCATCACGGCCTCATTTCATTTGCGTCCCGGGAGCAGATTTCTATAATGGCTTTTTGGCCGCTGTTTTGTGACGTCGACGTTACAAGGCCGGGACCGAAGAGGATGCTCAAAGCGGCCGGGTGCGGGCAGGCGATTCATGTTTGGCGATGTCATGCAAAACAACTGGGTTCAATCGGCGGGCGATTGGAAAAAGGCCGCGGGCGGAAAACTGGTCGAAGGTTATTTCCGCGGACTTTCTGAATTGGGCCGCCGTACGCCGTGGGCGGATCCGGATCGCCACAACGTTGAAATCATCCCGGATATTTCCTACGCTGGTTCGGGGCTGGCCGCGCATACCCTGGACATTTACCGTCCTCGCGACCTGACCGGACCCGCTCCCGCGGTGATGTATATCCATGGCGGCGGGTTTCATATCCTCTCCAAGGACACCCACTGGCTGATGGCCCTGATATTCGCGCGGCGCGGTTATGTGGTGTTCAACATCAACTACCGCCTGGCCCCGCGGCACCGTTATCCAGCGGCGATTGAAGACGCCTGCATCGCCTACGAATGGATCATCCGCCATGCGGCTGAATTTGGCGGCGATGTCAGCCGCATGGTGCTGGCGGGAGAATCCGCGGGCGGCAACCTGGTGACCTCGCTGGCGGTCAGCGCCTGCTACCGGCGCCCGGAAGAGTGGGCCCGTCGCGTTTGGGAAACCGGCGTGGTTCCACAGGCGGCTGCTCCGGCGTGTGGACTGCTGCAGGTCTCCGGGATTGATCGCCTGATTCATCCCAACAAGGTGTCGCCGTTCATCGCGGATCGCCTGAACGAGGTCATGGAAGGTTATCTGGGCGAGGCGATGATGAGGGACGGGGAAGCCTTGGCGCTGGCTGATCCGCTTCTGGTTCTGGAGCGGGGTGAGCGTCCGCACCGGCCCTTGCCCGCCTTCGTGGCGCCTTGTGGAGATCGCGATCCCCTTCTTGATGATTCCCTTCGCCTGGAACGGGCGCTCCGCAAGCTGGGTGTTCCAGTGGCGGCCCCGGTCTATCGCGGCGAACATCACGCATTCCATGCGCTTGTCTGGAAAAAGTCCGCCCGCCAGTGCTGGCGCGATCAGTTCGATTTCCTGCGCCGGCACGTGGCGTAGACTTTCCGGACGGCATTCAGGCCGGCCGCGGAGGGCGCAAGTCAGCCATCAATCCCGTGAAGATGATTGGTGATGAGGAACAGCGCCGGGCGATTGTGCAATCCGGAAAACCAGTCCAGGGTCAATCGCATCTCCGGGAATCATCCTTCGCCGGTCAATACGCCAGGGTGACGCCCGCCGTAATCAGATGGCGATCGAATTTGAAGAGCGCCAGGCTGCTGTCGCCCTTGTTGAAGGCGTAGCCCGCTGTCACGATCAGATTGTCGTTCCACGCATGCCAGGCCAGTGAAGCGCCAGCCTGGATGATGGTGTCGTTGCGGGTTTCGTTCGCGCCGCCCACCAGTCCGCTCTGCGGATTGCCGAAGTTGCGGTAGATGACGCCGGCGTTGGCCCGCAGACGCAACGGCTCGATGATTTTGATGATTCCGCCCACCTGTCCCTGGTGGCCCAGATAATCCCAGTCATCTCCATCGGCGGCGTTGAATTCGAATACATAACCCACCGACAAGATGTAGCGGCCCTGCTTGAATCCGAAGTACTGGGTCCAGCCGGGGGACAGGTTGTAGGCGTCGCGGCGCTGGGGCGGCGGAATGCGGGTGGCTGGCGGAGCGAAAAAGCCATCGTAACGGTTGCCGATCTGCAGCCGCCCAACAGTCCAGGAGGCGGCCGTCCAGGTCAGGGATGGATTGACGGCGTGATTGAATCCGAACCCGTTGAATCCGGTTCCAATCAGCGAATAGCTGAACATGTAGGGCAGGCGAAGGTTGAACTTGTCAGAAATTTTCCAGGTTCCGTAAGGGCCCGCCGAAAAGGTTGTGAAATTGAAGTTGTCCAGATCCGTGTCGAAATGGAAGTTCATGTACCCGCTGAGCACCGCTCCAACAGTGGCGCGCGCGGTGCGGATGGGCGTGGCGTCCAGCAACAGATTGACGATGGTCTTGCTGCCGCCCTTGTTGGCGATGTTCTGATACAGGGGCGCCAGGGATTCGTCGTTGGATTGCAGGATGACGTTGCTGTCGTATTGGTAGGATACCACCGCGGCGGCGGCCAGCGGCAAGGCCTTTTCGCCTTTTTGCTCCGGCGGCGCCTTCTGCTCCACACCCAATCCGGACAATACGCGGTTGGCCGACGCCGCGGCCGGTGTTCCGGGCATGGATTCAGCGGTCCGGCGCAGGTTGTCACGGGCCTCGTCTTTCTTGCCCATGCGTGCGAGGATCAGGCCCTTGTAGTAGCTGGCGGTTCCTTCAAGCCCTGGGCTCATGGAGCCGGCCCTGTCGAGGGCGGCGAGGGCGTCCGCATCTTTCTTCAAATGATAGAGCGCCGCGCCGCGATACAGGTGGGCCTGCGCATTGTCTGGTTCCGCCTCGATGCTCTTGGTCAGCGTGGCCTCTGCGGCGGCGTAATCCTTTGTCTGAAATTGAGCATATCCGATGGGAAACAGCAGGTTCTTGCGCTCCGCGTTGGCCGCGAGCGCCTGATGGAGCAGGTCCGCTCCTTCCCGGTATTGTTTGATCTGGATTTTGCTCAGTCCCAGCGCTTCCTTGACCTCGTGATTGGCCGGGTCGTTCTTCAGGGCGAAGGTCAGGTCTTCGACGGCGCCGGCATGGTCGCCTTCCTGGCGGCGCAGGAAACCGCGGGTGGTGTGGAACTCCGCGTCCTCGCCCGGAGAGGACGCGAGGGCGGATTCATGGCCCGCGCACACGAAAAGCACGGCAGCCAATACAAACAAGCCAAATTTGGACATGGTCATCCGGCCTTTCAGCGCGCGGGAGGAGCGGGGGGTTGGGGAAATACGATATCCACGGTCACGGCCGCGCCAGTGGAGGTCTCCGTCCTTCCGCCCACGTCGGTGGCCGCCTGGTTGGCGGGGGGGCCGTTGTTGACGTTGCCCGCCAGCGAGTCCGGAGAAGGGTTGTTGATATTGTCCACCTGATTGGCAAGCCCCCCGCCGGTATCGCCGCCCAGCCCTCCTCCTCCTTCGCCGCCGCCAGGTCCGCCGCCGGAAGCCAGGCCATCGCCAGTGGAACCGCCAGTCGCCCCGCCCCCGGTGGAGCCACCTTCGCCGCCGCTAGAACCACCACCCTGACCCGAGCTTCCGCCTTGTCCGGAGGAACCGCCGCTGGACATGGCCGAGCGGCCAGTGCCGGTTTCACTGTCGGGTAACTGGGCGTTCTGTTCGGCCTGGGTGAATTCGCTGTCCTGCAGGTTGCCGGGACCAAAATCATCGGTGGGGGATTCACCCTGGCTGCGTCCCATCTTCGCTTTTTGCAAAACACCCTCGACCTTGTCCTTGGCGGCCTTTTCGGGCGGCGTGGGATTGGCCCCCTTGTTGATATTGCTGAAGGTTCCCGCCGGGACCTGCACCACCGGCCCGTTGGGGACGGTGGTGCTCTGCACTTCCACCGTTCCTTCTATGGTCAGCAGTTCGGTGAAATTCATGTCGCCTTCGATGGGCGGCAAGGCGGCCATCTGTTCATCATATCCATTGGGCGTGGCGGAAACCGTCACCACGAACCAGGTGCCGCGAACGCCGGCGACGGCGGTGGGGGTGCGAATCTTGAACTCGGAATCCGAGGTGAACGCCTTGGTGACCAGCGTGGACAGGCGGCCCCGGACCAGTTCCATGGACGACTGCCGTTTGCGATTCTGGCTGTCGTGATCATGAGCTGACACCGCCATGATGCTGAATGGCGCCAAATTTAGGATGGTGTCGTCGTTCATCATGATCTTGATGCGCCCTGCCTTGCCAGTGGAAATCCGGTCCTTGCGGTACACCGGCATGGCGGGTTTGGCGTCCACGGTCACCCCGTCGGCGCGGGTGATGGTCGCCGGACCGCGAATGGCGGCCACTTTCCCCACCTGTGGTTCGGCGGCTCCGGCCTGGACCGGAATCAGGGCTGCGATTGCAATGGCGAGGCAGGAGAATTTTGAATGTACGAGCATCATCAGCGCCCCATGCGTCAGTCTGGGCCAGTATCCGGTCAAGTATCGCCCCTGCATGAAGGGTGTCAAGGACGGGTCATGCATCCGTATTCCCCGGCGGGGCCAGGGAAAGGGGCGGACGAAACATGGAATCCCGGGATAAAGCATCCGGATACGCGCCCAATCTGGCCGCCTTAATTTGACCGGCCATGGAGCCACCGGTAGGATTGCATTGGGTGTACAATTTGGAAGCAGAAGCGGGACCTCTCTTTCCTCCTAATGGAGGGAAGGGAGGTTTTTCACCGGGTGATCCAATGAGCAAGCGTCTTTCTCTTGCCGTAACGGGTATTCTTGTTCTTTCCATGTGGGGGGCTGGTTGTGTTCCGCCTACCATAGATGCGGAAGAACTCCCCATCGCGATTGCGGGTGAGAACAAAATTGGCAGAGTAGGCGATCCTGTCACCCTGGATGGCAGCGGCAGCAGCGACTCGAAGAACCGCCAGTTGACCTATACATGGTCCTTTATCCGCCAGCCCCAGAATTCCGCCCTGCCCAATCCGGAATCCAAAGCCTCGACCAGTTTTATTCCTTCCCAGCCGGGCGTTCACCTGGTCGCCCTGGTGGTGAACAACGGCGTCAGCGACTCCAATCCGGATATTGTTGAAATCCGGGTCCTGGACGCCGAACGTCCGCCTCCCAGCGACGGAGGCGTGGACGCCGACGCCGCTACCGGGACGGACGCCGATACTCCGGATGTGACTCCCGATGTTGGGCCGCCCAACAACAATCCTGTCATTGCAACCAAGAACAGCTCCCGGGTGGTCAATTTCCAGCAACGGGTTGAACTGGATCCCCAGGCCACGGACCCCGACGGCGACCAACTGACGTATCAGTGGGTTCAGAAGGATGGCGGTCCCAAGGCGACAATTGAGGATTCACGGGCGCCCATCCTGGTGTTCACCGCTCCCGCCACGGAAACCCGGATGGAAATTGAATTGGTGGTCGAGGATGGACGCGGCGGGCGGGCCTCCGAAACCTACCAGTTCCTGGTTCAGCGGGCGAGGGTCCCTGGCGTCGCCAATGCGGGTCCGGACCAGACAGTGGGGTTCTCGCAGGTGGTGATCCTCGACGGCTCCCAGTCCAGTGATCCCAATAACCTGCAATTGCGTTATGACTGGCGTCAGGATCCTTCGGATCCGGTGGGTGTGACCATCACCGGACGGGCCGAGGCGGTGGCGCGGTTCACCGCTCCCGAGCGTGAAGTGACGCTGAATTTCGATCTGGTTGTCACCAATTCGGATGGCATTCCTTCCAAGCCGGACCGGGTGACCATTTTTGTGGTCCGCGAATTCAAGAACCTGCCGCCGGTCGCCAACGCCGGTCCCGATCAGCGCGTGAAGCCCAATCAGCTTGTTCAGTTGGATGGCGCCGCTTCGTTCGACCCGGAAGGAAAGCCGTTGACCTACCGCTGGGTGAAAATGTCGGGACCGGAAAGCATCCGGCTCAACTCCAACACGGCGGCCAATCCCACGTTCACCGCGCCCGACGTGCCCCGCGACACTTCGGTGGATTTCTCCCTGACGGTGTTTGACGGTGAAGTGTCGAGCAAGGAAGACATTGTTCGCATCACCATTGTGAAGAAGGAAAATCGCCCCCCCCTGGCCAAGGTGATGACTCCCATGTCCGTGCGTACGGGAACCATCGTGATCATGAATTCTTCCGCGTCCACCGACCCGGAAAATGATCGCATCTTCCACACGTGGAAGCAGGTGAGTGGAACCACGGTGTCCCTGAACAACCAGAACAGCGCCTTCCCCTGGTTCAGGGCGGCCTCTTCCGGCGAATACCAGTTCGCCGTGACCGTTTCCGATGGCCTGGATTCCAGCAACCCCGCCACGGTGACCGTCAACGCCCGGCCCGATGAAACCAACCGTTCTCCGGTAGCCAGCGCCGGCGAAGACCGCGTCATCAACGTCGGGCAGAGCGTCACCCTGAGCGGCTCGCGGAGCTTTGATCCCGATCGGGACAGGCTGACCTACACTTGGAGCCAGGTTGCAGGGCCCGAAGTGATTGTTCTGGAGAACCGCGAATCCGTCTCCATTACGACGCCATCGTTCAACACGGATGGGTTTTATGAGTTCGCGCTCATCGTCAGCGATGGAAAGAGCAACAGTTCGCCCGATTTCGTTTCCGTGCGCGTCAAGCGCGGCAATCTTCCGCCCGAGGCCAACTCGGGGGTTCAGCAGACAGTGGCGCCGGGCGCCCAGGTCACCCTCTATGGCGCGGGTTCTTTTGACAATGATGGGGACACCCTTTTCTACAACTGGCGTCAGATCAGCGGTGATGTCGTCAAGATCAGCGGACCGCGCACCGTCAACCCGATTTTCGTCGCTCCGGACAAACCGCAAACCATGGAGTTCGGCCTGATCGTCAACGATGGCATCCTGTCTTCCTCCGAATCCAAGGTGAAGATCATCGTCGCCAACGAGGTCACCAACCGGCCGCCAGTGGCCAACGCGGGAGATCCCATCAAGATTGGCGTCAACCAGGTGGTGACCCTGAACGGCACGGGTTCCCGCGACCCGGATGGCGACAACATCAATTACCGCTGGGTGCAGGTCCAGGGCATTTTCGCCCCCCTGACGGATCCGCGTTCGGCCACGCCGCGATTCACGGCCCCGGGCAGTTCAGACCGCATGGTGTTTTCGCTGGTGGTGAACGATGGCAAGGCCAACAGCGCCCCCGCGCTGGTCTCCGTCGAAGTCGGATCGCCGTTTCCCGCCACGCCGCCGGTGGCCATTATCAACGCGGTCAACAACCGTTCGCGCCCCGGCGCCACCCCCAGCTTTGGCGACGTGGTGGAACTGGATGGATCTGGCAGCTTCCAGCCGCAGGGCGGGCAGATCACCTATGTCTGGCGCGTGCGCACCGGCAACGTGAACCTGCAGGGCGTCAATTCGGCGCACGCCCAGTTCATCGCTCCCAATGAAGGCGGACAACTCAGCTTCTGCCTGACGGTTTACGACGGCGCCAACAGTTCCGAGGAAGTCTGCCGCGATGTGATCACCCTTGGGCCCGCCGTGGGTTCGATTCCGCTGAAAGCGGGGAAGACAACCCTGGTAGCCAATGGCGTGGATTCCACCACCGTGGACATCGGGCCGGTGCGCGACTCCGCCAACCAGCTTGTGCGCGATGGAACCCTGATCACCCTGACCTCCACGGGAAGCCTGAATATCAACGCCGTGGACGTGGGACCCGAACCCGGCGTTCAGGTCGCCGTCAACAACGGCGTGGTTACGGTGGAAGTGCGGGCGCCCAACCAAACCGGAACAGCCAACTTCACGGCTGCCGCCGCGGCCCCGGGGACGGCGACCGGATCGCTCAATTTTGATCTCATCTCCGGTCCGCCGGCTGGTACGCTCACGGTCACCGCGACGCCAAGCGAAATTGTCGCCGACGAGGTCAGCACCTCGCAGGTCTGTTCCGAAAATCTCAAGGACGCCCAGGGCAACCTGGTTCCCAACGGAGAGGTATTCGAGGCCTCCCTGACGGGCGGCGGAACCCTGTCATCGCCGGATGACGATCCCGCCACCACTGGCGTGGTGGAGGTCAAGGCCAGCGCGCAGAAAATCTGCGTGACCTACAAATCCTCCAAGACCCCTGGCAACGCGACCGTCACCCTGCGCGGCCGCCGCGAGGGCTCCACCGCCACGGGATCGGTGGGCATCACCCTCATCCCGGGCAACCCGGCCGGAACCTTCAACTGCACCTCCTCCAGCGATACGCCGACGGTCAACACGCGCGTCACCATCACCTGCACCGACATCAAGGATGCGCAGGGCAACCCGGTGAACGCCAAGCCCAATCTCACCGCGACGTTGACAGCGGGAACCTTTGTCTCCTCGGACGCGGACGCCGCGGCGGGGGGCCATCAGGTCACCCCGGCGAACGGATCGATCAGTTTTGAAATTGACGTGGGCCAGCAGGCGGGCAGCCTGACCATCAATGTCACTGGTCCGGGAGGGGTGGGCACGGGTTCCAAGGTGATCACCGTGCTGCCGGGGGCCGCCGCCAGCGTCGTCCTGGTCGCCAACCAGACCATCCGGGTGGGTCAGCGGTTCAATGTCACGGCGCAATTGAAGGATTCCTTTGGCAATATCGTCACCACCAACAACAGCACCCAACTCCAATTGTCCTTCTCGGCGGGCAAGGGCGCCAACGGCGATTTCCTGCCAGGGCCGCCGGAACTGACCCTGCCGTCCACCAAAACCGTCTCTTCCGGACAGGCCACCTGGACCGGCTTCCGTTATCTGGAACGCACCAAGCCGCTGGAATTTTCGATCTCGGGCGGGAGCCTGCCCGCGACCACCATCGCCATCACCACCGTGAACCCCGGGCCGCCCGCCGCGGGAACCTTCAGCACGCCATCCAACTGCACGGCCAATACCCAACCGCTGCGCACCAGCGTGGCGGGCGTGGATGTGCGCGCCCATCCGGATGTGGCGGGTCCCACCAATGCGGAAAAACGTTTTACCCTCACTTCATCGCAATTGAAGGACATCAAGGGCAACCTGGTTGGCGCCAACGTGCTGGTGACGGTCAGTTATTCCTCCACCGACACGCTGGATGCGGTCCGCCAGCCCTTCCCGGCGACCGGCTCCGATTTTGAAGGAGTGACGGATGCGGATAGCACGATCAGCGGCGTCCAACTCAAGACCGACGCCAACAGCCAGGTTTCGTTCGTGCTGAAATCCGGCGCGACCCAGGGCTTTGGCCGCTTCTTCGTGAGCGCGGTGGAACTGCCGGATTTGGCGGTCAACGATT
The DNA here is from genome assembly GCA_022072125.1 of Myxococcota bacterium. Taxonomy (GTDB): domain Bacteria; phylum Myxococcota; class JAJVIH01; order JAJVIH01; family JAJVIH01; genus JAJVIH01. Next base: position 102,032 of record JAJVIH010000020.1, on the reverse strand, counting down.
CCACCCGCGACAACGATTGCGAGCGCCAACTCGAATGGAAGGATCCCAATCTGTCCAGCAGGCTGGGCCAGAATTTCAAGGTATCGGGAGGTCCGATTGTCAGCTTCGATATCGGTCTCAACCCCAACACCACCACCTGGACGGCGGGCCAGCTTTTCACCATCACCGTGACCCCCCGTGATCAGTATGGTCTCAAGCGGTTGATGGACACCGACACCATTACCTTGGACGCCGCCAACCCCACCCTGGTCAAGACCACCACCTTCCAGCAGGGATTGTGGCAGGGGACCGGCTCGACGCCATCCACCATCACGGGAAATCCCACCCTGGGAACCGGCGACGCAACCTTCAACAATATCAACTACCGGAAGCGCGGTACATTCAACCTGCGCTCCACGGTGGGAGCGGTGAACTCTCAGACCGCCCTGATAACCGTGGATCCGGCGGCGCCGTCCGATACTCACGATGTGAAGTTCAACACCACGGACAACCCCGGCGGCGGCGGCGCTCCTGCCATGATCATCCACAACGATTTTGGCGCGGCCACCACCGCCAATGAGCATATCAAGACCTTCACCTCCACGGCGCTGCGCGACCGCTTCGAGAATATCGCCGCCACCGGCACCCGCGTGCTGGTGACCCTGGCGGATAATCCGCTGTCGGCGAGTTACACCAAGATCGTGAACGGTCATACCGTATGCGACAACTTCACCACGCTGCGCTCCTCCAATTCCCGCATCCATTCCGATGACGATCCGGAAAACGACAAGGTCACCACCAAAACCACCGATGTGGATGGCAAGATCACCATCAAGTTGCAGGGTGGGGCCACCCAGGGCTGCCAGTACATCAATACCGAGTCCGTGGATGGAAGCGGCAATCCGTTGAATGACGGAACCCGTGTCCAGGCGGCCAGCGCGGTGAAGGTGGGCGCCTACGGCCTGAACAACCTGGCCTTCCAGTTCACGCCCAACAAAACCACCTGGGAAGCGGGAGAAAATATTGATGTCAAAGTGGTCGCCCGCGATCAGTATGACGCCCCGCGCGAACTGGAAGCCGACCCGGTTGACCTTGACGCCACCGGCGGCACCAGCACCCTGCGCACCGGACCGGAGCCGGGAACCGCGGGAACGCCCTTCAGCGGAACTTCAGCGCAACCCGCGGGTTCCGTCACTTTCGCGGGCCGCTACTACATCATCGCGGAGAACTTCACCCTGCGCGCGGTTTCGGGTTCCATCAACAAGACCCAGACCATCACGGTAACGCCCTCCAAGCCCGGCAACCAGACCATCACGGTGACCCGCGGCACGGCCACCCTGCGGCCCAATTCCGGCGGCTGGACGGGCAACACCGCCGCCCGCACCACTTCCGTCACCACCGATACGCTGAAGGACCGCTTCGGCAACACCCTCGCCAACGGAACCTTGTTCACCATCGGATTCATCACGGATACCTTTGGTCCATTGAACAATATGGACGTGGTGGAAGCCGACGCCGACGCGGGAACCGCGGGCCATCAGGTGGCGGTGAACGGGGGCATGCTCAGCTTCAATGTGCGCGCCAATGGCCAGAACCAGGGCACGGGACGCATCAGCGTGACCGCCGTGCAGGCCCAGCCCGCTTCCTCTTCCTCTGGAAACAGCGCTACGGTGACGGTGGAAGCCGGCGCGGTCGCCGGTGTCACGGTGACGCCAGCGAAAACCACCTGGAAAGCGGGCGAGGAAGTGGATGTGGTGGTCACCCCGACCGACGCCCAGGGCGCGCCCCGCCTGATTCATGGCGACAGCGTCACCCTGACTTCCGCCGGGGACGACAACAAATTCTTCCTGGCCGGCGTCTCCTCTGCTTCTTCCGTGGCGACCGCGACGGTCAATGGCGATGTGTCGGTGGGCGGCAAGGCGACCTTCGCCAGGGTTTCGCAACGCAAAAACCTGACGGACGCCACCCATGACTATGTGCTGACCGGAACGATCACCTCCACGGCGATCAGTTCAACCTCCAACATCACTCTCAAGCCCGCGGAGCCGTCTTCGTACACCATTCAGGCGAACCTGCAGTCCATCCCAGCGGACAACACCTCGACTTCGACGATTTCGGGTTCGGCCTTCGACCTGTACAACAACAAGGTCACCAACTCCGCCGATTATTTGTCGAATGTCACCGTTGGCCTCAACGCCAATGGCACGGATGAGTTGAGCCAGGCCAACGGAACACGGATCACCGCGCCGGCGGATTCCAACCCCGGGCTCGCCAACCGTCAGGCTCCGCTGACCAATGGCGATTTCAGCTACACGGTGACCGCCGGCACGGTGCAGGAGACAGTGCAGGTCAACGTGGCTTCTGAAAACGCTCCGGCGGTGAAGGCCAACACCAACCTGAATGTCGGATTCGGCGCCGCCGCCAAGCTGGCGTTCTCGACCCTCCCGCCCACCTCGGTTCCTTCCACCGACAAGTGGAATGACTTCGTGGTGGAAGTGCGCGACTCCAGCGATCGCTGGGTGTCCAACGACAATGGACGTTCGATCAAAATCGTATTGCGCAGCGGCACGGCGGGCAATTTCACCTTCACCTCCCAGAGCGCGAATACGGTCAACGGCCGGGCGACCTTCACCAAGACCGGCAACGCCTTCCAGCACACGAAGGTGGAGACCATCCAGATCCGCGGCGAGGAAAACACCGGCAGCCCGACGCTGACTTCCACCAGCGATCACTCCATCAACATCACTCCGGGCGCCGCGGTCAGCCTGTCGGTGGACACCCAGGCGGGCGCGCTGACGGCGGGAACCTCCTACGACATTGTCGTCGAGGCCCTGGATCAGAATGGCAACCGCGCCACTGGTTATACCGGCACGGTCAATTTCGACTGGACCTGCAAACTGACCGGAGACACGCCAGGCAGCGGCAGCATCGCGTCTGGCGATCTGGGCATCAAGTCCTTCTCCGGAAGGTTCACGCCCAAGGTGGCTTCACCGCCCAACTGCACGTTGTCCGCGACGGATTCGGTGACCGGCTCCATCACGGGCAGTAAAACCAATATCGTGGTCAACGCCGCCGCCGCCAACAAGATTGTCTTCAAGCGCGGCGCGACCACCACGGTGGATACGCCCGTCATCGCCAGCGCGGTGGCTTCCGCCAATCTGAAGATGGGCGGCAACCCGGTTCGCATCGAGGTGCAGGATCAATTCGGCAATCCGAAGAACATGGCCAGTTCGAATATCAGCATTCAGGCCTTCAACGCCGGCACCGATGCGGCGATGACCGGCACGGGCGTGCTTGATGGAACCACCAGCGGCGGCACCGCCGGCGGCTCCTTCGTGGACTTCACCATCTCGGAGCGTCAGGTGGTGCAGAACACCTCGCCGAAGGGCCGCATGTACCTGCGCGCGACCATCACGCCTTCGATTCCCAACAGCACGGTGGACAGCAATGTCATCGAAGTGCGCCCGGCCGCCGCCGACACCAGCAAATTCCAGATCACCACGCTGGACGCGCCCAGCACCCGCTCCGGCGTCGAATGCCTGCTGAATGACAACACCGAAAGCCTGAGCGTCACCGTGCAGGCGCGCGACCAATTCGACAACCCGGTTGACGGTACGCTGGCCCCCAACAGCGGCTATCAAGTGGATGGTTGCACCACCTCCGGCCTGTTCACGGGCGGCGGCGCGCGCCGTCAGGTCACGGTCAACTCCAGCGGCAACGCCAACTTCACCGTGCGGGTCGCCTCTGGTCAGCCGACGGGCGCCCAGCAGGTCAAATTCCATGGCCAGGGCAATGACTCCTGCACGGCCAGCGTGGTCACGGGCAACTTCTTTGTCGGACCGAACAACGCCCTGGTGGCGGTGGCTTCGCCCTCCAGCCAGACGGTGATGATCGGCGATACGGTGAAGGTGATTGGCAAGGACTCCTACGGCCCCGGCTGCACCGCCACCGTTCCCAACCTGGAATGGACGGTCACTTCGGGCAAGGCGCAGGAATTCATTGATCCCAAGACCTACGCCAGCCGCGGAACCACCCTGCAGGTGACCGGCGCTACCGGAGAGGCGATCTTCGTCGCCTGCCAGCAGACGAAAGACTGCGGCGCCACCGAAAACCTGACCGTCCGCCTGCAGGCCAAGACCACCAGTCCGCCTCTGACCAGCCCTGCCCAGAACATCACCGTCACCATCAACGGGTTCTCGAAGATCGCGAGCGCACCGGGGAATATCCGGTCGGTGGATGTGGTTCCCTCGACCAGCGGAACCAACGCCGCCGATGTGTTCATGGTCAAGGACGGCTGCAGCGGCGCCGACAACACCTGCAAGGACATGTACTGGTACCACTGGAACACCAACGACAACCTGATCACCACGTCCACCAATCCGCCGCTGGCCAATGGCGGTCTGGGCAAGGTGTTCGCCACCAGCGGCCTGGTGTATTTCGGCGAGGACGCACCCACGGGACCGGCGGCGCTGCTGTTCAGCCTGAATCCGTCGAATGCGGCGGTGCAGGGCGAGAATGGCGTCGAAGCGGCCCTGAGCAGTGTCGCCGACGACATCACCGCCTTCGGCTCGGATGGCTCCAACCTGTACGTGGGCACGCGCGACGGCTACACCCAGGCCAACCTGACCAGCCTGGCGATCACCTCGCCATCCTTCAAATGCCTGGAGGGAACCGACGGAACCGCAGACGATCCCACCCTCAACGGGTTTGAGTTTGCGGGCGGCGTGATGTGGGCGGCTCTCGGCAACGACGCCAACGGTCTGCGCCGCGTGCCCAACTACAACAACCGCACCAACTGCGACACCTCGACCGTGGCGTTCGATTTCTTTGGTGGAAACGACAACGTGATCGAGGTGGGCCGCGGCGCCAGCAACAACCTCTGGTTGACCGCCCAGAACCAAGGCGTGGTGAAGATCAATGACTTCACGACGTTCACTTCCTCGAGCGACGCCAGCAGTTCCGCGAAGAGAACCATCTATTCTTCCAGCGGAACGGACGGTCTGACCACCGGCCCGCGCCACCCGATGTTGACGGCGATGTACGTGGATCCATCCACCACGCCCAACAACAATCCGGTTGATTCCACGAAGAAGGATGTCTGGTTCACGGCCGACAACAGCCTGGGACGCTTCAAGGCCCCATACGATCAAATCGTCTGGGAGAACGAGAACGCGGGCTTCTTCAACTACCGCGCCAGCATTTTCGGCATTGGCTCCAGCGTGACCAAAATCAACGACGTGGCGGTGTGGCATGATCCGGCCACCGGCCGCCGCGAGGTGTGGATCGCCACCGACGACGGCCTGTACCGCATGGGCAACTTCGCGGCCACCGGCGATCGCTCACCCTGATTGGCTGTTCTGAATGGCTGCGGCGGGCGAAGGTGATATCCGCCTTCGCCCGCCGCTTTTTGGGAAGGATTTGTCTTGGCTCCTCCGCCCGCATCCGCTCCCATCGCCCTGTACGGGGGGGCGTTTGATCCTCCCCATTTTGGGCATTGCAGCGTGGTCTTCTACCTGCTGCATGTCGCCGGCTACAGGGAAGTCTGGGTCATTCCCGCCTGGCGGCACGCCTTCGGCAAATCCATGCTGGATTACGAGGAACGCGCTGGTTTGCTGGAACTGGCGTTGTCGCCGCTGATCCCCCTGGGCGCGCGCATCAGCCGCATCGAGCAGGAACTGGGCGGCGTGTCATGGACCGTGGACACCCTGCGGGCCTTGTGCGGGCGTCATCCCGGGCAGGAATTTCACTGGATCGCCGGCGCGGATTACCTGACGGATCGCCGCCGCTGGAAAGAGCCGGAGGTCGTCGAATCCCTGGCGAAGGTGGTGGTGCTTTCCAGGGGCGGCATCGGCGCGGGATCCCAGGAAACGGTGATCTTTCCGGAAATCTCCAGCCAGGATATCCGCGAACGCATCCGGAGCGGCGGCGAATTCTCCACGCTGGTTCCGCGGATGGTGGCGGAGCGCATCCGCGAACGCGGACTCTATCAATCGTCTGGCGAAAATGGCTGAGGCTGCCGGCCGGATATCCATCATCCGGTTGAATCTTGAAAATACTGGTTGAGCCCTTCGCCACGGAAGGATACAATCCGCCTCCGATGCGACGCCCTTCGCTCCTGCCGGTTCTGATCATCGCCTGCGCCCTGTGCGCGGCGTGCGATGGCGGCGTGATCAGCCGCGAGCATGTCGGATACCCCATTGAAATGCCGGATTACCAGCCGCCGGAGGTCAAGCAGGCCGATGCGGATACGGCGGCGGTGAGGGTTCCGCCCGTACAGCCGCCCGCGGTCACGCCCGCGGGTCTGAACAACCTCCGGCAGATTGACGAGTTCATCCAGTCGGCCGGCAGCGTGGATATCCTGTGGGTGATTGACACCTCGGGCAGCATGGCCAACGAACGGGAGCGCCTGGTGGCGGCCTTCGACCGCTTCCTCGGGTCGCTCTATGATTCGCGTATTGATTTTCACCTGGGCGTGATCAGCACCGCCAATTCCGGCGCGCGAGGCGGCAGGCTGATGGGAACGCCGCCATTTCTGACCGCTCAGAGCAGCGATCCGGCGAAAAGCTTCCGGGAATCGTTGCGCCTCGCCAATACCGCCGTGGTGCAGGAGGAAGGTCTGGCCTCCCTGCTGCTGGCGCTTACTCCTCCGCGCACGGACAATGAAAACAAGGGGTTTCTGCGTCCGGAAGCCGACCTGTTTGTCATCATCATCAGCGACGAGGATGATCAGTCCCGCGGGAAAACCGGCTACTACATCCGCCAGTTCAAGTTGTTGATGGGAGCGGGGAACGAAAACCGGATATCCATCAATGTGATTGCCGGGCTGCCCCCGGAGGGATGCACCCCTCCCGGCGATGAAGGTCTGTATGGCGCCGAGGCGGAGCCCGGGCTGCGTTATATCGAAGCCGCCGAAAGCACGGGCGGACTGGTCGAATCCATCTGCAACCCGGATTACAACGGGCTGCTGACGCGGCTGGCCTCCCGGGTGCGTCCTCCCCGCCGGGTGTTTCCGCTGCGCGCGCCGCCCATTCCCAATACGCTGGCGGTGACCGTGGATGGTGTGAATATCAGCCTCGACCCGTTGAAAGGCTATGCCTTCGATGCGGTGAACCGGCTGATCCGTTTCGACGGCGACTATACCCCTCCGGTGAAGTCGCGCATCCGCATCTCCTACGAGGTGCAGCGGTGACGCCGTGGACCTCCGGATTGCGGCGCTGGTTCCGCGCGGTATGGTGGATCGCCGCGCTTCTGGCGGCGGGGTGCGCCCGCACGGGCATTGTGGACCTGTGTCCGCCGGGTTTCGCGGAGCAGGAAGGCCGTTGCGTTTGCCAGTCCAGCCAGGTGTGTCCGCGAGGTTTTGAATGCAAGGAGGGGGGTTGCGCCTGTTCGGGCGAAACCTGTTGCGGAACTGGATATGAATACCGGGACGGCGCCTGTGTCTGCCGCGGGGATGAATGTTGTCCGCGCAACCTGACGTGGGACAAGGACGCCGAAGCCTGTGTTTGCAGGGCCAGCGAATGTTGTCCGCGGGATCACGTTTGGGATGAGAAGGAACAGCGCTGCCTGTGTACGGGCGCTTCCTGCTGCCCGGAGGGTTTCCGCTGGAACGAAAACGAAAGGAAATGCCTGTGCGTGGCGGACTCCTGTTGTCCGGATGGTTACCACCTGCGGCAAACCGCCGTGGTGCAGGGGTCGCAGAGCTGTGTTTGCGGCGACGACGCCTGTTGCCCTCCGCTGCACCGCTACAATCCGGATCAGGACGCCTGCATGTGCGCCGGTCCTTCCTGTTGCCCGGAAGGTTTTGTCTGGGATGACGCCCGCCGGCAATGCGCCTGCGACAACGACAATGTGTGTCCCGGCAAGCTGAAATGTGATCGCGCGACCCGGCAATGCCTTTGCTCCACCGACTCCGACTGCGCCTCGTGGGAGCGCTGCAACGCCGAGCGGCTGTGCCAGCCCGCCGAGCCCTGTTTTTCCAACCTGGATTGCCCGGCGGGGGCCATGTGCGACACCGTGGGCGGCTCCTGCATCAAAGCCGTTCAATGCCTGAAGGATATCCATTGCCCCATGGGACAAATTTGCGATTCGCCGTCGAAGACCTGCAAGGCCGGCTGCGGCGATTCCTCGGGATGCCCATTGGGCCAGGTCTGCGCACAGGGGCGTTGTCAGACCGGAATCTGTGAAAGCGCGGCGGATTGCCCGTTCGGGCAATATTGCGATCAGCGGACCAGGCGCTGCTTCACCAACCCGGCGCGCACCTGCAAGGCCTGCGACTTCGCCTCTGAATGCGAGGAGATTGGCTGTTTGCAGGGCATCACCGAAAAAGGGTCGGCGAGGGGGTTCTGCGGCTTTTCCTGCAAGAACGACGGAGAATGCCCGTCGGGGTTTTACTGCAGCGGCGTGGTCTGGAACTGCTTCGATGATTTCGATTGCCCGGACGGCAGCGTCTGCAAGAACGTCCAGTTTGTGAACGAGCCCTCCAGCTATCGCATCTGCGTGAACCGCCAGGACCCGAAAAAAGTCACCTACCGCTGGGAAGTTTGCGCTCCCCGCAGCGGCTCATGCGACGCCCGGATTGATCTCCCCTGAGACTTTGTCGCTCCCGGACCCCGCGGCGGCGGTTTGTGCTTGCGCGCGCGCGCTGGATGCTGTTAAGCAAGCCCTGTGTTTCCAGCCAGATGGACGGGTTCTGACATGCGGCGCATACGTGTGACCGGTTTCCTGATTGCCTTGTTGGCCTTGGCGGCGTTGCCGGAAAGCGCCCAGGCGCGTCATGGATTATACACCGGCCTGGGGTTTGGCTTCGGTGGATACACCTCATCCGACCCGGCGCTGCAGGCGGGGGATCGTTCCAGCATCCAGTTTTCGCCTGCATTCCGCCTGGGTTTCAACTTCTTCGACTACGCCTCGCTGGAGGCGCAACTCACCGGTTTTGGAGCCTCGCTGTTTGACCGCAATGAACGGCAGGGCGGGGGACATATTCTCGGGGTGGCCAAACTGCATCCGCTGGCCTTTACAAAAGTGGATACCTGTCTCGACCCTTACGTTTATCTGGGGGCGGGTTACCACATCATCGGTTGGCAGCCGCGCAATGACTCGCTGATGAAGACAGGCGAGTACGCGGGCGAGCGCATCCGCGGCATGGATGGCCCGGCCATCGCCCTTGGGCTGGGAACCGACTGGTATCTGCTGCACTGGCTGTCCTTCGGGACCGCGTTCAATGTGGTCAAGCCCCTGTTCGGCCGTTATTTCATCAACTACGAGGATGGGAAATTCGCCCGTCCGGTGGAAGGCGGCGGCTGGCATCTCAATACCCACCTGTACATTACCTTTCACTTTCTGGGTTCAGAGGATCTGGGCCTGATCAACCGGCTGAAGCGAAACGAAAAACCATGAGCGGCAACCCGCTGTTTGATCGCCGCATTGTGCTGGTGACCGGAAAGGGCGGCGTGGGCCGCAGCAGCGTCACCGGAGCGCTCGCCCTCGCCGCCGCGAAGGCGGGCAAGCGCGTGCTGCTCACCGAAATCGGCGAACCCGGAAAAGGGTATTCGGCGGTGGGGCGCTGGTTTGGCCGGGAAAACTGGACGGAGGAACCGGAGCCGCTCGCGCCGGGTATCCACGGCTGCTACCTCTACATGCGTGCGGGTCACGAGGATTTCCTCGCTTCGGTGCTGCCCTCGGAACTGCTGGCCAAGGCGGCCATCCGCTCGCGCGCGCTCCGGCGTTTCCTCGACGCCGCACCGTCCTTCGCGGAGATGGGCGTGTTTCAGCACCTGCTCAAACTCATCAAGAAGACCCGCAGGGACGGCTCTCCGCAGCATGAGTTGATCTTCGTGGACATGCCGGCCACCGGGCACACCCTGGGGCTCACCGGCCTGCCGGAGATATTGCTCAAACTCATCACCAGCGGTCCCATGGCCCGCAACCTGCGCGAGGGACAGAGTTATATGAACGATCCGGCGCGATCCTGCGCCTGCGTGGTCACCCTGCCGGAGACTCTGCCCGTGACCGAATGTCTGGAGTTGATCGAGGGACTCAAGGAAACCCGCGTGCATGTGGGGGCGGTGGTGCTCAACCGCTTTCCCATTGATCCCTTCACCCCCCGGGAGCGGGAAGCGCTGGTCCCCATGATCCAGCAATACCCCCTGTATGGCGCGGGAGGCCTGAAGCAGATTGACGCCAGCCGCAAATCCATCCAGCGCCTGCGGGCGAACCTGTCCGCGCCATTGTACACCACGCCCGAATTCCGGTTTCATGGGCTGGAACTGCTCAACGCCATCGCGGGTAACCTGACGCGGGAGAGCGCATGAGCGGGTTGATTGAATCCCTCATCCGCAACCAGCGGGTGATCGTGTGCTGCGGCGCGGGCGGCGTGGGCAAGACCACCACCTCGGCGGCCCTGGCGGTCGCGGCGGCGCGCCTGGGGCGGCGCGTGCTGGTGGTGACGATTGATCCCTCCCGCCGCCTGGCGGAGACCCTGGGGGTGTCGCGCAACACCCCCCAGCCCGCCCCGTTGCCGGAAGATCGCCTGGCGGAAGCCGGGATCGCCGCGCCCGGCCTGCTCGACGCCTGGATGCTCGATCCGCAGATTGTTTCCGACGCCTCGGTGCGCCGCCTGACCAATTCCGAGGAGGATGCCCGCAAGTTCATGGAGAACCGCATCTATCGCCAGATCAGCAACATGATCGCGGGCATGCAGGAATATACGGCGATGGAAGCCCTGTACAACTTCATTCAGGACAACTCCTACGACCTGGTGGTGCTCGATACGCCGCCGTCGCGGAACGCCCTGGCCTTTCTGGAAGCCCCCGCGAAGCTGGCGGGTTTCATTGACGGCCGTGTTTTCAAGTTGTTCGCCGTCAGCGAGCAGAGCGGGTGGGGCGTGCCTTCGCGTTTCATCAATTCCATTTTCGGCATGGTTTTCGGCGATCAACTGGCGTCGGAATTGCAAGGCACGCTGGGCATGTTTTCCCAGATCATGCAGTCGCTGAACATGGACGTGACCAAAATGCGCGAGTTCCTGTCGAAACCGGAGTGCGCATTCCTGCTGGTGACTTCTCCCGCCCAGGCGGCTCTCGCCGAGGCGGAGTTTTTCCACGCCAAGACCCGTGAAATGAACCTGCCGTTCCGCGGGTTCATTCTCAACCGCAGCCAGGCAGTGGTTGGCGAGCGGCGCATGCCCACGGACGATCTGCTGCCTCCGGGGGCGCCGCCGGAACTGGTTTCCGCCTGGCGCAAATTACAGCCGCTGGCGGAACGTGAACTGGAAGAAGTCCGTCTGCACCAGGGGCTGGTGGAGAAACTGCGCAAGGAGGCGGGCGGAAACGCCGCCACGCTGGCCCTGCCCAGCCTGCCCGAAGGGGTGGACGACATGCGCGGCCTGCTGATGATCTCCCAGGCGCTGATGAATCTGGAAAAGTGAAGCTCCGTTGGCGCTCGCCAGAGAGGTTCCTCCGGCATGCCGCACAGGGGTGAGGCCGTTCTGGCCCTTTGCGCGGGCGGGGGCGCGCGTTACAATCTGGTCATGAATCCGGATGTCCCCGTCACCCCGGAAGAAATGGCCCTGGCCCAGGGACTGGCGTCGCGCATCTGTTTTTTTGACGGCAGCGCAGCCCGCCGCACGGTTCTGCTGGAAGCCTTTCAGGAGTGGCCGGGCGAGCGGATTGTCGCGGTGATTCAGGTATTTGACGCGGGCCAGAAGGCGAAAATCCACCGTTACCGCGAGGCCATGCTGGCGCTTCAGGACCTGCTGGGGCTGGGCGACGCCCTCGGCGAGGAAACATATGAACTGAAGCAGCGCATCTACGCCGCCGCGCGGTCCCTCGGGCAGGACGACATCGCCCGCTGGATGCTCAACCCGCCGGGAAGATACGAAATTTCAGAGGAGGAACTCCGGCTCAACAAGGACCTGGCCCGGCTGACCCTGGGTGAGCGCCGCGCCCACGCCAAGGGAATCCGCCGCGAAATGCTGGAGCGCCTGATTCTGGATCACGATTCCATCGTGATCCGCAACCTGCTCAACAATCCGCGTATCCGCGAGCCGGACGTGCTGGTGATGGCCACACGGCGTCCGGTCGCCGCCGTGGTGCTGGAGGAGATATTCCGCAGCGAGCGCTGGCGTTACCGCGTGGCCATCCGTGAGGCGCTGGTGCGCAATTCCTATTTTCCGGTGGGGCTGGGTCTCAAACTCCTGGGCGAATTCACGGCGCCCCTGCTCGCCCAGATTGCAAAAGACAACAACCTCCACCCGGAGATCACCACCGCCGCGCGCCGCCTGCACCGTCAGAAAATGTCCCTGCGCCATGGCGGCGATTCCCCTCCGGAAGAGTCCGCGCCGCCGCCGCGTATTTCCAGGGGAGAACCGCCGGAGCATGAATACGAGGTGGACCCCGAATCCTATGGGAAAGTGGAAGACGAGCCGACAGAGTAGATCATATGGCCGGACAGGCCGGGCCTTCGTATGAATAGGCGCCCGGGTGAGGGCGGGCGCCATGATTTTCTTGCTCCGGCGGCGGGCCGTCCCTATTGTCGCACGCCGTGGGCAATCCGGAACCGGTGACGCAGGGCGAGCAGGCGCGCCAGTTGGGGCGGGGCGCGCTGTTCATCGCCGCATCCAAGATCTATTTCCTGTTCGCGGGCTTCGCCCTGGTGGTGGGCCTTCAGCGGCTGCTCGGGCCGGAACTTTACGGCAAATACACCGTCGTCAACGAGATGGTCACCCTGTTGGGGATGATGCTCATCGCCGGCGCCCGGGAGACCACATCGAAATTCGTCAGCGCGGCTGCGGCGCCCGGACCGGTGGTGCGCTCGATGTTGCGGCGCATGGCGGCGGCGTCCCTGATCATTGGATCTGCTTGGGTGCTTTTGACGCCCGTGATCACGGGCGGATTTTTCCGCGACCCGGCGCTGCGACCCCCCGCGTGGATCGCCGTGCTGGTTCTGCTGTCGTATCCGATCTACGGCGTGTTCATCGGCCGGTTGAATGGCGAACGGCGGTTTTTCGCCCAGGCGGCTTTCGATTCGGGATTCACCACGCTCAAAATGGCGCTGATGCTCGCGCTGGTCTGGCTGGGCTTTGGCGTCAACGGCGCCATGGCGGGGTTCGGCTTGACCGCGGTCTCGATGCTGCTGATCGCGGCCTGGCGGGTGGGAGCGGGGGAGGGCGCGGGCGAGGCGCCTGCCGTCCGTGAATTCGCTGCTTTCGCTTCGGGAATCGTGCTGTTCACCGTGGTGTTCAACCTGATGCTCAAGGTGGATGTTTTCGCGCTCAAGCGGCTGTCGCCGCCGGAGAGCGCGGATCAGTTCACGGGGGTGTACGGCGCGGCCATGAACCTGGGGCGGATTCCCTACCAGGGGTCCATCGCCGTGACGCTGGTGTTGTTTCCGGTGATCTCGCGGCTGACCAGCGAAAAAAACCTGGAGACGGTTCGCGCGGCCATCCGCGACGCCATCCGTTACAGCCTGCTGCTGGTGCTGCCCATCGCCGCGCCGTTGACCGCTTTTCCGGAAGCCGCCGTGTTGCTGATCAGCGGCGCGCGATACCAGGGCGCGGGTGCGGCGTTGCAATGGCTGGCTCCCGCTCACGCCGCGATGTCCGTCTTCTACCTGTGCGCCAGCGTGGCCTCTGGCGCGGGAATGCCGCGGCGCGCGGTGGAGTTGGCGGCGCTGGCGCTGGCGCTGGAAACCCTGGCGGTGTGGTTGCTGATCCCCTCCCAGGGTTTTGAAGGCGCGGCCGCCGGGGTCTTCGCCGCCATGATCCTGGCGGCGCTGGCCGGGTTGCTGTTTGTAAGGCGGACTTTTCAGGCGCCGCTGCCCTGGGCCAGCATCATGCGCACGGCGGTGATCCTGGGCGCCTGCCGGGTTCTGGGCATGTTGATTCCGCTGAAAGGTTTCGCCGCGCTGGCGGCCATGGCGATGGTGTCGCTGGCCGCGCTGGGAATGGCGGTCCTGCTGGGCGAACTGACGGAAAGCGATCGCCGGCGGCTGCGCGCCGTGCTGGCGCGGATGCGCCGTCAGTAGCGGCGGAGCGCCTCCATGCAGGCGGGCCTGCCGACAAATTTCGAGCCGCTGGCGGGAACCTGCCGGTACAGCCCGCCCAACAGCTTGGGATGCAGATCGGGCGCCCGGTTCCGGAAGAAAGCCAGGATTTGTTCCAGCCGATCCGGATCGTGCAGCAGGATTTCCTTCGCCATGCCTTCCCACATGGCGTCATGGGCGGCGTATGGAACCATCATCCACCGGACAATATCGGGGGCTTGTTTGTGCTGATGGTAGATTTCCGCCCCATACCCAAAATAAATCAGGCACGGATTGACGTGTTTGTATTTCCTGCGCAGGTGTTGCGCGGCCTCTTCCAGGGTGTCGGCGCTCCACCATACCCTGCTCACCATCTGGGCGACGCCCCGTCCGGCGCCGATGGCGATTTGTTCATGATAGGCGCTGTCGAGTTTCAGCACCTCGTCCATGCGTTGTTTGACATCGAGTCCGCGCTGTTCCATGCGGTGTGAAACCACTTCCCTGACGGAAAGACGCTGAACAATCGCCGCCTGGTACCGGGGCGCCGCCGATTCCGCGAAGTCGAGCCGGTTTGACAGGGGTGGTTTGATTTTCAGCAGGATGTAGAGGGCGATTCCCCTGCCGCCCAGTTCCGGAAAATCCGGGAATGGCTCTTCCCCCAGGCATTCAAACATTTTGGCGGAGGAGTTGAGGTCCAGATCACATTGATTCGCGCGGGCGAACGCCTGTCCTATCCGGACCCAGGACAGTTCATCCGGCTGAATGTAGGAAGGTTTGGGGCTGGAAATTTTCAAGGCGCCGTTGAACTGGAGGTTGGCGCCAATGGTGGTGAAGAACATCCGGTTATTGTTGGCCTCGAATTGTTTGACAGGCCAGACTCTCGCCGCCTGGGATGACAGATAGCGAACTTCCGCCAGGTGTCCGGACATCCACAGCAGGACAGCGGCGAAACCCGGCAGCCACCGCCTTTTTTCACCGCCAAAAACATCCCATCCCATGGCTGTGAGGAGAAATAACGGGAAATACAGGCTCACCAGGTACCGGTTGGATGTGAATTCTCCCCGGGCGGATGCAAACGCCAGCAACATGATAACCGAGTAAAGAGCCGTCCAGGCGAGCGGCGCATTGAAGGCGAACCCCCGTTTGCGGATGATGCGCCACGCCAACGCCGCGATGGCCGGAATGATTCCCGCGAGAACCATCCACTGGCCAATGGCGGAGAGCCCCAAAATTCCATTGGTGTATTCCAGATCGTCGCGCAAAATTCCGAACGCTATCCGGATTCTGTGTGTGATGGATTCAACGGATTGGGGGCTGAGCACTTCATCCGCGGGATATTGGTAGACCGACAGCAGGCTGTTCCGCAGAGCTTCATCCGAAACCAAATCCGCCATGGACCGGTTTCGCGCATTCACCGCCTGGACCAACACCAGCAGCCATGGCGTCCATCCAGCCAGCAGGCCGGCCGCCCATACAGGAAGGCGCGCGCGGAAATTCCGTTGCGGCGCGTACCACGACACGATCAGCGCCTGCGTGGCGGCGGCCGCGCCCATGATGTAGGCGAAGCCGGTTCCGAACCCCAGGCTCAAACCCGCGCCCGCGGCGGCGAAGGTGGGATTGTGCAACCACCTTCGCCACCCAAAAACAGCGGGGGTCATCTCCCCCGTCCGGCTGGCGTTGAGACGCCAGCGTTGCAGGAACCAGAAGGACATCCACAGGAACGCACGGCTTTCGGCGTGGCTGCCCCATAGCAGCGTATCCAGATACATCCAGGGGAACGGAGCGAGGATGCACAACCATGCCGTCACCCTCCACGCGGCGGGAGACACGGCCTCGCGGACAAAGGCCAGGAAAAATCCGAACCCCACGGCGGCCATCATCAGCGACAGGGCCTTGTGCTGCAGCCAGTGCTCGCCAAAGATCGCATGCAGCGGGACCAGCATGGCCGACATCAGCAGGCTGCCCGGCTCCCAGGGGCTGAACTGCAGCGCATGCAGGGGCAGGGGATGATCCCGTGTCATGAACCACGCGGCGGAGGTGATGACCCCTTCTTCGTAATTGTGGAAAAATTTGGGCAGCGTCGCAGCGAGGAAGAAGCGCCACCCCGCGAACAGGGCGCAGAAGATCGCTATCCAGGGAACCGGCGGCCGGAAGCCCCCCAACACCAGCCACACGATTTTCATGGGCAGGTCTCCGGCGACCATGGCGGCCCGCACATCAGCGGCGCCAGCGCTTTCGCCAGTTCCAGGTGTCCGCGCGCGTTGAGATGGGAGACATCGTCCGGGAAGATACGCAGGGATTCCGGCGGCGCGTGATCCAGCAGGCCCGTGGTGTCAATCACCGGGACGCCGAGTTGGGCCATCCAGGACAGAAAGACCTGGTGGACGTTTTCGATGACGCCTGGGCGATAGGACGCCCGGGAGTTCAGTTCCGCCAGCAGAATGGCGCCCACCTGGGCGCCCGCGCCGCGGCTCAACTCAAGGATGCGCTGGTAGGCCTTCCAGGCGGCGTCGCGGAGTTTTTGTTCCCGCGCCGGGGTTGAAGCAGCCGTTTCCCGTGCGATCTCGCCAATGCGAAGCTGGCGGTAGAGTTGCGAATGGTTCATCAGCAGATTGTCCAGCCAGAAGGAGGCTTCGCGGCGGCCCGGGTCATCCTGAAAAACATCCAGAACCATCACCTGGTCTCCAGAAACCCAAATGCGCGGAGGAGGCTGATGGATATCATTGGTCACGAACGCAATCCAGACCGCGTCCGGCCGCAGCCTGGCGGCCACGCTTTCCAGCAATTGCGCCTCCAGGGCGGCGTCGTAGCTGCCCACGGCCAGGTTGACAATCTCCACGCGCCGCACGGGATTGCGGGCGTTGACGGCGTCCTCCAGCCGGTTTTCCCAGGTATGCTCCACCGGCAGATCGAATGGCGGGTCTGCCGCGGTCACCGAGTCCCCCAGCAGCAACACCCGCCAGGTCTCCGGTGATTTTTCCCAGGCGGCCTCGCGGTCGCGGAACCCCAGCGAATTGGTGGCCCGGATGGTGCTTCCGCCTGGTCCGGAGACAACCACATTGGCTTTATAGCGGAGCATGGGCTTCCCCCCCGGATTCACCAGATACGGGCTTTCCCCGCCTGCCCGCCATTGGGCGATTCCCGCATGTTGGGGTGATGCAAACAGACGGCAAAACAGTTCCGCCCCCGCCAGCGCGGCGCAGAGACCGGCCAGAATCAGGGCAGAGGCAAAGCCTATTTTCCGCCGCCAGGAGAGTGCGTTCATCACCGGAACCAGGAATGATCTCTTCATTAACCGGCGGATGTTTTCCGGGCAAATGCTCCGTGGTGCAAGGCCGGCAGGAAGGGATGGACCCGTGCTCGAATCCGCGAGTCCGGATGAAAATGATTGCAATGGGGTTGAACCTCGCCCGGACAAACAGAATCCGGATTCCATGACATTTCCATGAACCTGCGAAGAAGCCTGGTTTCAACCCTTCTGGAAGGAATTAAACAGGTTTCTAAATTCTGTTCGTTTGACTTCACTGGGGTTGGGAGTCTATTGTGTGCCCCAGTTCAATTGGAGGTCTTCTGCCTGGTGCGTCCGCCGGCGAGGGGGATTAGCCACAACGCGAGGGTAGGCTTTGCAGCCACATGTCCGCGTCAAATTGCCGTACAACACGGCGGATGAATTCATCCAGAAGTACCACCCGTTTATCCAGAAAGCGGGCATGTTCTTCCGGACGCCTCAGCCCCCTCCCGTGGGCACCGAGGTTAAGTTTTCCTGTTTTTTGGCCTCCGGCGCGCCGGTTTTTGAAGGAACCGGCGCCGTGGTCGAAGTCAAAACCGCGGATCCTTCCAATCCCAAATCGGTTAGTGGATGCGTGGTCCGTTTCGTCAACCTGGATCAGGCCAATACGGAAATTCTGAACCGGGTCTTGTATTACAAGACCCAGGCGGGGGCCCGGCCCTCGCAAGCGGCGATGCCCGCCATGGCTCCGCAACCATCCGTTCCGGCCGTTCCGGCGCCCGCGCCGGCCGCACAGCCGGTGGCCCGCCCGAAGGCAAGCGCTGACTACGTGAGCAGCGGCAGCCTGTCCGCCGATGGGGGTGAAGAGCTTCCCGAGTTGACCTCGCCGACCGGTCCGGTCATTGGCATTGACCTGGGCACCACCAATTCCTGCGCGGCCGTCGTGGAGAACGGCAAGCCGATCGTCATTCCATCCCGGCGTGGCTACAACACCATTCCCTCGATGGTGGCGATCAATGATCGTGGCAAGCTGCTGGTGGGACACGTGGCCAAAAGCCAGTTCCTGCTCAATCCCAAGAACACGGTCTACGGGGCGAAGCGCCTGATAGGCCGCAAATACAATTCGCCCATTGTCCAGAGCCTGAAGAATTATTTCACCTACGAGATACTGGAAGCCCACGATGGCAGCGTCGCGGTCAAAATCGGCGCCCAGGTGATGTCCCTGCCCAAGGTGTCTTCCCTCATCCTGTCGGAGATCAAGGAGATCGCCCAGGAGTACTACGGTCAGGAGATCAACCGCTGCGTCATCACCGTTCCCGCCTATTACAATGATAACCAGCGCAACGCGGTCCGTCTGGCGGGGCGCGTGGCGGCCTTCCATGTCGAGCGCATCGTCAACGAGCCGACGGCCGCCGCTCTCGCCTATGGCTTTGGCCGCAGCCTGGACCAGCGCGTCCTGATATACGACCTCGGCGGCGGCACCTTCGACGCATCGGTGCTGCATATCGCCAACGACGTGTACGAAGTGGTGTCCACGGGCGGCAACAACTTCCTGGGCGGCATAGACTTCGATATCCGCATCGTGGACTATTTCAACATGGTGTTCCGCAGCCAGCACGGCATTGATTTGCCTTCGGACACCATCGTTCAGCAGCGCGTCAAATTCGCGGCGGAGGCGGCCAAAATCAGCCTGTCCGAGCAGCCGCAGGTGGAAGTGCATGTGCCTTTCATCCACATGCACGAAGGCAAGCCGCTGGATCTCAAGCTGACCCTGACCCGGGACAAACTGCACGAACTGACCGAGGATTTGGTGGACAAAACCCTCGCGGTTTGCGACGCGGTGCTGGCCGCCAAGAACATCAAGAAAACCGAGCTCGACGAGATCATCCTCGTCGGCGGTCAGAGCCGCTATCCCCTGGTCTGGAGAAAAATCGAAGAGCATTTCCAGAAGAAGCCCAACCACAGCGTCCATCCCGACGAAGTCGTGGCGCTGGGAGCGGGGCTGCTTGCTCACTCCATCACACGATCCAGCGCGGGCGTGTTGCTGATTGACGTGCTGCCCATCTCGATTGGCCTGGCGTTGCCCGGCGGCGGCTACGCGCGCATCATCCCCGCCAACACGCCCTTGCCCTGCGAGCGCAAATTCACCATCAGCACGGCCCACGATAACCAGCAGGAACTCAAACTGGTGATCCTGCAGGGTGAGGCGGAGCAATTCGCCGCCAACGATTACATGGGCACGCTGAAGTTCAACGGGCTGACGGCCGCGCCCAAGGGCCAGAACAAAATCCAGATCAGCTTCGCCATCAACAACGAAGGCATTCTGACCGTCACTGCGCGGGATGGCATCTCCGGCCGCGAGATGAAGGCCATCCTGAACATGAAGGAAGTGCCGGACGAGGTGAAAAAGGGCGGCGCCCAGGCGGCGGCGCAAGCGGCCCAGCAGGTTCCGCCTTCACCTGCTCCCGCCCCTGCCATGCCGGGGCAGCCTCCTCCCCAGGCGTTTCCGCCGGGAATGATTCCGCCCATGGGCATGCCGCAGGGGATGCCGCAACAGCCCCCCATGCAGGCCGGAGGATTCCCTGGCCAGCCGCCTCCCGGATATCCGCCGCAGGGCTTTCCGCCTCAAGGTTACCCCCAGCAGCCGGGTTTTCCGCCTGGATATCCTCCACAGGGCATGCACCCAGGTTATCCTCCGCAGGGTTATCCCCCCGGAATGCCGCCCGTTCAGGGCATGCCGCCCGGGATGCCGCCGCAATATGGGCAACCTCCGGGGTATCCGCCCGGGCAGGCGGCGCCGCGCAGTTCGGGAGATTTTCTCGCCGCCAACAGCCCGATTTCCATGGGCGAGGATAATGTGGGACAGAATGTCCCACGTCGCGACCACACCATCGCCGGGGTTTCCCTGAACGACTGGCTGGTCTCCGAGAAAAAGCAGCAGGCATGGAACAGCGTTCCCCTGACCGCCGGGCCCAGCGATTCCATTCAGGTGGATTCGTCGCTGGGGAGCCGGCCGCCTTCCAACGGCGCTTCGGCGCCGCTGGCGGTCGAGCCCGCCAAACAGGGGTTCTTCGCCAAACTGATGGCCATGCTGTTTGGATGGCTTCCCGGCAAAAAGAAGAAGAACGACTTCGACGTGGACGGCGTTTGATCGTTCCGTCTGTCCGTCAGCTTTCCACTCCCGCGTGACGGCGGCGTCACCCCGCCCGGTGGACGACAGTGGCGGAAGCCTGCGCCACCGGCTTGACGATTATCTCATCAATGTTGACGTGGGGCGGCAACATCACCGCCCACCGGACGCATTCGGCGATGTCGTCCGCGGTCAGCGGCTGCAATCCCGCGTAGGGGGTTTCAGCCCGGGCTGCGTCGCCATGGAAACGCACCAGGCTGAACTCCGTCTTCACCAGTCCCGGCGACACCTCGGTCACCCGGATGGGCCGTCCCAGCAGTTCCAGCCGCAGGGTCCGCGACAAGGAACGTACGGCATGTTTCGAGGCGCAGTAGGCGCTTCCGCCCTTGTAGGATTCCCAACCCGCCACCGATCCCAGGTTGACGATATGGGAGTGCGGCGCCCGTTGCAGCGCGGGCAGCAGCGCGCGGGTGACGCGCATCAGCCCCAGCACGTTGGTTTCGATGACGGTTTCCCAGTCGCTGTCGCTCCCGCTTTCGAGCGGGTCCAGACCCAGGGCCAGACCGGCGTTGTTGACCAGGACAGAAGCCTGCGGAATGCAGGCGGCCAGCGCGGCCACGCTGTCTTTGGATGTGACGTCAAGGGAGAACGCCTGGCCGCCCAACTCCGCCGCAAGGGCCTCAATCCGATCCACGCGGCGGGCGCCAAGCACGACATGGAATCCTTCACGCGCCAGCGCGCGCGCCGTGGCCTCGCCAATGCCTGCGCTAGCGCCGGTGATCACCGCTGTTCGTGGCTGGTGGGACATCATTCCTCCGCCGCGGCCGGCGAATCCGGCCGCCATTTGAAGTCATGCCGGAAACAATGGCGGCAGAACACCACAAAAACAAAGCGGAGTACAAACCGGGTTTAAGGCCCGGGATTTGCACTCCGCTTTGATGCGTCCTTCCGCTCTCTGGTATTTCAACAACCGTGCCAACCCCGGGAGGGCGGTTCTGATATGTTTAACGGCCTTTTCAGCCCCCAAACAGGCGTTTTGACCCCATCCGGACCGGGTTGGGTGCGTCAACTTCTACGCACCTGTGGCGTGCTGGCCACACTGATTCTGGTTCAGATTTTGGGTCTGGAGGCTTTTGCCCAGCCTGTTCCGCTCTCCCTGGAGCACCGGCGGGCGTTGACGGTGGAAAGCATTGAAGTCGCAGGCAACCAGTCCACCAATTCCGGCCTGATCATCGCGCTCATGGACCTGCATCCAGGGGCGTTGATTAACGATGACGACCTCGATTTGGCCCGCTTGCGCCTGCTCAACACCGGCTATTTCAGTTCGGTGGAACTGAGTCTGAAAAAGGGGGCGCGGCGCGGCCAGGTCATCGTACAGGTGCAGGTGACCGAGCGCTCCACGCTGTTGCTGGAGGAATGGTACCTGGGGTTTTCCGGCGTGGTTCCATTCTGGATTGGCGGATCATTTGGCGAATCCAACCTGTTTGGCAGGGGGATATCCCTGTCGGGCGCGGTGCTGGCGAGCGCGCAGGTGCAGGGTTACCGGCTGCGCTGGTACGATGGACGCCTGCTCGGCACGGCGGCCAGCCTGGGTGTCACCCTGCTTTACAACAGCGGCCAGGAATGGGGACAGGAAGAGAACGGCGCCCGCGCCCGGCTGGAGTACCGCCGCGCGGGAGCCATCGCAAGCACGGGGTTTGCGTTCAGCCGCTTCACCCGCGGCTTCATGGATTTGCGGGTGGAGGGGATTGAGGCGTCGTTCCGCGGCCCGGTGTTTATCAATCCGCCTTATATCCTGCCCGGGCGCAGCTACCTCACCTCGCTGGGGTTCACCATGATGCGGGACTCGCGGGACGACGATTTTGTTCCCACCCGCGGCTCGCTGATCTCGTTGTCCACGGAGTTATCCACCAGCAGGCTGGCCAGCGACTACAATTTCTCCCGCTATTTTCTGCAAGGCGCCTTTCACCTGTCCCTGACTCCGCGCGACAGCCTGGGCGGGCGGTTGCACGCCGGTTATGTGCAGGGAGATGCGCCCTTCTTCAACCGGTTTTTTATTGGCGACTATTCCTATTTCACCCTCAACAAATCCAGCCTGCCGCGCGTCATGGAACTGAACACCAGCGACATTTCGGTCTACGACGACGTGCTGATCAGCACGAGCGTGGATTATCACCGGTTGTTTCACAGCGGCTCCCGGGGCGTATACCGGGCCTACGCCTACGCCAGCGCCAATTTTGCCTGGAGCGACTCGCGGGAGGGCTCGGTGCGCGGGCCGCAGCCCAATCTGACGCCCAATCTGGCGTTCAACGTCCCCGTCACCATGGACGCGGGTCTCAAACTCGACACCGAGGCGGGCGCCTTCATTCTCTCCATCTCTTATTTCCTCGATCTGGCCATCAACTGATGAAGCGGGCGCTCGTCATCCTCTCGTGCTGTCTCGCCGCGTGGGCGTCCGCCCCCGCGCTGGCGGATGGCCTGCTCTGGCGCAAGGCCGAGGAAGGCGAGTCCCTGATCTTGTCTTTTGACGTGACCCAACAACTCGCCACGCCGCTGGTGCGCAACCGGCTGAAGAGCGGGTTGCGCAACCGGCTATTGATCTCGCTGGGGCTGCGCGCCTCGGGCCGCGACTATAACCTCTTCGAGAAATCATGGCTGATGGAGATCACCTACGATCTGTGGGACGAGATATATCTGGTCTCCATTCAGTCGGAAGGGGAACGCGCCAGCTTCCGCGAACCCAGTCTGGATCAGGTTTTGCAGCGGGTCAGCCGGTATCCGCGTGTTCCCGCCGGTCTCCGGCGGGAACTGGCCAAAGCCGGCGAGGTCAATCCGGTTGTCATCGTTTCCTTCAATCCGGTCAACGAGGACCTGGTGCGCAAGACCCGGGAATACCTGGTCAACCCCACCGGCCACCGCAACAGCGCCGGACGGCAGACGTTCTTCGGGTCGTTCGCGGGCCTGTTTCTGGGCGGCGGCCGCGCCGATGGGGACTTCTTCATCCGGCTGGAGGGCGCGCGTTTCCGGGTGTCTCCGCCCCCGCCGCCGGACTCCGCCACCGGGACCACGGTGAACCAGCCATGACATGGCGTCCCGGAAAATTCGAGGTGACCATCGCGGCGGCGCTGGCGCTGCCCGCCACCATCGCCCTCGCCGCCGGACTGTGGCTGGCCGGGGATCTGGCGCACGAAAGCCTGCGCGTGGGCGTCAATGACCGGGTGCGCGATTCCATTCGCGAAAACGCCGCCCTGTACCGCGATGTCATCCGTTTGCACCGGGACCTGTTCAAGGCGGAAGCGCGGGCCCTTGCCGCGGGCGGGCCCTGGGAGTTGCCTCCCGATCGAACGGCGGAGTTTCTGAAGACCTGGGCCCATGGGCGCGCGTGGTTGCGGCGCGTTGAATGGCGTCCGGCCCAGGGAGAGGCGGTGAGCATTCCGGGTCCCAATCAGGCGCCGGCGGAACAACAGCGTGTGCTGCGGCTGGAGGAATCCCTGCCTCGCGGCGCCGGCGAAGTGGTGGTGGAAGCAGGTCTCGGGCTCGACACCTTCCAGCGCTTTGAAAACTCCACCCATTTCTCCAGCATTTTCGACAACCTGGAAAACCAGTTTGAAAGCGTCCTTGCGGGATACCAGTTGGCGTTCCTGCTGGTGTTTGGGGGGATCGTCTGCGTGTCCACCATCGCCGGATTCATGCTGGCGCGGCGCATCACCATGCGCGTGCGCACCCTCACCGACGGCGTCGAAAATCTGGCGCGCGGGCGCTTCAGCCAGTTGCCCGTCCGCGGTTCGGATGAAATTGCTCAGCTCACCATCTCGTTCAACGACATGGTTCGTGAACTGGATGAAAGCCGCGGCCGCATCCTTTACCTGGAGCGCATCAGTTCCTGGCAGGAGATCGCCCGCCGCATGGCGCACGAGATCAAAAATCCATTGACGCCTATCCGGTTGGCGCTGCAGCAACTCAACGCCACCTACACGGGGAATGATCCCCATTACCGGCGCACGCTCACCTCCTCGATGGAAATCGTGGAAGAAGAGATTGGCGCGTTGTCCAGGCTGGTCACCGAGTTCTCCCAGTTCGCGCGGCTGCCCAGCGCCGCTCCGGAGCCGGTCGAACTCAACCAGTTTATCGAGGAGTACCTCAACACCAATGGACGCTTCGCGGCGCGGGCGGAGGTCAGCTTCATTCCGACGGGCGGGACGCTCTCCGTGGCGGTGGACGCGGGGCTCTTCCGCCAGGCCCTCAATAATCTGGTGGACAACGCCTGCGAGGCCTGTCAGGGCAGGGCTGTCATCCGCCTGCAAATCTTCCGGCGCGGGCGCCACGCCGTGTTGCGCATCAGCGACAACGGGCCGGGGATTCCCCCCGATGCGCGGGACAGGGTGTTTGAGCCTTATTTCACCACCAAGGAGCATGGCAGCGGCCTGGGATTGCCCATGGCCCGCAAAACCATTCTGGAGATGAATGGGGATATCCGCGTGGTCAATCCGGAGCCTGGCGGCGGGGCGGCCATGGAGATCACCCTGCCGCTGCTGCCCGGCCCCCCCGCCGGGGAGACGTGATGGCGATGGAACCGGACGACACCCCGATTCTGGTTGATGGCCGCATCCTGCACGGCGGCGGCGTTGGCATGCCATTCCGATCGCCCGCCATCCAGTTTGGGGTTGGGCTTTACGAAAGTTTTTCCATCCGCGGGCTGCGGGCGCCGCAGTTTGCCTGGCATATGGAACGCCTGGCGGGTGCGGCGGCGGAATGGGGGCTGGATTTTCAGCCGCGGCTCTTCTCAGAACCGCTCATCCGCAGCCTCGCCGCCACCGGAGACGCCGCAGCCGCCTGGCGGGTGCGCCTGAACCTGTTGGCCAGGGATGATCAGGGGGCTTGCATTCATCAGGGGCATCTGACCCCGCTGGATTGGGAGGAGGAACAACGCCGCCTGCGGGGCGTGCGTCTCGTGAGCATTCCGGATGATCGCGGCCCGCGCGCACGGCGCGCCAAAACCATCGCCATGATGGAGCGCTGGCGGCTGGGGCGTTTCCGCGCACCGGCGGACGAGCATTAC
Source organism: Myxococcota bacterium (assembly GCA_022072125.1). Taxonomy (GTDB): domain Bacteria; phylum Myxococcota; class JAJVIH01; order JAJVIH01; family JAJVIH01; genus JAJVIH01. The sequence continues at coordinate 76,619 of JAJVIH010000020.1, read as the reverse complement.
CTGTGGGTGGATGAACGCGGCCAGGCCCGCGACAGCCTGACCGGCAACCTGATGATGCTGCGCGATGGCGTCATCGTCACGCCGCCTGTGGGCGATATCCTGCCGGGGGTGGTGCGGCGCTGGGTGATGGAATGTTCCGGGTTTGCGGGCGGGGTGATTGAGCGGCCCATCACCGTGGAGGAATTGCAACATGCCGGGGAGGTTTGGCTCACCGGTTCCGTGACCGGGTTCATTCCCGTGCGCGAAGTCAACGGCGCCGCCATCCCGTCACACGGTCAGACGGCCCTGGTGCTGCGCGAACAATGGCTTCAGTCCTTCGCCTCGCTGGCGGAAGGGTAAGCACGGCCCCCGTGTGATGCGCCAGGTGAGAAGTTCACAGGCGGAGTCCTCCGGCCTTCATCTTCCCCTCCCATTCGTTTTGCGGGGCCTCAACGGCAGTGTTCTGGTCCGCGATTCCGCCGTATCCGCCGGAAGAACGGCATTGGAACATCAGAACGATTGTGAAAACCGGAGTTCACATGCCCGCGATTTCATGATGAACTGGCGGCGAAAAAACAAAAGGACTGCCTGGATTTCTCCCGGGCAGTCCCTGTTCGTCGCGGACAATGAACTATTGTCCGCTGGTGCATTTGGTAAAGTCGCACCCGGTTTTGCTCTTGCAGGTGTCGAACTTCTTTTCAGCCTCGGCTTTCTGGGTTTCGGTGCCCAGGGCCTCGGACAATCCTTCGCTCAGCTTGACGCAGTCGTCCACACTGACTCCCGCGGTGGTGGTGTCTCCGTTGGCTTTCGCACAGGCGATCTGCTGCTCGCAGGCGTATTTGTAGTCAATTCCCCCGCCACAGGCGGACAGGATGGCGATGGCGGACAGGCTGAGGAAGATCACAAACAGTTTCATGGGCTTCTCCTGGAGAAAATGGCGAATCACCGGGCCGGCGGCGGCATGCCGCCGGACGGTTTTTCACCGGAACAGGGCGTCAATGGCCGCGGCGGTGGATTCATCAATCTTCAACTCGGAGGCGGCGATATTTTCCTGAAGCTGCTTGACCGAGGTGGCGCCGGTAATGACGCTGGAGATTTCGGGCCGCGTCAACAACCACGCCAGGGCGAGTTGGCCGGTGGTGCAGCCCATGTCTCCGGCCATGGCGGTCAGTTGCCGGACCCTGGCGAGGTTGTCCTCGGAGAGGTCCCGATCCAGCCATTTGGTCTCGGCCCCGCGGCTGCCCTTGGGCTTGCCGGAATTGTATTTTCCGGTCAGCACGCCCTGGGCGAGCGGACTCCACACGACCAGCCCCATGCCCAACTGCATGGCGGTGGGCATGATGCTGGATTCGATGGAGCGATCCAGCAGGTTGTAGCGCGGCTGTTCGACCGTGGGAGGGTAGAGATTGCGCAGATTGGCCACGCCATAAGCCGATTCCAGTTGCTGACTGGTCCACATGCTGGTGCCCCAGTACAACACCTTGCCCTGGTGGATCAGGTCATCCATGGCGCGAACGGTCTCCTCCAGCGGGGTATGTTCGTCCCAACGGTGGCAGAAGTAGAGGTCCAGATAATCGGTGTTCAGGCGTTTCAGGCTGCCGTGAACGCTTTCCATGATGTGCTTGCGGCTCAGGCCCTTGTCGTTCACGTTGTCGGTCATCGGCCAGTAGACCTTGGAGGAAATCACCAGGTCCTGCCGGCGGAGATCGCGCAGGCCCTTGCCGATGACGGTCTCCGCCTCGCCGCGCGCGTAGATGTCGGCCAGATCAATGAAATTGACGCCCGCATCCACCGACTTCCGGAAGATATCCATGGTCGTGCGATCCTCGACGCTGCCGCCGTAGGTCAACCACCCGCCAATGGAGATGGTGCTGACCCACAATCCGCTGTTTCCCGCCTGGCGATACTGCATGGTTCCCTCACTCGGCGTACATGGCCTCGATTTCTTTTTCCCAGTTCTGGTTGACCTTTTTCCGCTTGATTTTCAGCGTTGGGGTCAGTTCGCCCGCCTCGATGGAGAAATTACGCGGCAGGATGGCGAACTTGCGGATATGCTCGACCCGCGCGAACTGTTCGTTCACGTTGTCCACCGCGGCCTGCACGGCCTCCTGAATGGCGGGCAACTTGTGCGGTTCGCCCGTGGAGAGACCACGCTCCTCCGCGAATTTCTTCGCGCGCTCCATGTCCAGCGTGACGAGGGCCGAAAGGAACTTGCGGCGATCGCCAATGACCACCGCCTCGGCGATCAGTTCGTGGGTCTTGAGCGCCTCTTCGATATTCTTGGGCGCGATATTCTTGCCGCCCGAGGTGATGATGATTTCCTTCTTGCGGCCGGTGATCCAGAGGAAACCCTCCTTGTCGAATTCGCCCACGTCGCCGGAATGCAGCCAGCCGTCCACCAGGGTTTCCGCCGTTGCGGCGGGCTCCTTGTAATACCCCAGAAACACGTTGGGCCCCTTGACGAGAATCTCCCCGTCCGGGGCGATTTTCACCTCGACGCCGGGGATCGGCGCGCCGACACTGCCGAAGCGGATTTTCCCAGGCACATTGAACGTGGTGGGGCCGCTGTCCTCCGACTGCCCGTAGACCTCCATGATGATCAGATCGAGGCTGCCGAAGAACTCCAGCACTTCCTTCGCAATGGGGGCGGCCCCGGAGACCAGCGCACGGGCGCGGCCCAAACCCAGCGCGGGCTTGAGCTTCGAGAAGATGAGCTTGCTCGCAAGCCCATACTGGAACGCCAGCAGGCCGGAGGGCTCCTGCCCCCGGGTCCGCAGCGCGGTGACCTCGCGCCCGACGCCGGTGGCCCATTTGATCAGGCTGGCCTTGACGCCCGTCGCCTCCCTCAGTTTGGCGTTGACGCCCGCATGGAATTTTTCCCAGATGCGGGGCACGCCAAACACCACCGTTGGCTGCACTTCCTTGAAATTGTCCGCCACTTTTTCCATGGATTCGGCGAAGTACACCGAACTGCCGGTGGTGCAGGGCACGTGGATGGTGAACATCTGCTCGGCGATATGGGACAGGGGCAGGTAGGACAGGCTGATGTCATCCGGTTTGAGCTTCACGATGTCACGGGCGATATTGGCCGTCCACGACAGGTTTTCGTGGCTCAACATGACGCCCTTGGGGGGGCCGGTCGTTCCCGAGGTGTAAATGAAGGTGGCAAGCTGCTTCGCATCCAGCGAGTTGATGCGGCCGTCCAGATCGGCGTCAGGAACGCCCGCGCCCTTTTCCAGGAACTCCTTCCACGACAACACCATGGGATCGTCCGGCTTGGGCGCCCCGTCCATCATGATCACATATTTGAGGTGAGGAAGATTGTCCCGTTCCTGCCTGACCTTCTGCCACTGGTGGTCATTCTCCACCAGCACCAGCGGGCTTTCGGTGTGGTGGATGATGTACTGCACCTCCTGCGGCGAGCAGGTGGTGTAAATACCGGCGGGAGCTCCCGCGGCCATCATGCAGGCGAGATCGAAGATCACCCACTCCGGGCGGTTGAATCCCAGAATGCACACCGCCTGTCCTGGTTGCAGCCCGAGCGCCATCATGGATTTGGCGGCGGAGCGGGTCAGCGACACATAGGTTTTCCAGGGCGTCATCTCCCAGATTCCGTTGCGTTTGGCGTGGAAGGCGGGCGCGTCGGGGCGCTTGCGGGCGTGTTCCAAAAAACGTGCGGGAATGGAATCAAAGGCCATGTTCAGTTCCCCGGATTCAGAAGTTCGGGCCATTCGGATGATTGGATGTTATTTGTACACCACGGCGGACCGCGGGTGCAAAGGCTGGACATGCCCCCGCCCCAAACGGGGAGTGGGTTTGGACTGAAGGCCTTGAGGCGGCCGCCCCGGAAATACGCCAGACGATTGCAGGGCTTTCCCGGCGATTCCCTCTGGCGCGGACCGGCGGGGTCTGGTAGGAACAGGCGCGATGAAACTATACCGCCTTGCGACCGGCCTGCGGATATCGCCTTTCAATGATCCGGTTGGCGACACCCTGATCGCCAATGAAAGCCTGCGAGCGCGCATCACCCGTCTGGCCCTGCTCCACGGCCTGGGCGTGGAGGACATTGACTCGCCCAAACAGGCCATCGAGCGTCCGGCGCTGTTGATCGCCGACAATGTGTATGTCAGCGATCTGCTCTTCGCCAAATTCGTGGAAGCGGCCCGCCAGTCCAGCGGACCCGGCGCCCTCGCGCTGCCCCAGTCGGTCACCACCCGTTACGCCCGCCCGTTGCAAAGCTGCCGTGAAACCGTGGACGATGCGGGAAGACCGGTCATTCAGTACGATTTTTTCCTGTTGGGGCAGGCTCCGCCCCAGGCGAAGGATTCCGTCCGGGAATGGCTGGCCGAACTCGGTAAGCAGTCGAAAAACATCACCATTCCCATCAAGAACGAGATCGTGCTCAAGGTGCGCCTGCCGCGCGTGCAGGGCGCGCCAGATTACATGGAAGCGCCGCTCGCCGCCCGCTTCGCCGCCCATGTTGATCATTGGGTGCATATCCTGTGGGTCAACCAGGCGGCCATTGGCGTGGCCTTCGTGGACCAGTTGATGAAACGTTCGCGCTGGCAGCGCCTGTGGGGGCTGCTTCGCTTTCTGCTGCTGGGGGGGCTGTTCCGGGGCAGACGCGGCAAGGTCGCGCTGGTGCAGAACCGCCTCCGCCAGATTGTGGTGGAGGGACGGGACTGCGTGGTGGACCCCACCGCGCGCCTGGAAAGCACCATCCTGGGGGACAATGTGGTTGTGGGGCCCGGGGCGCAGGTGCGCAACTGCATCATCGGCGATGGCGCGGAGATCGCGGAGAACGCCACGCTGTCCAACTGCGTCATCGGCGACGGCGTGCTGGTGCTGCGGGACACCTTCATGTCCGGTTGCGTATCCTGGCCCAACTGCACGCTGGGCAATTACAAGGTGCAGACCTGTCTGTTCGGGCGCAACACCTTCCTGACCTCCAGCGTGGCCTTGATTGACGCCAAGTTCAACGGTCCCATCCAGGTCATGCACGAGGGCAGGCTGCAAAGCACGGGAACCCCTTTCCTGGGCAGCGTGCTGGGCCACAATGTGACCATCGGCGCCCACGTCACCGTGCAGAGCGGCCGGGAAATTCCCAATGGCGTGACCATCATCAATCCGCCGGAGGACGTATTGCAGCGCATCCCGGCCGGGCTTCCCACCAATGAGCCGCTGGTGGTTCACGAGGGAACCCTGGTTCCGTTGTCCAGATACAAAAGCGGGGGCGCGGCGTGACCACGTACAACATCCCCACCGGCGGTCTGGACTGGGGAGGCGTGGGTCAAACCGCCGCCGCCATGCTGGCGGACTATCTGCGCATTGACACCACCAATCCACCAGGACGCGAGGAGGCCGCGGCGGAGTGGATGCGCGGCATCCTGAAAGAACACGGAATCGAATCGGAGATTTTTCTGGCCGCGAAGGAACGGGCCAACCTGGTGGCCCGGCTGCCCGCGCGCAAGCCGGGAAGCAAGGGCGCCATCGTGCTCAACAGCCATTCGGACGTGGTGGGAACGGACGAGAAGGACAAGTGGTCGGTGGATCCCTTCGGTGGGATCATCCAGGATGGCAAGGTCTATGGTGCTGGCGCCATAGACTGCAAATCCCTGGGGGTCATGCAGTTGATGAGCCTGCTTCTGCTCAAGGAGCAGGGCGTGGAGACCACCCGCGACGTGGTGCTGAATATCGTCGCCGACGAGGAAAATGGCGGGAAATTCGGGGCGGGATGGCTGACCACCGAGCATTGGGACAAGGTCGCGGGGGAATTTACCTTGGGCGAAGGCGGTTTTGGCTTCCTGCTTCCGAACGGCGCTCCGCTGTATTCGGTGACCTACGCGGAGAAGGGCACATTGTGGCTGCGCCTGCGCACCAGGGGACCCGATGGCCATGGCTCCATGCCGCGCCGCGGCTCCGCGGTGGACAAGCTTCACGAAGCTTTGGGCCGCGTCTATGGCATCCCCGGGGAGATTTTCATCGGCGACCAGACGGTCGCGCACCTGGGCCGTATCGCGGAACATGTCAAATGGCCCTACAGTTTCCTGCTGAAACGTCCGCGTTCGTGGCTGATGCGCCGCTTCCTGCGCAAGGCGGTCAAGAAGAGCCCGCGCATGGCCGCGCTGTTGACCAACACCATTTCGGTCACCAACCTGCGCGCTGGTTTCAAGGAAAACGCCATTCCGCCGGAGGCCGCAGCCGTGCTGGATTGCCGCGTCCACCCCAACAGCAGCACCGCGGATTTTCTGAAACAGCTTCATCAGGCGCTATCCGGGCTGGAAGTGGAAGTAGAGGAAATCCTGCGTTTCGAGCCCACGGTTTCTCCGCTGGACAACGGTCTGTTCCAGAGCCTGAGCGCCACACTGCGGGAGGAATGCGGCGCCCGGGCGGTGTTTCCGCTGCTGTTGCCGGCCAGCACCGACATGCGGTTTTTCCGGCGGCGCGGCGTCACCTGTTATGGTTTTCAGCCTCTGCTGATGAAACTCGACGAACTTGACGCCCACGACGTGGACGAACATGTCGCCGTGGACAACCTGCGGGTGGGCGTCCGCAACTATTACCTGACGCTGCGCAATTTCTGCGCGGCCTGAAGTTTTGCCGCATGATGAAGCCGCTGTACGCCGCCTGCCTGGGTTTCGCGTTGCTGTTTCCCGCACCCGCGCCGGCGGCGGCGCAAACCAGCGTCATCAAACGCGCCTTCCCCGCCATGGGCGGCTCCATCGAATTGACGTGCGAAGGTGTTCCCGCGAACGTCTTCGAGCCTGCGGTCAAATCCGCCATCGCGGTGGTGGAGGACCTGGAAAACCGCATGAGCGAATGGCGGCGCGGCAGCGATGTGGACAACGTGAACCGGTTCGCCTGGGAGCGTCCTGTCAAGGTGTCGGAGCCGGTGGCGAAGGTTATCCGGGCGGCGCAGGAGATCAGCGCCGGATCCGGCGGCGGCTTCGACATCACCTTCAAGTCCATCGCCTGGTTGTGGAAGGGCCGCAACCACGGACCGGAAGCCGTTCCAGGCGACGATGAGATCAAGAAGCTGCTGCCCCTGGTCAATTACCGGGATATCACGCTGGACGCCGCCGCTTCGACGGTCAGGCTCAAGAAAAAAGGCCAGATGATCGGGCTGGGCGCCATCGCCAAGGGTTATATCGTGGAAGAAGCGGCGCGCGCGCTCGAACGCGGCGGCGCGGTTTCCTGCCTGGTGACGGCGGGGGCCGACAGCTTCGCCGCCGGCCCCCGTCCCGGAAACCAGCCCTGGATGGCGCCTATCCCCAACCCGCGCAAACGCGGCAACGCCCTGGCGAGCTTTCCGCTCAGCAAGGGAGCAGTGTCCATCGCTTCCGACATCGAACGTTTCTTCATCGTCAATGGCAGGCGATACCACCACATCATTGATCCGCGCACCGGCAGTCCGGCCCAGGGCGTCCGCCAGGTCATCCTGATGGGGCCTTCAGGCATGCTGACCGACGCCTGGTCCACCGCGCTGTTCATCATGGGGCCCACGGAAGCCCTGCGCTGGCTGGAAAAAAATCCTTCCTTCAGCGGGGCCATTTTCGAGGAGTCCGGAGCGGTCCGGGCCACCGGCGTGCTGAAGGAAGTCATGCAGCAAACCAACCGCGCGCGCTCTCCCTGAGACGGCGGCATCGCGGCCTGTCTCTCCAGGGACGCCGCCGCGCTGGACATATTGGGTCTTCGCAAGGTGTACCGGTTTGGCACAGGCGGATTGAACTCCGCACGGCGCCATGTATGCTCCGCTCCATTCTGTTTTGTGAATATGATGCCGTCGCCTGAATCTGCATACCGTCCCGTGAGACCGTGGCCGCGCACGGCCGTGTTTTCGCGGGCTGGGGGTGTCTAATGTCTGAATGGCGGGAGAAATTCGACGAGTTCCGGAGAAATCTCGAATATTTCAGCCACAATCCTCCCGGACCAGTCCCGCTGCGGAAATTCACCGCCCTGTTGTTCAAACACGCGGTTGTGCTGATGGCGGTGGTTCCGCTGCTGCTGGTGATCATGGGGATTGGGCTGTGTGCGTCCAGGTCCGCGCCGGAACCGGAAACGCAGACGCCGCGTGAGGAAGCCGCGGCGGTTCCTCCGGCGAAAAACCCGGAAGCGCCGCCGCCGCTGGTCAGGCTGGATGGTGAAACAGTCCCGGACTCTCCCAGACCCGCGACGCCATCCATCCCCACGGAACCCCACCTGGCCTTCCCTTATAAGCCGGTGAAGAGCCGGGATCACAGCGTGGCCGGCCGCTCGCGTTACGAATGGCGCGTCATTTCAGAGGCCGCGACCGCCGAGGAGCGCGCCCATACCGTGATGAAGGTGGCGCTCGACCTGCAGAAAAACACCGACGCCCAGGCCGTGATGGTCGCCCTGGAGCCTTCGCCCGAACTGGCGGGCAAGGGATTTGAACTGGCGACGGCGGTTTTCGCTCCCGATGGGAAGGGCTGGACGGGCAAGGAGCAGGGGAAGAACTGGATCGTGGATGCGACAGGGGAAACCCTGGATCGCAAGAGCGTGAAGGCCGCTTCCACCTGGTATGACGTCCACAAGAAATTCACCAACCGCAAGGGAGTAACCGACGAGAACAAACTGAATCTGTATGTGGCGAAGAAGCACCGGATCAGCGTCGCCGATCTGAAACGCCGCATGGAAGAACTGGGCAGGCAGACCCAGACGAAAATTCACTACCGGGTGGAGGAGATCAAACCCGCACGCCCGCCGGAAGAGGAAGATTAGACGTTGATTGCCTCACTCCGGTCCTGCGCCCCTTTGCATCCCGCAAAGGGATGCAAAGGGGCCGGGACATGTTCATGATGCGCGATGGAGAGGATGCCCGCGGGAGAGGTTTGCATCAGGCGTTGGAAATGAATGCCGCGCCGCAACGGCGGGATGAAAATCGCTCAACGCACGGGACCGCTGTCCGCCGCCGCAATCACCCTCGCCATATGGTTTTCACCCCCCAGGCGGGAGTTGATCCGGACCTGTCACCGTTCTCCCTCGTCACCTCGACACCCTGGAGAGGCCGATGCCGGCCCCATGGCGTTCTTTCGTTCCAAAGCGGGGGAGAGGCGGCGCCTTGGGTGGTGCTTGCGGTTCAAGACAGTTTGAACTATATAAACTGGCAGGATGAGGAACGATCAGAACGATGATTTGGCCCTCTTCATGGCCGGGGCGGAACAACGGCTGGAGGCCGCCTTGCGGCCCGCGCCGGGAGATGGCGCCGCGTCCGATCTGCTCGCCGAAGCCGCCCGTCACCTCACATTTGCCGGCGGAAAACGCGCGCGCTGCAAGCTGGCCTGGCTGTTTGGGCGCGCCCTCGGCGCGCCCGGCGAGGCGATCGCCGATGTCGCCGCCGCGGCGGAGATGATCCACGCCGCCAGCCTGTTGCATGATGATGTGATTGACAACGGCTCCACCCGGCGCGGCAAGCCGACCGTCAACGCCCAATGGGGCAACCTGGTGGCCGTGCTGGCGGGGGACTGGCTGCTCACCCGCGCCTTTCATCAGATTGAACATTTGCCGCCGCAGGTCACCCACGATGCGGTGCGCCTCGTCGCCGCCATGACCCGCGCCTCCATGCTGGAGGTGATGGCGCGGGGGCGCGTTCAGCTTTCCGAATCTGAATGGAGGACCATCGCGCAAGGCAAAACCGGCGCGCTCTTTGGATGGTGCGGTCAGGCGCTCGCACGGTCCATGGGCGAAGAGCCGAAGGGCGAATCCTTTGTTCGTTGTGGATTGCGGCTGGGCGCTGCATTCCAGATGGCCGACGATCTGATTGATCTGCTGGGGGACGCAGGAAAGGATCGTTTCAGTGATATCCTCAACCGCAACCCGTCATGGCCGGTGCTGGCCGCCGCCCGCGGCAGCGACGTCATCCGCCGCAGTCTGGACGTGCTGTGGGCCTCGGCGGAACCCAATGAAACGCGCGCCGCCGAGACCGGGGAGCAGATTCTCGCCTCGGGCGCCGCGGCGGAAACCAGGCGCGCGCTGAAGCAGGAAATCGCCGCCGCCATCGCCGAACTGGATGGACAGGGGCTTTCCGATCTTCAGCAACAACTATCTGTCTGGGCGGACGCCATGATCGCCCAGCTTCCCCGGGACAATCATGCTGCGTGGACATCTGGTATCCGCTGATCGCGATCAGGAAGGTCCGGTGCGCCTGCCCCAGTGGGAAGCGCTGGTGGTGGACGCGGTCGGAAACGTCATTGACTTCTGGGGATTCAAGCGCAACCAGGGGCGCGTGTGGGCGCTGTTGTACCTCCGCGCCACGCCCATGAGCGCGCAGGAAATCCAGGACCAGCTTGGCCTGAGCAAGGGCGCGGTTTCGATGATCACCCGCGAACTGGAGCAGTGGGGCGTCATCCACCGGGTGCGGCCAGTCAACAATTCAAGCTGGATGTTTGTCTCCGAGACCGATTTCATGGGGATGATCGGCCGCGTGGTGCAGGAGCGCGAAGCGTCCTTTGTCGCCCGCGTGAAAGCCGATTTGGCGGAAGCCGAGCGCCTGGCGCGGTCCTCTCCCGATGCGCCGCCGGAGGTGGTGGATCGCATCGCCCGCATGCGCCGCCTCGCCCAGTTGATTGAGGGCGCCGTTGGGGCGTTTCTCAAAACCTCCCAGCTCAATCTGGATGGGGTTTCGGGAATCCTCAAGGACTCCGGGGAGACTCTCCAGCGCGGGGCCAACGAAATCCGCAAGCGCGTGCGTTCGCGCCTGCTTTCCGGTCCACGGCAAAATGGCGGTCCGTCATGAGCAGTGATCTCCAGCGCCGCAAGGATGAACACCTGGACCTGTGCCTCCATCAGGATGTGGAGGCTTCGCGCACCCTGCTCGATGGCGTCGCGTTCGCCCATTGCTCGGCCCCCGAACTGGCGGTGGACCAGCTTGTGCTGGAAACGCCGTTCCTGGGGAAAAAGCTCCGCATGCCGTTGCTGATCACCGGCATGACCGGCGGTACGCCGCGCGCCCGTGATATCAACCGCATCATCGCCGCCGCCTGCCAGGCCGAAGGCGTGGCCATGGGGCTGGGCAGCCAGCGCGCCATGCTCAAGGATCCAACCCTGCTCAATACGTATCAGGTGCGGGATGTGGCGCCGGATATCCTCCTGCTCGCCAATATCGGCGGGGTGCAGTTGCGCGACATGACCATGGATGCGGTGCGCGGGTTGCTGGCCAGCACGGGCGCCGGCGCCCTGTGTGTCCACCTCAATCCGGCCCAGGAGATGTTGCAGCCAGGCGGCGATCGCGATTTCCGGGGCGTGCTGGACGCGATCCGCCGCACCGTGGATTCGCTGGGCAGCCCGGTTGTCGTCAAGGAAACCGGGGCGGGCCTCGCCCCGGACATCGTGGAAACGCTGGCGGAATGCGGAGTGGCCGCGGTGGATATTTCCGGTTCCGGCGGATCGTCATGGACGCGCGTGGAAAGGCTTCGCTCCCATGGGGGGAACGAACTGTTCGACGGCTGGGGCATACCCACCGCGGTATGCCTCAGCGCGTTGAACGGTTGCTCCATCCCCGTGATTGCTTCAGGAGGGTTGCGCAGCGGACTTGATCTGGCCCGCGTGCTGGCCCTGGGAGCGAGGGTGGGCGGGATTGCGCTTCCGGCCTTGCGCGCGGCCAACAGCGGCGGCGTGGAGGGCGTGCGGGAGTTGATCCGGAGTTTCCGCGAACAATTGCAATTCGTGATGTTGACCACGGCGAGCGCGCATCCATCTGCTCTGCCGCAACGGATGATGCTGATTGATGAACGCATTCGCCAGTGGAGCGATGAGTTGCGCGCCGCGAAGCGTCCGGCGGCGCCCATCTCACGGGGACGCGATGGCGCGGTGACTTCCCGGTTATCCGGTTTTTACAAACTGGGCGTTCCCGAACGGCGGCGTGCGCTGGTGGAAGCGGCGTTTGTCCCGCTGGATGAAATTGAAAGCGGCGCCAGGGCGTCTTCCCTGCGGATCGAGGCGGCGGACAAGATGACTGAAAACGTCATTGGCTGCTTCGCACTGCCTTTCGCCGTGGGGCTGAATCTGCGGGTCAATGGCGTGGATCGCCTGTTGCCCATGGCCATCGAAGAACCCTCGATTGTCGCCGCCGTGTCCCGTGCGGCGCGGATTGTGCGGGAAGGCGGGGGATTTCACGCGGAAGCGCCGCCCTCCATCACGGTGGGACAGGTCCATCTGACTGGAGTTCCCCATCCACAGGCCATGCTCAAGCGGGTGACGGATGAGGGCCCGCGTCTGGTTTCCCTGGCCAATGAATACTGTCCGCGCCTGATCGAGCGGGGAGGCGGATGCCGGCGGGTCAGCGCGCGGCTGGCGCGATCCACCGATGGCGCGGGTGAATACCTGATTGTCCATTTTCATGTGGACGTGGTGGACGCCATGGGCGCCAACATGGTCAACACCATCGCCGAGGGAATGGCGCCGCATCTGGAAGAACTCACCCGCGGCCGCACCCTGATGTGCATCCTCACCAACCTGGCCGACGAGCGGGTGGCGCGCGCGTGGTTTGAAGCGCCCGCCTTCGCCTTCGCCTTCGGCGGACTGGGCGGCGAGGAAGTCTGCCGGCTGATTGAAGAAGGCTGGCGCGCCGCCGACGCCGATCCGTACCGTGCGGTCACCCACAACAAAGGCGTGATGAATGGCATTGACGCCGTGGCCATCGCCATGGGTCAGGATTTCCGCGCATTGGAGGCGGCGGCGCACGCCTGGGCCGCACGATCGGGAGTATATCGTCCGCTGACCTGCTTCGTCCGCACCCCGGCTGGATTGCGCGGCGAAATCAGCGTGCCCATGCCGGTGACGACTGTCGGTCCGCTCTTCGATACCCATCCCAACGTGGCGCTGGCCGCGCGCCTGCTGGGCTGTGAAAAAGCGGCGGACCTGTCCTGCGTGATGGCCGCCGCGGGCCTGGCCCAGAATCTCGCCGCCGTGCAGGCGCTTGTCACCGAGGGCATCCAGCGCGGGCATATGAATCTGCACCAGCGCCGCGTGCGGCTGGCCCGTTCCGGAGCCAATGCGCGATGACCGTCCGCGCCCGCGCGCATGGCAAGATCATCCTCGCGGGCGAGCATGCGGTGGTGTATGGATGCCCGGCCATCGCCTGTCCGCTGGAAATTGGGGTCAAGGCCGGATTTGAGCGTTCCGGTTCCGCGTTGCGGTTGAACGTGGATGGGGCGGAAATCTCCGGTGAGATCGCTTCCCCCTTGGCGGAGGCTTTCCGTTTGTTACGGGCGGAGGCCGCGAATCTGGGCGTGGGCGGGCGACTCCTCGCCGGATCGGAATCACCGCCGGGATTTGGTTTGGGCTGGTCCGCTTCGTTTTCGCTGGCGGCCTCCCGGGCGCTTCTGGGCGGTGGGGAGGCCGTGGAAAATCAGGCCCTGGAACTGGCCGCCAGGCTGGAACAGGTTTTTCACGGGCGCGCTTCGGGGATTGATTTGCGAACGGCCGCCAGCGCCACGCCATTGCGTTTCCGCCGCACCGCGGACGGGGTCGAGGTGATTTCCTTCCAACCGGAAAAGCCCATCCACGCCGTGCTTGCAGGACAAAAACCTTCGCTGACCCGCGACATGGTGGAGCAGGTGCGCCAGTTCCGCGATCAGGCGCCTGAAGAGGTCGAGCGGATTTTTCTCGCCATCGCCAAACTGGTTCCGCGGGCCGAAGCATATTTCCGGCTGGGGCTTGTGGATGAGTTGGGACTGACGCTCACGGCCAACCACGCCCTGTTGCGAAAACTGAAGGTGTCCACGCCGGAACTCGATGAACTGACGGAGCGGGCGCTGTCCGCGGGGGCGGCCGGCGCCAAACTCACCGGGGCCGGCGGCGGAGGATGCATCATCGCCGTCGCCAGCGAGGAACGCATTCCCGCCATCCATTCAGCGCTGGAAAAACAGGCGCCGTTTGTCCGTTCAGTCAGGCTAGGCGCGGCTTTCGCACAACCGGCGTGAAACCGCCGTGATTCCAGGCGATCTCCAGCTTGCGGGGCGAACCGGGAGCTTTATTTGTTTCTGAGCTTGACCAGTCCTTTGGACTCGTCCTGTTTGATGATATCGCCGGTCAGATAGGCGTCCATGCTGTTGTCTCCCAGCAAGGTCTTGCGCAGGAAGGCGATGGTGGTGCGGCGGCTGAGGGACTTCACGTCCTTGTCATCCAGCGTTCCCTTTTTGCAGAATCCGCAGACCGGGCACGATGGATTGTCCACCCAGTCCATGTGATCGGCGCCGTTGATGGTGATCTCCCACGCGGGTGAGCCGGCCTTGTCGTAATACTGCGTGTAGTTGTCCGCGGCCGGTGCGCAGGCCTGGAAACTGCCGGCGGAGTCGAGGGTTTCTCCCAGCGCCATCAGCGGGACCTTGAAATTGGGCATCTGCTCGGGCGTGACCGACGGGCGGTTGGCGTCCACCGGATCCCAGCCCGCGACCGCCTTGATGCGCGCATCCTTGATGGCTGCGAGGATGCTGAGTTTGCCGCCCAGTGAATGACCCGCCGCCGCGACCTTGTTCAAATCCACGATGCCGTTCAGGCCGCTGGCGTTGGCGCCCGCCCAGTCAATGATGAATTTGAACTCACCGGCGATGGCGTCGTGGTCAATCGTGAAGCCGCTCTGCGAATAGGTCTGGGTGACCGCGACAAATCCCCATTCCGCCGCATGCTGGCAGTAGCTCTTGTACTGCTCGCGGCCCATCTGGAAACCCGGAGAGATGATCAGCAGCGGGTAGGGGCCAGGTCCGGCGTTTTTGCCATCGCTGGATGGAATGCACACCGTCAGGGTGATGTTGCGGCGGGCGCCCGCGCTCACCTTGATGTCGTCGCGCAACAGGGCCTGGTTGGGTCCCTTGCCGTTGAGGTCCACGGTCCCGCCGCCATCGTTTCCGCCAGAATCGGAACCGCCTGAGTCGCTGGCTCCGGTATCGGCGGGGCTGTTATCCGCCACGCTGCTGTCCGGTCCTGTATCCGCTGGGCCTGCATCCACGGAGGCGTCGGCGGGCGCGTTATCCGCCGGACCGCCAATATCCGCTGGGCCGGCATCGGTTGGCGCGCTGTCGGGAGAGCCTGCGTCAGCCGGCTCCACATCGGCGGCGCCAGCGTCGTTTTCTCCGGTATCAGGAGCAGTTCCCGAGTCTTCCGCGGGTTTTGCATCCGTGGAGGTTGCGCCGTCCGGGCTGGAAGCCGCGTCGCCAGGCTGGGAAGCGCCGTCGCCTGTTTGCGCGTCAGTATTGCCGGATGCGCCGCTGCCGCCGTCCACGCCGGGATCGCCCACCGCCGGCAACGAGGTTCCGCCGCACGCGGTCACGAGCAGCGCGCAAACGGTCAGCAGGGTGGACATCCAGTGGCGGGCGCGATGGATCATGGCGAATCTCCGGAAGAAACAGGCGCGCGGGAGTCTAACTGAAGTTGACTCGCCGTCAATCACCCGCGCAATGGATGTCCCGTTTTGGGGATGCCCGTGGCAGCCGGGGCGGCTTCCCCGTTTCCACCGTGCCGAACAGCGGAACCACGGCCGCCGGCGGCGGCGTCAACACCCGCGCGATCATCCGGTTGATTCAGAGCGTATGGCGGCTGGAGAAGCCATGCCGCCGCCGCCCGGCGGCCGGACGGAGTGAGGATGGTTTCAGCGGCAGCCATCCGCATGCGGAAGTTTGAGCACCTGCCCCAGGCGCAGTTTGCCGCGCGCCCCGCCATTGCTCTGGCGCAGGCATTCCACGGTCAGTTCCAGGCGGCGCGCGATGGCGTCCAGCGTGTCGCCGCGGCGGACGATGTACTTGCGGACCTCTGGTTTGTCCCGTTTGAATTTGCCCGGGATTTTTTCGTAGGCGGCGCGTGCCGCCGCGGTGGTTCCCGGCGGCAAGCGGATTTTCGCTCCGCGCGGCAGGGTTTCCGCGCCGGTCAGCACGGGGCCCATATAAGACGGATTGAGCCGCTTGAATTGATCCACATCCGTCACCCCGTATTTTTCCAGGTCCACCAGCGTGACGTAATCCGGCAGTTCCAGTTCGTCATACGCCAGCGGGGGCTCCCGTTTGAGTTTGCCGAAGACTTGCTCATGGTTGCGGAAGATATCCAGCGCGGCGAGAAATTCCGCATAGAAATTGGATGACGCGAACTGAAATCCATCATCGTCAAAACGTTCGACGATATCCGTCAGATCATCGCCGACCTGCTCCACGGCCTTTTTCACCCGGTATGGGCCTGTATTGTAACCGGTGATGGCCAGCGGCCACGATTTGAGCATTTTGTAATTGAAGACCAGCACCTTCGCCGCCGCCAGCGAGGCGATCGCCGGGTCGCGCCGCTCGTCCTGGCTGTCCTTGACGCGGATATACAGGCGCGCGGTGGCGGGCATGAGTTGCCATACCCCCGCCGCGCCCACTTTCGAGTACGCCCGCGTGTTGAACATGGACTCGACAAAAGTCAGCGCCACCAGTTCCACCGGCGCCCCCTGCGAGGCCAGCGCCCGTTCCATCAAGGGCTGCCAGCGCCCCATGGCGATCAGGCCGTGCTCGAAGCGGTCGCGCATGCCATCCTGAAAGCGGATGCGCCCGGCCGCCGCGCGGAAGACCGCTGGTCCGTCCGAGCGGCTGAACAGGCGGCGGATTTCCGCCTCCCGGCTGGTGAACGCCGGAGTCCGTTTCTCGATTTTGGCGGCGATGGATTTCAGAGCCGAGGCGATTTCATCGCGCGCGCCGTCAATCGTTTTTTTTCGCAGGCTCCATTTGCTCCGGCGTTGCGCCTCGTTGTCTCCGGGCTCCGGTTCGTAAGCCTTCAGATCCAGCTTTTGATAGACGATGGCGGGGTTATCCAGATCGTGCAGCACACCCTCGCTGGAATGGAGTCCGGCAAACACCATCCGCCAGAAAGCGATGCGAGGGCCAAAGCCGCGCGGCTCGGGAAAGAGTTCGTGAAGCTGGGGATGGGAGGTTTGCGCCGTGGAGGCAGGGGATTCAGCCGGTGATCCGGATTTCGCCGCGCGCGCCTCCGCGCCGGGCGGGATGATCAGGAAAACCAGCAGGAGAAAACAGATCGAACGCCACGTTCCCGGAGATTCATGCGGGAGGCGTGGGCGGCGGGGCCGCAACCCCAGTGCGAAGGAAGGTTCCAATCTCCGGTGCGTAAGCCCCGTCATGCTGGAAAAGTACAATGGGAGATTCAACCGTCAAGCCTTCCTTGCCGTCTTTCATCAGTTCCGCCAGCACCATCTTGGCGGGATCGTCCGCATGACCATGCACGAATTGAAGCCGTTTCACGGCGAGGCGGGCGCGGCGCGCTGATTCAAACAGCCGTCCCAGCGCCTGCGCCGGATAAATCACGTACAACCGCCCGCGGCCACGCAAAACATGGCAGGCGGCGGCCATCATGTCGTCGAGGGTCATCTCGATCTCGTGGCGGGCGATCGCCCGTTCGGTGTTGGGATTGACCCTGCCGGAGGCCGCCTGTTGATAGGGTGGGTTGGCCACCACGAAATCCACGGAGAGCGGCGGCAGGTGATCGCCGATGCGGCGGAAATCGCCATGCAGCACGTTGACCCGGTCTTCCAGACCGTTCAGGCTGACCGAGCGCTGGGCGCGGTCGGCCAGTTCTTTCTGGATTTCGATGGCGTACAGAAACTCCGCCTTGCTGGCTCGTGTCAGCGCCAGGGAAATCACGCCGCTTCCGGCGCCCAAGTCAAGACCGGTTCCGGTTTCATGGGAGGCAAACCGGGCCAAAAGCAGGGCGTCCACCGAAAAACGATAGCCGTTACGTCCCTGAATCACACGCAGCGCGCCGCCGAAAATACCGTCCGTGGTCTCCGGAGCGGGAGCTTCCTTCGCAGTTTTCAGCATAATCCGGTTCGCGTTACAGTCATCCCCCGCTTCCACCGGTTAACCCAAACGTATGATATCAGAATAGCGGGTTGATCACCAGTCCCGTCGGCAGTTTGGGATAAAAATAAGTGCTTTTTTGAGGCATCACCCCGCCCGACGACGCCACCGAGATCACCTGTTTCAGGCGCGTGGACCGCATCAGGAACCCCAACTGGTGATGGCCATCGTTGAGCGTGCTGGCGAAGGAAGCCGCATCCTTCACATAGCTGATATTGAGCTTGCGCTCCTGCGCCCCGGGAGAAATCCCCAGAATGCCGCGCAGGATGGCCGCATGCAGCACGGTGACATCCAATTCGCGCAGGGCTGCTTCCTCCGGCATATGCGGCAGGCTGGAGGCGGAGCCGGGCTTGAGTTCCAGCAACAGGCCGCGTTTTTCCCCCGGGCGGACCAGCGCGAATGCGTTCACCGCCGCGCTTTGGCTGGTCCGTGCGGCGATGGCCGCCGTATCGCCCTCCACGGGGGCGATATTGAAATATTTCGCCAGTTCCTGCTCCAGATTGGCGGGGATGCTGGCGAGATCGTGCAACACCCGGTGCGTGGGGAATATGAGCAGTCCTTCGTCCTGAAAGGGCGCCAGGTACATCATCACATAATCCGGAGGGCTGTCCTTGGGCCACCCCTCGCCATGGCGCAGCTTCTGGTAGCGCAGGGCGGTTTCATAGCGGTGGTGGCCATCGGCGATATACACCGGCTGGAACTGCAACGCCTCCTGGATGGCCCTGACGCGATCCGGATCGGTGATGGCGGTCAGGCGGAGTTTCACGCCTTCAAATTCCGTATTGACGGACTGTCCGGGCGCATCGCGCAGGGCGGCGCGGGCGCGCCCCGCGCTGTCGTCGAACAGGGAGAAAACGGGGCTCAGGTTGGCGTTGCACGCCAGCATCAAGGCCATGCGGTCGGCCTTGGGCGCGGACAGGGTTTTTTCGTGAGGCAGCACCACGCCCGCGGAAAACGGAACCAGCTTGCAGACGCCGAGGAACCCCCGCCGGGTGACCGGCGCTCCGCCCGATGGGGGCTGGTAGGTCTCTTCGATGGCGTAGAACGCGGCCAGGCGGTCGCGGCGCAGCACGCCCTCGCGCAACCAGCGATTAAAATCACGTGAAGCGCGTGTATAGCGGTTGTCCGATTCATGGTCCGATGGGCTGGTCTTGCCAAATTCAATCCGGACGATGTTGTTTTCGTGGGCGTTGTAAAGTTCATCCTGCCGGGCGTCATCAATGACATCGTAGGGGGGGCACAGCATGCGGGCCAGCACCTCCGGGCGGACTTCATCGAAACGGATGGCGCGGAACGGCTTGATATGGGCCATGGTGACACCTCGGAAGCGGAATGACCGGGCGCTTTTGCCGTCCGGCGGCGAAAAAATCAAGGCGGTGAAGGACTTTCCCGCCGCCTGGAGGGTTGAGCCCCGCGCCGGAGGGTGGGCGCGCCGGTGATTTTCGGCCGTCCTCTTGCCCCGTGGGGAGGGTTCCGTTATTTTCATCTGTATCCGCCAGAGGATACGGCGGCGCACGACGGGACACTTTGCACGCGATCGCCCTTCATTATCAGGACATGGAAAGTTGGCGCGGCGATTTCCCCTCCGCCGCCGCGCACGGCTCCATCTTTCTGCCCATCGCCCCCTGCCTGGAGACCGGAACCACCATTCGCATGGAATGTTTTCCTCCCGGTTCATCCACTCCGCATATTCTGATGGGCAAGGTGGTGTCCGCCGGGGATGATGTCCACCGTGGTCACGGCGTCAGCCTGATGTTCCAGAGTCCGGAAGCCCAACAGCGGACCTGTCAGGCCTTGCTGGAAGTCAGCGGCCCGGGGGGACTGTGGGGACAACGCCTGATCACCCCCGGGGACGCCCAACCGCCTCAACCCCGTTCATCCGATGGCTGGAATGTCTGGGTGGAGATTGACGGCCAGCCGCTGGAAATGTTCCGGAACATGCGGAATCTGGCGTCTGTTCCGGCCGCCGTGGCGCCGTGGGAGCAGCCGCCGTCCGGACCCGCGTTGGTGCAGCCGCAGCGGGTTCGCGCATCCAACCCCGCCGCATCGGCGGCGCCCCCAATTCCGCTGGCGTCTCCGCGTCCCAGCGGGTTCAAGGGACTGGCCATGGCGGCCCTGGCGCCGCCTCCAGCGCCGGTCACCGATCAGGCGGGACCCGCGGAATATGTTCGTCCGGCGTCGGGGTCGGTTCATACGCCCCCTCCCGGACCAGCTCCCGCGCAGCCGGAAAATCAAGCCAGGATGGCGGAGCCGCCGGCCATCGCCCCCGCGGCGGTGCTGGGCGACATGGCCGATGTCACAGGCGTCGAACCGGTTCCCGACGCCAGCATGGTGATTCCACCAATTGAACGCCCGGTGGAATTTGGTCAGGTCATCGCTGGGCAGGTAGCGGCCGCCGCCGCTCCCATCCGCTCATCGCCCGGGCTGGAACTGGACCTTCCGCCGGGCCTCCGGGCTGGAGACGCATTGCCCCCGCCCGGCATGTCGCCGGAATCCACGATTTCGTATTTTGATCGCCAGAAACCGTTTTTTACACCGGAACAGGTTGAACCGAAGATTGCTGCTCCGGCGGCGTCCCCCAGCGAAGCCAGGGTCTCGCCGGACCAAACCCGGGTGGCCAAACCCGTTGGCGGTTCCTCCCCCAATGGCAGAGGCGGGTGGGATGCGGTCATGCCCGGCATCGCCAATGAAAAGGTGGGATTGCCGCCGCGCCCCGTGTTGCCGGGATACAGCCGCCCCAAGAGGGAAGGTCCCGGGGCGGCATCGTCCGCACCCAATATGGAGGCCATTGAATCCCGGCTCCGCATGCAGCGGGACATGAGCCGGGAATGGTCCCCATCGGTCAGGGAATCGGATCTGGAGCCGGCCAATAACGTCAAAATCATCGTGACACTGATTCTGGTTGGACTGGTTGTGGTTGGATCGGTCGTGGTGCTGGTGAGAAATTCCATGCTGGAGGAATTCGCCGAAAAACAGCGCCAGCGGAATATTCCCGACCTCCCCGTGAACCGGACGCCCCAGTCAACCGCCAGGAAAGCCGCCGGGAAAAACCAGCGGAATCCACAGGACCAACCCGCTCAGGGAAATCAGGCTGGTCAGCAAAATGGCGGTCCGGTCCTGGTTCAGCCAGGTCAGATACCGCCTTCCAGCGATCCCAGGATCAACCCCAATTCCACCGCGGCGCCCAGCGACAGCAAGGAAGATTTGGTGAAGTTCTACATCGAACAGGGCGACAAGGCGATGGAGGCGCGCAACTACCTGGTCGCCAAGGCCCATTATCAGGCGGCCATCCAGAAAGATCCGGGCAACCCGCTGGCGACCGCGAAAATGGTCGAAGCCATGCGCAAGATGGATGAAAAGCCCAAGGTCACCACGCTGGAAATCATGGCGCCCGAAGGGTCCATGGTCTACCAGGGGGATAATCTTATCGCCACTGGTTACGCGCGCATTGAGAACCCGCGCCCGGGCAACCATGCATTCACCATCACGATTCCGGGGCGGCCCACCTTCACGCGGGTGTTTCTGATCAAAGAGGGCGAAGCGAATGTCATGCGCTTCGATTGAGTCCGTTTCCTGATCCCGGCGGCTATTCAGGCGATGAGGACGGCGCGGGGGAAGCGGAGCCGCCCGGCGAAGCGGTCTCCGTGGCGCTGGCCGCGGCGGAGTCTTCATCCTCGTCATCCAGATCGGCCATCTGCATCATCTGCTGCATGTCGAGGACGCCTTCCTTTTTCTCTGGCGGCGGTGCTCCCGGAGTTCCGGCGGCGGGCGCGGCGGGTCCCATTCCTGCGGCTGTGACCGCGGGCGCGCCATCCCACGGAAAGCTTTCGTACGCCGGTTTATCCGCCATGACGTTCAGGAGGCCCTTCGACAACACGGGCATGTACATGATGGCCACCAGGGCGGCGCAGACTATGCCCAGGGTCGGGAAGACAGCGAAGGCCACTTCGCCAAAAGGACGGCGGAAAATGGCGGCGGCGACAAACAGGTTGGTGGCCACCGGCGGCATCAGGTAACCGATCTCCATGTTCACCACGAAGACCACGCCGAAATGGACGGGATCAATGCCGTAGACATCCTTGGCGATGGGAGCGAGCAGCGGCGCGAACACCAGCGTGGCGCTCACGCTGTCCATCAGCGCGCCAATGAAGATCAGCGCCACGTTAACCACCAGCAGGAACATCATCGGCGACAGACCGGCGGATTTCAGCCATTCGCCCATGCGTTCGGCGGCCTCGATCACCGCCAGGAAGTCGTTCAGGCCAAACGCCAGCACGACAATCAGCACCAGGCTGCCGACCAGGGTCGCGCTTTCGCCGAAGGCGTCCATCAACTGCTTGAAGCCGATATCCCGGTAGACCAGGGTGGTGACGAGCACCGAGTAGATCAGGGCCACCGCGCCCGCCTCGGTGGGGGTGAACTGGCCGGTGTAAATACCGCCCAGCACCAGCACCGGCAGCAACAGCGCGTGGGCGCCCTCGCGAGCCGCCTTCCACAGGTTGGCCATGCGGAACGATTCCCGCGCCTCTTTGACGTCGCGGCCAATCCAGTAGGCGTACAACGACAGCAGCATGGTGATGCTGAGCGCGGGGACCAGTCCGGCGATGAACAAATCCTTGGGGTCCACCTTGGCGGAGCCGGAAACGCTGATGGCGTAGATCAGCATGGCGATGGATGGCGGAACCAGGCAGCCCAGCGATCCCGCCGTGGTGAGCAGGCCGATGATTGTGCGCGAGGGGTATTTTGATTCGATCAGCGCCGGGAACATGATGGACCCGACGGCGACCAGGGTCACCGGTGAACTGCCGCTGATCGCCGCGAAGATGATGCAGGCGATGACCGCGGGGATCGCCAGTCCGCCCGGCAGCCAGCCGACCAGCGCGCGGGCGACGTTGATCAGGCGCTGCGCCATGCCGCCGCGGGTCATCACGGTTCCGGCGGCCACGAAAAATGGAATCGCCAGGAAGACGTTTTTGGTCGTCAGGCTCTCCATCTTGTTGATGATGCGCACCAGTTTGCTGGGGTCGAGCCCCTCGCCGGCGATCAGGATGAAACACAGCATGGTGGCCACGCCGACCACCACGAACAGGCGTGCGCCCAGCAGCACCAGGCCCAGCGTGGCGAGAAGCACCACCGTGGTCATGACTGCCGCTCCGGATTGGCGGGTTCGCCATCGCCCTGTCCGGCCATGTCCTTGATGCCCAGCATCTGCAGGGTGTCTTCCTCGGCGGTCACGCCGCGAAACCCGTCAATCATCTGGGCGTAAAAGCGGATCGCCATGAAGGTGAAGGAGATTGGAATCACCAGAAACGCCAGGTATTTGGGGATCGGCATGGCCTCGAAAACGCCGCCGGCGCCATGGGTGGCGCTGTAATCGCCATGGTGATCCTTCAGGCTGTACAGGCTCAGGATCGCCAGCACCACGCAAAAGCTCCCCGTCAGGAAGTTTCCCACCGCCTGGGAATAAGGCAGTATGCTCTTGGGCCAGAGTTTGCTGCCAAGGTCCAGAGCGAGGTGGCGGTTTTCATACGTGGCGGTGCTGGCCCCCATGCAACCGACCCACAACATCAGCACCAGCCCCAGCGTCTGGCTCCACACCAGGCCGTTGGGGAAAATCACCAGCACCAATTGGACCAGCCCGTAGAGCACGCCGGTCACCACGGCGGATTTGGCGATCAGTCCGCCCGTCACGGCCGCGCCACGCACCCGGAAAGCCCCGAAGACGATGAAAAAATTGATGAGCACCAGAATCGCCGTATTGGCCCCGTTCACCCAGCCCTGCGCGCTCAGCGGAGCCGCGCCCGCCGCCACGCCGCCCTGGAGAATGTCCAGCAGCTTGTGCAACAGACCGCCTTCGCGGCTCGCCACCCGCTGAACCACGTCCAGAAACACAATGACGCCCATGAACAGCAACGCAAAGGCGTTGAACCCGCGCTCCGCACGGTACGCCGCCTGGCTGATGCGATCAAAGGCGCTGGGCGAACGGGCCAGGCTCATTTTTTCACCTTGCCGGAGCGAAGATCCTGCAAGCCCTTGGTGATGGATTTGTAAAGCTCTTTTTCCGGCGCGCTGGCCTTGTTGATGTAAGTCTCGCGCACCTTTTCCGCCAGCTTGATGAAGGGCTCCCGTTCCTTGTCGCCGAGCACGTTCACCTCGACGCCGGCCTTGCGCAGATTCTCAATCAGGATGGGGTTCATCTTGCGGATCTGCTTGCGCAGTTTGGGGGCCACTTCCTGCGCCGCCTTGGTGATGGCGTCTTTCACTTCCTTGGGCCATTTGTCATAGGCTTCCTTGTTGAAGACGATGGCGGCTGGCTGGTAGATGTGTTCGCTGATGCTCATATGCTTGCTGGCGGTGAACCAACTCGCGGCGAACGCATAAAGCGGGGTCTGATCATAGCCATCCACCACGCCGGTCTGCAGCGAAGTCAGCGCCTCGGTGGTGGGAATGGGCACGGGGCTGGCGCCAAAGGCCCGGTAGGTTTCCAGGTGGATGGGGCTTTCCTGGCTCCGCATCTTGCGGCCTTTCAGGTCCTCCGGTTTGGTGACCGGAAACTTGCCGCCGAACGAGCGGAAACCGTTTTCGCTCCAAAAGCTGAGCACCAGTCCCCGATCAGTGAAGTGTTTGGCCATCTTGTCGCCGATGACGCTGTCCAGGATGTAGTCCGCCTCCTCCGCGTTGCGGAACAGGTACGGCAACTCCAGCACGTTGACCTCGGGAACCTGCGAGGCGATGGCGCCGGTGGACCCGCCAAAGGCCTGAATCTGGCCGCGCTTGCACTGGAGCATCATGTCGTTCTCGTCGCCCAGCGCGCCGCCCAGGAACAGCTTCACCTTGACCTTTCCGCCGGAGTCGGTTTCGACCATCTTCTTGAATTTTTCCAGGCCGGAGGCCCATGGGCTGCCTTCCGGCGCCACGGTGCCAAGCCGGATGGTGATGACATCCTGGGCGAAGGCGCTGGAGGTGATGGCCAGCAAGGCCAGAACAAAGAGCGGCAAGCACTTCTTCATGACGTTCATACTCGTTGGGTTGTAGGGATGGGTAGCATGCAGTGTCTATCGCATTGGCGGGGGGCAATCAAATCATTCCGGCGCGATGTTCTCCCGTGCCGGACGGGAATCGCCCGTTTGCGGCGCCCCATTTCCCATGGACGGATGAGGAGCCGGATGGTTTTCCACGCCCTCCGCCGGCCGGAAAAGACATCTTCATGCGGTGGAACGCTGGAGATGAGGGGGGAAGGGAAGGTGTGCGGAGGGTAGCATCACCGGGCGGGTTCCGGTTGGCCTGATGCGGTTCATTCGCCCCTGAGGCGGAGGACCACCCTGCTGGCGCCGCCAATCAGGATCGCCGCCAGCGAGGTCATGATCAGGGCCAGCACGGTGAAGCCGAGCAGACGTCCCGCGAGCCAGGAACCGGCGTTGAACATGGGCTCCCGCAGCGATGGAAACCACGACACCAGGGCGCCCGCCAGCAGAATGCCGCCGGCCCCAAACACCACCGCCGGAACCCAGTTCACGAAATCCTGCGCGGAAGGGGAGAGGTGGGCGCCGACGCATACGCACAAATACAGGTAGAGGTAAAACCAGGGGTTCTGCATCCGCTCCAGGGTGAAGACCGCCTGCAGCAGGGCCACGCTGGCCCCCAGCAACTGACCGCCCGCGTCCAGCCATGGCTCGATGCCCGATATGGCATTCGCACCGGGCAGCGTGATGGAAAATTGCGCGGCGGAAAGCGCTTCTGGCGCCATCAGCCAGGTGAATCCCCACAGGCAGAGGGCGCCGCCAAAATAGGGAGCGATTGGGATGAGCGCGCAGCCGATCAGGGTTTTCAGGCGGTTTCGCGGGTCCATCTCATAGACCACGCTGCCCAGCATCCCGGTTCTGGGATTCGGGCTGAACAATTTGATGGAGCAAATCCGGTGGCCGGTCAGCACGGCCGCCGCCGCGTGGGACAACTCATGCACCGGCACGCCCAGCCATCCCGTGATGTAGAGTCCGCGAAACCCAAACGCCTGCAGGGTCCAGCGATCCGTGGATGAAGTCAGGATGAGCAGGGCGAAGCACATCGCCCCGACCGGAAGCACCACCGCGACGAAAAAAGCCCCCGAAGCAGCCAGCGATTGCCCGGCGAATTCCAGGATGCCGTTCATGACTCACCGGTGCAGAATGAACTCCCAGACCACCGCAACGAAGATCACAAAACAGACCGCGCCCAGGATCAGCGCCGCCCGGTCGGGCAGGATGCGCTTGAGCCAGGATTCGGCTTCGCTGCGCTGATCGGGTTCCGGGCTTGAGGCGAGCACCTGCCGGAGCAGTTCCTGGGCCTGGCGGTTGTTGCCCAGGCGGACCGCCTCGCGGGCGAGTCCCAGGCGAATATCGTTCAGCAGCGCGGTCCGGGATGCGCCGTCCCCGGAGTCCAGCGGACGGAGTTCTTCATAGAGGTGGGCGGCCTTCACGGCGTCGTTGGCGTCCAGGGCCGAACGGATATCGAGTGTCAGCCTGGCGGCGCGATCTGCGGGAGAAGCGGGCTGTTTTCCACTCATGCGCCGGTATTAGCCGGACGGGCGCCGGTTGGCAACGCCGCCGGGTGGATCGAAAAACAGCGTCAAACTTATTAAACAAATGATTTTTGGGATTCCGTCCGTGCGGCGGCGCTCATGTTTACTTTTTGTTCATCGCCGTACGCAGGCCGGTTGGAGGCCGCGTTAACTGAAATTCAATTGGTGATCCAGCGCACAGTTCCAGGTGGGAAATATACTCCCGGTCCATTTTGCTGATCTCCTGTATAGCCACAACATCTTGTGGGTCTGGTGCAAAGCCATGCATCATTTTGCGATATGAGGGCTTTCTAACCGCTCAGAAGGGGTCAGCGCGCCCAAAATCCCTGACATTGAAGGAAAAACGGCCGTGATTTATTGGTGGTGGTTGAAAATGGTCTAAAATGGTTGAACGTGGAGGCGGAATCTCTTGTTTTCGGGTGAACACCCATACGTGCTTGATCCCAAGAAGCGGGTGAAGGTTCCCAGCGCGTTCCGGGAGCTTTTGCGGCATCAGGGGCAGGAGTGCGCGTGCGTGCTGGCCAACAAGGACGGCTGCCTGCGGGTGTATCCGGTGGAGACTTTCCAGCGGAAAATCGTGGACAAACTCAATGGCCGCAGCCAGTTCGCCACGGATGTCAAAACCCTTCGCCGTTTGATCATTGGCGGCTCCAATTTGGTGACCCTCGATCCGCAGGGGCGCATGGGAATCGAGGATGAAAAACTCTCGCAGGCCCATTTGGAACGGGATGTCCTGCTGGTGGGTTGCGGCGAATATTTTGAAATCTGGAATGCAGCCGATTTTGCGGCCTGGAAATCCAAGGTTGAGGCCGATCAGACCATTGATCTCGATGAGATCGCCGCGGAGACAGACCTGTGACGGCGGATGTCAGGACAACGGCTCCCCATGAGCCGATCATGGTCAGCGAGGTATTGCACTGGCTGGCGGTGCGGCCCGGCGGCGTCTATGTGGATGCGACGCTGGGCTATGGCGGCCACGGTGAAGCGGTATTGCGCGCGTCATCGCCGGACGGGGTGTTGCTGGGCATGGATCGCGACGGCGAGGCCATTTCGTATTCGCGCGGGCGGTTGAAAACCTTTGGCGATCGTTTCCGCTGCCGGCAGGGCAGCTATACGGACCTGCCGGATTTCCTCGCCAGCGAGGGCGTGAACAACGTGAATGGATTGCTGGCGGATTTTGGTTTGTCATCCGCTCAACTGGATCAGCCCGGGCGCGGGTTTTCCTTCCGCCATGATGCGCCGCTGGACATGCGGTTTGATCAATCCGCCGGCGTGAGCGCCCGCGAGTACCTCTCCACGGCGGATGAAGAGGAACTCGCCCGCGTGTTGTTCGAATATGGCGAGGTGCGCGGTTCGCGGCGCATCGCTCGCGCCATTGTGGAAGCCCGCCAGCGCGGCGCCATGAACACGACGGCGGACCTCCTGCGGGCGGTCGAGCGGGTGTTGAAGCCGCCGCGCAAGGGCATGGGCGTGCATCCCGCCACCCTGGTTTTTCAGGCCATCCGGATTGCGGTCAACGGCGAACTGGACGCTGTCCGTGCGTTGCTGGCGCGTCTTCCGGAACCGCTCGGACCCGGCGGTCGCGCGGTTTTTCTGACCTTTCACAGCCTGGAAGATCGCATGGTGAAACAGCGCCTGCGCGAATTGTCCGGCAGGGTCCCGCGCGATCCTTGGTCCAGCGGGGAACAGGCGGCGCCCAGCATGAATGAACTCACGCGGAAGCCCGTGGGGGCGTCCGCCGGGGAAGTACGGAATAACCCGAGGGCGCGCAGCGCGTGGCTTCGCGCCGCGGAACGCCTGTCACCCGTGGAGAACTGATCGTCATGGTGGATTCAATCGCGGACAAACTCCTGGAGCCGATTCGCCAGACCCGCGTGGTGGAATGGCGCCTGACCCAGCCGCGCATTTTGCCGGTAGCCCTGCTCATGTCCGGAGCCATACTGGCGGCGCTGCTCCACCATGTCTACGTGCAGGTGAAAATCCTGGAGACCGGGTACGAAATCAGCCGGGGAGTGCGCGAACAGGAACAGCTTCTCGATCACAACCGCACACTGCGCGCGGAATTTCATGCGCTCACCGATTTGAGCGAGGTGGAAAAGGCCGCCAAGCGCCTGGGCATGGGACAAGCCGAAAAGGTGATTTGGCTGGATTGAAGGATGACGGGAAAAGCCGGACATCAGGTTCATGTTCGCATGGCCGCCATGGCGTGCCTGATGGCCGTGTTTTTTCTGTTGGTGCTGGGACGGGCGTACGATCTGATGATCCTTCAGGGGGAGAAGTACGCCCGCCTCGCGAACAGCCAGACAGAGGTTTCCGTCGAGATTCCCGCGCGGCGCGGGGAAATCTTTGATCGCAATGGCGCTCCGCTGGCCGTCAGCGTGGAAAAATCCTCCATCTATCTCATGCCAGGCGATATCCGGATAATGTACGGGCCGCGTCCGCCGTCCCGGGAAGACTTGCGCGAACAGGTGGCCGGTCAGTTGGCTCTGGCCCTCGGCATGCCGGTGGATCAGGTTCGCAAACGAATCCACGCACAGTCGTCATTCCAGTGGCTGGCGCGCAAGGTGGATGACGAGACAGCACGCAAGGTGCGTGATCTCCAGCTTGCCGGCGTTGGTTTCGTGAAGGAGTCCGAGCGGCAATACCCCAACGGCTCCCTGGCGATTCACGCGCTGGGCATGATGGGGCTGGACAAGGGCATTGAAGGAGTGGAGGAGCATTTCAACGACGTGTTGAACGGCCGGAAACTGAACGTCACCCGCGTGCGCGACGCCCGGGGGCTCAATCTGTTCGCTGATGAGCGCGAACTGGTGGGATCGCGGGGAGCGGACCTCTGGCTGACGATTGATCGCACCATTCAGCTTATCGTCGAGCAGGAAATCCGGGCGGCGCATGAAAAAAGCCACGCGCTCCGCACGGCGGCGGTGGTGCAGGATCCCGCCACCGGCGACATTCTCGCCATCGCATCGTGGCCCGCGTACGAGCCGGAAAATTTCCAGACCGCCTCCGTGCTGGAGCGCTACCCCTTCGCGTTCAACGGCGCCTATGAGCCCGGCAGCACCATGAAAGTGTTCACCCTGGCGGCCGCGCTGGACCATCGCGTGCTCCAGCCCGATGAAAGGCTGGATTGCGAAAATGGCCGCTGGACGGTTGGGGGCAAGGTCATCAAGGATGATCACCGTCTGGGATTGAGTTCGATCGAGCAGATTCTGGCGCAGTCCAGCAACATCTGCTCCGCGAAAATCGGCCTGCGTCTGGGGGGCGAGACATTGCGCCAGTATTTCCTCCGGTTTGGTTTTGGCGCGCGCACCGGCGTGGATCATCCTGCTGACTCAAAGGGTCTGTTGCAACCGGCGGAGCAATGGGGACAGGTAGTGACCGCCAACGTATCCTTTGGCCAGGGAATCTCGGTGACGCCGCTGCAACTGACCTCCGGCGTTTCCGCCATCGCCAATGGGGGTGTTCAGCGCCGTCCCCGCCTGGTTCGCGGGATGCGCGAACCCGGTGATTCCTCCATCAGGGAATTTCCGCTGGAAGAAGGGCGAGAGATTGTTTCCGCCTCCGCCGCCAGCATCATGAAACGGCTGATGCATGCGGTCACCGGGCCGCAAGGCACGGGCAAGTCCGCCAATGTCGAGGGGTTCAAGTCCGCCGGCAAAACCGGAACCGCCCAGAAAGCCGAGAAGGGCGAGTATCCGGATCACCTTCGCATTGCTTCCTACGCCGGGTTCATTCCGCTGGAAAAACCCCGTATCACGATCCTGGTGATTGTGGATGAGCCCAAAGGGGACAGGTACGGCTCGCAGGTGGCGGCGCCGGTGTTTTCCCGCATCGCCGCCAGATCGTTGAAATACCTGGGAGTAACGCCCGTGAGCGCCAGCGGCGTGGCGGCGGTTTTGCCACCGGTGAATGATCCCGCGCGGGAGGAACAGCGTCCGGCGGCGCCCGGCTCGGGAAAGGTTCCGGAGTTGCGCGGGCTCTCCATGATTGAAGCGATGAATCAGGCGCGGGACGCCGGGCTCCGCGTCGCTCCGGCAGGCAGCGGCATTGCGGAGCAGCAGGATCCTCCCGCGGGAAATCCCCTTCCGGCCAACCGTGAAGTCCGCGTATTTTTCACATCCGGCGTCCACGCGCGGGAGGAGCCATGAACGCGATGTTCCTCCAGCGGTTGACCGCGCTTCTTGGCGTTCCCTGCCCGGAAGGCCAGGCGGAGTTGCTCATCACCGGCGCCGCCATGGATTCGCGCCAGGTCAGACCGGATTACGTGTTTATCGCGGTTCATGGGGAGAAAACGGATGGCCATCTCTTCCTGAAAGATGCGGCCGCGCGCGGAGCCCGGCTTCTGGTCGTGGAGAGGCCGCCCGCGGATCCGGTTGACGGCGCCGTGATGTTGCGGGTTCCGGACAGCCGCCTGGCCGCGGCGGTGATCGCCTCGGCGCTGTACGGCGATCCCGCCGCGAAGATGTTGATGCATGGCGTGACGGGAACCAATGGAAAAACCACCACCGTCATGATGCTGGAAGACATCCTCCGCAACAATGGCCGCGTCACCGGCCTGATTGGCACGGTGGTCTACCGTTATGGATCGCGGCGCATCCCCGCGCCGTACACCACGCCGGACGCATTATTGCTGCAGCAGATTCTGGCGGACATGCTGGCGGCCGGATGCGGCGATGTGGTGATGGAGGTTTCATCTCACGCGCTTCACCAGCACCGCACCGGGATGATGAAATTCCGCAGCGCGATCTTCACCAATCTCACCCGCGATCACCTCGATTACCACAAAACCATGGAGGCCTACGAAGCCGCCAAGGCGCGCCTGTTTCTGGAATGTTTGGCGGCGGACGCCATCGCGGTGATCAACGCCGATGACGCCGCGGGGCGCCGCATCGCCGCCGCCTGTGGGGCGCGCAAGCTGGCGTACAGCCTGGAAAACCCGCGCGCCGATCTGTTCGCCAGCGTCCTCGACGCGACGGCTTCGGGAACGCGGTGCCGCGTGCAAACGCCATGGGGCGTCTTCGATGTGCGCTTGCGCATCGCCGGAAAATACAATGTGCAAAATATGCTCGGCGCCCTGGGCGCGGCTCTGGATCTGGGAATCTCCCCGGAAACGGCGTTGACCTCCCTGGAAGAGTTCCGCGGCGCGCCGGGCCGCCTGGAGCCGGTGGACAATCCCTTTGGCGTGGCCTGCCTGGTGGATTACGCCCATACGCCCGACGCCTTGGAAAATGTCTGCCGCGCCTTGCGGGCGGTCACCGCCGGACGGTTGATCACTGTATTTGGTTGCGGCGGGGATCGCGATCCAGGCAAACGCCCGGTGATGGGACGCATCGCGGTGGAGTGGTCCGATCTCGCCATCATCACCAGCGACAACCCCCGCACCGAGGACCCGCTCGCCATCACGAACGCCATTGAACAGGGCGCGTCCGCGGCTGGAGGCGTTCCCGCCGCCAGCGTGGATGCCGGGTCCTGGCCGTCAAAAGCATACGCGGTGGAGCCCGATCGCCGGGCGGCGATCAGCATGGCGATCCGTTGCGCGCGGGCGGGCGACACCGTGCTTGTCGCCGGCAAGGGGCACGAGGATTACCAGATCACCGGAATGGAGAAGCATCATTTCGACGATCGGGAAGAAGCGGCGCGGGCGTTTTCCCTCAAATCCGGAGAGACGCGATGACGGTTCGTCCCTTCACGGCTGATGACGTGGCGCAGGTATTGGGCCTCGATCCGGGAAAATACCGGGACCGCGTATTCGCCGGCGTCAGCACCGATTCGCGGACCGTGGGCGAGGGCGATCTGTGGTTCGCCCTCAAGGGGGAGCAATTCGACGCGCACGACTTCGCCGTGGAAGCGGCGCGCAAGGGCGCTTCCGCCCTGGTGGTTGAGCGGGGCCGCGCGGTGACGGTGGAAATGGCGCTGCGTTCCGCCGGCGTTCCGGCGCTGGTCTATCCGGTGGAGGACGCCTTGCATGCGCTTGGCGAACTCGCCCGTGTTCATCGCGCAAGATGCCGTCCGTGTGTGATTGGGCTGACAGGCTCCAATGGCAAAACCAGCACCAAGGAGATGATCGCGGGCGTGGCCGCGTTGTGGATGGAAGAACTGTTTGGCGAGGGAAGCTGGCTCTCCACGATGGGCAACCTCAACAACCTGATCGGCGTTCCGCACACGATCTTCCGCCTGACCGGAAGGGAAAAGCTGGTGGTGGTGGAGATGGGCATGAGCCATTTTCATGAAATCGAACGCATGACGCAGATCAGCGATCCCGATGTGGCGCTGATCACCAACGTGGGGCCCGCGCATCTGGAAGGCGTGGGCGGAACGCTGGAGGGCGTCGCCCGGGCGAAAGGCGAATTGTTCGCCGGCGTGCGGCCCGCGTCCATCTGTGTTGTCAACATGGATGATCCGCATGTCCGCAAGCTGCCCAGGAACGCCTTGCGAACGGTGACCTTTGGAAGCGATCCGGGCTGCGACGTGGCGTTGTGTGAATCCGCCGCTCCCGGATCGGGGCGTCAGCAGGTTACCCTGCGGATCGGCGGTGAAACCATCGCTCCGGTCATCTGGTTCCCAGGCAGGCACAACGCCATGAACGCCGCCGCCGCCGCCGCCGCCGCCCTGGCCGCCGGCGCCCCTGTCGAACATATCCTGAAAGGGCTTGAAGCCGCGCGCCCGATCAGCAAACGCATGCAGCTTGAGGAGTTTGCGGGCGCCGTCATCATCAACGACTGCTACAACGCCAACCCCGCGTCCATGAAGGCCGGTATTGACGCGATGCTGCAGTTGCGCGGCGCCGGTCAGGCCATCGCCGTGCTGGGAGACATGAAGGAACTGGGGGAGCAGTCGGAGGAGCTTCACCGCGCGATGGGCCGGTATGTCGCTTCATCCGGAGTGACGCGCCTGGTGGCGTTTGGTCCCCATGCGCGCTGGCTGGCGGAAGAGGCGGAGCGTTCCGGCATGTCGCCGCATGTGATCATGCTTTTCGACGATCCCCGGAAGACGGCCGATTATCTTCGCGGGCTTGTCGAACCCGGGGATATCGTTCTCATCAAGGGATCCCGCGGCATGGCGATGGAGCGAATCCTGGAAGCCATGCGCAACTCCGGAGGAGAAGGCTGATGCTGTTCCATCTCTTCCAGTGGCTGGACCCCCACGCGGAAACCGTGCTGCGCGTGTTCCGTTTTCCCCTCTTCCGCTCGGGCGGAGCCTTTCTGTTGGCGTTTCTCTTCGCGGTGATGTTTGGGCCGCGCTTCATCTCGTGGCTGCACAAGGTCAAGTTTGGCCAGCCCATCCGCGGCGACGGCCCGGAAACGCACCAGAAAAAATCCGGCACGCCGACGATGGGCGGGATTCTGATTCTGTGCGCGGTCGCCTTCGCGCTCGCCTTCATGGCCGACTGGACCAACCATTTTCTGTGGGCCGCGCTGGCGGTCACCGGCAGTTATGGGTTCATCGGTTTTCTCGACGATTTCAGGAAGATCAAGGATCGCAGTTCCGGCGGAATCAGCGGCAAGGCCCGTCTCGCCGGTGAATTTGCGGTCTCGGGACTTGTGGTTGCGTTGTTGATCCAGTTCACGCCCTTTGACACCCGCGTCGGCCTGCCGTTCATCAAGCCCGAAATTTTCCAGCTTGATCTGGGGTGGTTTTATGTGCCTTTCGCCATGCTGGTGATCGCCGGCACCGCCAACGCCGTGAACCTGACCGACGGACTGGATGGCCTGGCGATTGTGCCGGTGACCATCTCCGCTGGAACCTTTTTGATACTCGCCTATGCGTCCGGCGCGATCATCGGCGGGTTCAACGTGGCCAGATATCTCAACATCGAGTTTCTGCCCGGCCTGCAGGAACTTGGCGTGTTGTGTGGCGCGTTGATGGGCGCGGGCGTGGGATTTCTGTGGTACAACGCCCATCCCGCGCAGTTGTTCATGGGCGATGTCGGCAGTCTTTCTCTGGGCGGCGCGCTGGGAACGCTGGCGATCCTGACCAAGAACGAACTTCTCTCCGCGTTGCTGCATGGCGTCTTTCTGATGGAGGCGCTGTCGGTCATGGCGCAGGTCGCCTGGTTCAAACACACGGGCGGCAAGCGGTTGTTCCGCATGGCGCCCATCCATCATCATTTCGAGAAGCTGGGCTGGCACGAGAACAAGGTGATCGTCCGCTTCTGGATTGTCAGCGCGTTCCTGGCGGTGATTTCGCTGGCGACGCTCAAGCTGAGGTGAACGTGCAGGTCTCCGGCGCAAATATCCTCGTGGTGGGGGCGGGCAAGTCGGGCCGCTCCGCCGCGAAATTCCTCGCGAAGCGCGGCGCGCGCGTATATCTCGCCGATATCAACCCCCGCGCATTGACGGAAGAGCAACAGGGGGAGATGGCTTCCGCCGGCGTGGAATGGCTTCCCGGCCAGCAGGACGGCGTGGATTTCATCCGCCGGGATTTTGTCGTGCTCAGCCCCGGCGTGCCCCCGGCCATCGAAGGGTTGCAGCGCGCGCGGGAGAAGGGCGTTCCCGTGCTGGGCGAAGTGGAGCTCGCCGGGCGTTTCCTCGCCAAGCCCGCGATTGCAATCACCGGCACCAACGGGAAAAGCACATCCACCGCGATGACGGGCGCCGTGATCGCGGCGGGTGGAAAGCGCGTGTTTGTTGGCGGCAATCTCGGCGTGCCGCTCTGCGACGGAGTGGATCGCCAGGATGATTACGATGTGTTTGTGGTCGAGGTTTCCAGCTTCCAGTCCGAAACCCTGGAGCAGACCGCGTTCGATATCGCGGCGATCACCAATTTCGCTCCCGATCACCTCGACCGGTACAAGAGCCTCAATGATTACGCCGCCGCCAAGTCCAGGCTGTTTTCGGTCCAGAAGGAAAGCGGCTGGGTGATTTTCAACGACCAACTCGACTGGTGCAGGAAGATCGTCGCCGGATCTCCCGGCCGGCCGGTTCCGTTTTCCTCGCGCACCGATGAGGTCAGCGAGGGGCTCTCCCTGCCGTCGCTTTCCACCATCATCTTCAGGCATGGCGACAGCGTGGAGGCCTATAACGCGGACAATCCGCGCCTTCCCGGGCTGCATAACCGGGAGAACATGATGATCGCCGTCGCGGCGGCCCGGCTGATGGGCGTCGGCGTGCGCGATGTGCAGAAGGCCATCCTGGAATTTCCCGGACTGCCCCACCGCATCGAACTGGTGGGAGAGATCAACGGCGTCCGCTTTTACAACGACTCGAAGGCGACCAACGTGGCTTCGGCGCTGATCGCCGTGAACAGCTTCCGGGAGCCATTGCTGCTGATTCTGGGCGGACGCGAAAAAGGTGAAAAATACGATGATCTGGCCGCCGCTCTGGAGAAGCGGCCGGTGCGCGGCGTTTACCTGATTGGAGAAGCGGCGGACAACATGGCCAAGGCGCTGGATGGCCGGGTGAAATACGTCCGGCCGGGCGATCTGGAAACCGCTTTCGGGCGGATTCTCGCCGACGCCCGGGAAGGCGATGTCGCGCTGCTGTCGCCCGCCTGCGCAAGTTTCGATCAGTTCAGGAATTACGAACACCGCGGCGAGAGCTTCCGCGCGCTGGTGAGAGAAAGGGAACGGACTTGAGCGCCAACCTTTCCATGCACAGCATGCGCGGCCGCTATGATCCCATCCTTCTGGGCGTGGTGCTGATGCTGCTGGTCATCGGCGCGGTCATGATCTATTCGGCCAGCGCCATCATCGCCATGAAAACACATGGCTCCACGGACTATTTTATCCGCCGTCACGCGGTTTACCTGATCGTGGGAATGACCGGCATGTACGCCGCGTCGCGCATTCCGTACCAGTCCTATGCGTATAAGGTGGCCCCCCTTTTGGCGGCGATTCTGATCTCGTTGCTCATCGTGGTGATTCCGGGCGTGGGGCGGAAGGCGTGGGGCGCCTCGCGCTGGATGCCTTTGGGGCCGCTGTCGTTCCAGCCCTCGGAGTTCGCCAAACTCGGCCTGATCATTTATCTCGCGTATATCCTCTCGAAGAAACAGGATAGGGTGAAGCTGTGGTGGAGCGGCTTCGCGCCGCCGCTCTTCGTGGCGAGCGTGATGATCGGCCTCGTCATGATGCATCCGGATTTCGGCACCGCCGCCACGCTGCTGCTCATCACCTTCTCGCTGCTGTTCATCGCGGGGGCGCGGATGATCTACCTGGCGATGCTCGGCCTTGCAGGGGCGGGCTTCGCCTTCGCCGCGGTTTCGCTGGAGGCCTATCGCATGCGGCGCATCCTGGCCTTTCTCAATCCGGAACAGCACAAACAGGATATCGGTTACCAGATCTGGGAATCCCTGATCACCGTGGGTTCCGGCGGATGGACAGGGCAGGGTCTTGGGGCGGGCACGCAAAAGCTGCTCTACCTGCCGGCGGCGCATACCGATTTCATCTTCTCCATGATCGCGGAAGAATTGGGGTTTGTGGGGGTGGTCTTTGTCGCCGCCCTGTTCGCCGTGCTGGTGTGGCGGGGAGTATATATCGCGATGACCGCGCGCGAGGCGTTTGGATGTTATCTGGCCTTCGGCGTGACGCTGTCGCTGGGCATGCAGGCGCTGGTGAACATGGCGGTGGCGATGTCCCTGTTGCCTACAAAGGGCCTGACCCTGCCGTTCATCAGTTACGGCGGCACATCGCTGGTGCTCAGCCTGACCATGATCGGGATCCTGTTCAATATCCACGCGGGCGGTCAGCCTTTCGAGGAGCCGCACGCGCGCCGGGCCCACGCCGCCAAGCGTTTCATCATGATGAAGGACGCATGAACAGGGAATCCGCACATACGCTGATGATCGCGGGCGGCGGAACGGGCGGCCACCTGTATCCGGGCGTCGCTGTCGCGGAGGAATTTTGCGCCCGCGCCCCGGGAAACCGCGTGGTCTTCGCCGGCACGCGGCGCGGGCTTGAGGCCAGGCTGATTCCGCCGCTTGGCTATCCCCTGCATTTCGTGGACGCCAGCGGACTGAAAGGCATGGGGGCCAGCGGAGCGATGAGAAGTTTGATGCGCCTGCCGCGCTCGTTCCTTCAGGCATGGTCCATTCTCTCGCGGGAGCGGCCCGCATTCGTCGTGGGCGTGGGCGGATACGCATCCGCGCCGCTGGTGGCCGCCGCCTGGCTGCGCGGGGCCATCACCGCGATCATCGAGCCCAACGCGGAGCCCGGACTGGCGAACCGCCTGCTTGCGCGCGTGGTCAGGCGAATCTACATCGCTTTCCCCGGAGTTTCCGCCGCGTTTCCGGCGCGCCGCACCCTGTACACCGGCACGCCGTTGCGCAAATCCATCTTGGGCCTGGCGCCGGGTGAAAAAACGGCGCGCGATCCATCCGGACGGCTGCGGCTGCTGATCACCGGCGGCAGCCAGGGCGCCCGCAGGCTCAACGAAATCACGGTTGAAACCCTGCGCGTGCTGGGCGATGAGCGCGAAGGCTTCGACGTGTGGCACCAGACCGGCGCCAATGACCATGGCCGGATTCTCCAGCTTTACAAGGATCACGGAACCGGAGTTCGCGTGGACGCCTTCATTGATCCCATGAGCGAGGCCTACCGCTGGGCCGATCTGGCGATCAGCCGCGCGGGAGCGGGAACCGTCAGCGAACTGGCGGCGGCGGGGTTGCCCGCCATTCTCGTGCCCTTCCCGTACGCCGCCGACAACCATCAGGAAAAAAACGCCGCGGAAATCGCCGCCGCCGGCGGAGCGATCATGTTCCGGGAGGCCGATCTGACCGCGGAGGGGCTGGCTTCGGCGCTGCGCGGCCTGCGGGCGAATCCGGATCGCCTGCGCGAGATGTCGCGCCGGGCGGCGTCGCTGGGCAAGCCTGGGGCGGCCGCGGAGATCGTGGACGATCTGCTGCGCCTGGGGGGAGGGAACTGACATGCTGGGCCGGCGGAAATACCACGTCCATCTGGTCGGCATCGGCGGAAGCGGCATGAGCGGCGTCGCCGAGGTGCTGGTGAATCTGGGATTCCGGGTTTCGGGCAGCGATCTGAAGGAATCCGAAACCACGCGCCGGCTCGCGGAGCTGGGGTGCGGCGTTTCGATTGGACATGCCGCCTCCAGCCTCACGGACGCCGATGTGGTCGTGATCTCCAGCGCGGTCAAGCGCGACAACCCGGAGGTCGTGGCCGCCCGCCTGCGCAAAATCCCCGTGATTCCGCGCGCCGAGATGCTGGCGGAGATCATGAACATGAAGTCCGGCGTCGCGGTGGCGGGAACGCACGGCAAAACCTCCACCACCACCATGGTGGCGGGCATTCTCGCCGAAGCGGGGCTGGACCCCACCATGATCATCGGCGGCAAGGTCAACGCGATTGGCGCCAACGCCCGGCTGGGCGGCGGAGAATATGTCGTCGCGGAGGCCGACGAATCCGACGGGTCATTCCTGCATCTGTCGCCGGACTACGCCATCGTGACCAATATCGATCGCGAGCACATGGATTTCTTCGGCTCCATGGAAGCGCTCAGCGGCGCTTTTCTCCAGTTCATCAACCGCATTCCGTTTTACGGGCTTGCCGTCCTCTGTCTGGATCACCCGAACGTGCAGGCGCTCCTCCCCCGCGTGGAGAAACGCTTTTTGACCTACGGTTTTTCCCCGCAGGCCCAATATCGCGCGGCGAATGTCGAACTCGACGGATTCCGCAGCCGGTTTCAACTCATCCGCAACGGGGCCGGCGCCGGCGGATTCGAGTTGCGCATGGTGGGAGAGCACAATGTGCTGAACAGCCTGTCGGCCATCGCCATCGCCGACGAGTTGGGCGTTGATCTGGAGGTGACGCGCCGCGCGCTGGCGTCATTCCAGGGCGTGCAACGCCGCTTCACCGTGTGCGGCGAGGCGGGCGGAATCATGGTGGTGGACGATTACGGGCACCATCCCGCCGAAATCCACGCCACGCTGAAGGGCGCGCGCGAGGCGTTCCAGCGCCGCACCATCGCGGTTTTCCAGCCGCACCGGCATTCGCGCACCGCCGATCTCTTCGATGAATTTCCGGCGGCCTTCAACTACGCGGATCAGGTGATCGTCACCCGCATTTACGGCGCGGGAGAAGAACCCGTGCAGGGGGTGACCGCCGAGAAGCTGGCGCAGGCCATGCGCGATCGCGGTCATCGCCACGTGGAGTACGTGGATGATCGCAACGAGATCGCCGATCGCCTGGAGCCCGGATTGCGGGCCGGCGATCTGGTCATCACGTTCGGCGCCGGGGATATCTGGATGACCGCCAACGAGCTGGCCCGCCGCATCGCCAGCCGGGAACAGGGAGCGCATGGAAGTGAGTGAACAGGTTCGCATGGCGTTGACCGGCGTCAGCGCGGGCGTGCGCTGGCTGGAGCCGCTTTCCGCGCATACGGCCCTGCGCGCGGGAGGTCCGGCGGAGGTGTTCGTGCGCGCGGACAACCCGGACCAGCTCCGCGATGTGCTGAAGCGAGCCCGCACAGCTGGCGCGCCCGTGCTGATTCTGGGCGGCGGCAGCAACGTGCTGGTCAGCGACGCGGGGGTGCGCGGCGTCACCCTGGTCCTGCGCGGGGAATTTGAACGGATTCAGATCAGCGATGATCTGGTCATCGCCGGGGCGGCGGCGCGCAACGCCGCGGTGGTGGCGGAAGCGCTGCGTGCGGGACTGGTGGGGCTGGAATTTCTCGCCGGCATTCCCGGCGTGATTGGCGGCGCGGTGAAGATGAATGCGGGCGCGCACGGCGGCGAACTCAGCGATGTGCTGAGGTTCTGCGAGGTGATGACCCCCGATGGCCGCCAGTCGCGCCTGACTTCCGGCGAACTGGGGCTCGCCTACCGCCAGAGCGCCTTGCCTTCCGGATCGGTGGTGATGAGCGCGGAGTTGCGCCTGCCAACCGGAGATGTCGAGGCGTCGCGCGCGCGCATCCGCGAACTGAAGGCCAAACGCCGCGCCACCCAGCCGCTGAATTTCCCCAACGCGGGCTCCATCTTCAAGAATCCTCCAGGGGATTTCGCGGGACGCCTGATTGAATCCGCCGGGCTCAAGGGCATGGCCATCGGCGGCGCCATGGTTTCTCCGCTCCACGCCAATTTTATCGTGAACACCGGCGGCGCCAGCGCGTCCGATATTTTTGAACTTGCGGAACGGGTGCGGCGGCTCGTTCAGGAACGGACCGGCGTGCGTCTTGAATACGAAGTGAAACTGCTGGGGGAGTTTCCCGGACACCCGGCGATGGGAGAGACGGCATGAAGCGCGAGGAACTGATTGGAAAAACCATCGGCGTGCTGATGGGCGGTCTCAGCTCGGAACGCGAGGTCAGCCTGCGCAGCGGCAAGGGAGTCGCCGCGGCGTTGCGGTCGCTGGGGTATCGCGCCGTGGAGATTGACGTGGGCCGCGATGTCGCGGCGGAGTTGCGCGCGAAGTCCGTCGAAGTGGTGTTCCTCAACGCCCTGCATGGGCGCTATGGCGAGGACGGATGCATGCAGGGGCTGCTGGAGTGCATGGGAATCCCGTACACGGGGCCGGGGGTGCTCGCCAGCGCGCTGGCCATGAACAAGGTGCGCAGCAAGGAAATTTTCCGTTCGCGCGGCATCCCGTCCCCCGCATTCGCCGTGTTCCGGCGCGGCGCGGACGCCGTCCCGCCGCGTCTGGCCTCCGGCTGGCCGCTGGTGGTGAAACCCGCGAATGAAGGATCGAGCGTGGGGGTCAGCATTGTCCGCAAGCCGGAGGATTTCGCCGCCGCCCTGGAAACCGCGCTGAAAATTGACCACGAAGCGATCGCCGAGGAGTACATCGCCGGCAAGGAAGTGGTGGCGGCCATCGTGGATGGGCGCGCGCTTGGCGCGCTGGAGGTGCGGCCCGCGACCGAGTTCTACACTTACGAAGCCAAGTATGTGCGCGATGACACGCAGTACATCTGCCCCGCCCCCCTGGACGGGGAAACGGCGGCCAGGGTGCTTCGCGTGTGCGAACAGGCCCACGAATCGCTGGGATGCGAGGGCGTCACCCGCGTGGACACCATGGTGAACGCCAGCGGCGAACCTTTCGTGCTGGAAGTCAATACGCTTCCCGGCATGACCAGCAAGAGCCTGGTTCCCAAAATCGCGGCCTGGCGGGGAATATCCTACGAGCGGCTCTGCGAGATCATTCTGGAGGGCGCCTCGCTGAAGGTCTGACATGAAACGCGCCACCACACAGACCAGGCACGTCCGTCCGCGAACCAGCGTCGCCGGCAAGGCCGCTGCGCGCGTAACCGCCAAGGGCAACCGCCGCGTGAAAAACGCGCGGTCGCTCTCCGCGGGATCGGCCGCGCGGCAGGCGTCGGCCGGATTCGTGATCATTCTCTGCATCACGGCGCTGGGCGTGCTGGTGCAGACCGGCTGGAAATTCGCCCTGGAAGCGCCCTGGCTGGCGCTGCGCGAGGTTCGTGTGGAAGGCGCGCGCCACATCGGCAGGGACGAGGTGATGCGCATCGCCGGGGTGCGGGAAGGAACCAACTATTTCATTGCGCGCATGCAGCACGGAGCCGCATCCCTGGAAAACCACCCGTGGGTGAAAAGAGCTAGCATGCTCTGGGATTTTCCCCACGCGCTCACGGTGGTGATTGAGGAACACCAGCCGGCGGCCATGGTGGTGCTGGATGATGTCTGGTTCGTCACGCGCGAGGGCCATATTTTCCGCCGCAGGGCGTGGAACGAAGAGATATCGGGCCCCCTGATCACGGGTTTGACGGCCGACGAAACCCGCGCCGATCCCGCTGGAACCTCGCGGCGCATCCGCCGCGCCCTCGATCTGCACGAGGCCTTCCAGAAAAGCGCGGCGTCAAAAATAGCAAACGTTTCCGAAATCTGGATTCGTGATTCGAACTACCCCACACTGGTCATGACCCAAGGAACACGGGTGTCCACAGGCGGTGAACTGACCCAACCGAAGCTGGCGAAGCTGGCTCGCGTCTGGGCCGAGCTGGAGCGTCTCCAGCGCCGCGCATCGTGGATTTTCCTGGGCCAGCGGGACGATCCGGAACGGGTGGTGGTGCGATTCGAGGGGGCGGGAGGACATCAGGCCTCCCCCACCGGAGGGTGATCGTCCATGCAACCAGCAACCAGGAGAAAGACCATGCCCAGGAACGAGGAAATTATCGTCGGTCTCGACATTGGCACCACCAAGGTGGCGTCCGTGGTTGGCGAGATCACGCCGGAAGGCGGCATTGACATCATCGGCGTGGGACAGCAGCCCAGCAGGGGCATGCGGCGCGGCGTGGTCATCAACATCGAGAGTACGGTCGCTTCGGTGATGCGCGCGGTGGAAGACGCCGAACTCATGGCCGGCTGCCAGATTGGCTCCGTGTACGTGAATATCTCCGGCAGCCATATCCAGGGGCAGAACTCCAACGGCGTGGTCGGCCTGAAGGAACGCGAGGTCAAGGACGCGGATATCCAGCGCGTGATTGACGCCGCCAAGGCCGTGCATATCCCTCCCGATCGTGAGGTCATTCATATCCTTCCGCAGGATTTCGTGATTGACGATCAGGGCGGCATCAAGACCCCGCTGGGCATGTCGGGAGTGCGCCTGCAATCCAACGTGCATATCGTCACCGCCGCGCAGAACCGCGCGCAGGACACCATCCGCTGCTGCAACGCCGCGCGCCTGAAGGTCGCCAGCATGGTGTTGAGCCCGTTGGCGTCATCCTATGCCGTGCTTTCCGACGAGGAGCGCGAACTGGGCGTGGCGGTGGTGGACCTGGGCGGCGGCGCCACCGACATGGCGATTTTCAAGGACGGCGCCCTGGTGCATTCCGCGGTGCTGCCGCTTGGCGGAAACCAGTTGACCAATGACATCGCGGTGGGGCTTCGCACGCCCGCCGCGGATGCTGAACGCATCAAGCGGAAACACGGCTGCGCCTACAGCGGCATGGTGTCGAAGGACGAAACCATCGAGGTGCCCAGCGTGGGCGGCCGCCAACCGCGCGTGCTGGCCCGCCAGATTCTCTGCGAGATCATCGAGCCGCGGGTGGAGGAGATCTTCCAGCTTGTGTGCAACGAGATTGAACGCTCGGGCAACCGCGACACCCTGGCCTCCGGCGTGGTCATCACTGGCGGCTCCGTGCTGATGGACGGCATGCCCGAGATGGCCGAGGAGATGATCGGAATGCCGGTGCGCCGCGGCAGCCCGGTCGGCGTCGGCGGACTGGTGGATGTGGTGCGCACCAGCCCGCATTATTCCACTGCCGTGGGCCTCGTGATCTACGGGAGCCAGCATGCATCCGAACACGGATCGAACTCTGGCGACAACGGCTTTCTGGTCAGCATAGGACGGCGGATCCGGAGCCTGTTCAAGGAAATCATCTAACTGCGAGGTGATGTCTCCATGACAATGCTTCAAATTCTTCCCGCGGAGCATGCGCCCGCGCGTATCAAGGTCATTGGCGTGGGCGGCGGTGGTGGGAACGCCCTCAACCATATCGTGAACGCGGGGCTGGAGGGCGTGGACTTCATCGCCGCCAATACCGATATGCAGGCGCTGGCGCACAACCTCGCGCCATATCACATCCAGCTTGGGGCGCAGAAAACGCGCGGGCTGGGCGCCGGAGCCGATCCGGAAGTGGGACGCGAGGCCGCCGAGGAGGATATCGAACGCATCCGCCAGGCCATCGAAGGCGCCGACATGGTGTTCATCACCGCCGGCATGGGCGGCGGAACCGGCACGGGAGCGGCGCCAGTCATCGCGCGGACGGCCAGGGAAATGGGTGTTTTGACGGTCGCGGTGGTCACCCGCCCCTTCAGTTTCGAGGCCCGTTCGCGCGGCCGCCGGGCCGATGCGGGCATCAAGGCGCTTTCCGGATGCGTGGATTCCATCATCGTCATCCCCAATGACAAGGTGGTGGAGATGGCCCACCAGGAAATGACCATGCAGGACGCCTACAGGGAAGTGGATAACGTGCTGCTGGAGGCTGTCCGCTGCGTCACCGACGTGGTGCAGCGCCACTGCGTGATCAACGTGGACTTCGCCGATGTATGCACCGTCATGCGCGGAAAGGGCAGGGCGTTGATGACCTCGGGTCAGGCCACGGGCGAACGGCGCGCCATTGAAGCCTCGCGCATGGCGTTATCCAGCCCGCTGCTGGAGAACAACTCCATCGCCGGCGCCACCAACATCCTGATCAACTTTGTCCATGGAGAGGGGATGCTGGTCCGCGAGGTTCAGGAGGCGGCGTCGCTGATCTCCAACGCCGCCGATCCCACTGGAGAAGCGGATGTGATCTTCGGCGAGGCGATTGATGAATCCATGAACGACGGATTCAAAGTCACCCTGATCGCCACCGGTTTTCCCGAAATCGTCGAGCAGAAAGAAACCCTGGAATCCATGCGGGAGCGCACCCTTGGCGCGATTGTGCGGCCGCGCCGCCGTGTATCGGAAATCAATCCGCGCCCCGAGCCGCCCAAGCGCGTGACGGGAAATTTTCAGTTCGCGGAGGATTTGCAGACGATGTTGCCGCTGAACTCGTCCGCGTCCGTCCATGCCGCCCGGCACGGCAGTTCGCCCGTCAACCAGCAGGCGGCGGATAT
This sequence comes from Myxococcota bacterium, assembly GCA_022072125.1. Taxonomy (GTDB): domain Bacteria; phylum Myxococcota; class JAJVIH01; order JAJVIH01; family JAJVIH01; genus JAJVIH01. The sequence continues at coordinate 31,730 of JAJVIH010000020.1, read as the reverse complement.
CGGTCTTCCTCCGGAGCACGCCGAGGATGAATACGATATCCCGGCGTTCCTCCGGAAAAATGAACCCAAAAAAAGCGAAAGCATTTCCGGGAATGGCAGATCGGGCGACAGCAAAACCCAGTCCGGCAAATCCTGATCAACTGGGAAATTCCAGTTTTGAAAGGCGGTTTCATTTTTGAAAACGCCCTTTCATTGCAACTGAAACCCGCATATCATTAGGAGTCAAAGGCGTCGCGAATTGGCGGTGACGGCGCCCGCCCATGACTGGTCTTTTACGCCCGGATTTTGATTTGTGATGACCGCAAATGGGCTTCAATCCAGCGGTTCCGGGATATGGCCAGGATGTGTACGCGGCGCCGGCGCGTGAGTGCTTCGTGAAAGAACCTGCCCGTACAGGTTTGGCACGGGATTTGCTTGGACTCTCACCGAGTGCAGTGGCGTAGCTGGTTAGAGATCGTTCCCCCCGCTTTCTCATGCCAACCCATTGCACTCACTTTTTTTGTCAACGGTTGAGGGACCGTAGCAGTGAATCCCGGCTCAGTGATTGTCATCATGGACGCCAGCGCCAACCGCCGGAAATCGTTGGCGATTGCGTTGCGCCTGGAAGGATTCTTCGTTCATGAAGCGGTGACCTCCAGCCACGCCCTGCAAATCATCGAACATATGCGTCCCGCCGCCCTGATTCTGGATGTCACCTATCCCGGCGTCAGGGCCGGCGAATTTCTCGAACAGGCGTTTTCCGTGCGGAAGGGTCTGCGCATTCTGTTGACAGCCTCCTGTCCGCTGCTTGCGGAACAGCACCAGCAGTTGAACCAGTTTCCATTCCGGTGGATTGACCCCATGGATTCGGTTTCCACCATCCGCGAGGAACTGGCCGCCCAGGTCTGGCTGTAATCCATCCGCCGCCATTCCATCCAACGCCGCGCCCGCATTCGCGAGGGAGCATGATGGACTGACGCCGTCTGTATGATGGACGCGGACGGCCCATCATTCACGAGTCAGAACGTTTTTCCTCTCCCGCACCGGCGACGGGCTTGTCCAGCGCGCCCAGCGTGCGCAATTGGGGAAACAGCCAGGCGGAGATTCCCACCACGGCCAGCGAACCCACGCCGCCAAAAGCGGCCGCGGCGACCGCTCCCATCAGGTGGGCGAAACTGCCCGCGCGAAATTCCCCAAGCTGGTTGGAGGCGCCGATGAACACGAAATTGACCGCGCTGACCCGGCCCCGCATGTCATCTGGCGTATTGATTTGCACCAGGGTGTGGCGGATGACCACGCTCACCATGTCCGCCGCCCCCAGCAGGATCAGGCAGGCCGCCGAAAGCGGAAACCAGGTGGAAAACGCGAATCCCAGGGTGGCGAAGCCGTAGATCGCCACGCTCCAGAACAGGGCGGGACCCGCCCGCTGCATGGGAGGCTGGCGCGCCAGCCACAACCCCATCGCCAGCGCGCCGATGGCGGGCGAGGCCCTCAGCACGCCCAGACCTTCCGCGTCGGCATGGAGAATATCCCGCGCGTAAATGGGCAACAGCGCGGTGACGCCGCCCAGCAGCACCGCGAACAGGTCCATGGTGATGGCGCCGAGAATCAGCTTGCGCTCCCACACAAAATGCAGCCCCGCGAAAAGCTCCCGCAGTTCGATGGCGCTCCGTTCCGCCTTGGGAAACCGGATATCAATGCCGCCGATGAACACCAGCGCGCAGATGGACATGAACAGATCCGATGCGTAAACCGCGCCCGCGGCGCCAGCCAGTCCATAGACCGCGCCGCCGATGCTGGGGCCCACGATCGCCGCCAGTTGCCAGTTGGAGGAGGACAGCGCCACGGCGGAGGGCAAATGCTCCTGCGGCACCGTGCGCGGCAGAAGGGACTGGTACGCCGGACCCAGGAAGGTGAATGACATTCCCGCGAGGAAGAGCAGCGCGTACACCACCCGCATGTTGTGCAGACCCAGCGCGGACATCGCCAGAAAGCACGCCGAGCAGAATATCTGCGCCGAATAGCAGAGCATGACGATCCGGCGGCGGTCGTAACGGTCGGCGGCCTGCCCGGCGGCCAGCGCGAAGATGAAGCGCGGCAGAAACTGGGCGAGACCAATCCAGCCCAGGCTCATGGCGCTGGCGGTTTTTTCATAGGATTCGTAGCCGACCGCCACCGCCTGCATCTGCACGCCCAGGGTGAACAGAAAACGCGCGCCGAGGAACAGGCGGAAATTCCGCGACTCCAGCGCGGGCGCGCCGCCAAACAACAGTCTCAGCAGGGGCATGTCAGGGAGTCCGGCGTTTCAAGGAAGGCTGGCCTCGGGACCAAACAGGGACATCGCCAGAATGGTGAGCAGGATAATGGTGATGGCGATGCCGGCGCGCCGCAGGTCATTCACAATCCTCTCGACCACCGCATCCTGCATGCGCGCCTGCTCGACGGCCTCCGCATAGGGCGTGAGGGTGAAGCTGACCAGGGTGTACAAGGGGATATAGGATTTGGGAAAAAGCCGGGCGAGGGTCTTTTCAAATTTCTTCTTGCGCAGAAAAGCCGGGTCCGCGACCTTGTCCCGCATCTCGACAAAATTTTCGAGGGCCAGTTCCGCCAGGGTGTCGGTATTGGGCTTTCGCGCCTCGTAATACCTGCGGAAAGCATGCTCCCAGTCGCCGTTCGATTCATGGATGATCTTGTCCAGGTAAAAACAGTCTTCAAACGCCGCGTTCATTCCCTGGCCGTAAAAAGGCACGACGGCGTGGGCGGCGTCGCCCAGCAGGGTGAGTTTTCCGCCCACATGCCAGGGACCGCAGCGGATGGTCACCAGTGAACTGGTGGGGTTGGCGAAAAACTCCTCTTTCAGCCGGGGCATCAGCGGCACGGCGTCGGGGAAGGTGGCGTGGAAGAAATCCGTCACGGCCTGGGGCGAGTGGAGTTGCTCGAAGGCGCCCCGTCCAAGGAAAGGCAGAAACAGCGTGCAGGTGAAGGATTTGTCGGCGTTGGGCAGGGCGATCAGCATGAAGGCGCCGCGCGGCCAGATGTGCAGGGCGTTGGGCTCCATGGCGAAATCGCCGCCGGCCGTGGGGGGGATGGTCAACTCCTTGTAGCCGTGTTCGAGAAATTCCTGGCGGCAGGTAAAACGATCCTGCTTCGTCAGCCGGGCGCGCACCGCGGAGAAAGCGCCGTCCGCCCCGATGATATGGGGAGCTTCGACCTTTTTGATCTCGCCGGAAACGCCGTCGCGCACTTCCGCGAAGAAGGGGTCCAGCGACACATCCATGCAGGGATGCGCGAAGCGGATGGACACGTTGGGCAGTTTTTCCGCCGCGTCCAGCAGCGCCATGTTGAGGCCGGCGCGGGACACCGAATTGATCACGTCGGTGTCCTTGACGCCGTAGGGCTGGAAGGTCAATTCACCGCTGGTGGAATGCATCATGCGGCCGCGCATGGGGATCGCCTTCTCCATGATCCCCGCGGCGACGCCCGCCTGCTCCAGCGCGTGAATGCCGCGCGCCGACAGCGCCAGGTTGATGGATCGCCCGCGATCCACCGTCTGTTTGCGCATGTCGGGACGCTTTTCATAGAGTTCCACCCGGAGATTCCGCCGGCCCAGGTAGACGGCGGCCAGCGCGCCAGCCAGCCCGGCCCCCATGATGGCTACATCGGGCGTGGGTTCAGACATGTTGTTCAATCACCCGGTGGAATCTCCACACATCGTGGAAGCTGTTGTAGAGCGGAACCGGGGCCACGCGGATCACCCCGGGCTCGCGGTAGTCGCAGATGCATCCGGCCTGTGTCAGCGCCTGATGAAGTTCGCGCCCGCCCCGCTCGAAGCACAGCGAAAGCTGGCAGCCCCGCCGCTCCGGATCGCGCGGCGTCAGGGATCGCACCCGGCCGGGCGGCGATTGATCCAGCAGGCTCTCCAGGTACCCCGTCAGTTGCAGCGACTTCGCCCGCAGGGCCGCCATCCCCGCCTGATCGAAGATCTCCAGCGAGGCCAGCAGGGGCGCCAGCGCCAGGATCGGCGGATTGCTCAGTTGCCAGCCCGCCGCTCCCGGTTGCGGAACAAATTCCGCATTGAGGTGCATGCGGAACCGGGTGGAGGGGTCATTTCCCCACCAGCCCGCCATGCGGGGAATCGAGGGGTCCTTGCCATGGCGTTCGTGAACGAAACAACCCGCCACCGCGCCTGGTCCGGCGTTGAGGTATTTGTAGCTGCACCAGACGGCGAAGTCGGCGTTCCAGCCGTGCAGTTCAAGCGGCAGGTTGCCGGCGGCGTGGGCCAGGTCAAACCCGGCGAAGGCCCCCGCGCGGTGCGCCGCCTCGATGATGCGCGGGAGATCAAAATACTCGCCGGTGTAATAATGCACGCCGCTGAACATCACGAGGGCGAGTTCGCGGCCATGCTGTTCAATCGCCGCGAGGATGTCGTCCGTGCGCAGGTTTTCCTCGCCCCCGCGCGGATGGAGCACGATCAGGTGTTGCGCCGGATCCAGGTTCAGCAGCTTCAACCGGCTTTGCAATGCATAGGTGTCGGAGGGAAAGGCCGACCCCTCCATCAGGATTTTCGTCCTCCCGCCCGCCGGGCGGTAAAAGCTCGCCAGCATCAGGTGCAGATTGGCGGTCAGGCCGTTCATCATCACCACTTCGCCGGGCCTGGCGCCCACCAGGCGCGCGCCGCTTTCCGTGAACAGTTCGTGGTAGGAATACCAGGGCCGGACGGCGTGAAAATGCCCTTCCACCGCCAAGCGGGCCCAGGCGTCCAACTCCTCTTCAATCAGCCGCCGCGCGTTGCGCGGCTGAAGCCCCAGCGAATTGCCGCAAAAGTACACGGCGGGCTGCCCCCCGGCGCCCTCCGGAATCAGGAATTCCCGCCGGAACCGGGCCAGCGGGTCATCCGCATCCAGCCGCAATGCGCGGGTTTCTGAAGTGTCTGTCTGAACCATGTTGGAAATTGTTGAAACGCGGATATCATGCCGCACGCGGACAGCCCCCGCAAGCGCGAAGTTTTGCCCGCGGGCGCGCCGTGTGAGAGGTTTTTCCGGCCTGATTGGCGCCCGGCGCCGTCATGCCCTCCGGGCGGCAAGCAAGGGGACGTGTTTGGGGGAGGCGCGGGGAGCCATCCTCACCGGAAGACCGGAGCGGCGGTCCCAGGGTCAGATATTTTGCGAATGTCAGGGTTGAGCGGAAAACAGCGGCGCGGCGATGCAGGAACTCGAAACAGAATTGCAGGAGATAGCGGCGCCCCGGCAGCCGCCCGGCCGCGCGGACCGCCTGCGCCGCGCGATATTGCGCCTGCTGCCCTGGGCGGGCTCCATCCTGTTGTTGTGGATGGTCTTCCGCAACCTGGACGGCGAGCGTCTGCGGGCCGCCATGCAACAGGTGGACCTGCCGCTGTTCTCCGGGATCGTGCTGTTTCAGATGTTCTGGGTGCTGGTGATGGACACCCTCACCATCCGCATGCTGTTCACCCACGGCGGGGTGGATTTGCCGATGAAGGAAGCGCTGGCGGTGCGTTCCGCCAGTTATCTCGCCAACGCCGTCAATTTCAATCTCGGGCAGGCGGCGTTCGCGCTCTACATGGCGGTGACGCGCGGGGTTTCGCTGATCAGCACCATATCCTCCATGCTGGCTCTTTTGATTTTCGATTTGTCGGTGGTGGGGGTGCTGGTGTTGCTGGGCGCCCACCAGTTGCCGGATCATTTCCGGATCCCCCTGATGATCGGCGCCTTCGCCGGTGTGATCGCGGCGGTCTTGCTGATGGCCATTGGCATGTTCCGGCCATCGCACCCCGCCGCGCAACGCCTGATGAACGCCCGCATCATGAGAGGATTCACGGTTTTCCGGCCCCTGCTGGTGCTGAAACTGGTGCTGGTGCGGGCGCCCCTGCTGGTGGGCGTGATTTTCCTGAACTGGAACTACCTGCGCCTGTTCGGCGTGGAGGTCCCGTTCCTGGCGCTGATGGCCATCGTGCCGGCGCTGATGATTGTTTCCAACCTGCCCATTGGCGTGCAGGGAATCGGCACGGTGCAGGCCGCGGTGATGGTGTTGTTCGCGCCCTTCGGCCCCGCCGAGACCACGGTGACCTATTCGCTGCTGATGCAGGGGTTGCTGAGCACGTTCAAGATCATCTGGGCGGCGTTTTTCGTGCGTCCCGTGCTGGCGCGTGCCGGCGGCTGGTCCCGCCTGAAGCAGATGAAAGTATGAAAAACCGGCGCCGCGATCGCGGCGCCGGCTCCATTCACAGTCTCCCCCGGCGGCGAACCGGGATTGACCGATCAATGATCGTGATCATCGTCAGGACGGCCTCCGCCGCCCGTCATCGGCGAGGGGTATTTGGGAACGGTATAACACAGGCCATCCGCGTTCAGGTGCCCCAGGGTGGTCTGGTTGTAGGTGATATAATCCGCGTAGTTGCGCAACGCCGCGCCGGGGGCTGCGGATGGATCCACCGGAACGCCTTCCACCTTGAAGGATCGCTGCCCGCTTTGGGCCTCGGCTTTTTCCCAGCATTTGCGCCAGGGCAGGGGTTTTCCATCGCTGGTCTTGAAGGCCTGGAAATCCACCTTCGCCATGTCTTCCAGCGTGGCCGTGGGGTTTTGCTGGCCCATGTACTGGGCGGCGATCTGATCGAAGTAGAGCGGCGGATCATGCTCGAACGACGAGAAGAACAGGTGGTCCAGGTGGATGGTCGCCTGGGCGATGGTCTCCGTATTGGTTTTGAGCGCGATGCCGCGTTGGGACTCCTCGCCATCGAAGGGCTTGGCGGGGTTGTTGTCCGGATTCTCACAGTTGATGTACTGGGCGGGCGACTTGAATGCGAACTTGATTTTGACGGTTTTCGGCATGGCGCTGAAAACCGGATCGTCCGGCGTGCAATTCTGGCCCTTCCAGGCGGCGGTTCCCGTGACGAGCATGGAATAGCCCTTTTCGATCATTTCCGCGTAGAGCTTTTTGCTGTCCTCGTCGAAGCCGATCTGTTTGGCGGAACTGGACGCCGTGACGATTTCGTATCCGAAGGCGTATCGTTCATCGGTCTGAAACGCGGCGCCGTTCTTCAGCGTCTGATTGGGAATCACCCCCAGTTCAAAGGCCTTGTCCCCCTCTCCGCCTTTTCCCGGCAGCGGGCCGGGTTTGGCCAGGTCCGCGGCGAAGGGGCCTTTCAGTTCCGCCACGGCCTCGCCGGTTTTCGATTTGTCGGTGGGCGAATTGTCCGGATTTCCGGACAGGCGGATGTTGTCCACGGTCACGAGGGCGTGCTCGAATTTGACCTCCCAGCCATCCGCGAAGGCCGCCTCCTGCCCGGCAGCGGGCGGATAGGCCAAGCCGTTCAATCCCAGCCGCTCTCCCGATATGGTGACCTTGACCTTTGCGGTGGAATCGCCATCCCCGCCGCAGGCGGTGACCAGCAAGGCCGCGGGAAACAGGCTCCACAGCCGTCCGATTGTCGTTCTCTTCATTGTTGCTCTCCATGTCCCGGCCAGGCCGGTGTGATGGTCCTCCTCTCCTTCTCGCATCAGGGGGTTCCTGGACTCCGCCAGGTGAATTCATAAACGCCGGTATTGGCCCGCAATCCCTCGTAGAGGGCGATATTGGGCTGCCCTTCGCTGCGATCCAGGAACCGGTATTGGCCGGGCTTTTCCGGATCGGCCTGCAACTCCGCGAACTCCACGTTCCGGAACCAGGCGCGGGGGTCGGCGCGCACCAGCAGGCCGCCGCCATCCCGGGGCGTGAAATCCGCCGCGATGCCGGTGATGATCCGCTGTTTGCACATGGGATCCGCTCCGGGGCGGAACGGGTCGCGCTGCGGAATGGCCCGGTTGCCGCCGATGGTGAAACGGGCCTCGAAGGGCCAGCGGACGCCGTCCTTTTCCGCCACCCCCGCGGCTTCCATGATCACCGTGGGGTCTTCCTGGGCGTTGACATCGTTGTTGGGTCCGAGCAGCCAGATTTCGCCGTTGACGGCCGGGTCTTCCGTGCCGTTTCCGCGCCGGGGAAATTGTTGCGGATTGGGGTCCAGCAGGTTGACGCGCAGGCCTTCCCGCACCTCCAGCATATAGATGCCCGGCTGGATGCAACTGGTTTCCTGGGCGCCGGCGGAAGGACGGCTGCGGTTCAGGTAAAGCGCGCCCATCCACAGAGTCGCGCGCTCCAGGGTGATCGCATAGCCCCGGCCGTTCCGGAATTTCAGCGGCTGGTTGGCGGCGATGTCCGCCGGGCCCGCCGCGAAGGCGTCGAACTCCAGCAGACCGCTGCCCGCGCTGCCGCAGGAAAGCAGGACCGCCGCGCAGGCGCACAGGATCAGGCCGGCCTTCATGACTCATCCTCCGCCGGAATCAGCATGGTCAGCACGAAGTAGATGGCGCGCGGCGCGCCCGCCGCGAAATGCCGCGCGGGGACCAGCGATGGAGCGCCCTGCTGGGTAAAGCTGGAGGCGAAGTTGTATTCGCCCAGGCGGTAGCGGTTGTCGAGCAGGTTGGTCGCCATCACGCCGGCTTCCCAGATCCACCATGACAGGGTGGCGCTGGCGTCAATGGTGAAGATGGCGTCGCCGCGGGTGTCGAAGGGCAGGGGGCGCTTCCCCACCCAGGTGATTCCCATGGACAGGGCCCCGCCGGTTTTTTCTCCGGCCAGGGTCCACGGAAAATCCGTGAAGGCGGCGGTGTCGGAACGCAGCACCAGATCGGGGTTGTAGGGAACCAGCAAACCGGTGTCGTCGAAAGTGCTGTGGACAAAGGTGGCGTTCGCCGCCTGATCAAAATGTCTTCCGGTGAGGCGCAGGGAGGTCATGGCGCCCACCCGCGTGGTTCCGCCGCCGATCACGGGGCGCCCCGCGGTTTCGCTGAAGATGTAGTCCCGCTCCACCTGCGTGACGAAGCCCGCCCCCCGCACCAGGATTTCCATGTCCGGAGTGACGCCGCGCCAGGTCAGCCCGCCTTCGTACGCGCGGATGCCCGCGAACGGCGTGGTTGAATCCTGGATGATATACGCCGGATCAATCGAGCGGACGCCATGTCCGTAGCTGAACGAGGGGGTGATCCCCCACCATGGCCCCAGCAGCAGGGCGGCGCGCGGCATGACCGCCAGGCCGGAGGTATTCGCCCGCTGAGCGGGATCGCGGTAGTAGCCGAAATCCTGTTGATCCAGGCACGAGGCGTCCCCCGGCGGACGGGAAGGTCTGCGCACGTCATCCACCGCGCAGCGGTTGAGGATATTGAAGGTGTAAAGCCCCGCGCGCACGCCTCCGCGCAGCGTCAGCCATTCCAGCGGCCTCAGGTTGCCGTCGGCGAACAGGCTGATATCCGCCAGTTTGGCGTGGTAATCGGTTTCGCGGGAGTAGGGGATATTGTTGGCGCCCTGCACCCGCATTTGAATTGCATCCACCAGATCATAACGGGCGAAGTAACCCAGTTCGAGTTCCTGAACCTGACCGAGCCAGGTTTTGTGCAACCGGGCGGAGCCTTTGCCGCCGATGGTCCAGGCGGTGCTGTCGCTGTCGAGCAGATCGCCGCGCTGTCCGTGGGGGCGCTGGCGGGGCTCCTGCACATCCAGCAGGAAGCCGGTGAAGTTTTCGCGCACCCGCATCCCGCGGAAGGTCAGCCACATCAATTGATGGAACGCCACGGACTTCGCGGCGGCGTCCAGTCCCGCCCACAGGGAAAAACGCTGCGCGTCGCCGCCCTGATTGGGATCATGGGTTCCAAAAAAATCCACGCGGCCGGCCAGGTATTCATCCTCGCGGAGCACCCCCGCGCTGCGATAATCCGCCGCGTAGCCAGAGAATCCCAGGCGGTAAAGGCCCTTGGCGCCCAGCTTGCCTTCGTATTGTCCAATCACCGATCCCCGCTTGCTGTCGCGGTTGCGGCCAAAGCCATCAGAGGTGAACAATTCGGCGCCGCCAAAGGTTCCTTCGCTTTCGCCCCCGGGTCCCCAGGCCGCCGCCAGACGATGGGTATTGAACGATCCCGTCATGTATTTGGTCATCAACCCGCGTTTGGTCATTCCCAGTTCGTATTCCGCGCTCCCCGCCACCGCGAAATTGCCCTGGTGGGGATCGTAAGGCCCCTCCACCACGCGAAGGTTCAGCACCAGTTCGGGGATGATGAAATTCAGGTCGGCGTAGCCATTGCCATGGGGATTGCCCACTTCATTGAGGGGGACCCCGGCGGCGCTGAATTCGATGTCCTGGCCTTCGCGGGCGTCAAAGCCGCGCAGGAAAATCTGATGGGCGTGGCCGTCCCCTCCTTCGTTGGTCAACAGGATGCCGGGCGCCAGTTGAAGCAGTTGGGCGCCGTTCAGGCGCGGCACGCGGCCCAGTTCGCCCACCCGCAGGTTGAAGTCGGAAGCGCCCCGGCTGGGCGGCTCCTTTCGCCCCACCACGGTGATGGGGAGGTCCGCCTCCAGCGGCTCCGCGGCCGCGGGAGCGGTGGCGGAAGCGGCGGTCGCCGCCCCCGGACCCGCTTCATGGGAATGGTGGGGATCCTCCGACCAGTGGCCGTGATGGGGATCTCCCGCTGGATGGGTATGGGTCGCCACCGCCGCCGGCGCGCCTTGATCCCGCACCGCCTCACGGGGCTGGAAGGCATAATGCACGCTGATATGACTGACGACCGGTTTGCCATCCACCATGGCGGGTTGAAAACGCCATTGCCGGGCGGCGGCCTTGAAGGCGTCATCCAGCACCGGACCAGCCGGAGTCGCCACCTGCACGCTGGAGACCGAACCCGCGTCATCCACGCACAAGATATAGACCGCATGGACGGGAGCGCTGGCCGGCAACTGGTCCGGATGCACGGCGGGGTCCAGCCCCTGAATCAGCGCGGGCTGGGTGGCGGGACCATGGGAATGGCCGCTGGCGTCCGAAATCGCGGAGACTCCCAGCGTCCACAAGGCCAGCGCGGCGGCGCAGAGGAAAATGGCGCGTTCCCGTCCGGCGGGCCGTGCCTGTTCATCCCGTGCTGGAAAATGGGAGGGCTGAATCATCCGTGGATTTATTGCAATTAAGTTGCAATAATGTTCACGGGGAGAGATACAAGCACCAGCAGGTTGGGGTGTCAAGCCTTCGCCGCGGAAGGCTGGCCGGATGCCGGTTTTCAGGATATCCGGATGGCTGCGGCCTCAGGGCGGTCTTTAGAGACAACCGGGCGGCGCAGGTCCGCATCCCGCTGCACGCCGCCGGGCATGATGGATTGATGTGGATATGGATCCCCGGTTTTGGAGAAGGGCGGATTCGTCTCCGGCGCGCAAACAACGGGGGAACCCGAGCGAAGCGGCGTGTGGAAACGCGGAAATGGGGTGACCAGGCTTCAATCCCGGTGCGGGACCCAGCCGGTTCTTTTGGCGTCCCCTCCATCCCAAACTGGAAAGCGGAGGCGGAGGAATGCCTCAACCTTGACAGGCATCGCGTCCGTTGCATAGCATCCGGCCTTCAAAATCCCTGTTTTCTGGCCGCTTCCCGCCCTTGGAGAGGGGTTTATGCTGAACCGTCTGGGCTTGCTGTTATTTGTGATGTGTCCGCTGTTGTGGGTGTCTGCGGCCTGGGCGCAGAATGACGAGCGCACCCTGTACATCAGTGTGGGCGAACAGAAGGTCGTGAATGTCTCCGGGGTCAAGAAAATCTCGATTGGCGACCCCGCCATCGCCGATGTCAAGGTGCTGGGAGACAACAAGATCATCGTCACCGGCGTGGGACAGGGCCGGACCTCGCTGATCCTGTTCAAGGACAAGGGGCAGGAAAACTATGCGGTCGTCGTGGGCAAGGGGGGCTCCAGCGCCAACCTGCGGGACCTCAAGCGGGAGTTGGGGAACCGTCAGGGCATTGATGTCCGGATGGTGGGCGATGAAATCGTGATCGAGGGCGTGGCCTATTCGACCGAGGACTTCGATCGTGTCAACGAACTGTCCAAGATGTACGGCAACGTCAAGAACCTGGTGCGCCTGGACGCCAGCGCCGCCAAATCCGTCGCCGACACCATCTCCGCCACGCTCATCAACAACGGCCTGAAGGACGCCCGCGCGGTGGTCATTGGCAACACGATTTTCCTGGAAGGATCGGTTTCCACCAAGGAGGAGTTGCGCAAGGCCGATCTGCTTTTGTCGGCGCTGGGCCGCGACGTGGTCAACCTGCTCACCGTGGGCGTCAACTTCCTGATCTACATCGAAGTGCAGTTCGTGGAGATCAAGAAGAACAGCAACGACAAGATCGGCGCCAAGCTGCCTCTGGACATTTCCGGAACGGTCAATCCCACGCTGGCCTATGAAAAAATCCTGCTGGGGCCGGGCAACGACTCCTCGCTTTTCCGGATCGAAGGCCTGGGCAACGCCAACTTCAATTTTGGCATGCAGTTCAACGATGGGTACGCCCGCGTGCTCGCCCAGCCCAAGCTGGTGTGCGCTTCGGGCGACAAGGCCAGCTTCCTGGCTGGCGGCGAAATCCCGATTCCGCTGATCACCCAGAATCAAATCGCGGTGGAATGGAAGGAGTTCGGCGTCCGTCTGTCCATGGAGCCGGTGGCTGACAAGGCGGGCAATATCCGCACCAAAATCCTGTCGGAAGTGTCGGATGTGGACCAGTCGCTGTCGGTTCAGGGCATCCCCGGATTCCGCGTCCGCCGCATTTCCACCAGCGTGGCGGTCCGCTCGGGCGAAACCGTGGCGCTGTCCGGCCTGTTCGAGTGGAGCGAAGGCAAGGATGTCACCAAATTCCCCGGCCTGGGGCATATTCCCATCCTGGGCGAGTTCTTCCGGCAGCGCACGTTCACGGATCGCAAGACCGATTTGCTGGTCTTCGTGACCCCCCGCGTGGTCAGCGCCGCTTCGCCGCAAATCCAGAACCTGGTGAAGGAAGGGCAGGACCGTTACAAGGAAGCGGAAAGCGAACTTCTCTACGGCATTCTCGACTGAAGCTGTTCCATGATTCGACTCAATATCATTCATCCAGACGGACATACGGACTACCGCGAATTTCCCCAGGAAGCGATCTCCATCGGGCGTTCCGCGGACAATGATATTGTCCTGGTCGCGGGCAATGTATCCAAGAAACACGCCCAGATCGTGCTCAAGATGGGCAAGGTGCTGGTGGCTGACAACAAATCCACCAACGGCACTTTCCTCAACGGGCAGAAACTCGACGCTCCCAAGATCATCAAGCCAGGGGACACCGTTTCCGTGGGTGATTTCAAGGTTCAACTCGCGGATGACGAGGCCGCGCCGGTTGACGACCTGGAGGAAATCTACGAACCATCCGCGTCGGTGGCCTCGAAACAGCAGCGGGACAATGGCAAACCCGTTCCAGCCATGCCGCCGCCGCCGGCCCTCTCGCCTCCGGTCAGGCCCGCGCCGCCCGCGCCGAATCGCCCTGCCGCCCGCGCCGCCGCGATGCCGCCGCCGCCGCCCCTGGACGACGACGACGAGGACGAACTGGACGAGGCGGATATCGCCGAGGAAGTGGAACTGCGTCCTTCAACTCCCCAGGCGAGACCCGCCATTGATCGGGATCGTCCGGCGCCGAAACCGGCGCCCGCTCCGCCGCCGGGGATTTCGCCCTCGCTCAACATCCAGTCCCCGGAACGCCCCAAACCAGCGCCCCGCCCGCGTCCCGGTCCAGCCCCCGCGCCGGGCAAAGCCCCGGGCGGCGGGTCGAAAATTGAGCAACTCCAGGAACTGCAGCGCGAGATCCACAACAAGCTGATCGTCCGGCTGGATCTGCGCCGCATCAACATGGACAAGCTGGGCGAGGAAGGCCTGCGCAAGCGCGCCACCGATATCGTCCAGGAATTGATCAACGAAACCCAGCGCGAAGGCCGGATTCCCTCCTTCGTGGACAAGCGCGAACTGCTGGAGGACATCCTCAACGAGGCGCTGGGGCTGGGGCCTCTGGAAGATCTGCTCGCCGACCCGGAGGTCAGCGAAATCATGGTCAACCATTCCAAGCAGATTTATGTGGAGCGCAGCGGGAAAATCGGCCTTTCGGACAAGACCTTTTCGTCGGATCAGGCGGTTCTGGGCGTCATCGAACGCATTGTCGCCCCCCTGGGCCGGCGCATTGACGAAAGCCAGCCCTATGTGGACGCCCGCCTGAAGGACGGCTCCCGCGTCAACGCCATCATTCCGCCGCTGGCCCTGAAGGGGCCGTGCATCACCATCCGCAAGTTCAAGAAGGAAAAATTGCGGATTGACGATTTGATCCGCTTCAGTTCGTTGTCCCGCGGCATGGCCGACTTCATCGAGATGTGCGTGCGCGCCCGCAAGAATATCGTGATCTCGGGCGGCACCGGCTCCGGCAAAACCACGCTGCTCAACGTCATGTCGTCCTTCATTCCGGATGGCGAACGCATCGTGACGGTGGAAGACGCCGCCGAGTTGCAGCTTCCCCAGGAGCATGTGGTCAGCCTGGAAACCCGCCCGCCCAATATCGAGGGCAAGGGCGAAATCACCATCCGCGACCTCGTGCGCAACTCCCTGCGCATGCGCCCCGACCGCATTGTCGTCGGCGAATGCCGCGGCGGCGAAGCCCTCGACATGCTGCAGGCCATGAACACCGGCCACGACGGTTCCATGACCACGGTTCACGCCAACGCCCCGCGCGATGCGATGGCCCGCCTGGAAACGCTGGTGTTGATGGCCGGCATGGAACTGCCCGTGCGCGCCATCCGGGAGCAGATCGCCTCGGCGGTCAATATCATCGTGCAGCAGCAGCGTTTCTCCGACGGGTCGCGCCGCATCACCCACATCACCGAGGTTTCGGGAATGGAAGTGGACGTGGTGACCATGCAGGATATCTTTACCTTCAAGCAGGAGGGTTTTGATTCCGAGGGCAGGGTGAAGGGAAAGTACGTGGCGACCGGTTTCGTGCCGCGCTTCTACGACGATCTGCAGCGCCGCGGCATTCCCGTCAACATGCGGATTTTTCACGAGACCTGAGTTAACGCGGAACCATGGCAAACGCCTATCGCTTCGTCATCCGTGCGCCCACCGGCCACCTCATGGAACACACCATGCAGGAGGAGGTCATCACCATTGGCCGTGATCCGGGCAACGACCTGATCCTCAACGCCCCCAGCGTTTCGCGCAACCACGCGCGCATCTACATCTGGGAAGGCCAGTGCTGCATTCAGGACCTGGGCAGTTCCAACGGCGTCTACGTCAACGGGCACAAAATCACCGAAGCGGTCTCGATTGATCCCTCCTGCTCCATTGACGTGGGCGGGTTTGAAATCGCTTTCGCCGGCTCGGAAGCCGCCCGTTTCGATGAAAAGCCCCGCGTCCAGTCGCCCTCGCTGAAGGCGGTGTCGGGAAAATTCGCCGGACAAAGTTTCCCCTTTCCCCCGGACCGCAGCTTCACCCTGGGCCGGATCGAACAGGGCAACGGGATCGTCGTCGCCGACAACTCCATCTCCCGGCAGCATGTCCGCATCAGCATCCAGGGCGCCCAATGGATCATTCAGGATCTGGGCAGTTCCAACGGCACCCATGTCAACGGCAATAAAATCACCACATCCCCCCTTGATCCGGGAGACAAGGTGCGGATTGGCGTCATTGACTTCGAATTCACCGTCCCCGGCGTCGCGCCCGCCGCCGGACCGGCCGGACGGCCCGCGACTGGCGGTCTGGCCGCGGCGCCTCCGCCTCCCCCCAAGCCCGCGCTGGACAAGAACGAACTGCGCAACCTGTGGATTCTGGCCGGGGTTTTCCTGGTGGTGTTGTTGTCCATCCTGCTCTTCGTGGTCATCCGGCTGAAAAACCAGGATGCGGAACAGCAGCAGGTGGAGCAGGAAGAAACCGTCGTCAACCAGAAGGTGCTTTCCGCCCTCTCCGAAGCCAAGAAACTCATGGGGGAACGCGATTGGAGCAAGGCCAGCCTGCGCGTGGACGAGGCCCTGGAGGTTGATCCGGACAACGGCGAGGCGCAGAAACTCCGGGAGGAGATCGGCAAGGAAAAGCGCTTCCAGGAGTTTTACGAAAACGGCGTCCGGGCTTTCGACGCCAAGTCCTGGAAAGTGGCGGTCAAGGAGTTTGAACGGGTGGACGAGTCCAGCCGGTATTACACCGAGGTGCTCAAGCGCCTGCCCGCCGCGCGGATTCGCGACAGCATTCCCAATGAAAAGCTGGCCGAGGCCATGCTGAATTATTACGAAGGCCGGTTTGTGAAGGCCGAGGAAATCGTCAAGGCGGAAGCCCGCGGCAACAGCCGCGACGCCGTGGATATTCTGCGCATGCTGGGAGAGGTCAGCGGCCTTTCCAAGGATATCAAAAACAGGATTGCACAGGGCGACCTGGAAAACGCCCTCGCCGGGTTGAAGAACCTCGACCGGGTGGAACGCCAGATGATGCGGATGGACGCCGCCAGCGAGTTCCGCAATCTCGCCGCCGAAAAGGTGGCGGATTACCTCGCCGAACAGGCGGAAAAGGATTACGGCCGCCAGCTTTACGAAGAGGCCTTCAAACGCTTCAAGCAGGCCCATGAAATTTACAACAACCACGCCAAGACCAAGACCTTTCTGGGACGTCTGGAAAAGAAGGCCGAGGAACTGATAAGCCAGGGGCGTCATGGCGAGGCCATGAAGATCACCCTGGAGTCATCCCCGGTGTACAAAAAGGCCCGCGAGGAAATGCTGGAGAAATGATCCCCAGGCTCATATCCCGCCAACTGGCGATTGCGGCGGCGCGCCTGATGGTGTTGCTGGCCGTTCTGTGTGCGCCGGCGGCGTCCCGGGCGGGGCCGAATGATTTCCGGCTGAGCGGCCTGGTGCGTTGCCAAACCGCCGCCGGCGCCAGCAATTACTCCTGCGGCGGACGGGGCGGAGTCTTCGAGAAGGACGAGGCGGGGTTTGACTCCCTGATGAAGGAAGTGGGCTTCGCCATGGCTCCCCGCCTGCTGCAACCCGCGGAAACCCTGGGCCTTTCCGGCTGGGATCTGGGATTTTTCACCAGCTTCACGGTCATCAACGCCGATCAACCCTACTGGAAAGCGGTGGATGACCGCGCGCCCGACTCGGTATTGTCCACGGGCACGCTGCACGCCCGCAAGGGCTTGCCCTTCGGTTTTGAAATCGGCGGACATTTTGACGTGCTGTTTTCCAGCCAGTTGCTGGGTCTGGGCGGAGAGGTCAAATGGGCTCCGCTGGAAGGGTTCTGGTACCTGCCCGATTTCGCGATTCGCGGCGCGGTCACCCAGGTGGTCGGCAACTCGGATATCCGCCTGACGGTCTCCGAGTTCAATGGCGTCCTGTCCAAGGAGATCGGCATTCTGGGCAATTTCACCCTGACCCCATTCGCCGCGTATGGAATGAACCTGGTGTTCACCGGCGGCAACCTGATCGATCCTTCCCCTTCCAGCCTGCAGGACAACCCGGGTACGGAAGTGGTTTTTGGCCAGCGCACGCTTTCCCTTCACAAACTGGTGGGCGGTTTAAGGCTGCTGGTCTACAAATTCGCCATCTATTTCGAGGGTGATGTGGCCCTGGGAGCGGATAACCCCCTGTATTCCCTCTCCGGTAAGATTGGCCTGGAGTTTTAGCTGGATTATGCGGTGACTCCGGTATATACAGCCATATACGCTGTCCAATGGGGTTTGACAGCACGGGGGCAGGGCGAAAAGGGTAGATCGCCCAACAAAATCACCACATGTGCGGCATTGCAGGTATCTGGAGCGTGGATGGTTCCGCTGCTCCTCTTGAAATTGTGCGCCTGATGGCCCAATCCATGCGGCATCGCGGGCCGGATGGAGCCGGTGAATGTGCTTCCGGACCCGGAGCCATTGGCATGGTCCGGCTCTCCATCATTGATATCGCCAGCGGACAACAACCTTTCTCCAATGAAACCGGGGATATCCACCTGGTGTGCAATGGGGAAATCTACAATTACAAATCCTTGCGCTCGCAAATGGAAGCGCGCGGCCACAGGTTCCGTTCCCACAGCGACGTGGAAGTGATTCTGCATCTCTATGAAGAATACGGAACCGGTGCGTTCGCCCTGCTCAACGGCATGTTCGCCGTTCTGATTCTGGATCAGCAACAAGGCAGGATTGTCGCCGCCCGGGATCATTATGGTCAAAAACCCCTGTATTGGGCGAAACACGGAGAAAGATATTTATTCGCTTCCGAGGTCCGGGCGCTGAAAAGCGCGGGGTTTTCCGCCGGCAAGCCCGATCCGGAAGCCATTAGCAATTATCTGTTTTACCGGTATGTTCCGGGTCCGGGAACAGGGTTCAAGGATGTTGAAAAGCTGGCTCCCGGAGAGTGGATCACCATATCGGCTGGCGGCGCCATCGAACGCGAGCGGTTTTTTCAACCCTGGTACGCCTCCACCAGAACCCGTATCCGGCATTCTCCCGAGGAGTTGTGGTCCCGGTTCCGCGACGCCGTTGAACGCCACCTCATGTCGGAGCGTCCGCTGGGCGTTTTCCTGAGCGGCGGGGTGGATTCGGCCTGCACCGTGGCGGCCATGCGGGAACTGGGGCACAACCACGTCCGGACATACGCCATTGGTTTTGATGATTTCCCTGACAGTGAAGGGAATGACGCCGCCCGGATCGCCCGGTATTTTGGATGTGAGCACCGCACCATCACGGTCGCTCCGGATCAATTCTGGAGCAACTTGTCCGCGGCGGCGGCCAGTGTGGAAGAACCCATGGCCGATTGGGTGAATGTGTTCACAGGCATTCTTGCCCGGGAATCGGTGAAAGAGGTCACGGTGGTGTTGTTCGGGGAAGGCGCCGATGAAATTCTCGCCGGATACGACTCCATCGTGGACCGGTATCAGTGGGATATGGTCCGGAAGTTCTGGTGGTCGGTCCGGGCTCCCCACCTGACGGGAGGGGCGGAAAGAATCCTCAGGGGGAAGTTTCGAACCGGGCTCAGGCGCATGAACCTGCAAGGAGTGGATGAACTGCGGGAATACCGGTTCACCATGACCGGGGAGTTGAACCTGAAAGCCATTCCTGGAGAGGTGCTCAATCCGGATTATCTGTCGCACGACCCATTGGAGAGCGTGATTGGCGAGTTTTACCGCCGTTCCGCCATCCAGGATTATGTGGGTCTGATGCTGGCTGGCATGCAGGAACATTGGCTGCCCAATGATATCCTGCTCAAGGCGGACAAGATGACCATGATGCATTCGCTGGAAGGCCGTTGTCCGTTTCTCGACCGGGATTTCACCGCCTGGTGCGCCGGGCTTTCCGTTCGCGATTATTTTGGTTTTCATTCCGGGCGGATTCAGGGAAAGATGATTTTGAAACGCGCCGCGGCCAAACGGATTCCGCTGGATGTATTCGCCCCCAAGAAGGGGTTCGCCAGTCCGGTGCTGACCTGGTTCCGGGGGCCGTTGCGCAGCCAGTTTTCGTCAACGCTCCTGGATGAAAACGCCTTCGCCAGTTCGATTGTCAGCAACCGCTATCGCAAGGAACTGCTGGACAGCGCCATGGCGGGAAACGATGGTGCAATCTGGAAAGCGTGGATACTGGTCAACCTGAATATCTGGGCTGGAAACTGTTTGTGACCCAATTTGACCCGTTCCGGAATCCAGATCATTCCCCCGGCATGACGGGCGTCACAGGCGCGGTTGCCAAAAACCCTTATTTTTGCTAGGGGATTTACCGTCTGGATGGTTTGTTATGTCTGAATTGCGGACCAGCGGCGCGACCAAAACAGCATGGATGTATTCCCGTCCCTCCCAACTGATCGTGGATGGATTGTTGATCGCCATTTCCATGGCGACCGCCTACTCCATCCGCTTTGTTGACCTGCCGGAATTTGAACCGGGCGATCTGAAATTTCACACCAAGCAGATGTTGTTGCTCACCCCATACGTTGTGGGTGTGCGGCTGTTTTGCAACTACCTGTTTGGCGTCAACCGGATCATCTGGCGCTATGTGGGGCTGGCGGACGTGCGGGTCTTCCTGACCGCCGTGGCCATTCCCAGCTTTTTCTTCCTGTTGTTCCGGTTGCTTCTGCCCGCCAGTTACCAGTATCTCCGCATACCCATTTCGGTGATTGTCCTGGAGGCTTTTCTGACCTTTCTGCTGTTGCTGGGGGCCCGCGTGCTCCGGCGCATCCAGTATGAACGGGAAGAAGCCGCATCTCACCAGGCCCACAAGGGGGAGGCCAAGCCGGTCCTGTTGATTGGCGCGGGCCGGGCGGGGGTCATCTTCGCCAGGGAAATCCAGAGCCGCCGGGATCTGAACCTGTCCCCGGTGGGCTTTGTGGATGACGATCCCGCCAAACTCAATCATGTGGTGCAGGGCATTCCGGTGCTGGGGGTTTGCGACGATATCCCCGAGTTGGCCCGCAAATACCGGGTGTCCGAGGCCATCATCACCATCGCCAGCCTGTCCAGCGAATCCATGAAGCGCATCATGACTCGCTGCAAGGAGGCCGGCGTTCATACGCGCATTGTCCCCGGCATCTTCTCGCTGGTGGATGGCCGGATGAAGATCAGCCGGGTGCGCGAGGTCCAGCCCGACGACCTGCTCGGGCGCGAGCCGGTCCAACTGGATATGGAATCCATGGCGCGGTCGTTTCAGGGCAAGCGCGTGCTGGTGACCGGGGCCGGCGGCTCCATTGGCAGCGAGATGTGCCGCCAGGTTTGCCGTTTTGAACCCTCCGTGCTGGTGCTGGTGGAGCAGGCGGAAAACAATCTTTTCCATATTGACAGCGAACTCCGCGACGAATTTCCCCATATTCCGGTGGTTCCCTGCGTGGCGGATATCTGCGATTCCGAACGGTTGCGCGCCATCATGGGGGAATACCGCCCCGACGTGGTGATTCACGCCGCCGCCCACAAGCACGTGCCCATGATGGAGGCCAACCCGGGCGAGGCGCTGAAGAACAATGTGTTCGGCACCCAGAAGGTGGCGGATATCGCCTGTCAGTCCGGGGTGGGCAAATTTGTCATGGTGTCCACGGACAAGGCGGTGAACCCCACCTCGATCATGGGGGCGTCCAAACGGCTGGCGGAACTGTACCTTCAGTCCATCAGCGGGCAGGGAACAACCCGCTTCATCACCGTGCGTTTCGGCAATGTGCTGGGCAGCATGGGCAGCGTCATCCCCACCTTCCAGAAACAGATCGCCCGCGGCGGCCCGGTGACGGTCACCCATCCCGACATGGTCCGGTACTTCATGACCATTTCAGAGGCCACGCAGCTTGTGCTGCAGGCGGCGGCCATCGGGCAGGGCGGCGAGATATTCATTCTCGACATGGGCAAACCCATGAAGATTGTCACCCTGGCCGAGGACCTTATCCGCTTCTGCGGACTGGAGCCCCACAAGGACATCGAAATCCGGTTTACCGGCATGCGCCCGGGTGAAAAGCTATTTGAAGAACTGGCGGTGGATGGCGAGAATATCGAAAAGACCATTCACCCGAAGATATTCATTGGCCGCTTCGCCATCCTGGACCGCCAGAAGGTGGAAGAGGGCTTCGCGGTGCTGAAAAAACTCACCAATGGCGCCACCCGTGACCAGGTGCGCGAGGCCATCAAGGCGCTGGTGCCGGAGGAGCGGTTTGAGATGGCGGGCCTGTCCACCCAATCGGGGGAAAACACCGCCGTGCGCCCCCTGAACGCCGCGGCGGATGCGTTGGGCGCGCCGGTTCCGCACTCCAACTGATGATCCTGATCGGGCGTCCCGCCCCATGGCCGCTGGCGCCGGGCAGAACAGCAGGCTACCCTTCGTTCACCTCAAACCAGACAGGGTCCCTTGAATCGGGATCGCCGTTGTAATTCACCGTGATCTCATCCCCCGCCTGGATGGGCCGGATCGCAGTGATGTGCAGGACTTCCGCCGCTTCATCCCGGTCGTAGCGCGCATTGGGACGGTACGAATGGTTGTACAGCGAGGCGTACCCCAGGGCGAGCGCCACATGCTCCTGCCGGGGTCCCCAACCGTAGCAGTAGTCGTACAGGACCGTATGCTCGATGGCGGGCCATTGCCGGTCGGGAATCACGATCACCGGAGCGGATTCAACCAGTTCCCCGGGGGAAAAATCACGCGCGGCGATCACGCCACGGCCTTTGTGTGGAAAACGGTGGATGCGAACGCCCATGGGGGGAATTCTTCGCCATGCGGCGAAGGAGTCAAGAATTCACCAGGAGGCTTCCTGCGCGGCTCAGGGAACCAGTTCCACGCCCAACGCCTTTGCGGGCGACCATTCTGGCGTGTTCATCTTCCAGTATTCCAGCCGTTTGCTGACAATCAGTTCGTGGCGATGGCCCTCCGCCTGGTCCCACTTCACCAGCAGGTGAGGACTGGATTCGGCGAACCACAACACATCCTTCGCCGGTCCGCCCCAATCCGCTTCCACCCGCCAGGATTCAAACGCGCCCGCCGGCGCGGTCACATTTTCCTTCCCCGTGATGACGATCCTCGCCTCGCGGATTTCCGGACGCGGTCCGCGCGAACTCATTTGCGGCGGTATCATGGGGGCGGCGAAAACAGCGCCCGTCGCGAAAGGCAGCGCGCGCAGGGTTACGGGCAGCGATTCATTGGTCAGCACGCCCCGGGGGGTATCCAGTTCATACGCCGCCGAGGCCTCCGGATCCCAATAGGTATTGACGGTCATGCGGGTCAATCCGGCCCGGGGCAGGATTTCCTTGAAGGTCAGGCCGCACCATTCCGCCGAAGTGAAGGTCTGCTTGATGGGCATGGCGGTCTGCTGATCCAGAAAAACGCTGGCGACCTGGTGGTAGTCATAAATACCCGTCTGAAAATGCCGGACCAGGTTGAACTTCGTCACGGTGATCTGGTTGCCGGGAGGCGTGGGCGACTCCTGCTTCACCAGTTTTTCGCGGTTGAAGGTCTCGCTGACCACCACGTGAAACTCAATGCTCCTGCGTGGCGCGTTGTACCGCTGGATCACTGACCGGTAGGCCGAGACTTCCCCCTTGCCATCATACCAGGGAGGCTGCCGCAAAAAGCTGGTGGCGGGAAAGGCGGCGGGCGGCATGGGACGCTCGCCCACGGGCATATCCCTGGATGCCCCGCTTTCCCCGGGACCCGCTTCCACGGTGGTTCCACAGGACAGCAACAGCACGGGCAACAAGCCGGTGACCAGGCGGTAATGGGAGCCGGGATCATTCATCATGGTTTTCCCATCGGCGAAGGGGATGTGGCGCGCCAAGCGTCTCCACCGGCCAAGCCGGGGCGTCCGGATGGAACACATTCTGGCTATATGACTACGGGACATTTCTGACAACGTTACGCCGGGTCTGCCGGAAAAACCGGCAAGGGAAGGCTCGCCGTCCACGGTATGACTCCCGTGACGTGGTTTGGCGCGCGCCTTTCCCCAGTGCGTATTTCCAGCCCAAGGTTCGATCTCCGGTGTCCGCCTCCCCCCGGCTTGCAGCCGGGGGGAGGCCCCGCCCCGCGCGGCGGGCGCAAAGCGCCCGCCGCACCCCCCCCCAGCGCCCCAACCGCTTGCGGCGGTCCCCATTCCGCGTCTCGCGCGCGGCCTGGCGCGCGCGGCCGCGGAATAGGGACGGTCCCCTGCGGCCTGTGCGGGCGCGGTGCGCGTATGGATTGGGGACCGTGGGGCGCTGGGGGGGCGCCAGGCCCGGGATCGCGCGCGCGTTCAGGCGGAGCCGCGTTGTCGCGCCGGCCCGCGCGGATGGCTGACCGTTTGGGCTGCGGGAGCCGATTCGTGCAATATCGCCCGGTCATCCGCCCGCGCGTGGCCTGGCGCCGGGGATTGTTCCGGGCTTGTGGCGGTGGATGCGATGGCGCGCGCTCCCGGGTCTGGCGCGGGGCGGGGCCGCCGCTGCCTTGCGGCAGCGGCGGCGGACTTCCATGCGATCATGGTTCGCATGCCGCATCTCTCTTCCGTGCAGCGGGAGGGGGAGGGAGGGCGAGTCCCCCCCAAAAAACCGGGTCCGGTGAGGGGACGTGGGGCTGGAACTTTAACTCGGGCCGCCGGACGTGATAGCGTGGAAAGTCCATGGCACGTGATAAAGACCGCGACGAATTCAGCAATATTCAGGTGGTGTCGGACCTCTGGGTGGAGGGGCAGGATATCCCCAAGCCGCGCCCGGTTTCGAGGCCGGCGCATCCGCTGGCGCAGGAGTCCTTGCCGCCGCCCGCCGCGCCCGTGCCGGAGCGGAATCCGGAGTTGGAGGTCATTGATCTCCAGGAAGATGAGATCGAGGAACTCGAAGGAGGCCTGGAGCCGCTGCCTCCGCGGGCCAGGTCCAATCCGGCGATGGCCGTTCCGCGTCCGGTGTCGGGCGAGCGCCGTCACGTGCCGCTGATCGCGCCGCCCGCGCCGTTGCAGTCCCCGGACGATTTTTACCAGGAAGCCGTCGCCCTGTTTACCCGCGAGGCCGCGCGCAAGCAGCCCGGCCTGTCCTCGGCGATGCTGTTTTTCCAGACCGGTTGGTACCAGGAGGAGTTGGGGCTGGGCCGGCAGGCGGTGGAAAGTTACCAGCGCGCATTTGAGTTGGAGCCGCGCGTCACCGCGCCCATCGCGCTGGCGCGGGAGGTCATCCGCGGCGCGGGCAGTCCGGAATTCGCCTTGCGGCTGCTGGAAGAGGAACTGCAGCATACGTCCGATCCGGACCGGAGACGCGCCCTGCTGTGGGAGCGTCTAATGATGCTCTCCTCCACCGATGACTACCAGCAGCAGTTTTATGATGGAGTGGACGAGGCGATCCGCCAGTTCCCCGACCATCTGCCCTTTCTGCACCTCAAACTCGGCATGGTGTTGCAGGATCAGCGCTGGCCCGACGCCGTGCGCCTGTACGCCGAACTCGCCAACCGTTGCACCGATGGTCCGCTGGGCGACACCTTCCGCATCGCCGCAGCCCATCTGTTCATGTTCAAGCTCAAGCAGCCGGAGCCCGCCGAGGCGTTGTACCGCACGGTGCTGGAGCGCGATCCGGCCAACCAGGGCGCGCGCCGCGGACTGACCCGTATTCTGGACGAGGCGGGACGGCATGAAGAACTGGCTGAACTGTTGATTGATGAATCCGGCCGCCAGCCCGATCCCCTGCGCGCCTCTATCCTGCTGCAGGAAGCGGCGTCCATTTACGAGGACAAGCTGGGGGAGCCCGGGCGCGCCCTGGGCGTTTTGAAGTCGGCGTTCGCGCGCACGCCGGATGATCCCACGCTGCTCATCACCCTCGACCGGCTGTGCGAATCCTTGGGCGAGCACGAATTTCTGGCGAAGGTGCTGGAGACCCGCGCCGCCAATACTTCCGACGTGCAGGTGCTGACCTCGCTGTTTTTCCGGCTGGCCTCCGTGCTGGAGGGGCCGCTGTCCAGGCCGGAGCGCGCCATTGAGTGTTACCAGAAGGTCATCGAGCTTTCGCCTTCCTATCTGCCGGCGTTTCAGGCGCTCGGGCGTTTGCTGGCCCGTCACGCCCGCTACCAGGACCTGGCGGAGTTGATGCACCGGGAGATCCAGGCGGTCAAGGAGCCCGCCGAATTCGCCGCGCGGCTGTGCAAGCTCGGTGAATTGTATCTGGAGAAGATCGGCGATTCCGAGCGGGCGCTGAACGTGTATCTGGACGTGCTGCGATTTGATCCCGTTCACCCCACCGCCCGCCAGGCGGTGGCGCGACTCTTGCAGAAGCTGAAACGCTGGAATGATCTGGTCTCCTTTCATGAATCGGAGTTGCAGCACGCCAGCGCCGAACAGCAGGCGCATCTGCTGGACCGCATCGCATCCATCCGGGAGGAGCGGCTGGGCGACACCCAGGGCGCGATTGACACCCTGCTGCGGCTGCTGGAGTTGTCGCCCAAGAATATTGCGGCCATCCGGTCGCTGGCGCGGCTCTATTCGGCATCCAACCAGTGGGACAAATACGTGGGCGCCGTGGGCAAGGAGTTGGCGCTGACCGCCGATTCCCAGCAGAGCACCCTGCTCATGCACGAGATCGCCTCGGTGTATGAAGAGAAGCTGGTCAACCGGGAAGAGGCCATCACCGCCTTCGAGCGGCTGCATGTGTTCAACCCGGATTATCTTCCCGCGCTGCGCGCGCTGGGCCGCCTGTACCAGGCCACCACCCGCTGGGACGACCTGCTGCAAACCTACGAGCGCGAGGCCCGCATCACCCGCGATGTCAGCCAGCGGCATAGCCTGCGCATCCGCATGGCCGAATTGCTGGTGCAAAAGCTCCAGCGCCCGCGCCAGGCGATCATCATTTACCAGCAACTGGTGCGCGAAGGCGCCGTGGAAATGCCGGTGCTGCGCGCGCTCGCGCAGCTTTTGCAGCAGCATCAGGACTGGGAAGGCCTGGCGGAGGTCTGGCGCGCCGAGGCGAAGCTGTTGGCTGACGCCGGTCCGCGCGCCCTGCTGCTCTTCAAGCTGGGACAGTTGTTCGACCGCCGCCTCAACCGGCTGGATGACGCCGTGGCGGCCTATGAAGAAGCGGTGGAGGTCTTTCCGGAATTCGTGCCCGCGTTGCGCGCGCTGATCGATCTGCATGCGCGGCGGGGCAATTGGGATCAGATCGCGGCGCAGATCGAACATCTGGCCGCGATTCCCGGCAGTCCCTCCATGCAGGTGGCGTATCTGCACCGGCTGGCGTGGATGTACGAGGAGCGCATTGGCGATCATTCCGGCGCGCTCAAGGCGCTGCAGGCGGCGCTGCGCATCGCCCCCGACGATCTGGACACCGTGCATGGGCTGGAAAGGCTGTATTCGGCCTCCAAGAACGACAAGGCGCGCGCCATCTGGATCGAACGCCTGAGTTCCCTCGCCCGCGATCCCGGGTTCGCGCAGACCGGCTGGCTGGAGGCGGGCATGCTCCGCGAGAGCATCGAGGAATACGCCCAGGCGGCCCAGAACTACGTGCAGGCGCTCAAGATCAATCCATCGAACCGCGAGGCGCTGAACCGGCTCGAAACCCTGTATCACCAGAACGATCGCCGCCGCAGCCTGGTCGAGGTGCTGCGCCTGAAGGCCTCGATCACCGAAGGGGCCGACAAGGCGCGCATCCTGCTGCGGATGGCCAATGAATCGCTGTTCCATCTCAATGATCCCGGCGGCGCCGCGGAACAACTGGAGGAATGCATCGCGCTGGACCCGGAAAACCTGCCCGCCCTGCGCCTGCTCCGCGAAGCCCGCCTGCGCCAGGAGGAATGGAAGCTGGCGTTGGAGACCGTGGACCGCGAACTGCTGGTGTTGGAAGACCCGGCGAGCATTTTCGAGGCGCGCATGACCGCCGCCGCGCTGGCGCTGCACCACCTCAACGACGAGGAGAGCGCCATCCGCCACCTGCTCGCCGCGACGGAAATCGCGCCGGGAGACGAGACGGCCATCCAGCAATTGTCCAGCCTGTTCTCCCGCCGCAAGGAGTGGAAACGGCTGCTCGACCTGCGCGGCCGCCGCGCCGCGAGTTTTGAAGACCCCTGGCAGGCGGCGGGAGAACTGGCCGATATCGCCCGCCTGCAATGGAGCCAGTTCCGGGACGCCGCCGCCGCCGCGGCCGCCCTGAAAAAGGCGGAGGAGAAGGCGCCGGCCCATCCCCGCGTGCTCGCCCTCGCCGCCGCCATGGCGGAGGAACGCGGCGACTGGAGCGCCGCCGCGGAAAAGCTGGAGGCCGCTCTCGCCGCTTCCCAGCCAGGCGCCGCGCAGAAGGAACTCCACCTCAAGCTGGGCGTGCTCTACCATGAGCGCATGCTCAATCCGCAAAAGGCCATTCATCACCTGAAGAAGGTCATGGAGGCCGATCCGCGGAATCACGAGGCGATGCGCAGGCTGGTGCGTTTCGCCATGGCGCAGGGCCAGTGGAACGAGGCCGCCGGATATCTGGAGGCGCTGCTCACGCTTCCCTTGCAGGGGGAAGAGCGTTTCCGCATTCATGTTGACCTGTGCAACCTGGCGGACCGGGGTTATGGAGACGCCCAACGGGCGCTCCAGCATCTCCGGAGCGCGCTGGCCATCAAGCCCTCCGACGAGGAGGTGGTGGAGCGCTACCTGAACCTGCTCTCCACCCATTCGGGCGGCAACGCCGCCTATTATCAGGAGCGCGCCCGCGTCTATTCCGCCTGCGCCCGCGAACTGGAGGGCCGCGATCCGGACCGCGCCGCCGCCATTCACCTCAAGCTGGCCAGCCTGTTCGAGGACACCCTCAACCAGCCGGAGCGCGCCATCGAACACTATCAAGAAGCCCTGCGCCTGCGCCCCGGAGACGGCGAGGCGCGCGCGAACCTGGCCCTGCTCATGGCGCGCAACCCTTCATCGCAGGGCCAGGCGGTGGAGGAATTCCGCAACCTGCTGAAAAACGATCCGCTCAATTACGGCGCCTTGCGCGGCATGTTCCACCTGTTCGAGTCGCAGGGACGCAAGGACGCCGCTTTCTGCGCCGCCATGGTGCTGCGGGGCCTGCGGGCCGGCGACAACGATACCGAGTTTTTCCTGGGCGAGGTGAAGTCGCGCATTCCGCCTGCGCCCGCGCGCCTTCCCGAGGAGGTCGTGCAGTCCGTGCTGTTCCCGGCGGATGAATTTGATCTGATGCGCGCGCTGCTGGCGCATTCCGGCGATGATCTCAAGCGCGTGCTCGCCCCGGCGATGGACCAGTACGGCGTGACAAGGAAGGATCGCCTGCGCGGCGACGATCCCTTCCGCAAGGCCGTGGACATGGCCCAGAAAATGCTGGGGGCGCCCGACTGCGAGGCGTTCATCTCCGAAACCTCGCGGAAGGCCTGCGTGGCCGAACATGCCGACCCGCCCGCGCTGGTGCTGGGAGCGGATCTGAACGCGGTCCTGCGCGGCGAGGAAATGCTGTTCACGGCCGCCCGGTTGACCGCCCGCGTCATCGGGGCGCAGAGCCTGGTGTTGCGGCTGCCCGCGGCCCGGCTGGAATCCCTGCTGCACGCCATCGCGTCCGCCGCCCTGCCGGACTGGACCTCCCCCGCCGCCGATCCCGGAGAAGTCGAGAAAATCCGCGAGGCGCTGGGCCGGAAATCCAGGAAAGTCCTCACCGAGGCGGCCCACGATTTCACCAGCCGGGTCAATGTCAATTACGCCGGATGGATTCTGCGCACGCGCCTCGCCATGGAGCAGGCGGCCTTTCTGTGTATCACCGACCTGGCCGCGGGCGTCCAGGCGCTGGTGCGTTTGCACGCCCCGCAAACGCCATCGGGCGCCGGCGCCGATGAAATCGCCCAGGTGCTGTTGAACGCACCCGGCGCCGCAATGTATATCCCCTGGCTGGTCTCGGAGGCGTTTTTCGCCGCGCGTCAGCAGACCCGCGCCGCCCTGGGATAACAACCATTCATTTGTCAGGGGAAGTATGAAACTCGCTGTGATTGGAACTGGATATGTCGGACTGGTGACCGGGGCGTGCTTCGCCGAAACCGGCAACGATGTGACCTGCGTGGATATCGATCCCGCGAAGATTGAACGTCTGCTCCGGGGCGAGGTTCCGTTTTTCGAGCCGGGGTTGTCCGAAATCGTCGCCCAGAATATCCGTGAAGGCAGGCTCAAGTTCACCACCCGCATCCAGGAAGCGGTTCCCGGCGCGCAGGTGGTGTTCATCGCCGTCGGCACCCCGCAGGATGAAGACGGCTCCGCGGACCTTCAGTATGTCCTCGCCGCCGCCCGCGACATCGGCCGCAACATCAACGGATACACGCTGGTGGTCACCAAAAGCACGGTCCCGGTGGGAACCGGAGCGAAGGTCAAGGCCGCGTTGCTGGAGGTGGGCGCGAAGGAATTCGAGGTGGTTTCCAACCCCGAATTTCTCAAGGAAGGGGCCGCGGTCAACGATTTTCAGAAACCTGATCGCGTGGTCGTTGGTTGCGAAAGCCAGCGCGCCCGCGACATCATGGGCCGTTTGTACGCGCCCTTTGTCCGCAACGAAAACCCGATCATCTTCATGGATATCCCCAGCGCGGAGATGACCAAATACGCCTCCAACTGCCTGCTGGCGGCGCGCATCAGCCTGATCAACGAAATCGCCAACCTGTGCGAGGCGGCCGGCGCCGATGTGGACTTGGTGCGCAAGGGCGCGGGCGCCGACAAACGCATTGGCTACGCTTTCCTTTATCCCGGCGTGGGCTATGGCGGCTCCTGCTTTCCCAAGGATGTGCGCGCCTTGGTCTCCACCGCGCGCGAGCACGGCGTCACGATGGATATCCTGGAGGCGGCGGACAGGGTGAACCAGCGCCAGAAACAGCGGCTCTTCCAGAAGTTGCGGACATGTTTTGGCGGATCGCTGTCCGGCAGGACCATCGCGGTGTGGGGCATCGCCTTCAAGCCCAAAACCGACGACATCCGCGAAGCGCCGTCGGTGGAGTTGATGAAGGCGTTGCTGGACGCGGGCGCCTCCATCCGCGCCCATGATCCGGAGGCCATGGACAACGCCCGCCGCCTGTTTGGCGATCGCGTCAAATTCACGGACAACAATTACGACGCGCTGTCCGGCGCCGATGCGCTGGTGATCGTGACCGAATGGAACGAGTTCCGCCAGCCGGATTTCGAGCGCATGAAAAAACTGCTCAAGCGCCCGCTGATTGTGGACGGCCGCAACCTGTATTCGCTGGACGCCATGGCGCAGGCGGGCTTTGAATACCACGCCATCGGCCGTCCGCCGGTGCCGGCGGGGAAATAGCACCGCTTCAGGGTTGTGCGAGTCCGCCCGCCCTGCCGCATGGATGATTCCCTTTCCATTCCCCCGGAATAAAGAGGGACGCCGTCAGGCGCCGGGAGTGAGATTGGCTGATGCGGGAAGCGCCATCAACCAGCTTCGTGACCGGGCGAGATCCATACAGTTGAGAAAATGTTCTTCTTGCCGGTGAGCGGCGGTTTTTTCCGGTTTTTATTGCTCCGCCGGGGCGGCTTCCACGCCGGCGATGACGCGCTGGGCCAGGCCGGCGAATTCCTTCGCCGCCGCGCTGGCGGGCTTGAGGATGACGATCGGCGCGCCCGCATCGCCGCCCGAACAGATGGTTTCATCCACCGGCAGGCGGGCCAACAAGGGGATTTTCATCTCGCGCGAAACGAATCCGCCGCCGCCCGAGCCGAAAATATCGGATTGGGCGTGGCATTGATCGCACTCGAAAAAACTCATGTTCTCGACCACGCCGAGCGTGCGCACGCCGAGTTTGTCGTTCATGTCCTTCACCCTGAGGGCTTCGGCCACCGCCACCATCTGCGGCGTGGTGACGATGATCGCCCCGTCCGGCCTCACCTGCTGGCCCATGGACAACTGGGCGTCGCTGGTGCCCGGGGGCATGTCCACGACCAGGTAATCCAGTTCCCCCCAGAGAACATCCCGCATGAACTGCATGAGCGCGCCGTGGATCATCGGGCCGCGCCAGATGGTGGCGTCATCGGGGCCGGCGATGAAACCGATTGACATCAGCTTCACGCCGTGGCTCTCGACGGGTTTGATTTTGCGGCCCTCGGTATTGGGCTTGTGCGCGACGCCCATCAGGATTGGGATGGAGGGTCCGTGGATATCCGCGTCCAGAAGGCCCACGCGCCTGCCTGTCTGCGCCAGCGCCACCGCCAGGTTGGTGCTGACGGTGGATTTTCCCACGCCGCCCTTGCCGCTGCCCACCAGCACCACATGCCGCACCTGGGGAATCAGCCCCTCCTCGCGCTGGACCGGCTTTTTCCCTGCCGGGTGTTGGCCCAGACCTCCAGACGGGCTTGCCGCCGCGGAGGCTGGAGCGGGTGGGGTGGGTTCGCCGGAGGGCGGGGTCTCTTGCTTTTTGAATAAGGGCATGGCGGTTGATTCCCGGTTCCTGACGGCGGCAAGGTACCAGCGCGCGCGGCCTTTGCAAGCCTCCCGCCGGGGCAGCGTGGAAAAAT